>DATEHI010000094.1:0-39311 GCA_035279665.1 Candidatus Dormiibacterota bacterium | reverse complement strand
TTCATGCCGTTGCAGGCCGCGTTGGCGTTGACCCCGGAGATGTTGAACAGAACGATGGCGGCGAGGATGCCGAGGATGGCGATCACCACGAGCAGCTCCACGAGCGTGAAGCCTCCCTGGTGGCGATGCGAGCGCCGGCGCGCATTATTCAATCTCGCGAGAAGCATGTTGTCCTGTACCTCCTAACTCTCTGTCGAGCCTAGGGCCGTAATCTTGCGAGATTCGTTAACGGTGCCTCAGCGGAGTAGCAGTTGCGTCACGGCCACGGTCGTTGCTCCCAGCGCCACGAGGACGAGGACGAGCGCCACCAGCGGTCGCCGAACGCGGTTGGGCGGCCGTGCCGGGGCGAAGTCGACGCCGATGTAGTGATCAGTTAGCGACACGGGCGTCACCTCCCTGCGACGGCGTGAGGCGGTCCTGCCAGCGGACCGGCTGGAGCAACCCCAGGCCGGCCAGATGCGCCTGCCAGGGGAAGTCGGCCGGAGCGCGAAGTCTTGGGGTCGGTTCCGTGACGGCGAACTCAAAGCGGCGCCGTGCCTCCTCCATTCCACCGTCGACGAAGGCGAACCGCCCACTCAAGTGGAGCGACGTTTCGGGCCCGATCGAGACATCCGGCTCGGCGCCGCGGACGAACTTCACGAGCGCGTTCAACGACAGCGTCAGCTCGTCGAGCTGGCCGGCGAGATCGTCGGCGGCGGCATCCAGCGTGAAGCTGCGGAAAAACCGTGGTCGTCCACCGACCATGAGCACGAGCATGGCTTCGCTCGGTGACCAGTCGAGTAGCAGGCCATCGGTCGCTCCCACGCCGCGCGCCAGCGCCAGCGGCTTGAGGTCGATTCGCGCCGGCCGGAGGCCGGCGTCGTTCAGCGCCCGGGTGGTGGCGTCGATCATGTCGCGCCGCGCGGCGACCAGGTAGATGCGATAGCCTTCCGGTGCACGATCCGCGTGCCATGCGTAATAGACCTCACCAGGGTCCATGGGCACCAGTCGCCGGCCCTCGAAGAGGACGGCGAGGGCCAGCTCGCTCGCCGGGAGCGACGGTAGTCGGAAGTCGCGAATCGCGATGCCCTGGTCGCCGATGGCGACGCGGACCGCCTTCGCGTGAAAGGAGTTCGCCTCGACGGCGCTCCGTATGGCGGTTGTCAGCAGGGCAGTTGGCATCCCATCCTCGAGCGCTCCCTCCGGCAGCGCGACCTCGGCGTGCCGGAGCACGCGGCGACCGTCAGCCTCGAGCATTCTGAGCTCGCGCCATCCAATCTCCAGGGTCAGCACCGGGCTCACTGGTACGCCTGCCAGCGGACCATCCACGGGTTCCCGACTCTGCCCGGAGGGTTCTGAACGAATTCCGCACGAAGGATCCGAGAGATACCAGTCGCTGTCACCTTGACGTCTGCAACGGGGTTGGCGGCCGTGCAGGTGGCGGGTGCCGTCATGGTCACGGTCACCGTGACGTTGCCCGTCTGGTAATTGAGGGTGAAGGCGGGTGGGTTGAATGGCCCGCAAAGCGGTCCGGCGACACGCACGTACTGCAGGCCATAGGCGACCCCCGCGTCCAGGGCGTAAGTCTCCCGGGTATCGGTCTGCACGGAAGCCTGCCCGAGGAAGGCGCCGCTCGCCAGCCGCAGCGCTCCCCAGATAAGCAGGAGCAGCGCGGCCAGGAACACGAGGACCAGCAACAGCGCCTGGCCTCGTTGGCGGCGGTGCCGGGAAGCCATCAGAAACATCCCCTCGTGCCGACACGCTGGCTGACGCGGAGAGTGACCGCTGCGGCGCCCACCGCGGACGGCTGGATGGTGACCGTGATGGCGCAGACTGGATTGACCGCGCGTGCAATGGTGACCGACCGCATGCCACGCGCGGCCACCGAGGTCGAACCCCCGCTCGTACGCGTCAGGTTGTTGGCCGCGTCGATGCGGTAGGTCACGACGGTGGCCGGTGGGACGCCATAGGTCACCTGCAGCGTCCCGGTATTTCGTGTGATCGTTCCGGTGGTCAACGTCGTGGCACTGCTCAGGTCGCGCACGAACGTCAGGGTGGCACCGCTCACGGCCTTGCCGGCCGCGATCTGGCGCGTCTCGGTGGTGAAGGTCCGGTACGCGACCACCGTGGCGCCTGCCAGCGCCAGCGAGACCACCGTCGTGAGGACCAATCCGAGCATCATCTCTACGAGGCTGAAGCCGGCTTGACGCTTGCCGCTGCGGCTCACGGGCGCACCTTGAAGAAGCGCAGCGTCTCGGTCCCGCGCGCGGCCGCGGTCACCGTGAGGACGATCTCCTGGAGCCCGACGTCGTTGTTCGCGGCTGTGAACGTTCGGTTGACGGGGTTGTAATAAAGGATCTGCACCGCGAACGCATAGCCGGGCGCGGCCACGTTGGCGTATGTACGCGGCTTGGCGGCGTAGGCCTGGCTCTTGATGAACTCGGCCTCGGAGCGCGTGAGACGGTCCAGGTTGGTGGTGACCGCATAGCGACGGGTCGCCAGGCTCACCGACGAGAACGCGCCAAGGACTGCGACTACGATCACTCCCAGGAGCGCGATCGCCACCATGGTCTCGACCATGCTGAAGCCTCGCGAACGGCGGCTCACTTCAGGGCTCCAATCAGCCCGTACATCGCGGAGATCAGCGACACCGCGATGAATCCGACGACGAGCCCAACCCCCACCGTCATGATCGGCTCGATCAATGACGTCATGGCGCGGATCCGGTACTCCAGCTCTTCCTCATAGAAGTCGGCCGCCTGCTCGAGGTAGGCGTCCAGCGTCCCCGTCTCTTCCCCGACCCGGACCATCTGGGTCATCATTGGCGGGAAGAGGCGGGTTCGAGCCAGGGGTCCGGCGAAGCCGTCGCCGCCGGTCATCTGGTCCCTCATGCTCGCCAGCCTCTTCTGGAAGATGCGGTTTCCGGTGCCGGCGATGACCGCGTCGAACGTCTGCCCGAGGGGCACGCCCGCCTTGAGGACCATCGACAGCATGCGCGCGAAGCGATTCAGGATGGCCGAGAGGACGATGGGACCAAGCACGGGAAGCTTGAGGAGCAGCGCGTCCTTCGCCAGGGCGCCTCGCTCAGTGCGCAGGGCGAGTCCGATGCTGACGGTCGCCGCAGCGACGACAGCGCCGATGGCGAGGCCCCAATTTTGAGTGAAGGTGACGAAGCCGATCAGGATCCGCGTTGACAGGGGCAGTTCGACGCGAAACTCGGCGAAGATCTTCACGAACGCCGGCAGCGCAAAGAAGACAAGGATAATCACGACACCCGTGGCGACCACCAGGATCACCGCGGGATAGATCATCGCGGCCCGCACCCGGCGGAACGTGTTCAGGTCCCGCCGCAGATAGCCCGCGAGATCCTTCAGCGTCGCGTCAAGATTTCCCGTGAGCTCCGCGACGCGCACCAGGTCGACGTAGAGCGTGGAAAAGACCCTCGGATGCTTCGCCAATGCCTCGGATAGATTCTGTCCCCGTTCGAGGTCGTCCAGTACGGATAGGACGACGCGCCGGAAGACTGGCGAGGCCGTTTCCTGTGCGATCGTACTGAGGCCGCGGCTCATGGGGACGCCCGCGCCGACAAAGGTCGCGAGCTGTCGCGTGAAGAGAATGATGTCGGACTTCGAGATCTGGTACAGCGACGGAAAGTAGTCGGGCAGCGTCTTTTTCGGCGTTGCCGGCACAATACGAACGACCTTGAGGCCCTGCGACCAGAGGGTCTGTTCGGCGGCCGACGTGCCCGAGGCGTCGATCTGGCCGTCCTGGCGCTTTCCAGATTCGTCGTACGCGCGGTACGCGTAGCTAGGCATCGAACTGCTCGCTGACCTGGACCGAGCGCATTACCTCTCCGATGGTGGTCAACCCCTGGTCGATCTTTTCCAGGCCGGACTCGCGGAGGGTCTTCATCCCATCGTCGACCGCCTGTCGCCGCAGCGCGTCGGGATGGGAGTCGCGGATCAAGAGGCGTTTGATCGCGTCGGTGACGGGTAGCACTTCGAAGATGGCGATTCGGTCGTGAAAGCCCGTGTGCGAGCAATGCGAGCAGCCGGTGCCGCGGTGGAACGTGGCACCACGACCACCTATAGCGCTATAGAACTCGAACTCCAGGAGCGGCGGCTTGTAGGTCGTGCGGCACTGGTCGCAGATGCGGCGCACCAGTCGTTGCGCCTCCACCCCGATCACGGCCGAGGTGACCATGAAGGGCTCGATGCCCATCTCGAGGAAGCGGTAAATCGCCCCCACGGCATCGGTGGCGTGCAGTGACGAGAGAACCAGATGGCCCGTCAGGGCGGATTGCACCGAAATCTCGGCCGTCTCCTTATCGCGGATCTCTCCCACGAGGATTGCGTCCGGGTCCTGACGGAGGATAGAGCGCAGGCCGGTAGCAAAGGTGATGCCGGCCAGGCGATTGATCTGGATCTGGTTGATGTTCTCGAAGGTGTACTCGACCGGATCTTCGATCGTCATGATGTTTTGCTCCATCCGGTTGAGCTCGCTGACCGCGGCATAGAGCGTCGTCGTCTTGCCGCTGCCGGTCGGCCCGGTGACGAGGACCATGCCGTAGGGCGACTGGATCAACTCCTGGAACGCCTTCAGCGAGGTCGGCGACAAGCCGAGCGCATCGAGGCGCAGGATGGAGCGGGAGCGCTCGAGCAGGCGAAGCACCACCTTCTCGCCCCAGATCGTTTCGATGGTACCCACGCGGATATCGAGTGGCCGGCCATCTACCGTGGTTTGAATCTGGCCGTCCTGACTGTGCCGGCGGTCGACGATATCGAGGTTCGCCAGCAACTTGATGCGCGACGAAATCGGTGCCGCTAGGGTCGCCGGGAGCTTGGTTGCGTCGTGCAGCACGCCGTCGACACGAAAGCGGACCCGCAGGTGGTCCTGCTGGGGCTCGATGTGGATATCGGAGGCACGTTCCCCGGCGGCCTGGGCGATGATCAAATCCACGATCTGGACGACCGGCGCATCCTGCTTGACGTCGGCCAGGCGGCGAAGCGGCTGCCCGGGCTGCAGCGACTCCTGGAAGGATCGGACGTTCCGGTCGACGCCGGTGCGCAACTTGTAGGACTGGGTGATCGCCCGCTCGATCTCAGAGCGAACGCCCAGCATCGGTTTGATGCGCTTGCGGGTGAGGACTTTGAGCTCGGCGAAGAGCGCCAGGTCACCCGGATCGACGGTGGCAACGTCGAGCACGTCTTTCTCGAGATGAATGGGGAGGATGGTGTGCTCGCGCGCGTAGGCCTCGGGGATCAGCGAGAGCGCGTCCTTGTCGATGCGGGCGCGGGTGAAGTCGATCTGGGGCACGTTGAAGTGCAGGCTCAGCACGCCGGCAAGGGCGTTCTCATCGACGAGGCCCTGGGCGAGCAGCATCTGTCCCAGCGGAAGGCGCTGGACCCGCTGCGCGGCGAGCGCGCTGTCCAGTTGCTCCGCCGTCAGCAGGCCGTGCTCGAGCAGCAACTCGCCCAAGCGCTTCTCCGGGCGGGCGCCGAAGCGGCCTTCCGGCCGGCGCTCGACGGCGCTCACGGCATCTCCCGTGGTGAGCCCTGCAGGCGCCGCTGGATCGCCTGAAGATCGTCGAGGGTGAATCGCAGGTGTCGCCCTGGAGTGCGAAATGCCGGCTGGATGTCGCCGCGATTCACAGCGCGGATCAGCGTTGACTTACTGATCCCCAGCCAGCGAGCCGCCGCGCTCGTCGAAAGCGCCGGCTTCATATGTTTCCAACCGGAGCAAACGCGTCAACCGGCGCAAACCTGCGCGGGCTGGAGGGGTAGCGCTATGCCGCCAGGCGGCGCAGCTCTTCGGGGTGTTGGGAGCGGGCCGCGGCAGACCCGAGGTCGACCATGCCGGAGCGGACCAGCTCGCTCAGGCTGCGTTCCATGGTATTCATGCCGTCCTTGGCACTCGTTTCGAGCACATTGCGCAGCTGCCGCGTCTTGCCCTCCTTGATCAGGTTCTGGACGGCGAGCGTGTTGAGCAGGACTTCGAAGGCGGCGATCCGGCCCGGCCCGCCCCGGCGCGGCAAAAGTTGCTGGTAGATCACCGCCGCCAGGGTGCTGGAGAGCTGGACGCGAACCTGTTGCTGTTGGTCACCGGGGAAGACGTCCACCATCCGGTCAACGGCCTGCGCGGTGTCGTTGGTGTGCAAGGTGGCGAGCACCAGGTGCCCGGTTTCGGCGATCGTGATCGCAGCTGAGATCGTTTCGAGATCGCGCATCTCGCCGATGAGCAGCACGTCGGGCGTCTGCCGAAGGGCCGCCCGCAGGCCGTCCGCGAACGACGGGACATCCGCGCCGACCTCCCGTTGCTCGACAATACCTCGCTGATGCCGGTACACGTACTCGATCGGGTCCTCGATGGTGATGACGTGGCATGGTCGCGTCGCCACGATGTCGGCCACCATCGCCGCCAGCGTCGACGATTTGCCCGAACCGGTCGGACCCGTCACCAGGATCAACCCCTGGCCCAGCCGCGTCAGACCCCGCACTACCATCGGCACGCCGAGCTGGTCGAAGGTCGGGATCTGGTATGGAATCAGTCGAAGCGCAAGACCGACCGAGCCCCGCTGCATGAAGATGTTGATCCGAAATCTCGCCCGGCCTTGCCAGTTGAAGGAGAAGTCCAGATCACCCTGCGCCTTGAAGCGGGTCCAGCGCTCGGGCGACAGCAGCTCGCGGGCGATCTGCTCGATCTGGTCGGGTCGCATCGGGTCGGCCGCGATCGGCACCAGGGCCCCATCCTTGCGCATCGTGGGTGGGGCGCCGGCGGTCAGGATCAGATCCGAGGCCGAATGGTCGAGCAGGGTCTGGAGGTAGGCGTCGATGATCAAGGGGTGGGCGTCGGCGGGCTGGCTCGGAGGCGCGTTTGATTGCTTGACATCCTGTGCAACCTGCTCGGCGCAGCCTTCTTGCTTCCACTCGGAATGGCCCTGGGCAGCTTCTTCGAGGTGGTTTCGGACCGCCTGCCACGGGGGGAATCGCTGCTCTGGCCGCCGTCGCATTGCCGCACCTGCAAGCATCGCCTGACGGCCGACGAACTCGTCCCCGTGATCAGCTACCTGGCCCAGCGTGGCCGCTGTCGCGCGTGTGACACGCCGATCGGCCGCGGCGTGCCCATTCGCGAGGCGCTCAGCGGCCTCGCCCTGGGTCTCCCCTGGGCGGTCGTGGGATGCGCCCACCCCCTGGCGGCGATCGCGGCGGGCATCGTGGCGTTGCTCGCCATCTGGATCGTGCGTGCCGTGACGCAGGGGCGGACGACCTCCGTCTGATCCGGCGCAATTACGGCCCGGCAAGGCCGTTATCGCCTAGGCAAAAGTCTCATGAAAATCGCGGAGCCGGCGATGCGCAACGTCCTCGGCATTCGCCGCATCCTCGGCCTCGCCCTCTTGCTGGCCGCCGTCGCGGCGGTCGCCTACCTGGATCGTTCGGTAGGAGGCGACTTCGACTTGCGGCTTGTCTACTTCCTGATCGTGCTTTCCGGGGCCATGCTGCTGCCGCGGCTGCTGGCGCTGGCGATCGCCGCGGCGGTCGCCATTGTGAGCGTCGGGGTCATCGGTGCCTCGGGGACGCCGCTGATCGTCAACGGGCTCACCCACCTGCTGATGTATGGATACGCGGCGCTCTTGACGAGCAACTGGGAGCAGGAGCGGCGGCGGCTGATGCGGATGAGCCGCGTTGACGAACTGACGGGCCTCCGCAACCTCCGCGCACTGCAGGAGCAACTGCCTACGTGGCTCGGGCCCGCGGCGCGAACGGGGCGGCGAATGGCCGTGATGATGATGGATGTCGACGGGTTCAAGACGGTCAACGATCGTCTGGGTCACGGCATGGGCAATGAACTGCTGAAGGAAGTCGCCAACTTGTTGCGCTTCGCGGTCCGCGTGGGCGACGAACCGTACCGCTTCGGCGGCGACGAGTTCGTGCTGCTGCTGTCAGACGCCGACGGCGACGGCGCCCGCATCGTCGCCACCCGCATCCAGGAGATTTACCGGTCGATGGGACAGACCCTGCGCGGCACCGACGTGCAGGTCTCCTTTGGCATCGGCATTGCCGTCTTCCCGGATGACGGCGCAACGCCTGAGGTGCTGCTGGCCCGTGCTGACGAAGCCCTCTATGCGGCGAAGCGGTCGGGCCCGGGAAAGATCGCGCGCTACGAGTCCTCGGCCGCTGCCTAGCCGGGCGCGTCCTTCGCTCAGCCGCCGCAGTTGAAGGACTGGCTGAGCGTTGGGTGGCTCGGGCTGACGAACACCAGCTTCTCGGTACCCGAATTCTGGGGCACCCAACTGTCGGTTACCACCTTGGCGCTCGTGTCGCCCTTGGCGACGATGACGGAGCGCTGCGGCTGGGCTACCCCGTTGCGAACCCAGTAATAGGTCACGGTGCCGCCGGCGCCGTTGGTCCGGAAGGTGCCGGTTGCCGTCATGGTGCCCTCACCGCATTGACCGGTCGATTTGGTTGATTCCGAGGCGCTCGTGATAGCAAGCGGCGCAGGCGTGGGCGTGGGCGTGGGCGTCGGGGTCGGGGTCGGCGTGGGCGTCGGGGTCGGTGTGGGCGTCGGGGTCGGTGTGGGCGTCGGGGTCGGCGTGGGCGTCGGGGTCGGCGTGGGCGTGGGCGTCGGCGTCGGCGTGGGCGTGGGCGTCGGGGTCGGTGTGGGCGTCGGAGTCGGTGTGGGCGTCGGAGTCGGCGTGGGCGTCGGGGTCGGGGTGGGCGTGGGCGTCGGGGTCGGTGTGGGCGTCGGGGCCGGCGTGGGCGTAGGCGTCGGTGTCGTACCAGGGGTGGGTGTCGGGCCGGCGGTCGCCGTCGGTGCCGGCGACGCGCTGGGCGAACTTGACGCGCTGGATGACGGGGATGCGGTCGGCCCCAGGGCAACCGGCCGAGGTGAGCTGTTGGGGCGCATCGCAAAGAAGCGAGGCGGAAGGTTGAACGTCGGAACTAGCAGCCAGAATGGCGCCCGCGGATCGTCCGCAAAGTAAAGGCTGGCCTGGTCGGCCGCATTGCCGCTGGTCTCGATCCGGAACGGTCCGATTTCCCAATCGGCGGGGATGGCGCGAACCACGAAGAAGATCGCGACCAATCCGGCAAAAAACAGCCAGAAGCCGTACCGCCGGCGGCGGCGCTCCTCCGTTTTCTTCGGGCGAGCGGGAAGCAGGCGCATCTGCGACCCACCCTAATGGGAGCGAATTACAGCGCTTCTTTCGGCCGTTGCCGGCACGAAATGAAGATGTCGAAAGGTCGTAACAGAGGCTACGGAATCCCTATCGAGCCGAGCGCCGTCAACCCGGCGGCCAGCCCATGGCGCGACCGCCGAGTAGGTGCAGGTGGAGGTGATAGACGGTCTGCCCCGCCTGCGGCCCCTTGTTGAAAACCAAGCGATAGCCGTCGCGATCGATCTTGCGCTCGTCGGCGATGCGGTTGGCAACCTGGACCATCCGGGCGAGCATCGGCGCCTGTGCGGCCGTGAGGTCGTGGACGGTTGGAATGTGTTCCTTCGGAATCACCAGGACATGGGTCGGGGCGACTGGACGGATGTCGTCAAAGGCGACGATCTCTTCATCACGGAAGACTTCTTTCGCAGGAATCTCGCGTGCGAAGATCTTGCAGAAGAGGCACTCCTCAGCCATCGGCCAAGCTTACCCGCAGAGCAGGCCGTCGGCGATGACGGTCAGCGGGCGCACGCGGGCGAGGCTGCCCAGCGCCTGGCCTCGCTCGGGCGCATAGACCGTGATGTAGTTGTCGGTCAGGCCGCGCATGCGGGAAGGGACGCGGCGGTCCCAGATCACCTCAAGCTCGCGACCGAGGAAGCGCGCCTCGTAGGCTTGGCGCTGATCGTCCGCCTGAGCCTGCAAGCGGTGGCTGCGATCGCGACTGACCGCGTCGTCCACCGGCAGGCCGAGGCGTGGCGCGGCGGTCCCCGCACGCGGTGAGTAGCGGAAGACATGCATGCCGGTCAGCCCGGCATCGGCTGCGACTGCCTGCGTGTCCGCGAAATCGGCATCGGTCTCACCAGGAAAACCAACGATCACGTCGGTGGTGACCGCGATCTCGGGCGACTGCGTCCGCAGGGCGCTAACCAGCTGGAGGTAATCGTCACGCCGGTAGAGGCGGCCCATCCGCTTCAGCACCCGGTCGCTGCCGGACTGCAATGGGATGTGAAGATGCCGGCAAAAGCGCGGCGACGCCGTTAGCTCGACCAGCGCCGGCGTGAAGTCGTTGGCATTGATCGAGCTGAGGCGAAGGCGGGCCGGGGCGATGGCCTCCAGCAGCCGCGCAACGAAAGGCGCGAAGGCCTCTCCACGGTCGCGGCCGAAGGCGCCCAGGTCCACGCCGGTCAGCACGATCTCCCCATAGCCATCGTCGACCGCTTGCCGCGCCCGTGCGATCAGCGCCGTTTCCTCGTCGCTGTGCGACACGCCGCGGGTGCGCCACACGATGCAGTACGTGCAGCGGTGATTGCAGCCGTCCTGCACCTTGAGGAAGAAGCGCGACCGCGCGAAGGACGTCGACCCGCGTTCTGCGGCCGGGGCGAAGTTGGCGGAGACGTAGTCGAAAATCTCCCGCTTTCGCGCATTCGGAAACGCCACGTCGACACTGGGGATAGCGGAAACGCGCGGATTCGCATTGTCGACGTGACAGCCGGTAAGGATGAGGTGGGCCTCCGGGTGCCGGCGCCGTAGCCCGTGCACCATGGTTCGAAGCTTGCGGTCGGCTTGCGCCGTGACGGTGCAGCTGTTGATCACACAGATGTCGGCGTGCTCATCGCCGTCCGACACGATGAAGCCGGCACGCGCCAGCCGGTCGCCGAGCTCGGCCATTTCGGCAAAATTCACCTTGCATCCGAGCGTTTGAATGGAGACGTTCATGGTTGTTGGACGAGGATAGCAGCGGCCACAACGGCGGCCAGGCGAGCGCGCAGGATCCGCGGTCCGAGGTTGACGAAGATGCCATCGCGCTCGCTCATCAGGGACAGTTCGCCGTCAGTCCAGCCGCCCTCGGGGCCGACCGCAATCGTGTACGCGTTCGACCCGTCGATCGCCCGCAGCAGCGGCGCCGATGCGGATGGCTCGAGCACGAGCAGCCTTGTGCCGCGCGCCTGCTCCAGCGCCGAGGGCAACGAGACCGGACCGGCCACTTCGGGCATGGCACCGCGATGGCTTTGCTCGGCGGCGGACCCGGCGATCGCCTGCCAGCGCGTCAACCGTGACGCCGCCGGTCGGGCAACCGACCGCTCGGCGTGGACGGCGATGAAGCGCCGGATGCCGACCGCGGTGCCGGCCTCGATCACAGCGTCGAAGTCCGGATTCGGCACCACCGCCTGCAGGAGCGTGATGCCGATGCCGGGCTCTCCCTGGACCGGCCGATCGCCGACGACTCGCCCGACGACGCGGGTGCCGTCGACCTCGACGACCTCGATCTCGTATTCCCTTCCGTTGGAAACGGCGACTCCGCACTCCCCCGGGCGAACGCGAAGCACGCGCGCGAGGTGATGACCCTGGGGGCCCCCGATCGAGACCCGGCCACGGGCGACCTCGGATGCCTCGACGAATGTCCAGAACATGCCGGCCATCCTATGGCAAAGAGTGCCGACGACGGGAAGCCTCTCCAACCGCCGTTGTATTCGCCAGTAATGGGGACGGTCGCGGGTCGACGGACGCTGCACCGGGCGACCTTCCGGGCCGCCGCGTTCTCCCTCTGGGGCCTCGGCGGAGTCGTCATGGCCAGTAACTTCATTGGCCACGACCTGCAGGTCAACTACGGGATCGAATGGCTCATCACCGGCTCGTCCTTTGCCGCCGGGTTCCTTGCCTGGTTCTGGCCATGGGCGGCCTTCCCCACTCAGCGCTTTCTGCCGGTGGTTTTTGGCGGGCTCGTGGTCAATGGCGTCAGCCTGGCGGCGACCGGCGGGGTGCATTCGCACCTGATCCCGCTGCTGATGGTGATCGTCGTCTTCAGCGCGTCGCTGTTCGAATTCCGAGCGGCGGTCACCGTGCTGGTGCTCAACGCGCTCGTCGCGACCACCCCACTTCTGCTGCAGGGCTGGGACGCGTACTACGCCCGGACGCTACTTGTGCTCCTACCCTCCATGGCCGTCTGCGCCTTTGTCCCATCGATGGTCGCCGCGGCATTGCGCGCGGAAAACCAGCTGGCGGAGCAACGACGCGACGAGCTCGAAAGGAGCTACCTGGCCACGATCGCCGCGCTCGCCGCCGCGCTCGACGCAAAGGACCGGCACACCGAAGCGCACTCGCGGGAGACGGCCGCGCTGGCGCGTGCCGTCGGACGGCGTCTCGGCCTCGAGAACGAGGATCTACGTTTCCTGGAATACGGCGCTCTCTTGCACGACATCGGCAAGATCGGCATCCCCGGCTACATCCTCAACAAGCCGGGCGCGCTCGATGATGAGGAAACGGCCATCATGCGGGAGCACCCGGTGATTGGCGAGCGCATCGTTGCCTCGGTCCCTTTCCTCGCCCGCATCCGGCCCGTCGTCCGTGCCGAGCACGAGCGCTGGGACGGCGGCGGCTATCCCGATGGGCTCCGCGCCGAGCAGATACCGATCGAGTCGCGCATCATCCATGCCTGCGACGCCTTCCAGGCGATGTGCAGTGACCGGCCATACCGTCGGGCCCGGCCGCGGGACTGGATCCTCAAAGAAATCCGTTCCCTATCGGGCCTGCAGTTCGACCCGAAGGTCGCGGAGGCACTGCTACTGGTGATCGAATCCGGCGAGGTGGCCGTCAGCGGAACCTCCGAGAGTGCGCTACACACCGACCGCGCCTCGCCGTTCGCTCGTTCCTGGACGCAGCACCTCGACGCGATCCAGCAACTGGGTGCGCGGCTGGCCACAACGGTCAGCGTGCCCGAAGTTTGTGAAACGATCGGTCGCGCCATCACCACGTTGCTGCCCTATGACCAGTGCCGCGTCTATCTGCTCGAGGAGGACGGCCGGACGCTGAGACCGGCGTACTTCAGTGACACCCAGCGGAGCGAATACGAGGGAGTCACGGCAGAAACGCTGGCGATTCAGGTGGGCGAAGGCATCACGGGCTGGGTCGCCGAAACCAAGCAGGGCGCGCTGGTCGGTGATACCGAGCACCATCCCAAGGCGGTTCACATACCGGGGACCACCGACAGCAACGAGTCGATGCTCGCTGTGCCGGTGATCTTCGAGGATCGTCTGATCGGAGTCATCGTCAACGTCAAGGTGGGCATCAACCAGTACAGCGGTGACCACCTGCGCTTGCTCACGATTCTCGCGAACCAGGCGGCCGTGTCCATCTTCAATGCTCGCCTGATCGAGCGGTTGGCCGCGACGGCGCGGACGGACCCGTTGACGGGGCTGGCGAATCGACGTGCCTTCGAGCAGGCGCTCGAGCAGCGGCTTGCCAGCGATTCAGGGGAGACGTTCGCCGTGCTGATGCTCGACGTGGATGGGCTCAAGCAGGTCAACGACGCCCGCGGCCACGCGGCGGGCGACGCGGTGCTGAGGCGGGTGGCGTCGGTGCTCAGCACCGACCTTCGCCAGGCCGATCTAGCCACGCGCTGGGGTGGCGATGAGTTCGTCCTCCTGATGCCGGGGATGGACCAGGTGGGTGCCCTCTCGCTCGCCCGCCGAATCGGCGGGACGCTGCTCAACCCGGACGACCCGGCCGGTGCGATTTCGGTGTCGATCGGGACGGCGGCGTTTCCGGCCGACGGCACCACCGCGGTTAGCTTGCTGGCCGCCGCCGATCGCTCGATGTACGTCGACAAGCGCCAGCGGGTCGCCTGAAGGGAAGGACTACTCCGCCTGGTACGGCTGCCGGACTTCCTCGGGCAGCTCATACCAGCTCATCCGATCGCCAACGCGGGCGCGCAGCCGCCACCTCAGCGACTTCGGCTGCGCATCGATCCGGGTCCAGAGCTCATCGAGGCGCTGGTTGACCAGACCCGCGTCGACGTCGAGCTTCCGGACGGCCTCGCGAACGCGCCCCGAATTCAGCTGCAGCGTCCGGTGCAGCCCCCAGTCCTCGGACGTCAGGCGGGCGAGGTATGCCGCGTTGATGGCATCGTCGTCATGGTCGGCGACCGGGTGATCGAGCAGCAGGGCAGTCGTATCGACGAGGTCCTTCATGTTGACCTCGTAGACCTGTAGCTTGCTGATCAACAAGTCCGCCGGAGTCAGCGTCGGCCCCTCGTGCCCTAGGCGGTTGGCCAGCTCGATGACATGACACATCTTCATCCGGTCGATGAAGACGTCGATCTGGCGCCCATTCACGCCATCGAGGTAAAGGAGGCGCTGATCCCCATTCAGGGTGTTGAAGCGGCGGTCGCCCTGGTAGCCGAGCGACTCAAATAGTTTCTGGACCGCCTGGCGCTGTTTCGATGAAGCGACAAAATCGAGGTCGCCGTACTTGCGCTTGAGTGGCGCTTGCCGGGCACTCGAGCAGTGGAGGTTGACGGCTGCGCCACCCACCAGCTTGGCTGGAATCTTGCCCGCTGACGCGGCGGCCGAGATCCTCTCCGCTTCTTCGATCACATCGGCGAGGGGAGGGCCTATGTCGGTGGTCAGCTCACCGCTCCTGCACGTCTACGATGATTGTCTTGAGATCGGTCATCTGCTCGATGGCGCGATAGCCCCCGACGCGGCCGATGCCACTTTCCTTTCCGGCGCGGCCCCCGAACGGGATGTGTGCTTCCCAGTAATTCGACGACTCGTTGACGTTCACCCAGCCGGTCTCGAGCCGCTGGGCGAAGCGGAGGGCGCGGTCGATGTCCCGCGTGTAGACGGAGCCGAGCAGGCCGAACGGTGAATCGTTGGCGATGCGCAGCGCGTCCGCTTCGTCGTCAAAGGGAATCACGGGCGCGATCGGGCCGAAGGTCTCCTCGCGGCTGACGCGCATCCCGGGCGAGACATTACGCAGCACGGTCGCCTCGTAGTAGAGCGACGTCGGAAAGCCGCTCGCCCGGTGGCCGCCGGTTACCAGTGTGGCGCCCCGGTCGATCGCGTCGGCCACATGTTCATCCATCTTCAGCGCGACACCCTCGTTGTTCAGCGGTCCCATGGTGGTCGCCTCGTCGAATGGATCCCCAAGGGTCACGGTCTCCATCGCGGTCTTGAGCTCGGCCAGGAAGGCGTCCTGGACCCCGCTCTGCACCAGGATGCGCTCGCCTGCTGTGCAACTTTGCCCGGCGCAGAGGAAACACCCGGTGATCGTGCCCTCCGCTGCCCGCGCCAGGTCGGCGTCTTCGAAGATCACGATCGGCCCGTTGCCACCGAGCTCGAGCATGACGTGCTTGCCCGCCGCGCGCCGCGCCACCGAGCGGCCGGTCTCGGTCGATCCGACGAACCCGACGCCCGCGGTTAGGGGATGGCCGGCAATCTCGTCGCCAACCACCGAGCCCGGGCCGGTGACGAGGTTGACCGCGCCGGCCGGCAGGTCCGCCTCGGCCAGGCACTCCATCAGCTTGACCGAGATCGCGGACGTCGACGTCGCCGGCGCCCAGACGATGGCGTTCCCACCCGCCAGCGCCGGCGCAATCAGCTCCGTCGCCATGGTCAGCGGCCAGTTCCAGGGTGTGATCAGCGCATAAACACCTCGGGGAACCCGAAGCGTGAAGACCAGCTTGTTCTTCGCCATCGACGGAATGACGTTCGTTTCGAGTCGCTTGATGTCCTCCGCGGCGATGCGGAAGTACTCGATCGCTTCACCGACTTCGCCGAGAGCCTCCGCCTTGTAGGGTTTACCCTGATCGAGCGTCAGCCAGCGGGCCAGCTCCTCGCGGTGGGCCTCCATGATGGCGGCGACCCGGTGCAGCAGCGCGGCGCGCTCGAAGGCGCCGAGAGAGGCCATCGACGCGCGCGCCGCGGATGCCGCCTCCAGCGCGCGCACCGCGTCGGCGCGTGTGCCTTTTGGCAACCTGGCGATCACCTCGCCGGTCGCTGGGCTGGTCGCCTCGAATGTCTCTCCGCTTTCTGAGTCCGTCCACCGCCCGCCGACGAACATCTTGAGCGTTTGCGTTTTCTCTACGACTTTCATAGGTATGGCCAGCCTCCTCAGACTGTCGCGTGCAGGATCGCGCCTTTGCGGACGTCGATGAACGCCTTCAATTGTTCATCGATACCAGAATCGATGCCAGGGTCCTGGTAGTCGGCCAGCAGCTGCTTCCATTTCTCGTTTGCCACTCGATCCGCCGTGCGCGAGCCCATGCGCTGCCAGCGGTCGTAGTTTTCGGTGGATGAAATCCATGGCCGGTAGAAGCCGGTCCGGTAGTTTCGCATGGTGTGCTCCGAACCCAGGTGGTGACCGCCGGGGCCGACCTCACGGATCCCATCCATGGCGAAGCCTTCATCGTCGAAGGGGATTCCCCTGGTGAGGATCCATTCGAACATCCGGAGCGCTTCGACGTCGATGATGAATTTTTCGTAGGAGGCCAGCAGCGCGCTCTCCAGCCAGCCGGCCGCGTGGAGGACGAAGTGAACACCGCCCATCACCGTCGGCCAGAGGCACATCATCGATTCGTAGGCGGCCTGCGCATCAGGCGACTTGGAGGAGGTAAGGGCGCCACCACCCCGGAAGGGGACTCGATAGTGTCGTGCCATCTGCGCGCTGGCCAGGATTCCCATCGCCGACTCCGGCGTGCCGAAGGCCGGGCTGCCCGACTGCATGTCGATGTTGGTCAGGAAGGAGCCGTAGATGCACGGAGCCCCTGGGCGGATCAGTTGGATCAGCGCGATCCCCGCCAGAGCTTCCGCCGTCTGCTGTGCGATCGTACCGGCGAGGCCCATGGGCGACATCGCCCCGGCCATCAGGAAGGGCGTCACGATTGCGGGCTGGTTCGCCTCCGCGTAAGTCATCAAGGCTCCGAGCATCCGATCGTCGTAGCGGAGCGGACTGTTGACGTTGACGAGCGCCAGGAGCGCCGGCGTCTTTTCGATGTTCGCCCGGCCACCGAACAGAATCGAAGACATTTCGATGGAGTCGCGCGCGCCCTCCTCCGAAATCACGCTTCCCATGTACGGCATGTCGGTCCAGCGGATGTGCGAGTAGACCATGTCGAGATGGCGAGTCTCGAGCGGCAGGTCCTCGGGTTCGACGATCGTGCCGCCGGCGCAGTGGATCTGCGGTGTAGCCTGCGCCATCTTGTCGAAGTTTGTGAAGTCGGCGATGGTCGCGCCCCGACGACCTCGGTCGAGGTCCGTGATGAAGGGCGGCCCGTAGACGGGCGCGTTGACCATGTGGTTGCCGCCGATGGTAACGGTGTTCTTTGGATTGCGGGCCTGCACCTCGAACGTGGCGGGTACCTTCTTGATCTGCTCCTCGATGAACCCCGGCTCGAAATGGACGCGGCTGTCCTCGATCTTCAGCCCGGCGCGCCGGAACGTGTCGAGGGCGCGAGGGAAGAGGAAGTCGACACCGATCTCCTGAAGGATCTGCATCGCATGATCGTGGATCTGCTGAACCTGGTCCTCGGAGAGGATGTCGTACGGCTTGAGCGTGTTTGTCCACATGGCGTCAGGAACCGGCGTGCGCCAGCTGTCGTGCGACCTTGCGGTGGCGTCCTGCCTCAAACGCCCGGGCGTAGATCTTCTCGTAATTCCTGGCGTCGACGTCCCTCGGGTTGCCGATCGTTTGTGAGTCCGCCTGGGCCTTCTCCGCGAGCATCGGGATCTCCTCTTCCGCGAAGCCGAGCTCGTTGAGCGATGGGATGTCGAGATCCTCTGTCAGCTGATAGACGTACTCGACCGAGAGCTCCGCGGCCTTCCAGATCGTCTTGTTGGCCGTGTCGAGGCTGAGGGCCTGCGCGATGCGGGCAAAGCGCTCCGGCTCCCCCGAATAGTTGTACTCCATCACGGGGGCGAGCAACCGCCCCGTGAGCGCCCCGTGCGGGGCGTCATGAACGCCGCCCGCCGACTGACTCATGGCATGCGCCGCTCCGGCCGAGTCCGTGCCGTAGGCGAGACCGGCGAGCATGGCGGCCATGCTCATGTGGTAGCGCGCCTCGAGGTTGTGGCCCTGCGAGTAGGCAACGCGCAGCCAGCGCGCGCAGTATTCGATCGCATGCAACGCCACGGCGTCGGTGAACGGCTGGTGATATGCCATCGTGTAGCACTCGACGGCGTGGGTCAGCGCATCCATGCCCGTGCCGGCGGTGACACCGGCCGGCAGATTGACGCTCAGCGCTGGGTCGATCAGGGCGACCCAGGCGGCGATATTCGGCGTGCCGCCGACGTTGAACTTCACTTTGCGATCGGGATCGGTGATCACGGCCCAGAGCGTGACCTCGCTCCCCGTACCCGCCGTGGTTGGGATGGCGATCAGCGGCGGGATCCGCGAGTGGATCGGATCCTTGCCCCACTCGTACTGACCGATGCTCCCGCCGTGCGCGGCGACCACGCCGATGCCCTTTGCGGTGTCGATCGAGCTGCCGCCGCCGATCGCGACCAGGCCATCGCAGCGCTCCGACTGGTAATAACGAGCGCCGGCATCGACCAGTGCGATCCCGGGATTGGCCCGCACCTGGTCGTAGCTCACCGGGTCCAGTCCAGCTGCTCGAAGCGGCTTGAGCGCCTCGTCCAGGAGACCGGCCTTCACGATCCCCTGGTCGGTGACGACGAGTGGCCTCTTAATGTTGAGCTTGGCGGCTTCATCCCCGAGCGCATTAAGGGCACCGATGGCATGCACCATTCGGGTCGGTGACTGATACGCCTTCAGGACACTGTCAAGAACGGCCAACGAGTCTCATCCTCCTTCGAACCAGCTGCCGGGCGACTTTTTGTCTACGCCGAAAGTCTCTTCCCCGAGTCGGGCTCTGTCAAGGGCCCTCAAGGTGGTTGGCTGGCCGCCCGCAACCAATCTTCAAAGCGGTCCGACTCCATGACCTTCAGCGCCCGATTCCATCGTGTCGTGTAGTAGTCGGTGAAATCGAAGTCCAGCGTCGAGATCTTGGCCTGGATGGCGCCCCAGAGCGTCCACCCAACGTCCGACATGAGCGCGAATAGGTTCATCCGGGCGAGTTGCTGCCGGTCCGGCCGGCCGAAGTACGCTTCGCACAGAATGGCTCGCAACCCATCATCAAGGCTTGCCTCCTGCGCCGTGTTGCCCAGGTCGAAGCATGCATCGTTGTTGCCACTCAGTTCGTAATCGACGATCCGCAAGCAGCGCCCGTCGTCGATGAAGTTCTCGCAGAGCAGGTCGTTGTGACAGGGAACGCTGGGGAGCGCCCCCACCTGGACTGCCCGCTCGATCTCGGCAACCAGCGCCAGCCGCTCGCGGTAATCTGGCGGGATCGCCACCTCGTGCTCGTCGACGATCCGCAGATAGTCTTCGATCAGCCGGAACATGTCGAAGTCCTTCAAGAAGCGAGGCGCCGCGTGCAGGCGCTTGAACGAATCCGCCATCCGCCGCGCCATCGTCGTGGATTGCAGGACCGGTGCCGACATCGTCGGCCCTGCAATGAACTCGAGCACCATGATGTCGAGCTGCGGGATATGTTCCAGCACCGCCGGACCAATCCCGGTACTCGCAGCCGCCCTGGCGTTATAGACCTCGTTCGCCCGGTCGATCGATAGGAGCTCCGTCGAGGTGCCGGGGAGTCGCATCACGTAGCGTTCGCCGCCGGCCTCGACCAGGTAGTTCTCGTTGGTCAACCCGCCCGACAACGAAGTGATCTTGAGGTCCTTGCCTCGCCAAAGCGAGACTTGTCCGACCGCCTCCTCAGCTCGCGACAGGCTTTGCATCAGGGCCTACCAGTTGGTCGCGCTTTAGCGCGGCGTCGGTGCTGACCTCAGCCGGCACACGCCGCCCGAATACGTCCACCTCGACTCGCGTTCCGGGGGCCAGTCCGACCGGCAGGTAGCTGTAGGCAATGTTGCGCCGAATGGTGAACCCGTAGGCGCAGCTACGGACCCGGCCGACGAGCGAACCATTGGCATAGACGGCCTCGCCACCGTAGATGGTGAGGTAGTCTTGCTCGCCGACCAGCAGTGTGCGCAGACGCCGCTTGATGCCCGCCGCCTTTGCTGCGATCAGCGCCCCCCGCCCGTTGAAGTCGCCCTTGTCGAAGCGAACGCAGAACCCAAGGCCGGCCTCCAGCGGATTGTCGAGCAGGGTGAGGTCGGTCCCGTAATAGCGGTAACCCTTCTCCATCCGCAGCGAGTCCAGCGCTCGGTATCCGGCTGGCCGAATGGCAACGGCTTGCCCAGCGGCCATCAACCGATCCCACACCTGCATCGCGACACTGGGCTCGAGATAAAACTCCCACCCCAACTCGCCGACGTAGGACACGCGCTGGGCGAAGACGTCGAATCCGTCGATGCGGATGTCGCGCGCCTGCATGAATGGGAAGCCGTCCTCCGAGACGTCGTCATCGGTCAGGCTCTCCAGCACCTGACGGGAACGCGGGCCCCACATCCCGACAACGCACAGCTCGTCCGTCGTCTCGCGGATGTCAACTGGACCGTCCTCGTCGCGTTGCTCCAGCCGCAGCCACCCAAGGTCGCTGTTTACATATCCGGCACCGGTCACCAACCTGAACCGGTGCGGGCCGAGACGGGTGATGGTGACGTCCCCCGCGATCCCTCCGCGGCGGTCGAGGAGCTGGGTATAGACGACACTGCCCACCGGCCTGTCGATCAGGTTTCCCGCGACACGGTCGAGCAGCGCCAGTGCTCCCGGACCGTCCAGCTCGATCTTTCCGAATGACGTCATGTCGATGATCCCCACTCTTTCGCGGAAGGCGCGATGCTCCTCGGCCTGCAGGTCGAACCATGGCGGCCGCGTCCATCCAAATTGGCGCTGGTCCGGGCCCGCCCGGCGCCAGGGCCTGCCCGGCTCAAAGTGCTCGGGTCGCTCCCAGCCTTGTTTCGCGCCGAAGACCGCACCGAGATCTTGCATCCGATGGTGCAGGGCGCTTGTCCGGCGCGGCCGGCCCCATTCGTCAGCGTCGTAGGGGTAGCGGAGGAAGTAGTAGTAGCGGTACGTCTCCCTGGCCAGTTCCGCGACGTAGCGATGGTCGCGGTGGACGGGCCCGAAGCGCCAGGGCCGGTAGGCGTAGAGGTCCAGTTCACTGTCCCCGGCCGTGATCAGCTCCGTGAGTGACTTCCCGATCCCGCCGGCGCCCCCAAACCCGTTCAACGACAGCCCGGCCGCCATGAACAGGCCTCGGACGCCCGGCACCGGCCCGAGTAAAGGATTGGCATCGGGGGTCATCGCGTCCGGATGGCAGACGAGTTTGATGATCCCCGCCTCACCCATGAAGGGGAACCGCCGTGCCGCCCCCGCCAGCAGCGGCTCGAACCGACGCTGGTCGGGCGTCACCGAGGTTGCGGCGTGCTCCCAGGGAACGCCGTCGATCCATCGCGCGTGGGGGTCCAGCTCGTAGCCGCCTAGGATCACGCCCCCCGCCTCGGCCTTGCCGTAGACGAGGTTGTCCGGGTCGCGAAAGCACGGCATGGTTGGCGGGAGCTCGGCCCCCGCGACCGCCTGTAGCGCGGCGTGCTGGTGGTCGACCGGGGTGGAGACGACGAATGCCCCGGCCATGGCGGCCACCTGCGGGGCCCAGATGCCGCACGCGATCACGACCACCTCGGCCTCGATCCGCCCGGTCTCGGTCTGCACCGCCTGGATCTCGCCCCGCGAGGACAGCGCCAACCCGGTCACCCGCATGTCTGTCAGCACCGTCACGCCTAAGTCGCGCGCCGCCCTGGCCAGCGCGAAGGTGGCGGTGTGCGGATCGAGGGCCCCGTCCCCGGGCATCCAGACCGCGCCAAACAACGAATCCGTGCTGATGGCGGGCATCAGCTGCGAAGCCTGCTCGGCCGACACCACCTCGACGTCGAGTCCGATCGCTCGGGCGCGACTCACACCCCGCTGCTGCTCCATCAGTTGCTCGCGGCTGGAGGCGAAGCGCAAGCTGCCCACCGTGTCAAAGACGCCCAGCTCGCGATACAGCTCGATGCTGTAGCGACGGAACCGCATCATCGTGGGTGAGGGATTGAACTGGGTGACCAGCCCAGCCGCATGACAGGTCGAGCCGCTGGTAAGGTCGGCCTTCTCGAGCAGCACGGTGTCTCGCCATCCCGCCTGCGCCAGGTGATAGGCAACGCTGGTGCCGGTGATCCCGCCGCCAATGACGACGGCGCGCGCACGGCTCGGTAATTGAGTCATGCGCGCGCCGCTCCCGTCAGATCGTCGAACGACTACTCAACGGGGATCTCCTGGTGGATGCGAGCCAGGTCGATACCCTGCCGCTTGCGCACAACTCGAGCGACCACGTAAATAGCGATGGCGACGAGGTAGGTTACCGCGAAGTATTGGAGCGGTAAGACGTTGGTCGTGAAGGCGGTCCCGTAGACGGTGTTGAGGCTCCACTCGACAATCATGAACGCGAGGAAGATCGCGCTCACCACGCCGGTGATCGTGATGACTGGGATGCCGGCGAACCGCCAGCGCGCGATGGGCGAGTTCCGGTAGATGTCCGCGCGCCGCCAGGGGAGGATGGCCGCGGCGACGACCGTCCCGAGGAATGTAACCGCGATCACGGCCGTAGCGTCGAGGAAGATCACCTGGAAGTTCGCCCGGTAGGCGAAGAGGGCACTGACCACGATCGATGGCACGATCATCAGGATCAGCGATCCGTAGGGGACGCGCCGCTTTGCCGAAATGTTGGCGGCCCACTCTGGGAGGACGCGGTCGAAGGCGGCCGCGAAGATAACGCGGGTCGACGAGAGGAAGAGGGTTCCCGCCCAGCCGAAGAACCACAGTCCCATGACCGCGATCAGCAGCGCCTGGAACAGGTGATTGCCGACCAGCCAGCCGGCGAACATGACCGGGTAGGGCCAGGTCGACACCGGCGCCGCAGCCCCGCCTGCCACAAAGGTCCAGTACGCGGCATTGGCCGCGTAATAGAAGTCCCAGCCGATCGTCTTGAGGATCAGCAGGATAATCACGGCCACCAGGGCAACTGTCACCCACAGCCCCCAGAACATGGCAGAGAAGACCTTGCGGTACTCCTTGGCACCGCGCACCTCGCCGTAGAGCGTGGCTCCCCAGACCGGCCACAGAAGGTAGAAGGCGAGGAAGGGGAGGAGGAGCAGGGTTGACGTGAAGCCGAAGGTGCCGAACGTTACGCCGCTGGTGCCGCCCTTCTTGGCCACGTCAAGGGTGGCCTGGTAGGCGTTCCCGGAGGCGCCGAACAGTTGGCCGGCTTCACGGTTGAAGGCGTCCACGAAAGCCTGATGGGATGAGAAGAGCAACAGCCCGACCATGACGATCAGTCCGCCCATCCCCAGCCAGAAGCAGAACCGCTGGATCTTGGCGTAGCCTTCCATGCCCAGGGTGATTACGCCGCTGACAAAGGCGAGCACGATCAGACAGCTGACGAAGATGCCATTTGGACTGGTGAAGAACGTGGCCGCCCCCGTCCAGCCAAGGGTATACGCGAGTGGCGCGAAGAACTGCAGGACCAAAATGTTGGCGTAGATCGGGGTCCAGAGCCAGAGCGTGAACCACCATCCGGTGATGGCGAGCACGAAGCCAATGCCTCCACCAAGGATGCGGCTCTGCCAGGCATAATCGCCACCTGCCCGCGGCATCACGCTGACCAGCTGCGCATAGGTGATGACGAGGAAGGTGACCAGCACACCGGTCAGCAGGACTGCGCCCAGGAGCTGCCCGTCCGGAATGGCATAGACGAACGACATACCGTAGAGGCCGAGCGTGACCAGGTTAACCGACCAGAATGCATATAAGAAAGCGTCGAAGGTCGACCAGGCTTTGACGAGACCGGTGGCGTTACGTAAAAACAGCGTTTGCCGAGGCGCTTCGGTCGTAGTCGCCATTTACTCCTCCTTCGAAATTTGGATAAACGCGAGGCGACGTGTGTGCTGTTCTAGCGCCTCACCTCCTAGCCGTTGACCAGCTGGTAGTTCTTGATGCCCTTCTTCTGGTCGAGCTCGATGATCGACGCGAGCAGCATGCCTTCTTCGTAGGCGCTGCCAGGATTGATGGCGAGCGTCTTGCCCATGCGGGTGATGCCCTTGCCTTCGTGGATGTGGCCGTGCAGGGAGAGCATCGGTTGGTATTTGTTGATCGCGTCGCGCACCGCCGTCGAGCCGACGTGGCGAAGTGCCCGCCCGCCGTGAAGCGGCTTCAAGTTTTCGTCCAGGGCGGGCGCCTCGTCTAGCGAGGTGCCGTAGGGCGGCGGGTGGAAGTTGAAGATGGCCCGGCTCATGTCCCTGATGTCGCGCAGCATTGGTTCCATGCGCCTCGCCAGTTCGTCTTCCGGCGCCTCGCGGTAGGTGTGCCAGGGCGTCGGGTTGGCCCAACCCGAGGAGATCATCTCGTAGCCCCCGATGTCGATCACCTTGCCCTCGGCCAGCTCGACGCGCGGGGCGTTCGCGATCACCTCGTCGATCTCCATCTCGTCGTCGTTCCCGGGAGCGACGAAAACCCTAACCTTGCTGTCCTTGAGCTTTTCCGCGGCCATCTGCATCCAGCGTTCCACGGTCTTGCACATCTGCTCGGTGAAAAGCGTCTGCACTTTCTGCGGGTCCTTCTCCAGCTCCGCGACCTCGGCGGAGGTCATGCGCACGGGGTAATAGCCCTTGCGTTGCACCTGGCTTTCGACCTCGGCGACCTGGTCGCGGCCGACCCGCTGCGAGACGCCGGAGAGGGTCAGCTCGTAGCTGTCTCCGTCTTCGACGATCGGGATCATGGCCTTGCCGGTCATATCGCCGCCGCAGATGAGGACATCGGCGCTATAGAACTTCGCGGCGTTGAGGAATTTCCGCCAGCAGACTTCGGAACCGTGCAGGTCGGTGGCGTAAAAGACTCTCACTATTTCCTCCTAAAGAACCTTGCGAATGGCGTGCTCGAAGCCGGTGATGTGTTGGCGCATGACGGCCTCCGCTTTCTGGGCGTCGCGCGAAACGATGGCGTCCAGGAGCTGACGATGCTCCTCGACCGCCTCCTTCAGCCGGACGCCGCGGTCGAGGCCAAGGAACCAGATGCGGAGGCTGAGGTTGAAGCACTCCTCCAACATCGTCTGCAGAAACGAATTGCGGGTCGCCCGATAGACCTGCCGGTGGATCCGCTGGTCGAGGCGAATCAAGCTGTGGACATCGCCTTTATCGATCGTGTCCAACTCCTGCATGAGCGCTTCCATCGCAGCGCGATCGCCCGCGCTGCCGCGCTCTGCCGCCAGCCGGGCGGCGTAGCCTTCCATCTCCACGCGGACCTCGGTCAGGCGATGGAGGTCGGTCAGGTTGATGTCGCAAACGAAGGTCCCTCGGTGCGGCACGAATGTGACGAGGTTCTCGTGCGCCAGGCGCTGCAGGGCCTCCCTGATTGGGGTGCGTCCGAGGCCGAGCTCCTGACGAAGGTGCGCGTCCTCGATCACTGTGCCCGGCGCCAGCTTGAGGGTCACGATCTGGTCCCGAATCAATAGGTAGGCGCGCTCGCCCTGGGAGCGAACCGAAGCGCTCTGCAGAACGACCGTATGCAGCGGCCGGTCCTGGCCGCTCCGTCGCAACCGACGAGCGGCCGTCAGTTCGCTCGCCAAGCTTCCCCTCCCGTATATCGGCCGTACACCAGCGATATATCGGCCTGCGCGAAACGCTAGCACGGGTACTGGGCGTGGTCAAGATCCAACCAGCGCGATTTAATGAGTGGGTGCCAACCGTCCACTTCGAGGTCACCACCGACCTCCCGCCCGCCCGGGTGCTCCGCGCCCTAACCGACTTTGGGGACAGCCGGCCGGATGTTTGGCCGAACATCGACCAGTCGCACTTCCGCGTTCACGGGCTGGGTCCCGACTGGGCCGAGGTGACCGAAGGCAACGTGCTCGCCTGGGAGCGCAACCGTTATGAGTGGGATGCCGCCGCCGGGGAGGTTACGGTAACTGCCATCGAATCCGATACCTGGGCACCCGGGAGCCAGTGGCGCTACCGGCTTCAGCCCACGGCGGCGGGAGGCACCGAAGTGGACGTCACAGTGGTCCGCGCCGGTCGCGGGCTGCGCGGCATGGTGATTGGGGCGATCATCACGCGGTTCGGCGTTCGCATCCTGCGCTCAGACATGGAGAAGGTTCTCGCCCGAATCCGCTGACGGGAGCGGGTCGTCGCGTCTTTGTCCTTTTCCTCGCTATGCTGTGAACCGACGACGAAGACGGAGGAGGGGATGAGCGTGAGCAGCCTGCCTGCGCGGGCGAGAGTCGTCGTGATCGGCGCCGGGATCGTGGGCAACTGCATGGCCTACCACCTGGCGCAGCAGGGTTGGAGGGAGATCGTCCTGATCGATAAGGGCCCGCTTCCCAACCCGGGCGGCTCGACGGGCCACGCCTCTAACTTCATCTTTCTCACGGACCACTCGAAGGAAATGACGCTCTTCACCCTGGACAGCGTCCGCCAGTACAAAGCCCTCGGGGTCTTTACCCAGAGCGGCGGCATCGAAGTCGCCCGGACCGCCGAGCGGGTGGACGAGCTCAAGCGGCGGATGGCGTCGAGCAAGGCCTGGGGTATCGACGCCGAACTGGTCTCCCCGGCCGAGGTAAAGCGCCTGGTGCCCTACATCAACGAAGACATCATCCTGGGCGGCTTCAGCACCCCTGGAATCGGCACGGTCGACTCGCTACGGGCCGGGACCTTGATGCGCGAGCAGGCCCAGGCGATGGGCGCCCTCACCATCGCGCCGAGCACCGAGGTCATCGGCATCGACGTCGAGAACGGCCGCGTCCGGCGCGTGCGGACCGACCAGGGCGACATCGAAGCAGAGGCGGTGGTCATCACCAGCGGGATCTGGAGCCCGCGAATCGCCCGGATGGCAGGCGCGTCGATTCCTCTGAGCCCGGCCGTGCACCAGATGATCAGCGTCGGCCCCGTCCCCCTCTTCGCCGACACCGTGGGGGAGATCAAGTATCCAATCATCCGCGACATGGATACCAACGGGTATGAGCGGCAACACGGGAGCGACATGGAGGTGGGCTCCTACGACCATCGACCGATCTTGTGGGAACCGGATGATATCCCCTCCCTGGAACAGTCCAAGCTCTCGCCAACGGAGTTGCCCTTCACCAAAGAAGACTTCGACGAATCGCTCGAGCACGCGCTCGAGCTGATGCCGGATATCCTGGGCGATCCGAAGGTCGGCATCCGCCATGCGATCAACGGCCTGCTCTCCCTGACGCCGGATGGGTTCCCCCTGCTGGGACAGACCCCGGAAGTCAAGGGCCTGTGGTCGGTGGCGGCGATCTGGATCAAGGAGGCTCCGGGCATCGCCCGCTGCGTCGCCGAGTGGATGACATCAGGCGTTTCGGAAATCGACCCGTCGAGCTCGGACATCGCCCGCTTCTACGACCATCAGAAGACCCGCGCCCACATTCGCGCACGCACCGCCGAGGGATTCAACAAGACCTACGGCATCGTCCACCCCCGCGAGCAGTGGGAATCGAATCGGCGCGTCCGCCTGAGCCCCTTCTACGAAAAAGAGAAGGCTTTGGGCGCCGTCTTCTTCGAAACGGCGGGCTGGGAGCGACCGAACTGGTACGCGTCGAACAAGGCGCTGCTGGAAGAGTACGGCGAGCGCGTGATGCCCCGCCGCTACGAGTGGGACGCGCGCTGGTGGTCACCGATCATCAACGCCGAGCACCTCGCCATGCGCGACCGCGTCGGCATGGTCGACCTCTCGGCCTTCGCCGTTTTCGACATCGCCGGCAGCTGCGCCCTCGATTACATGCAGAAGCTGTGCGTAGTCCAGATCAACGTCCCGGTGGGGCGGGTGATCTACACCTCGCTACTCAACATGGCGGGCGGCATCAAGGCGGACCTGACCGTGATGCGGTTGGGAACCAACCATTTCCGTGTGGTGACCGGTGGCGCCGATGGGATGCGCGATCGCAAATGGTTCTCCGACCACCTCCCCGAGGACGGCGCGGTCCAGCTCACCGACCTGACATCGAGCTGGGCCACCATCGGCGTCTGGGGTCCTCGTGCCCGCGACCTGCTGCAGTCGATCACCGATGCCGACGTTTCGAATGAGGGCTTCCCCTTTGGCACCTGCCGCTTCATCGACCTCGGCCCCGTTCGCGCACTGGCGTCTCGCATTTCCTATGTCGGCGAGCTGGGCTGGGAAATCTACGTGCCCTTCGAGCAGGGGGCGCGCCTGTGGGACGCGATCTGGGATGCGGGTCAGCCCCATCGCATCGCACCAGTCGGGATCGGGGTGTACGGCACGACCGGACGCCTGGAGAAGTGCTACCGCGCCTACGGCAACGAGTTGGAGCAGGAGTTCAACCTCGTGGAAACGGGGCTTGCCCGACCGCAGGTGAAGCCGCAGGACTTCATCGGCAAGGAGGCTTACCTGAAACAGCGCGCCGAGCCGCCGGCCGTCACCCTCTGCACCCTCACGATCGACGACAACACCTCGCGTTCGGGCTTCAAGCGCTTCATGATGGGGCGCGAGCCGGTGCTGTCCGAACAGGGCAAGCGCCTCGTTGACGTGCACGGACGCGGCTCGTATGTCACCAGCGCCGGCTCCGGCCCGTCGGTCGGCAAGACCATCCTGATGAGCTTCCTCCCGCCGGGGCAGGCGAAGGTGGGCAGCAAGTTGGCGGTCGAGTATTTCGGCGAGCAATACCCGGCAACGGTCGCCGTGGTGGGGCCGGCGTCGCTCTTCGACCCGCAGAACACGCGCGTGCGCAGCTGAAGCGGGCGGCCGATGAATGTCCTCGTCTGCATCAAGCGCGTTCCGGCCACAGCCGGCCAGATCGCCCTGACGCCCGACGGCCAGGACATCGATACGCGCTACCTCGGATTCACCATCAGCCCCCATGAGGAATGCGCGGTAGAAGAGGCGGTTCGAATGATCGAGACGCACGGCGGGAGCTCGACCGTGCTCACCCTCGGGCCCGAGGCCGCGGTCGACCAGCTCCGCGACGCGATGGCGCTTGGCATCGAGCGCGCGATCCTGCTGGAAACCGATGGCCGCGAGTGGGACCCGATCGCGACGGCTGCCGCGGTTGTGGAGGCGATCGAGGTCGAGCGTGCTGTAGGGCGCGCATATGACCTCGTGATGTTCGGGAATGAATCCGCCGACAGTGCCGGGTACCAGGTGGGGGTTCGGGTTGCGGGCGCCCTCGATCTTCCGTGCGTGACCGGGATCAAAGCGATCGAGATTGATCAGGGCCGCGCCACGGTGCGCCGGCAGACAGAATCGGGTTGGGAGACAGCTGAGGTATCGTTGCCCGCCGTCCTTACCGTGAAGGAAGGCCTAAACCTTCCGCGCTACCCCTCACTTCCGGGGCGGCTCAAGGCGAAGAAGAAAGAAATCGCGCGCATCAAGCCGCAGTGGTCGGGTGGCGGGCTGGAGAAGATTCGGCTCAAGCTGCCGGTGCAGGCCGAACACAAAGTTGAGATCCTCGGAAAGAGCGGCGACGTGGGCGCCGAGTTGGTGGAAGTCGTTCAACGCCTGCGGTTGCTCTGAGCATGGTCCTTGCCTTTATCGAGCACGTCGATGGAGCGCCAACCATGCTCTCGCTCGAAGTCCTCACGACCGCCGCGCGGCTCGCACGCAACATGGGCGTGCCGCTCGACGCGGTTGCCATCGGTCCAAAAGGCGCAGCGGCCAGGGGCATCCTGAGCTCTTACCAGGTCGTTACGTTGCATCTGGCCGATGGTCTTCGGCTGGCGGAGTACGCACCGGCAGCCTGGGCACACACCATCGCCGAGCTTGCCGACCGGGTCAAACCCAAGGTCGTCATCGGAACGGCGAGCGACCGCGGTGGCGAGGTCATGGCCCACGTCGCCGCGCGGATGAAGTTGCCGTTGGCGGCCAACTGCACCGAGATCGCGCCGGGTGATCCGTTCATCGTCACGCGCCAGCGCTGGGGTGGCAGCCTGCTCGAGGAGGCGCACCTCAATGGCGCGGTCAAGCTGCTGACGGTCGCGCCACACGCGCTTTTGGCTGAGGCTTCCCCCACTCGTACTGAGGTCGCCACGCACACGTTCGCGCCCATGCTGGAAGACAAGGATTTTCGGGTGCGACTCTTCCCTCAGGTCGAGGCCGATAGCGGAAAGATCTCACTCGCGCAGGCCCGCGTCGTGATCGGCGGGGGCCGCGGGGTTGGCAGCGCCGAGGGCTTCGCGGCGCTCGAGGAGCTGGCGGACTTGCTTGGGGGTGCGGTCGGCTGCTCGCGTGTCGTGACCAGCCTCGGGTGGCGGCCACATTCCGACCAGGTTGGTCAGACCGGGACCCGAATCGCGCCGGATCTCTATGTCGCCTGCGGCATCAGCGGGGCGATCCAGCACATGGTCGGCTGCCGGGCGGCCAAGCACATCCTCGCCATCAATACCGATCCCACGGCGCCGATCGTCGCCCAGGCAGACTATGCGGTGATCGGCGATGTGCAGCAGGTGCTGAGCGCTGTCAACGCCGAAATCCGCCGGGCCAAGTCGGGTCATGAGCGGATGGTGACCCAAGCCCCAACCGGTTAGGCTCGTCCTAGCGACATGCGTTGGGCCGGAGTAGGCGCTGCCATCGTCGCTGCGACGGTCGACGTCCTGTACCTCGGCATCGTCGGCACGCAGGGTGGCAGCGATCCCCAATTCCTCCGTGTCCCATTCGTCGCCGCTTTCATCGCACTCCTTGCGATCTCGGCCGCGCTCTCAAGCCGCGCATCAGCGGCGCGTTGGCGACCGCTGTTGCTTGGCGTCGCGGCGGCAGGGCTACTCCTCCTGGGTTTCTTCGCGATTTTCTCGATTGGACTGGCGCTGCTGGCGGCCGGAGTTCTCGCGCTGCTCGCCCTTATTAATTCCCTCAGCCATTCGGATCTCTCCCCGGCAGCGGCTGGAGGAATGGCGGCGGGCGGCGCAGTCCTGGCCGTGGCAGTTCTGCTCGCCGGCTTCTCCTTGGCCGAGGTCGTGATCCGATGTCCCGCCAAGGGCGTTGAGGGCGGTGGCGGGACCAGGTTGGTGGGCGGCTCCTACGCGTATAGCTGCGACAACGGCAAGCTGACCATCTCGCGCTAGCCCAGGGCTCTTGCGATTGGGCGAAAACCGAGGTATAGTTTGTTGTGCGATGAGCACCGGTTTCGCAACGCGCAACAAGGTGCAATCTCTCGACCGGGCCCTGGAGATCCTGAAGCTGCTCGGGAGCGAACCCGAGATGCGCGTCACCGACCTGGCCCGCCGGCTCGAGGTCCACAAGTCGACCGCCTTCCGCCTGCTCTCGACCCTTCAGGAGCATGGGCTAGTCGAGCAGAACCCGAGCACGGAGAAATACCGGCTCGGATACGGTCTGGTCCGGCTGGCCGCGTCGGTCGTCGGCGAGATCGACCTGGCCCGGGCGTCGCGACCGGTGCTAGAAGAGCTGGCCACCCGGACGTCGGAGACCGTGAACCTGGCCATTCTGCAGGGCGACCAGGTCGTCAACATCGACCAGATCGCCGCCCCGAACCTGGTCGTCAACGTCAACTGGGTCGGCAAACAGACGCCGCTCCACTGCACCTCGAATGGCAAAGTCCTGCTCGCGTTCCTGCCCGACCTGGAACGCCGTCGGTTACTGGAGCAACCCCTGCATCGCTTCACGTCTCGCACCATCACCGACGTCAAGACGCTGGACAAGCAGTTGGGCCGCGTGCGCGACGATGGGTGGGCCTTCACGCTCGAGGAGCTGGAGATCGGCTTGAACGCCGTGGCGGCGCCGGTACGCGGCCCCGACGGTTTGGTCCACGCCGCGGTCAGCGTCGCCGGTCCCTCGTATCGCGTGACCCCACAACGGCTTGGCGAGCTGGGAGACATGACAAAACAGGCCGGCGCGGCGATCTCGCGGCGGATGGGTTACATCCCAGGTGGAGGCGAGGCGTGAGTCGGGAAGAAGAGATTCGGCAGGAACTGTTCGACCACACCCTCAACGGCCACGCGCTCGAGGTGAAGGCGCTGACCGAGGAAGCCCTCAAGCTCGGCATGGATCCGATGGACATCCTCTTCAAGGCGCTGATCCCGTCGCTGGAGGAGGTAGGCCGCCGCTTCGAAAAAGGCGACTTCTTCGTCCCCGAGATGTTGATCGCGGCCCGCGCCATGCAGGGGGCGCTCGTCATCCTGCGGCCGTTGATCGCTGAGACCGGCGCCAAGCCGATTGGAAAGTACGTGATCGGCACGGTCAAGGGCGATATCCACGACATCGGGAAGAACCTCGTCATCATCATGCTCGAGGGCGCCGGCTTCGAGGTCGTCGACCTCGGCGTCAACTGCCCACCGGAGAAGTTCGTCGAAGCCGTCCGCACCAACGAGCCGCACATCGTCGGCTTTTCGGCCTTTCTCACAACGACGATGCCGATGTTCAAGGTCAACATCCAGGCCCTGGAGAAGGCCGGCCTGCGCGACAAAGTGACGGTCATGGTTGGCGGCGCCCCGGTCACCGAGGAATACGCCAAGCTCGCCGGCGCCGACCACTACGCGCCCGACGCCTCGTTCGCCACCAGGATGGCCAAGCAGATCGTCGGCGCGGCACAAGCCGCCGAGAATGCCGCGCTCACACAGGCCGTCGAACTCATCGATAAGACGCTGCGGAAGGGCTAGAGCGGTGCGCGTTCTCGAACGCCTGGTGCTCGCCGCCGAGAAGCCCCTGAAGGAAGCGATCTGGGACTGCCGGATGTGCGGCCAGTGCATCCTGCACTCAACCGGCCTGAGCTGTCCGATGCGTTGCCCAAAGAATCTCCGTAACGGTCCCTGCGGCGGCGTCCGCGCCGACGGCAACTGCGAGGTGTACGCGGACAAGCGTTGCGTCTGGGTCGAGGCCTGGGAGGGCTCGCGGCGCCTCCCGATCTTCAAGGATCACATCCTGCATCTGCAGAAGCCGGTTGATTGGCAGCTGCAGGGCACGTCATCGTGGATCAACCTCGTCAGCGGCCGTGACGAGGTCGAGCCAAAGGGTTGGGAGGCGCATGCCGAGCGTTAGCCGGCTCGCCAGCTTGCTGCGGGCGGGACGTTTCGTGGTGACCGCCGAGCTCTCCTCGAGCAACAGCGCCGATCCGGAAGCAACCTGGCGACGCGCGGAACTGCTACGAGGATCGGTCGATGCCATCAACTGCACCGATAACACCGGCGCCCACGTGCACATGGCGTCGCTGGCGGCGGCTCACCTGCTGGTGGAGAAGGGGCTCGAGCCTGTCATGCAGCTGACCGTCCGGGACCGGAACCGCCTCGCCCTGCAGGCGGACCTGCTCGGCGCCGCGGCCCTCGGTGTCCGCAACCTCGTCCTCATGAGTGGCGATGACGTGACCGCCGGCGACCATCCGGACGCCCGCCGCATTTATGACATCGACTCGCTGCAACTGGTAGAGGTTGCCAAGACGATGCGCGATCGCGGCACCTACCTGAGCGGGCGAAAGTTGGAGCAGGCGCCGTCATTCTTCATCGGCGCGGTCGAGAATCCGTTCGCGCCGCCGCTGGAGTTTCGCCCGCTGCGCCTGCAGAAGAAGGTGCGAGCGGGCGCCGATTTCATTCAGACGCAGCTGGTCTTTGACGTCCCGCTTTTCGCCCGATTCATGACTACGGTCACGGATCTTGGCCTGACGGAAAAGGTTTACATCATCCCATCGATCGGAATCCCGCGCTCTGCCCGCGGCGCCCACTTCATGCGCGAGAAGGTCCCGGGCTTGCATGTGCCGGATGAACTGGTGGCCAGGCTCGAAAAGACGCCGCCGGCTCAGCAAGCGCAGGAGGGCATCAAGATCGCGGTCGAGCTCATCCAGGCCGTGCGCGAGATCCCCGGCGTGGCCGGCGTCCACCTGATCGGGATCAAATGGGAGGAGGGCGTGGTGCAGGTGGCCGACGCCGCCGGCCTTCTCCCCAGGCCGACCCTGAGTCCGCTGGCCACCGTCGGAGGTAGCCGCTGATGGAGACCATCATTCGCTCGCGGTCGCGCCAGGTGGTCATCTCCGGTGACACGCCCTTCGTGATGATTGGCGAGCGTATCAATCCCACCGGCCGCAAGGTGCTCGCCGCCGAGATGAAGGCGGGGGTCATGGATCGGGTCAAGGCGGACGCGATCGCCCAGGTGCAGGCCGGTGCCCAGGTTCTCGACGTCAACGCCGGGGTGCCAATGGTCGATGAGCCGGCGCTGCTGGTGGCCGCGATCAGGGCCGTCAGCGAAGTGACCGACGCGCCCATCTGCATCGACTCGTCGGTGATCGAGGCGCTCGAGGCAGCGCTCGCCGCCTATGAAGGCAAAGCGCTCGTCAACTCCGTGACCGCCGAGGACGAGCGGATGGATCGCATCCTCCCGGTGGTCAAGAAGCACGGCGCCGCGGTCATCGGCATGAGCAACGATGAAACCGGCATCACGATGGTGCCGCAGGAGAGGGTGGAGATCGCGCGCCGCATCATCGAGCGCGCGAAGTACTACGGCATCCCGGCCGAAGACGTCATCATCGACCCGATCGCGATGACGGTTGCCGCCGATCCGCTCGCCGGCCTGGTGACGCTTAAGACCATGCGACTGATCAAAGAGCAACTCGGTAACAACATGACCTGTGGCGCTTCGAACGTGTCCTTCGGCTTGCCCGACCGGCACATTCTGAACGCCGCCTTCTTTCCGGTGGCGATGCACGCCGGCCTGACGTGCGCGATCACCAACCCGCTCGTGGCGGAGGTGCGCAAGGCCGTGCAGGCCTCCGATCTTCTCCTCGGCCACGACGAGTACGCCATGGCCTGGATCTCGGCGTTCCGCGCCGATCAGAAGAAGGCGGTTGCCGCGTCGTGATTCAGAAGAAGCTCGAGGTCCTCTACCAACCGTTCGACAAAACGACCCGGGTGCCACCGGGCACGACCCTCTTCAGTGCTGCCCACTGGATTGGCTTGCCGATCGACTCCACGTGCGGCGGCCGCGGCACCTGCGGCAAGTGCAAGGTGCAGGTCCTGCAGGGTGGCCTGGAGGTCACACCCTCCGACCGCAAGCAGCTTCGTCCCGGTGAGTTGGAGGAGGGCTGGCGCCTCTCCTGCCAGGCAAAGGTCTACCAGGACACCGCCGTCACGGTTCCCGAACTGCTTCGGGTCCCAAAGGCCGCGACGATGGGCGTCAACCGGTTGGTGCTGCTCGACCCCAACGTGCGGAAGGTGTTCGTCGAGCTGGCCGAGCCCGATCTCGAAGACCAGCGCAGTGACATCGAGCGGCTCAGAGACGCCCTCACTGCCGAAGGCTTCGACATGAAGGCCGACCTGCGGGTCCTGCGGACGCTCCCCGGGCTGTTGCGGAGCGCCGAGTTCACGGTGACCGCTGTGCTCGGCGGCGATCAGCTGATCGCCGTGGAAGCGGGCGACACGCGGGAGGCGACGTACGGTGTCGCTTTCGACCTCGGAACCACCACCGTCGTCGGCACCCTGATGAACCTGCGCACCGGCATGGCGGAGGCCGTCCGCTCGACGCTCAACGGCCAGGCGCCGTTCGGCGCCGACGTCATCTCCCGAATCAGCCACGGAATGCAGGGCGCTGAGGCGAAGGCGGAGCTTCGGGAGGCGATCCAGCGCACGATGAACACGGTCCTGCAGGAGCTTTACGAGGCAGCCGCCGTCGAGCGCGAGCGGGTCTACGAGGCCGTCGTCGTCGGCAACGCGACAATGCTGCACCTGTTGCTGGGCATCGACGCGACGCCGATCTCGATGATGCCATTCACCCCTGCCTTCCGCGAACCGCTCTACCTTCCCGCCCGCGAGGTGGGCCTCGACATCCATCCTGGCGGGTACGTCCAGACCTTGCCGGTGATCGGGGCCTACGTCGGCGCCGACATCGTCGCCGGCGTCGTTGCCACCGGGCTCGCCCGGGAGGATAAGCTGCGGGTCTTTGTCGACGTCGGCACCAATGGCGAGATCGTGCTCGGCTCGGTCAAGCGTGTTCTCTGCACCGCCGCGCCGGCGGGCCCCGCCTTCGAAGGCAGCCAGATCCGCTGCGGCATGCGGGCCACCGACGGCGCCATCGAGGGCGTGACATTGAGCGACCACATCGAGCTTCAGGTCATCGGGGGCGACGTCGCGCCCAAAGGGATCTGTGGCTCGGGTCTGGTCGACACCGTGGCGCAGCTGCGGCTGGTCGGCCTGCTCGACGCCGGCGGTAAAATGCGCAGCCGGGAGGAGGTCCCGGAGCATCCCCTCTCGGACCGCCTGATCACGATCGACGGCGTGCGAGCCTTCCTCCTGGCCGAGAACGTCTACCTGAGCCAGCGCGATGTCCGCGAGCTGCAGTTCGGCAAGGGCTCGATCGCCACCGGCATCAAGGTGTTGATGGACGTCATGGGCGTCACGGTGGCTGACCTGGACGAGGTCCTGCTGGGCGGGTCGTTCGGCTCCTACCTCAACCCTGAGAGCGCCAAGATCATCGGTCTGGTGCCGCCGGTTGACGTCGATCGCATCCTGTCGGTGGGCAATACCGCGGGCGAAGGCGCCAAGATGTCCCTGCTCTCCTTCCGCGAGCGGCAGGTGGCCTGCGAGCTACCCGACAAGATCGAGTACGTCGAGCTCTCCGGCCGTTCGGACTTCAACGATTCCTTCGTGTCGGTGCTGGCATTTCCCGAGCTGGAGACGTTGCGATGAAGGACGTCGCCCTTCTCATCTGTGGAGCCCTTGGTAAGGAAGTCAAAACGATCGTCGACCAGCACGGCTGGGACGTCGACATCTATGGGGTGCCGGCGATGCAGCATTTCTATCCAAAGAAGATCGTCGAGGCTGTAGACCGCAAGCTGGCCGAGCTGTCGACTGGTTATCGGCGCCTCGTCGTCGTCTACGGCGATTGCGGCACCGCCGGTGCGCTCGAGCCGGTCCTCGAGCGCCATGGGGCGGTCCGGGTGCGAGGGCCCCACTGCTACGAAATGTTTGCCGGCGACGACTTCGAAGCCATCACGGCTGGGCGCCCGGCGACGTTCTTCTTGACCGACTGGCTGGTGGCGAATTTCGAACGCGCGGTCGTGCGTGGGCTCGGCCTGGACCGGTACCCCGAGCTCAAGCCGGTCTATTTCGGGAACTACACGGACCTCTTGTACCTCGCGCAATTCTCCGACACGCGGTTGGTCGAAAAGGCGGAGGAGATCAGCCAATACCTCGGCCTACCACTCGAGGTCAGGCTCGTGGGGTTTGGTGAGTTGGAGGCCCGGCTCGTGGAGCTGGTCGAGGCGGCCTGATGGCCAAGTACCAGGTGATGTTCTGGAAGCACATCCCGGCACAGGTCAAGGCCTGGGATGGGCAGGGCGAAGTGAAGCGAATGCTGCCCGACCGCTTCCAGGCCGCCATCGACGCCTTCGCCATGAAGGAGGGCTCCACCGAGATGGATGCCTATCTCGAAGGCTGGCGCTGGGGCGACCCGCAAGAACGCTTTGGCGGCGCGGAAGACGTTGCGAGCGCGGTCGTTAAAGAACTTGATGCCGCGAATCCGCGAACCACGCTGATGAACCCGGAAGCATGAGCCAGGCCGCCCGAGCGCTCGACGTCCCGCCTTCGCGCCATCTTCGACCGATCATGGACGTGGGCAAAGCGTTCGGCTTGCTCGAGTCCGAGCTCATCTCCTATGGGCCGTACAAGGCGAAGATCAGCCTCGATGCCTTGAAGCGGTTGAAGTCCAGGCCGGATGGCCGGCTCGTGGTGGTCACCGCGATCACCCCCACCCGGGCGGGCGAAGGGAAGACGACGAGCGCCATCAGCCTGACGCAGGGCCTCGGGCGAATCGGCACCAGGGTGGCCCTCTGTCTGCGACAGCCATCGACCGGGCCGCTGTTCGGCATCAAGGGCGGGGGCACCGGCGGTGGCATGGCGCAGATCGTCCCGATGGAGGAGATCAACTTGCATTTCACCGGCGACATCCATGCCGTGGAGGCAGCGCACAACCTGCTGGCAGCGGTGATCGACGCCGCGCTCTTCCACGGGCAGCTCGAGATCGGCCCCAGTTTCATCACCTGGCCGCGCACGCTGGACGTCAACGACCGCGCCCTGCGTCACATTGTGACCGGACTCGGCGGCGACGAGCATGGGATCACGCGGGAGTCGAGCTTCATCATCGCCGCGGCTTCGGAGATCATGGCGATCCTGGCTCTCGCCGCTGATCTGGAAGACCTCCGAAAACGGGTCGGGCGGATCATCGTCGCGCAGCGCAAAGATGGGAGCTTCGTCACGGCCGAGGATTTGCGGGTGGCCGGGGCGATGACGGTGTTGCTCAAGGACGCGCTGCTGCCGAACATCGTGCAGACGATGGAGGGCCAACCGGCGCTGGTGCACGCCGGTCCCTTCGGCAACATCGCGCACGGCAACAACTCGCTGCTGGCCGACCAGATCGCCCTCAAGCTGGCGGACGTCGTCGTGACGGAGGCGGGCTTCGGGGCCGACCTGGGACTCGAAAAATTCGCGCACATCGTGGCGCGCTATGGTCACCTCCGCCCGGCGGCGGCCCTCGTCGTCGCGACCGTGCGCGCCCTCAAGTCGCATGGCGGCGTGCCGCTGGCGAAGCTCGGGACCGAAGACCTCAACGCTTTGCGGCGCGGTGCCGAGAACCTCGCCGCCCATATCGATATCGTCAAGGCGTTCGGCATGCGTTCGGTCGTCGGTGTCAACCGATTTCCGACAGACACCGAACGGGAGCTCGAACTGTTGACCGAGCTGGCCGGCGAGTTTGGCGCCAACGCGGCGGTCGTCAATGATGGGTTCAGTCACGGGGGGGAAGGGGCGGTCGAACTAGCCGAGGCCGTGCTCGGGGCTACGCAGAACGGCAGCAACTTCGCACCGCTGTATCCATCCGAGACGCCCATCCGTGAGCAGATCCAGACGCTCGCGCGGCGCGTCTATGGCGCGGCAGACGTCGAGTTCCTGCCCGAATGTCAGAAGCGTATCGACTGGCTGACCGAACGCGGCATGGGGAGCTTGCCAGTCTGCATGTCGAAGACACACCTCTCGCTCTCGCATGACCCGGCGCTGAAGGGCCGACCGCGCGGCTTCACCTTGCCGGTTCGCAACGTCTACCCGTCAGCTGGCGCCGGCTTCGTCGTGGCGCTTGCGGGCGATATCCAGCTGATGCCCGGCCTGGGCAAAGAACCGGCCTACACGCGCATCGACATCGAGCCGAGCGGACAGATCACTGGTCTAACTTAGGGTCCGTTGCCGCGGCGTCCAGGAGCCAGCCGGCCAGATAGCTCGCAAACGAGGAGCGGACGTAGAGATGAAATGCCGTTTCCACGTCTCGCCGCTCTGCGATGACCTGGGCCTTCGCCAGCAGGGTCTGGGCACAGCGGCCAGGGCCGAACGAGCGTGGATCGAGATCGATCGCGACACCGTGCGCCAGCAGTGCCCGCGCTTTCTGGCCGCGGATCTCGAGCAGC
>DATEHI010000093.1:0-57879 GCA_035279665.1 Candidatus Dormiibacterota bacterium | reverse complement strand
GCAACCAGCTCTGCCGGTGCGGCCAGCGCCGCGACGCGTTGCGCATCGGGCCAGGCACCGAACCCGACACCGGCCAGCAGCGCGGCGCCCAGCGCCGACGCGGCCGTCGTCGTGGTCGCCAGCAACGGCTGTTCGAGGACGTCGGCCAGCAGCTGTCGCCATCGGGGGTCAAGGGTGCCGCCACCGGCGAGCCGCAGCTCGGTTGCCGCCACGCCGGTCGCGAGCAACGCCTCCAGACCCTGCCGCACGGCAAACGCCACCCCTTCGAGCGCAGCACGCAACAGGTGGCCGCGCGAGTGGCTCAGTCGAAGCCCGACCCAGGCGCCTCGTGCCAGCGGGTCGAAGTAGGGTGTCCGCTCTCCCGTCAGGTAGGGCAGGAACACGAGGCCTTCCGCGCCGGGCGGGGCCTCGAACGCCTCGAGATAGACCTCGTCCCAGGTCGCGCCCAGCGTAGCGCGGACCCACTCAAGGGCGATGCCGGCGTTTTGCATCGCCGCCATTGCGTACCAGCGGTCGGGCGCAGCCGCCCGGTAGAGATGGGTTCGCCCGGTGACATCGATGGCCAGCCGATCGCGCGGCGCGACCACCTGCGCTCCGCTGCCGATCGTCAGCAGCACTGGCCCCGGATCGAGCGCGCCGCCGGCGAGCGCGGCAGCGGCGGTATCGGCGGCACCGCCGACCACCGGGAGATTCGGGCGGATCCCCAGGTGCGAGGCGGCCGCGGCCGCGACCACTCCGCAGATCTCTACCGACTCGCGGATTGGTGGCAGGAAATCGATCCGGAGGTCGAGCTCGTCGATGATGTCCTTGGCCCAATAGTCGCTGGTCAGGTCGTAGAGCAGCGTAGCGGAGGCGTCGCTCGGCTCGGTTGCCGCCTCGTGGATCAGGCGTAAGCGAAGCCAGTCCTTCGGCTGCAACGCCCAATGCGCCTGGCGGTAGAGCTGTCGCTCGTTGTCGCGCAGCCAGAGCAGGGTTGGGCCCGCCATCCCGGTCGCGGGCGGGTTCGCCAGCCCGCGATGTTGTTCTGGGCTGAGGGCGCTGTAGAGTTCGAGCTGGCGGCGCGACCGACCATCGGCCCAGAGGATCGCCGGTCGTAGGGGGTCGCCGGCGTCATCGCTGAGCACGACACCGTGCATCTGGCCGCAGACGCCGATCGCCGCGATTTCTGATGCGTGCAGGCCGGCGGCCTCATGCACGGCGATCCCGGCGGCCTCCCACCAAGCCTGCGGATCGGACTCGGCCCAACCGGGCTGCGGGGTTGTCATTGGATACTCGGCCGAGCCGGTGCCCACGGTTGACCCATCGACATCCATGACCACCGCCTTGAGCGAACGGGTGCCTAGATCGAGGCCGAGGAACATACCGCTCCTTCCCAGGGGCTCAGCGCCAGGCCGCCATCGACGCGCTGGCCATCGCGCGAGCGGACGGTGCTGATGACAATGGTGCCGTCGATCGCTAGGACGTTGACAGATTCATCCGAGAGGTTGAGCGCGATCGTCGTGCCGGCGCCCCGCTGCCATGCCCAGACGCCCGCCGGTGAGGGCAACTCCGTGTAGTCGCCGCTGCGCAGGTCGGGGCGCTGACGCCGGATGGCGATCAGGTCGCGGACGAAGCTCAGGACCGACGCCGGATTACGGCGTTGGTCGTCGACGTTGCGCGCCGCGACATCGCCGATCGGGAGCCATGGCCTCACGCCGGCGTCCGTAAAACCCCCGCCAGGAGCGTCTGTCCAGTGCATCGGCGTCCGCTCCGGATCGCGCCCGCGGGGCTCCGGCCAGAAGCGCTTGCCGAGCGGATCCTGTAGGTCGGCCTTGCGGAGACGCGTGTCGGGCATCCCGATCTCGTCGCCGTAGTAGAGGACGGGTGTGCCGCGCAGCGTCAGCAGGCTCAGCAGCGCGCAGCGCAGCTTTCGCTCGTCGCCTCCCGCCCACCGGCTCATGACACGGGAGACATCATGATTGGATACCGTCCACACCGGCCAGCCAACGGCCGGGATGATCTCCTCGCTCTCGACGACGACCGGGGCCAGCGCCGAAGCCTCGAAGGGCGCGTGCAGAAACGTGAAGTTGAAGGCCAGGTGTAGCTCGTCGCCGGTCCCGTAGAACAGGCCCATGGTTCGCACGTCGCGGACGTAGGTTTCCCCGAGCAGGATGCGCGGCGGCTCGTACCCGTTGGCAAGGGCGCGCCAGCGACGGAGCACGGCGTGAACCTCGGGTCGCTCGACGTTATAGACGGTTCGCTGGCCGTGGGCGCGGACGTGCGGCGGATCGTCTTTTGTCGCCACCGGGTTGTCGCGTAAGAGCCGGTCTTTGACGATGCCGTGAGCGACGTCGATCCGGAATCCGGCGACGCCCCGATCGAACCAGAAGCGATAGATGTCGTCGAAGGCGTCGCGGACGGCAGGGTTCCACCAGTTGAGGTCGGGCTGCTCCGGGAGGAAGTTATGCAGGTAGTACTGGCCACTGGGTGTGTCCAGTGTCCAGGCGGGCCCGCCGAAGGCACTCAACCAGTTGTTCGGCGGACCGCCATCAGGCTTGGGATCGGCCCAGACGTACCAATCGCGGTGTGCCGCGCTGCGAGACGACCGGGCGTCGATGAACCACGGGTGTCGATCGCTACTGTGATTCGGCACGATGTCGAGCACGATCTTGATGTCGCGCTTGTTCGCTTGGACGATCAGTTGGTCGACGGTGCCGAGATCGCCGAAGACAGGCTGCACGCCACAGTAGTCGGCGACGTCGTAGCCGACATCAGCGTCGGGCGAGACCGTGATCGGGTTCAGCCAGATCGCATCGACGCCCAGCCATTGCAAGTAATCGAGGCGGTTGATGACACCGCGCAGGTCACCGATGCCGTCGGCGTTCGAGTCCTGGAATGACCGCGGATAGATCTGGTAGATGACGCCCTGGCGCCACCATTCGCCGGCGGACATCGCAAGCCATGCTACCGACTCCGGGCTCGCCGGTCAGCATCCAGTGACATGAGGCGAGACCCCTTAAGGCTTCTTCGGGGTCGCCAGACCGTGGCCGTTCGGCGAATTCACAACCCCGAGCGACTTCACCGCGGGCTCGATGATGGCGTCGATCAGGCCGTAGTCCTTCGCCATTTCAGGCGTCATGAAGAAGTCGCGCTCGATGTCGCGCTCCACCTGCTCCGTCGAGCGGCCGGTGTGCTGGGCATAGATGCCGACGATGATTTCCCGAAGGCGGAGAATCTCGCGGGCGTGGATCTCGATGTCCGTGGCCTGCGAGGTTCGCATTCCGCCGCTCGGCTGGTGCAGCACGATCGTGCAATGCGGTAAGGACAAGCGCTTTCCCGCGGTACCGCCGACCAGGATCAGGGAGGCGGCGCTGGCGGCAAGGCCAGTGCACAGCGTGCTGACCGGCGCCCGGACGTAGCGCATGGTGTCGTAGATCGCCAGGCCTGCCGAGAGCGAGCCACCCGGGCTGTTGATGTAGATGCTGATCTCCTTGTCCGGGTCCTCGCTGTCGAGGAAGAGCAGCTGGGCGATGATCAGGTTCGCGGTGTCGTCATCGATCTCGGTGCCGAGAAAGATGATGCGGTCGCGTAGCAGGCGCGAGTAGATGTCATAGGCGCGCTCGCCGCGCGCCGTTGTCTCCACAACGTTGGGTATTAGTGCCATATGACGTCCTCCTTTTCTGGCCGCCTTTTCAACGCCAGGGCCGCTATATTCTCGCGGCCTTTCAACGCCGGGGCCGCTCATATTCTCGCGGCCTTTCCACACCGGGGCCGCTCATAACCGGTCAACGGTGAATCCAATCCGCCGCCTGGGCGACGCGGCCTGGGTAGATGCCAGATATAAGCTGAAATGCGCGACACTGCGCAGAGCTTGCGGACGAAGGCTCGCCGTCGCGATCCGAAGCTGCATCCGCGGATCGTCGGGCCAGCTCCGCCGCTGCTCCACCGCCTCCTGGCTCCCCAAGGATCGCGCCAGGTCGAGATACAGGTCGGCGACCGGAACCTCCAGGGCGCGGGCGATGGCCAGGAGCCGCTCCGAGGAGACGTCCTTGAGCCCCCGCTCCAGCTCGGAGAGATAGGCGGGTGAGAGCTCGGCGGTCTCGGCGACCTCGCTCAGGGAGCGCTCGGCTTCCTCACGCCGCCGACGGAGCAAGGCGCCAAGGGCGACGCGAATCGAACTCGCGTCTTCGCTGTGAGCGGATGTCATATGCCTGAGGCGTATCTTAGCAGGTTCTTTGGAGGCCTGCGAACGTGCATGCCCGGGGCTCCGGCCCCGTCCTACGTACGTGAGAGGAGGGACTCATTCTCGACGGATCGCCCACGCCTGGGCGGTCATCGCCATCGCGCTCGCCATGGCCGGCTGCACCCCGACGGCGGCGGTGAGGCCGCCGACATCGACGCCGAGCGCGTCTCCCTCCCCAACCACGTCGCCAGCGCCGTCAGCCAGCGACTCGCCCACGCCGACGCCGCTACCGACCCCGACACCTTCCGGTGAGGATCCCGCCTTTGTTCCGTCGTTGGCTGCAATGCAGATGGTCGGGCCGCGCCTCGGCTGGGCCGCCGGATCCCATGCGATCTACGCGACCACGGATGGCACGCACTGGACGAAGCAGTACGCGTCAACGCAGGACTACGTGGGCGTCGACTTCATCAGTGCCACGACCGGATGGGTCGTCGGGCTCCATGAGCTGCTCGGGACGACCGACGCCGGCCGCAGCTGGCGCGCGTTGGCCGAAGCGCCCGGCTGGCTGCGATCGGTGCATTTCGACAGCGCGACGCAGGGCTGGGGCATCGCCGGCGGCTCCTTTCCTGAGCCGAACCATGGCACCCTGATGGTGCAGACCGGCGCAACTCTGGTTACCACCAGCGATGGCGGTCATTCCTGGAGCACCCTGAACAGTCCGGCCGACCCGCAAACGGTTTGCTTTAGCGATCCCGCGCACGGGTGGCTTGCTACGACGTCCGGCATCGTCTACCGCAGTGCGGACGCCGGAGAAACCTGGGTCACGGCGCTCGAAATGTTCCAGGCTGGCGCCGGGCCCAGCCGGATGACGCTGCTCCAGTGCGCCGGCCCGTCCGCGCTCTGGGTCTTGATGACGCTGCAGAATGGTGCCGCGGGCCATCTGCCCTATGTTGCGTACGCCACCCAGGACGGCCACACGTGGCGGACCGTGTTCGCGGAGCCGGGTACTTCGGGCGCTATGCTACCCGGCGTGCCGGCTGGACCCGACACCCACCCGGGGAGCCTCAGTGTCGTCGATCCCGCCGATGCGGTCTTCATCGGCGACGGACCGGCCACCAACGTCGCGCAGTGCGTCATCGCCACCAATGGCGGCGCAACCCTACGCCGCACCGGCCGCATCGACAACGCCGCTGAGACCTTTGGCGCCGCCTTCGTCAGCCTCACGGCGGGCTGGATTTTGACCCGGAACGGCGGGGGCGACTATGTCATCGACGCGACGACCGACGGTGGCTATCACTGGTCGCAGCAGCTGGCCGTGCCACCAACCTCCGCCGGCTAAGTGCTGCTGCTCGGTCTCCGCATCGCGGCCGGCGGCGCCCAGGCCGTCGCCATCGATGAGACCGGGACGATCGTCGGGTCGGCTTCTCGCGAATATGCGAGCCACTCCCCGCGACCCGGCTGGATCGAGCAGGACCCCATGGCTTGGTGGCGCGCCGCGGTTCAGGTCGTGAGCCGTGTTGCCGCCGACGCGCGTGGACAGATCGGCGCCGTCGGATTGGCCGGATATCACGGTTCCGTATTCGTCGATGCCGCTGGTACGCTGGTTCGGCCGGCGATTCTCGGTGGCGACCGGCGCGCCGCTTCGCACGCGGGGCGAATCCGCGAACGCATTGGCGCGCAGCGTGTGATCGAGATCACCGGCAGCCCGGCACTCGCCGACCATCAGGCAGCCATCATCATCTGGCTGCGCGATGTCGAGCCGGTGCAGTTCCGGCATACCCGGCGCGTGCTGCTGCCAAAGGATCATGTCCGGTTGATGCTGACCGGCGAGGCGGCCACCGATATTACCGACGCCGCCGGGACCCTCCTCATGGATGTCCGCCGCCGGACCTGGGCACACGAGATCCTCGACCCGCTCGAGATCGCGCTCGAGTGGATGCCCTCCGTCCACTCGAGCCTGGAGATTGTCGGTGGCCTGCGCCCGTCCGTCGCTCGCGAACTGGGACTTGCGCCCGGGCTCCCCGTGGCTGCCGGGGCGAGTGAGACCGCCGCGGCAGCCGTGGCCACCGGCCTCGTGACGAGTAGACTCCTGGGCTCCTCGATCGACAGCGGCGGCTTGCTGCTCGCCTCCACCGCTGACGCGATCATCGATCCCGGTGGTCTCCTGCGAACCGTCTGCGATCCAACCCCGGCGCGCTACTCCCTGATCGGGACGACACCATCCGCCGGCGCGTCACTGCGCTGGTGGCGCGACGTCCTCGGGCAGCGCCTCGATTACGACGAGCTGTGCGCCCAGGCCGAGACAGTCTCGCCCGGCGCGGATGGCCTCTTTTTCGTCCCCCCGGTCGATGGCGAGGGCGCGGCGCGTCACGATGCCGTCTCGCGCGGCGCATTCGTTGGACTGCGGGCGCATCACTCGCCGGCCGATCTCACGCGAGCGCTGATGGAAGGTGTGATCTTCAGGCTGCGAGATCGGCTCGATGTCATGCGGGGGCTCGGGATCGAAGCGCAGCAGGTTCGCGCCACCGGCGGCGCGGTGCGCAGCCGACTCTGGCGGCAGTTGCAGGCCGATATCTTCGCGGTCCCGGTCGCAGCGATGGCCTCGGTGCCGAGTCCGGCGGTGGGGGCCGCCCTCCTCGCCGGCGTCGCCACCGGAGTGTTCGCCGATGTGGCCGCCGCCTCCGCAACCGTCGCGCAGCTCAGTGGCGTGCTCGAGCCCGATCCGCAGCGAACTGCACGCTATGAACAGCTCTATCGCACCTTCAGCGCGCTCGACCCGGCGATCCGGCAACCGTTAGCGCCGCGGCCAACGTAGAATCCAGCAGGCGGGGCGTGGCGCAGCCTGGTTAGCGCGCTTGCTTTGGGAGCAAGAAGTCGCGAGTTCGAATCTCGCCGCCCCGACCAAATTCAGTAAGGATTAGCGAATGCTCCCGGTCCTCGTGATCATCGCCGTCATCACCGCCGTGGCGGTCCTGGCCTTCCGCTGGTTCGAGCGTTACCGCTACACGGATGCCTGGCGGACGAGCGAGTTCCGCGGAGTCGCGTTTGGTTTCTTGATGTGGTTCGGCGGCATCTTCGGCCACCGGGTCCCACCTCCCCCACAAGCCAAAATGGAGCTGACGACGCGGGCCGGCGAGCCCGAGCCACCCGGGTCAGGCGGCCCGGCGCTCCCGGATCAGGCTGCGGACGATAAACAGTAGGTTGGCCGGACGCTCCGCCAGCCGCCGCATGAGGTAGGGATACCACTCGGTCCCGTACGGCACATAGATCCGGACGCGATAGCCATCGCGCAATAGGCGGTCCTGTAGATCCCGGCGGATGCCGTAGAGCATCTGGAACTCGAAGCGGTCCATCGCAATCTCGCGCTCGCGCGCGAATTGCTTGGTTGCCTCGATCAGTCGGTCGTCGTGAGTGGCGATCGCGGGATAGACACCATGGAGTAGCAACTGCTGCATCTCGGTCGCGAATTTCGCGTCGACATCGGCCTTCTTCGCGAACGCGACGTCGGCCCGCTCCTTGTAGGCGCCCTTGACCAGCCGCACCCGCACCTTGGCCGCGTTCACGCGGGCGATGTCGTCCAGGGTGCGATAGAGGTAGCTCTGCAGCACCACGCCGCAGTTCGGATAGCGCTCGTGCAAGGCTAGCACCAGGTCGAGCGTGCGCTGCGTGTAGCCGGAGCCTTCCATGTCGATGCGGACGAAATTGTCGAGTTGCTGAGCACGCTCGAGGATCCGTAACAGAAGCTCCCGACACAGGTCGGCTGAGATGTCGAGCCCCAGCTGCGTCAGCTTGACTGAGACGTTCGCGTTCAGCCGCTCGGTCGCGATCCGTTCGAACGCCGCCAGGTAATCCTCGGTCGCCGCGCGGGCCGCTTTCTCTTCGGTGACATTCTCGCCGAGATGATCCAGGCTTGCCGACCAGCCGCGCCTGTTGATGTCGGTCACCACGCGGACGGCGTCGTCCAGACGATCCCCCGCCACGAAGCGATAGGCCAGTGAAGCAGTGAGCCGCTGGCGCGTAACGAATCGTTGCAGGCCGCGCCGACGGGATAGATATTGAAAAGAGGCCCTCAGCACCTCAAGGGGGTCCTGGCGCAGCGAGCGCTGCGTCGAACGCGCCGTGCACCTCCAGCGCGCTCAGCGCCCGGGCGCGATGGCTCAAAAGGTTTTTTTCGTCCGTCGACAGTTCTGCCAGGCGGCGACCGTCCGGCACCTGGAAGATCGGGTCGAAGCCAAAACCGTGCGTACCGCGCGGCGCGGCGGCGATCGTGCCTGCGAGGACTCCTTCGCCGGTAAAGACCCTGCCGTCGGGCAGCGCGAGCACGGCCGCGCATCGGAAGTACGCCGGCGGCGAGCTGGTTGCCGCCCTTCCGAGGGCTTTCAGCAACGCGGCGACGAGGGCGGGACCGTCGCCCTTGTGGTCGGCGCCGGCGAAATAGGCGGAGTCGACGCCCGGCCGACCGTCGAGCAGGGGAACCTCCAATCCTGAATCGTCTGCCAGGGTTGGGAGCCCGCTCAGGCGCCAGCCCGCCTCGGCTTTCTTTTGGGCGTTCTCGAGGTAGCTGGCGCCGTCCTCAACGACGTCGAACGTGATGCCCAAGTCGGCCGGGGTGACCAACTGCATCGGCAGCTCAGCCAGCAGCGCGCGAAGTTCTTTCAGCTTGCCTTCGTTGGTCGTGGCGAGCAGCAGCCGGTTCAGCGCAGCTTCAGTGCCTTCTTCTGGGCCTCGACCAGCTCGGCGGCGCCCTTGATCGCGAGCTTGAGCATCTGGTCCATCTCTTCCGGTTTGAAGGGCTCCTGCTCGGCGGTGCCCTGGATCTCGATGAAGCGGCCATCCTCGGCGAGCACGCAGTTCATGTCGGTCTGGGCGGCGAAGTCCTCCAGGTAATTGAGGTCCAGCCGAGGCTGGCCCTGGACGATCCCGACGCTGACCGCCGAGACGAAATGACGGATTGGAAGGACGCGCAGCAGATTGCGCTCGACCGCCTTCTGTAGCGCGAGGTGAAGAGCAACGAATCCTCCCGTGATCGAGGCCGTCCGCGTCCCGCCGTCGGCCTGCAGCACGTCGCAGTCCACGACAATGGTGCGTTCGCCCATCAGCGGCATGTCGATCGCGGCTCTCAACGCACGGCCGATCAGACGCTGGATCTCCTGGCTGCGCCCGTCCACCCGTCCGGTCCGCGCTTCGCGCGCGGTTCGTGTCTGCGTCGCCCGCGGCAACATTGAGTACTCGGCGGTGACCCAGCCTTCACCGCTCCCCTTCTTGTGCGGTGGCGGCTTGTCGTCCCAGCTCGCGGTGCAGAGCACGCGCGTGTCGCCCATGTTGATGAGCGCCGAGCCTTCGGCATAGAGGTTGACGCCGGTCTCGATCTTTACCGGCCGGAGCTGATCTACCCTCCGGCCATCAGGTCGCGTCTGAGCCAATGTGCTCTATCTTCGCAGAGCGCGGATCACGAGAATGCTGATTTCGAAAAGGATGATCAGCGGCAGGGTGAGCAGCAGCGGCGTGAAGGGATCGACCCCTGGCGTCACCATGTTCGCCCCGACAAAGATCCCGAGCCAGAACTTGAGGCGATTGCGCTTCAGGAACGCGGTGCTGACGATCCCCGTGAGGCCAAGCATCGTCATGGCGAGCGGCAGCTCGAAGGTGACGCCGAAAATGGCGATCAGGATCAGCACGAAGTTGATGTACTTGTCGGCAAAGGGCAGGTACTGGAGCTCGGAACTGCCGATCCCGGTCAAGAACCTCAGGGCGATGGGCAGGGCGAAGAAGGCGAAGCCGATGCCCATCGCGAAGAGCACGACCGCCGAGCCGACGAAGCCGACGGCGAAGCGCCGCTCGTTGCGATGCAGGCCAGGAGCAACAAAGGTCCAGACCTGCCAGATGATGATCGGACTGCTCAAGATGAACCCGGTGAAGATTCCGATCTTGAAGAAGAGCAGGAACCCGTCGATCGGACCCGGGTAGATGAGCTTTTGGTTGCCGATCACCTTGTGCACCGGCCCCAGCAGGATCCCCAGCACCGGCTGAGAGACCGCGAACCCGATCGCGGTGGCGACACCCCAGGCGATCAGCGAGATGATCAAGACGCGCCGTAATTCCTCGAGGTGCTCGATGACCGTCATCCGCCGCTCCTCGTCAGCGGGAACGATGCTGGGCTTGGCCATGGCTGCCCTTTCGGCGCCGGACCGGCGTCAGACCTTGCTGTCGGTCGGCGACTTTACGTCGGTAGCGGGTTTGATGTCGGGGGCCGGCCCGCCCGTAGGCCGCGGCTCGGTGCTGGAGTCCGGCGTCGCGCTCTTCTTGAACTCTTCCTGGATGTCGCTCGAGGTCTTGCGGAATTCACGCATGGCCTTCCCGAGTGCGCCGCCAACCTCGGGGAGCTTTCCAGGTCCGTAGACGATCAGCACGATGACCAGGATCAGAACGAGGATGTACCAGTGACCAAAAAAACCAGGCATTCAGATTCCTTCTCGCGGCCCATTATACGCCCGCTTTGTAACGGTCTCCTGAGAGGCCAATGAGGACTAGCCGGTCTCTTCCTGGACCGTGACGGACGTGATGGTATCGCCCTGGGCGATCTTGAGGACGACGTCCATTCCGGCCTGGACATAGCCGAACAGGTTGTAGCTCTTGGCCAGCTTCCGCCGGCCGTCGACGGTGCAAATGAAGAATTGGCTGCCATTCGTGTTCGGCCCGGAATTCGCCATCGCCACCGCCCCGGCGGTGTATTCACCGTGCACTGGCTCGTCGGCGAACTTGTAGCCGGGACCGCCCGACCCCGTGCCGGTGGGGTCCCCGCCCTGGATGACGAAATCCGGGACCACGCGGTGAAAGGTGACCCCGTCATAGAAATGCTCGTTCGCCAGGAAGACGAAGTTGTTAACCGTCTTCGGCGCCAGTGTGGGATCGAGGCGAAGGGTGATGGCCCCCTTGTTCGTCTGCATCGTGACCATGTACTGGTGGTCCGGGTTGATCGTCATCGGCGGTGGCGCACTGTAGCGCTTCGCAGGTGTCATTCGCTAACCTGCCTCTTCCTGGACGGTCACGGATGTCATGGTATCGCCCACCGCGATCTTGAGCACAACGTCCATACCGATTTGCACATAGCCAAAGAGGTTGTAGCTCTTGGCGAGCTTTTTGGAGTCGTCGACGGTGCAGATGAAGAACTGGCTGCCGTTCGTGTTCGCCCCTGAATTGGCCATCGCCACGGCTCCGGCGGTGTACTCACCGCTCACTGGCTCGTCGGCGAATTTGTAACCCGGGCCGCCGCTCCCTGTACCGAGCGGGTCGCCTCCCTGGATCACAAAGCCGGCCTCGACCCGATGGAACTTGAGGCCGTCGTAAAACTGGTTGCGAGTCAAGAACACGAAGTTGTTGACGGTGTTGGGAGCGAGTTTGGGGTCGAGACACAGGGCGATCGTCCCTTTGTTGGTAATTATCGTGACGAGGTAATGGTGGGCGGTATTGATCGTCAAGGGCGGCGCCGCGCTGTAGGTGTGTTTGCCCGCGTCGCCCGGGAGAGGCGTCAACGCCGTCCCGAAGGTGAGCGCGCCGCAGGCCGCCGCGATGGGGCTCGCGCTGGGGCTCGGTGTTGGCGTCGGGTTGGTCCCCGGACTGCCTCCGGCATTGCGGCCGACGTAAACGGAGAACGCGATGAAGGCGGCGGCAAGGATGGCGAGTGTCGCCAGCAGTTGTGGGACGCGCCGTGAAGCCTGGCTCATCCCAACTCGTCCCAGCAGGGCATGTCGGCGGCCACCTGTCTGGCATGGTAGGTGAGGATCATCTGGGCGCCGGCACGCCGGATCCCGAGCAGGATCTCCCGCAGGACGCGGCGTTCGTCGATCCAGCCGTTTGCCGCGGCCGCCTTGACCATGCTGTATTCGCCGCTGACGTTGTAGGCGGCGACGGGGACATCGGTTGCGTCCGCGATCGTGCGGATGACGTCGAGGTACGCGAGCGCGGGCTTGACCATCACGATGTCGGCGCCTTCTTCGACATCGAGTCGCGCTTCGCGGACGGCCTCGCGCGCATTGGCGGGGTCCATCTGGTAGCCGCGGCGGTCGCCCAGGCGCGGCGCCGATCCGGCCGCTTCGCGGAACGGCCCGTAGAACGCCGAGGCGTACTTGGCGGCATAGGCGAGGATCGCCCGGTCGGGAAAGCCCCCGTGGTCGAGGGCTGATCGGATCGCTGCGACCTGGCCGTCCATCATGCCGGAGGGGGCAATCACGTCAGCGCCGGCAGAAGCCTGCGCGAGCGCGATCCGCTGGTACAGCTCGAGCGTCGGGTCATTGGCGACGGTCTCCCCTTCGAGCACGCCGCAATGCCCGTGGTCGGTGTACTCGCACAGACACAGGTCGGCAATCAGCAGGAGGTCCGCGCCGAATGCATCCCGTAACTGGCGCAGCGCGCGCTGGCTGATGCCATCCTCCGCCCATGCCTGCGAGCCCTGCCCATCCTTCTGCACCGGGATGCCAAAGAGCATGACGCTCCGCACGCCAACCGTGAGCGCAGCCTCCGCCTCGCGCGTGAGGGACTCGAGCGTGTGCTGATAATGTCCCGGCATCGCCTCGATCGGGCGCGGCTCGTCGATCGCGTCGCGCACGAACAGGGGATAGATCAGATCGTCCGGCGCGATCCGGGTCTCGCGGGCGAGCCGGCGAAGCGCTGGCCTCGACCGCAATCGGCGGGGGCGTTGCGTAGGAAAGGTCATGCTGGAATTGGAGTCCGGCTGCGCACGATGGCGTCGACCAGGCCGCGCGTCGTGTACTCCTGCGCGATGATATCAACCCGCAGCCCGAGATCGCGGGCGGTCTGCGCCGTGATCGGGCCGATGCAGGCGATCCTGACCGGGTCGGCAAGGGCGCCCGGCATCGCATCGACGAAGTGGCGCACGGTCGAGGAGCTCGTGAAGGTGATCATGTCGACGCCCGGCAAGCCGGCGGCGAGCCCTGGTCCCACGCCGGCGGGCGGGACCGCCCGATAGATCTCGAGGACGTCGACGTGTGCGCCGCGGGCGCGGAGCTGCTCCGGGAGGACGTCCCGAGCACCGGCCGCTCGTGCCAGTAGGATGCGGGCGCCGGGTGCGGCCGCAGCGGCGAGAGCGTCCGCCAGATCTTCCGCGATGAACCGGGGCGGCACCAGCACCGGCGTCATACCGGCCTCCCTGGCGCGCCCCGCCGTTTCGGGCCCGATCGCCGCCACCTTTATATCTGCGGGAAAACTGCGACCGGCGTCGCGCAGCAGGTCGCGGAAGCGGTCCACCCCGTTGGCGCTGGTCAGCACCAGCCAGTCGTAGCGACCGAGATCCTGGAGTAGCGCGGGGTCAACCGCGATCGGCTCGATCGCGATCACGGGACACGTGACCACGTCCGCACCAAGCGCCGTCAGCGCGTCCGCCAGCGCCGCCGCCTGGCGATCAGCGCGGGTCACCATGATGCGCAACCCGGCGAGCGAATCTCCCGGGCGCGTTAGGAGTCGGGCAGCGCCCTGGGCCTCGAGGCGGCCCGCCACTTCGTCGACGACAGCGGCGTCGGCCCGGCCGCGAGCTCGTGCCCTGATGACCGTGCGGCCAGCCGCGTCGAGTACCACCGCCTCGAGCGCCAGCTCGTCGCCCTCGACGAGCGCGTACGCGCCCACTGCCGACAGGCATCCGCCGCCGAGTCGACGCAGCAGCGCCCGCTCGGCTTCGACCGCGCGCCGGGTCGGCGCATCGTCGATATCCTTGGCGAGCCGGTCCGCCTCGCTGCCGTCGATGGCCTGCAAAACCAGCGCCCCCTGACCCGGGGCGGGCAACATGACGTCGAAGGACAACAGCTCGTGCGCCTCGCTCAGCCGGCCCAGCCGTAAAAGGCCAGCCACCGCGAGGATCAGCGCGTCGACCGCGCCCTCGGCCAGCCGGCGGAGACGGGTATCGACGTTGCCGCGGATCTCGACCGCTCGCAGATCCGGACGGATGGCGGCGATCTGCGCCGCGCGACGCGGGCTGCCGGTACCGACGCGCGACCCCGGCGCGAGCTCGGACAGGGTCGATGGCGCGCGAGCGATCAGGGCGTCACGGGCGTCCACCCGAGGGAGATAGGCCGTGAGCACCAACCCCGGCGTCGCCAGCGTCGGAAGGTCCTTCGCCGAATGCACCGCGAGCTCCGCCCGACCCTCGAGCAGGGCCTGCTCCAGCTCCTTCACGAACACGCCCTCCCGGGGTGAGTCGCTAAGCCGCATCGACGGGTGACGATCGCCATGAGTCGTCAGCGGTGCCAGCACGAACTCGTGCTCGGGGTAGCGTTGGGCCAGGCAATCCGCCGCGACGCGCGCCTGGATCATCGCCAGCGTGCTTCGTCTCGTCGCCAGCCGCAGTCGCATGATGGCCAACCTAGCACACGACCTTCAGATCAAAGCCGTAGGCTTGCGTTCCGTAGAGGAGAGACCGTTGGACGCGAGCTGGGAACGCGAGGCGGAAAACTGGGTGCGTTGGGTGCGCCGACCGGGCCACGATTCCTACTGGTACTACCGGGCGTCGTTCTTCGACGAGATCGTGCCATCGCCAGGGCGGCGCACCCTCGAGATTGGTTGCGGTGAGGGTCGCGTCGCCCGCGACCTAGAGGCCCGTGGGCACCGGGTTCTGGCGATCGACAGCTCGCCCACGCTGCTGCTTTACGCCAGGGAAGCCGACCCCGCCGGCACCTACGAGCTGGCCGACGCCGCCCGCTTGCCGTTTGCCGACGCCAGCTTCGACCTCGTGGTCGCCTACAACGCGCTGATGGACATCGCCGATATGCCGGGGGCGGTTCGCGAGGCCGCTCGCGTGCTGGAGCCTGGCGGACATTTTTGTATAAGCGTCACGCATCCGCTGAACGATGCCGGCACCTTCGAGTCAAAGGAGCCGGACGCGCCCTTCGTCATCCGCGGCTCGTATTTTGGCCGCCGGCCGTTCGAGGGTCGGTTCGAGCGCGATGGCCTCCAGATGACATTCCGCGGATGGATGTACGCGCTCGAGGACTACTGGCGCGCGCTCGAGGCCGCCGGTTTTGTCGTGGAGCGCCTCCGTGAGCCAGTCGCGACCGATTACGCGGTTGACAGGCAACCAGCGTATCGCCGATGGACGCGCCTGCCGCTGTTCTTGCAGCTCCGAGCCGTTAAACGCTAGCTGCGGCGCCGGACCACGTAGTGCGTGAGCGACTCGAACGCGTCGCGGTAAGCCGAAGGCGGGAAGGCTCGCAACTCGGCCCGGGCCTTGTCGCCAAAGGTCTTTGCATAGGCGTACGACTCCTCGATGCCGCGCGAACCCCGCACGATCCGTACCACCTCGGCGTAGTCGGCGTCCTGCAGCGTCGCCTTCTCCAGGATGGCGTCGAGCTTTCCGTCGACGGTGGGATCATGGCGGGCGAGCATCAGCGGGAGTGTCACCGTTCCCTGCTTCAGGTCGTTGCCTACCGGCTTGCCGACTTCCGCTTCAGTCGCCAGGTAGTCGAGCACGTCGTCGGCGATCTGGAACGACATCCCGAGCAGGTGACCGAAGCGCCGCATCGCCTCCACCTGTGCCTCGTCGAGACCGCCGAGCACGGCGCCGCAGTAGGTCGACGCGGCCAGCAGCACCGCGGTCTTCCGTTCGATCTTAGCGTAGTACTCCTCGAGCGATTGGTCGTAACGGCGCTGGCTGGTGAGCTGCAGCATCTCGCCAAAGCAGATCGTCATCACCGTCTGCGACAGCAAGGCGTCGATGCTGGGGTTGCCGATCTGCGACATCAGGTTCGCGCCCTTGGCAAAGTAGTAATCGCCGATGATGATCGCCGGATTCGGACCGAGCGATTCGTGGATGGTCCGCAGCCCGCGGCGAGTCGGGGCGCCGTCGATCAAGTCGTCGTGGATTAGCGTGGCGTTGTGAATGAACTCGATCGCCATCGCCGCCCGAAACACGTCGTTCAGGCCCCTGGGACGGCCGAGAGCGGCCGCCAGGAAGACCAGCGAGGGCCGCAGGCGCTTGCCGCCCGCCTCGAGGATCTGCTCCATCGCGTCGGCGACCGGGCCGAGATCGGCGCGGACCGTGTCGTGTAGCTGCCGCTCGAAATCCTCGAGCTCGGTGCGGATCGGTGTGATGAAGTCGGTCCCGGTCATGGTGGCACTCACGCTGCCCCCTCCCGGCCGCTGATTTCCTCGACGAGCTCGAGCCGGACCGTCGTGATCGGCGGCAGGTCCTGCCCGAATAGCACCCGCGCCACGGCGGCGAACCGGTCAGGCGAGCCGGTGACGTAGATCTGGTGCCGGGCGGTCTCGCCCGGGGCCGAGTCGAGCCCGTTCTTGGCGAGCACGCGCTTGACCCGCGCCGCGGTTGTCTCCGCGGAATCGACCACGGTCATCCCATCCCCCGTGATTTTTCGGATCAGGGGTTTCAGCATCGGATAGTGCGTGCACCCGAGGATCAGCGTGTCGGCGTGGTAGTCGAGGATGTCGCTCAGGGCCTCGCGCAGCACGGTCTCGGTTTCGGGAGAATCCGACTTGCCCGCTTCCACCAGGTCGACGAGCTGCGGGGCGGCCTTGGGCAGAACGCCGATCGTGGGGTTCGCCTCGCGGATCGCGTGCAGGTACTCCTGGCTCTGCATCGTGCCCTCTGTCGAGATCACGCCCACGCGCTTGTTCTTTGTCGCCGCAACGGCGGCTTCGGCGCCCGGGGTGATGACCCCAATGATCGGGATGTCGAAGACCTCGCGGGCAGTGTTCAACGCCGCGGCGGTGGCGGTGTTGCAGGCGATCACGACCAGCTTGACGTCGAGCTTCTCTAGAAAACGAATGATGTTCAGGGCAAAGGTCCGGACTTGCGCCTGGTAGCGGGGCCCGTAAGGAAAATGGCCGAGATCCGCGAAATAAATCGTGGATTCGTTCGGGAGCTGCCGCTGCAGCTCGCGCAGCACCGTGAGGCCGCCGACGCCTGAGTCGAAGACGCCGATGGGCCGCGGGTCACTCATGTGCGCCACCCCATCTTAACAATCCCTAATTGAATTGCACCGCAACCAGCTACGAATGGCAATCGGGCCGCGAATTGATCCCGGCGCCGAAATCACTGCAAGTGAGCGCCTCCCCTTCGGTTGTACCGGCGATGAAGCCTCACGTCCGGCGCGGTCGTGCCGCCAAAGAGAAACGGATCCAGCGCGCCAAAGCCCGCCTGGCTGCCCCCAAGAAGCAGGCCGCGTAGCGCTCGCTCGCCGGAAAACCCCCCACGAGCGCTGGGCCCTTCGCGCTCCGATCTTGTTTGGTCCTTTACTGACGAGCAATAGCGATTGGCACCCGGCGTCCAGAACCCGTTACATCGGTGGGAGGCGGCGGTCGCTGCCTCCGGCTTTTTCCGCCCCAGGGGAACTGATGGATATAGGGCCTGCCCGCCCGGCCACCTTGGATCACCGTCGTCGTTTGTTTACGCGCGGGACGCCCCGCAAGATGGGCGGCGTTTTGTCCGGTTGCGCAGACGAGGTTCCGATTTCGTGAGGTTCCCTAGCCCGACGTTCGGCTTGCGTACGCTGGTGTTCGCGGCAGGAATCGCGGTCGCGACCGTCTTCGGCAACCAGCTCGGCGTATCGGCCGACAACGTGATGAGCATCCCGGTCATGGGCCAGCAGGAGTCCGGCTGGGCGAGCATGAACCTTGGCACCTCACCCGCGACCATCGGCTCGGACGGCTGTGCGATCACCGCGGTGGCGATGATGCTCCGGTATTACGGCATCAACACCGACCCCGGTGCCCTCAATGCCTGGCTGACGGCGAACGGCGGTTACGCCTACGATGACCAGCTGATCTGGGACGCCGTCACCACCTACTCGGCCGGTCAGGTCGCATTCTCCGCATGGCTTGGTCCCGATCTGAACGCCATCCAGAATGAGCTCGATGCCGGGCGACCGGTGGTGGCCGAGGTCCGCCTCGGCGGCAACCAGCACTTTGTTTTGTTGACGGGCTACGCGACCGAAGGCGGGTTGCTGATCAACGATCCCTGGTTTGCCGACACGGTGCGCTTCAGTGACCGCTATGGCGATCCCGCCGCCGGTATTGTCTCGATTCGGACGTACATGCCGGCCGACCCGGGCGGCGCGCGCGACCGGGGCCGCGTTAGCTGGATCGCCAATGCCGTAGCTGCCGTACATCTATCGCAATGACCAGCGCGTCCGGCGCAAGCGGCACGCTCGTTCGGTACTGAGGGTATTTTTTTCTCAACGCCGTGATGGCCCGCTGATGCTCGGCGCCGTGGTCGAGGACGCGCGCCTTGCCGCGAAGTAGTACGTACCAGAGTCGCCGCCAATCCTCGACATAGTGATCGATCAGCAGCGACGCCTTCGGATTCGCCCGTACATTTCTGACGCGGCGCAAATGGCCGGGATTGACTGACTTCTGCTTGCCGTCGATCGCCTGGTAGACCGTCTCCCCTATCAGGACGAAACAGACGGGCACCACCGAGGGGGTGCTGCCACCCGATGTCGCCAGATGCCCGACCCGTGCCCGGGAGATGCGCCGTCGCAAGCCGGCATCGATCATGGCGATGTCAAGATTAGCCGCGCCTCCTTGATCAAGTGGAGTTGACTTTTCTTGATATTTTGTCTATACCATTTGTTACAGTGATGACTGTCACCGACTGGTTCAAGGCGCGGGGCATCGAATTGGGTGCCTCCCTGTGCACGGCGGCCGTGCTGATCGGCGGGCTGGCCGCCGGGGTGCCCTTCCTGCTGGAGCGCATCCCCGAGGTGTTTCTGTACAGCTTCTGCTGCGTCGCCGCGGTCCTGCTTCGCGCCGTGATCGATCTGGCGGTGCGTGCCATCATGCTCGTCGCCCGCGGCACTCGGCCCGCGCCGGCGCCGGCCGCGATCCGCCTCGAGCCGTCGAGCGCCTGATCTTGGCGCCGACCCGGATATTGATATCGGCGCTATAAAGAAAACCGCCGCGAATGGTAAGATAGGCATCCGGGTCAGCCACGAGCGCATGGCCGGTCACCAAGGAGGAAACGATGGGGTATTTGCGAGGCGTAGTGCATGGAGCGATCATCGGTGGGGCCGTAGCGTTGCTATACGCGCCCAAGCCCGGACGGCAGATGCGCGAGGAGCTTTCGGACCGCCTCGACCAGGTACGTGGCCAGGTGCAGCCGGTGCTGGACCAGGCCCAGGGTGTCGTGGATTCGGCACGCCCCCAGGTCGAGCGCGGTATTTCGAAGGCCCAGCAGCAGGCCCAGCGAATCACGCGCATGGGTAGCGGGAGCGCCACCGGTCCGGCCGCAAACTAGAATCATCTTGTGACGCGTAACGGAGAGGGGATCGTCGTTGCGGGGGGCGTCCGTACCGCCATCGGCAAGTTTGCCGGTGCCTTCAAGGACACGCCGACGTCGGATCTCGGGGCCAACGCGATCCGCGCCGCCGTTGAGCGCGCAGGTATCTCCCCCGACGTTGTCGACGAAGTCATCCTGGGCTGTGTCGGCCAGGTCGGCGAAGACGCGTTCAACGCCCGGCTCGCGACGCTGAAGGCCGGGTTGCCGGAGAAGACCACGGCGTTCAACGTCAACCGGCTGTGCGGATCCGGGCTGCAGGCGATCAACAGCGCCGTCCAGGAACTGCGCACGGGTGAGGCGCAGGTCGTCGTCGCCGGAGGCAACGAGAACATGTCGATCCAGCCGTACCTGTTGCCGCGCTCGCAGGTCGGGTGGCGCCTTGGTGAGGCAGCCTTGATCGACGGTACGCTGTCCCTGGTGACGGATCCGTTTGGGCGCTACCAGATGGGCGCCACGGCTGAGAAAGTCGCCGAGCGGTACAGTGTCTCGCGCCAGGCGCAGGACGCCTTTGCCGCCGAAAGCCAGCGGCGGGCGGCCGCCGCGATTGCCGAAGGCCGGTTCCACGACCAGATCGTGCCGGTCGCGATCCCGCAGAAAAAGGGTGACCCCGTGATCGCGCAGCTCGATGAGCATCCTCGCCCCGGCACGACAGTGGAGTCACTCGGCCGCCTCAAGCCGGCCTTTCGTGAGGGCGGCAGCGTGACCGCCGGCAACTCATCGGGTATCAACGACGCCGGCGCGGCCGTCGTGGTGATGACCCGGGCGAAGGCCGACGAGCTGGGGGTCACACCCCAACTGGAGTGGGTCGCCGATGCCGTTGCCGGCATCGCCCCGGAGATCATGGGGGTGGCCCCGATCTTTGCCGTGCAAAATCTCCTGAAGAAGGTCGGAATGACGGTCAACGACATCGATCTGATGGAGCTGAACGAGGCCTTCGCCGCGCAGGCCGTGGCGGTCATCCGCGAGCTGGAAATCGACCCCGACAAGGTCAACCCGAACGGCGGCGCCATCGCCCTCGGCCACCCGGTCGGCGCCACTGGCGCGATCCTGACGGTCAAGCTGGCCTACGAGCTCAAGCGCCGGCAGGCCGAATGGGGCATTGTGACGATGTGCATCGGCGGCGGCCAGGGCATCGCCACCCTCTTCAAGAACCTGAACTAGACCCCCCGGCTGCACGAGTTCGGCCCGCGGCACGTTGTATTCAGAGGCATGTCCCGCCTGCCTCGGCGCCCCATCGTCCTCGCGGCCACACTGGTGCTCACCTTGATCGCGCTCGTGCGATATGGCGTGCTGGTCACGATCCTGGTCCTGGCCCTCGGGGTGACCGCGGCCGTCCTCGTCGGCCGTCACCAGAGAGGCGCGTTCGGGATCCGCAAGAAGGGCCGCAAGGGCCCGGTATGGCGTCCCAAAAATCACCACAAGGAGCTGCCGCCCCCTGCTGACGACCCCGTGATCGGCTTCGCGGAGCCGGTGGTCGAACTCTTCGCCGCCCGGACTCCCCCGCTCGCACACCTCGGGCTGAGCGCTACGCTGCGCAGCCAGCTCGACGGTTTTGCGCTTGGTCGCACACGGCGGATCATCGAGGCGCCAGACCTGCTCACGCACGCCGCCGCCGACGCGGAAACATGGCCCGTCGTCGAGGCGGCGGTGCAAAAGAGCCTGGCCCTGGCGCGGTCGCGGGGCGTCGAGGTCCGTCCCGAGGGCCAGCCGCGCCTGACCCAGGCGCTCGCGCTGAGCGCCGTGCAGGGTGTCCTTCTCGCCGAGTGGCGGCAACTGGACGACGGCGCCACAGTCTGGGACGGAGCGACCGCGCGAATCCGGGCGTCGGATGCCTTTTCGATCCAGCACATCACGGAAGCGATGGAGCGGCGCCAGCTGCCGGAGCTCTTCGCGGGGATCGCTCGGCGTCCACCGAATTTCGAAGTCCGGCTCCTACTGCCCTATACCCTCGCAACCGCGTTCTACCTCCGGTTGCGTGGAAAGGCCCCGCAAGCGTTCGCGGCCTGACCTGGCGCCGTGGTCGTCCCTTAGCGGGACGCGACGCGGAGCGGCACTTCCTCGTGTCTGAGCGCAGGGAAGCGCACGTAGGACCGGTCACCGATCCACTGCGTTGGTGGCGCTGCCCACCATTTCGCCATGTTGTTCAGGGCAACGGCATACTGCGCGCGCAGGCGTGAGAACGCGGCCCAGGATTCTTCCGGCCCGAGGAGCGACCAGCCCGCCGCCGCCAATCGCTCCCTCGCCTGGTCGAACTCATAACGCTCAACCCCCGGATCGTGATCGCTTTCGATTCGGAAAAAGCGGGCCAGGTCTTCCACCAGGTGCGTCCCCATCGCGAACATCATCTTCGCCGGGCCGCGAGGACCATCGACGACGGTTGTCAACACCAGGGTCGTCGCATCCAGGACCGCGCCCAGTGCGCTGACCCATGATTCGTTGTCGTGGGAGGACCGGAAATAGGCGAGTACGGGATACGCCAGATGGCTGTCGAGGACTTCGGCGCCCCACTTCTCCCATTCGCCAAAGAGGCGCGGCAGATCATCGACCATGCCGAGCTTGGCCATCGTTTCCAGCAGGTTGACGCCGGATGGCGGCGCTCCGGCCCTCGCGTCGAGCATGACAATCAGGATTTCGCGGCGCTGGAACGATCCGTACAGCGAAAACAGGAAGCTGATGGCCAGGGCGATCGTGCCGAGGCCCGTTCCGCCCGCCGTCAAGGCCAGCAGCCGAGCAAGTCCGGACGTCGCCACGATGTCGCCGAAGCCGATGGTCAGCACCGAGGTGCCGGCAAAATACAGCGCTGTCGGGAAATCCTGCACCACAGGATGGAGTTGGGCCCGCAGGCCATAGAAGATCATGCCGAAGCCCAGACCGAGGCCGGTCAACCAGAGGACCAGCAAGACCACTACAACAAGCGGGGCAAAGACTCCGAGGACCCGCTCCCTTTGCCCGGTCGAGCGAGCGCGCAATCCCATCGACCGCCAGCTCAGCCATCCGGGGCGGACGACCCAACGCGTCAGGCGATAGCGCGCTGGCGTCGGTCGCGGCACGACTACACTCTGAAAGACGTCGTTGAGGATGTAGAAGACGGCGACGATCCCGATGATGACTTCGAGCGTCTCGAGCATGTCGGCCATACTACTTGCTGCCGAACTGGTGCCGGGACAGGGACTCGAACCCTGACGCCCTTACGGGCAGGCGATTTTAAGTCGCCAACGTCTACCTATTTCGTCATCCCGGCGCGAGCAACATTGTAGGGCGCTATCAGGCCACTCACATTTCATCCAAGCCTGATTGGCCCACGGCGATCGCCTTTCGGCGGTACGGTATCCATGTCACGAACGTCTTCCATCATCGTCCTCGCAGAGGAACGTCCTCCCGTGGCAGCGTGATCGCCCGGATCACCGTAGGCCTCACCCTGGGCGCGCTGGCGGCCGGCGTCGCGGGCTCAGTGGCCCAACCCGGTTTCGCCACCAACGTCACGGCCCTCGAAGGCGGCATTCAGCAGAAGGTCGGGGTCGAGCTCGCCATTGCCGGCATCTACCTGGAGGAGTCGGGTGTCCCGTTGCCCATGCCATCCGAGGTCTCCATCGGGTATCTCGGGCAGCGCATCAATCGGAATCCGCCGGCGTTGTTCGGGGCCTGGCTCGGGCTCACCGCGTTGATCGTGCTTGGATCGACAAACCTGTTCGCCGCATCACGCCGATTCGGCCCCCGACTGGTCTGCGGGCGTATCGGAATGGCATTGCATCTGACACCCGCCGCAGTCGCGCGCGCGCAGCGCTGGTTTGCTCGCTGGGGCCCACTCGCGATTGGCGTCTCGCGCTACATTCCGGGATTGCGCTGGGGCATGGCGGTGGCGTGCGGCACGATTGGCGGGGTGAGTTATCGGACCTTTTGGCTCAGCACGGCGATTTCCGCCTCGATCTGGGCGGGCGGGCTGCTCACGCTGGGCGTCACCATGGGCGACGCGGTTGGCCGCCAGATCGCCGACCATGTCTGGCTGGGCCTGCTCCTCCCGCTGCCCGCCGCTACCGTCGTGACCACCGGACTCATTCGCCTCGTGGTCCTGCACCGATCGGGGGCGGCGGCCCCCTCTATCTAGGCCGCCGCCGGTCGCATCCGCACCCGCTGCGTCACCACCAGTGCCAGCGCGCCGACGCCCAGGATCAACGCCACAAGCCCGATCAGCCATCCGATCACGGGGATGACCCCAATCACGGCCAGGACAAAGAGGCCGGCCAGCAGCGCCAGAGCGTCGTGGTAGCGGCCCCAGCCCAGCTGCGCGAAGATCAGCCGCCCCAGCAGGAACCCGGAAACGACGTAGCCAATCGCCAGCGCCAGGATCCAAAGCGGAATCAGTAACAGCCCGAGCCACCAGAACCCGAGAAAGATCCCCACGATGAACACGAGCAACGCGACGATCGGGGTGATCAGCAGGATCGCAGCCCCGATGCCGAGGCTCGCCCACGGCTGCGCCCGCTCGGTGTCGATCGCCCGGGTGCTCAGGCCAGGGAGCAGGAAGATCAAGAGCAGGCCGAGGGCGAGGATCCCGACCAGCGCGCGCAGCCAACCGAGGAACCCATTGCCGGGGCCGCCGCCCCGGTCAACGGGCGTGTGCCGGGTGGTCGCTCCGGCGACACTCGCGCCGTTGACCAGCTCGACGGAATTCTTGCTCGTGTAGTCGAGGTTCCCGGCAATCTGCGCGCCGTCGAGCTTGAGATGGTCGACCTGGCCGCGAACGTCGCCTCCGACCTTATTCCGTAGCGTGAGGCTGCCCGATGCCATCTGGACCCGACGGGCGACCGGCGCGGAGATAGTCGCGGTTCCACCGGCGATCACCAGGTCGCGGCCGATGATGGCGGCGGATCCGATGTCGATCATGCCTCCCGTGACCACGATGTCCTGCGCGACCGGTGCGTTCACCGTGATGTTGCCGCCGGCCGCGATGATGCTGCCGCCCACGTGGCCGGTCACGGTGATGGTGCCGCCGCCGAGGATCAGGTCGCGGCTGATATTGCCGGACACCGTGATGGTCCCGCCGCCGGCGATGACGTTGCCGTTGACGGTGCCACCTATGCTGATCGTCCCGGCGCCCACGTAGATATCGTCGTTGACGGTTTCACCAGGCCCGACCGTGACGTCGTTGCCATGTCGAAGATCAGCGGCTGCTGCCTGCAGCGGCAGCCAGGCAAGCACGGCCGCGACGACGATGAATCCCCCGAGTGTCGTCAACCAACGGTGACGCAAGCGTGTGCGTGCCATCCCCAGCCCTCCTCTTGCAGCGGCCTGCTCGCATTCTCCCACTCTCGCCCTGACCCGTGTCAGCGCAACGACGATTCAGGCCGGGGCGGCTAACCCGTCCCGATCTGCCTCACCCGACCGCGGCGTCGAGCTCCACCGTGCCAGCCGCTGGGACCTCGCCCGTTCCGGCCTCCCGCCGGGGCTGACGCGACCGTAGTGGCACGTCAGGCATGAATAGCGAGGCGAGCAGCGCGATCGCGGACAGCGCGATCGCGATCAGGAATAGGTCGTGGAGCGTCAGCGCGAGCGCCTGGCGGACGGCATGAATCGCCTGATCGTAGAGTGGCGCCACCTGTGGGGGCAGCGATGCCTTTCGCGCGGCGATCTGCGCCGGATCGAGCAGTTCGTTCGCGTTGCCGGCCGACTTCCCCAGGACGGTGAGGAACGTCCCAGGCAGATGGAGCTTGGCGATTTCGGAGGCGATGGCACCGGGTAGGCGCTGCGCGAGGATGCTGCCCAGGACGGCCGAGCTCACGGTACCGCCGACGTTGCGCCAGAACTGGATCTGGCTGGTGCCGACGCCGAGGTAGCGCTGGGGTAGCGCGCTCTGCACGGCATTGATGTAGAGCGGCATGGTGACACCAAGCCCGAGGCCGACCAGGACGATGTCGATCGTGATCGACATCTGTGAGGTCGACGTCGTGGTCTGCGCGAGCAGGTAAATCCCGACCATCATCAGCGCTACGCCGATGGTGCCGAGGTAGTGGTAATGCTTGATCCGAGGAATCAGCTGCCCGGACAGGATGCTGGCCACGATCAGGCCGAGCATCATCGGGGTGAGCAGCAGGCCGGAGTTGGTGACGCTGGCGCCGAGCACGCCCTGGAGCTCGAGCGGGACGAAGATGATCATCCCGAACATGCCGAGGGCGGCGAAGAAGCCGACCACCATCGAGACGGCGAAGGCCCGGTTCTTGAACAGTGAGAAGGGCACGATCGGTTCCTTGACCCGCCGCTCGATCACGAAGAAGGCGATCAGCATGGCGACACCGCAGCCGAGCAGGCCGAGGACCTCGAAGGAGGTCCATCCCTGGTCCTTGGCCACGGAGAGCGCCACCAGCACCGGGATCAAACCGGCGGCGAGCGCCGCCGACCCGATGAAGTCGATGTCGCGCCAGGAGGCCTTGGTCCGGACGAAGGGCAGGAAGGCCGTGACAACCAGGACGCCGAGCAGGCCGACCGGCAGGTTGACGTAGAACACCCAGCGCCAGCCGAGGTTGTCGGTCAAGAAGCCGCCGACCACCGGGCCGATGATCGAGGAGAGACCGAAGACGGCACCGAAGAGGCCCTGGATGCGCGCCCGCTCCGCCGGGCTGTAGATGTCGCCCAGGACGGTGAACGCCGAGGCGAAGAGCATGCCGCCGAAGAGGCCCTGGACGATCCGCAAAACGATCAGCTGTGACATGTCCTGCGCGACGCCGCAGAGCGCGGAGGCCGCGACAAAGCCGATCATCCCGGCGATCAGGAACGGCTTTCGGCCGAAGAGGTCACCGAGCTTTCCGGCGATCGGCACGACCACCGTCGACGCGACGAGATAGCCGGTGATCAGCCACGAGTAGCGGTCGAGACCGTTCAGCTCGGCGACGATGCGCGGTAATGCCGTCCCGACGATGGTCTGGTCGAGCGCGGCGAGCAGCAGGGCGAGCATCACGCCGATGGTCGCCAGGACTTTGATCCGGGTGGTCAGCTCAGCTTGGGGCATGGGTTTTTCCCTCCTCGACGCCCATCGCCTGGATGAGGCGCAGACAGAGATGGCGCAGTTGAATCAACTCGGACTCTCTGAAGCCGTCGGTTAACCCTCCCTGGACGGCCGCGGCCTCGCGCCAGAGCGCCTTGACGCGCTCCCGGCCCTGCTCCGTGATTTCGGCGTAGACGGACCGCCGATCGGCCGGATCGTCCACGCGCTTGACCAGGCCATCGCGCTCCAGGTTGTCGACGAGGCCGGTCACGGATCGAGGGGAGACGTCCAGCATCTCCGCCAGCTCGCCCATCGTCAAACGCCCGGCCTCCTGGTGTTGCAGGCGGACCAGGATCTGGAAGCGGCCCTCGCTGAGTCCGAACCGGTCCGCCCAACGCTGCATCGACGCGTGAAGCTTCTTCCCCAGGATGCGGACAGCGGCCAGTGCCTCCGTGCCCGCCTCAACCTTGCGGCCACTCCGTCGGAGAACCTCCCGGATGCGTGGGTCGAACAGGAAACCATTCTTGTCGGTCTGGAGCTCGGCGGCGTCGTGATCCGTCTTGAAAGTGAGTTGACTCATATTTACAGACCACATTATTACACACCTCGAGAAACGAGGCAGGCCGCAATTATGGAGATGCCGCGACGGTGGTTGGGGCGGGCGCCGCCCGGCGGCGCCCAGCCTCCTCACGCGACGGGCGCCACCTCTTGGTAGGCCTGCGCCCCGATCGCCGGCTCGGCTCTCGTTGCCCGAGCGCGTACGCCGAGGACGCCAACCGCGGCGACCAGGATGACGGTGATCGCCAGCGCCATGCTCGGCCGCATGGCGTCGACAAACGACTGGGTGAAGACGATGTGCGCCAGCCGCTCCAGCTGTTGCACGATTTGCGCGGGGATACCGGCGGGCAACTGCAGGCTGCCGCCCGTCTGGCCGCGCCCGACCTCCAGACCGTGGCTCGCCGCCTGGCTGAAGCCATCTACGAAACGGGCCCGGAACGGGTCCGGCAGCTGCGCCGCGTAGCCCACGGCGTGTTCGTGCAGGCCGGCGGCGAGGCGGTTCTGCAGCACCGCACCGATGGCGGCGCTCCCGATCACGGTGCCCAGCTCCTGCACCGTGCTCAGCACGCCGGACGCGACGCCCGCCAGCCGCGGCTGCAGGTCACGCGTCGCCAGGCTGTAGACGGGCGTCCACACTCCGGCAAGGCCCAGGCCGCCGAGGACCAGCCCCGGAACGAAACTCCACCGATTGGAGTCCACCTGCACCCGCCACGCGATATACGCCATCCCGAGCGCGAACAAGGTCAGCCCCACGATCAGGATGTACTTGCCGAAACGAGCGGCCAGGGGAGCGACCACGCCGGAGAACAGCATCATCGTCAGCGCCATCGGCGCCACGGCGATGCCCGCGTCGAAGGCGCTCAGCCCGAGGACGGATTGGAAGTAGATGGTGATCGGCAGGAAGACGCCGACCATCGCGAACCCCATCGCCATCAGAACGAGCGTCATGATCGTGTAGTTGCGATCCTTGAAGACCGCGAATGGCAGGAGCGGCTCCCGGTCCTGGCGGCGCCACTGGGTAACGAAGAAGATCGCGAGGACCAGGACACCCGCGGCGATGATCTCGAGAATGGTGATGCCCGACCAGACGGTGCCCCAGTTGTAACGCTGTCCCTCGATCAGGCCGAAGACGACGCCGAAGAGGCCCAGCGTGGCGAGCGCCACACCGGCGAGGTCGAGCCGGTGCCGGCGGCCTGGCCGCAGATCGGGAACAAGGGCCAGCGCCAGCAGCACAATGGCCAGGCCCACGGGCAGGTTGACATAGAAGATCCAGCGCCACCCGAAGTTGGTGACGATGAAGCCGCCGGCGATCGGGCCCGCCAGCACCGCCAGGCCGGCCAGCCCGCCGTAGATGGCGAACACGCCGCCACGCCGCTCGGGCGGAAAGATCGTGGTCATAATGGGCAACCCCTGTGGGGCCAGAATGGCCGCCCCGAGACCCTGCGCGCCGCGGGCGAGGATCAGCTGCGTCGGGTCCTGCGCGAGACCGCTGAGCGCCGAGGCCACGGTGAACACCACCACGCCAGCGATGAACATGTTTCGCGGACCGAAGATGTCGCCCAGGCGTCCCGAGGTAATCAAGAGCACGGCATACATCAGGCTGTAGCCGTTGAGCACCCACAAGATCTGGTCGAGCGATGCGTGCAGGTCGTCGACGATGCTTGGGATCGCGACGTTGACGATGGTCAGGTCGAGCAGAGTCATGAAGAGACCCAGCGCCAGCACCGCCAGCGCCAGCCAGGGCGCCGACGGTCGAACGGTTTTGGACATGGTCGTGTTAACCCTCCTTGCGAACTAGCCGCCCCCGACGTGGAACGGGCGGGGAGATAAGTTGACGCCGCTATACTCGGGGTGCGCGCCCTTGAGTTGCGGTCCTGCTAAAGGCCGGCTCGAGGAACACGACCTCTGACGGAGTGGTCAGAACACTTCGCCGGAGGTCGTTGTTATTCATCAATGATCACCTCCTCATTCTCGGTTTCCAAGTCGCGCCTCAACCGCATGCATCTCCTCGTGCGTGATCCATAGCGTGCCATCCTCGATGTCGCGGATGAGGCTGCGAACCCATTCGACCTCCGCGCGGCTGACGACGACGCCGTACTCCGCTTCCACGAGGAACAGGCGCGGGATCCCCAGCGTCTTCTGCAGGTTGTCCAGCCCCTGCTCGTTTCGGGCAATCTGGCTTTCGAGCAGCGCGGTCCTCGCCCGGAGGAGGCGAACGACCTCGTCCTTGTCGAGCACCGCTAGAAAGGCGAGCGCCGCCGCAAACTGCGGGTAGTCGTTCACCGGCTGCGCGAGCATCTCGCGCATCCAGGCCGTGATCTCCAGGCGCCCGGTATCGGTGATCGCGTAGACCGTGCGCTCCGGCCGGCGTCCCTCGCGGCTCGTCGCCTGTGACTCGATGAAACCACCCTCTTCCAGACGAACGACCGTGTCGTAAATCGACCCGCCCTTCAGCCGGATGACCTGGTCGTGGCCGCGCTCCTTCATCTTCGATTTCATCTCGTAGGGATGCATCGGGCGCTCCATCAAGAGGGTCATGACGGCTAGCGCCAGCGGGGTCCGTGGAAGTTCTCGCCTGGTCTTCATCGTTTAGTCGACGCCGACTATACCACTACGACTAGTCGGTGTCAACTAAGATGGCCCTTACAGCATCCTTACTAAGAGCGAGGACGATATATGGACGTGAGCGCAGGCGTCCGGCGGATCCTGGTGGTCGATGACGACCCGATGGTCGCGACCACCGTCCAGCGCGTCCTCCGTCCCGAAGGCTACGAGGTCGATGTCGCGCTCGGCGGCGCCGACGCGCTCGAGCAGGCCCGTGCGAACCGGCCCGACCTGGTGGTCCTCGACCTGATGATGCCCGGCACCGATGGACTGGAGGTGTGCCGGCAACTGCGGGCAGACACAAACCTACCCATCCTGATGCTGACCGCGCGCAGCGGGACTGCTGATCGCGTCCGCGGCCTTGACACCGGCGCCGACGACTACCTGGTCAAACCGTTCGCCTACGCGGAGCTGTTGGCCCGCGTCCGGGCATTGCTGCGCCGCACGCCGCCGCCCGCCACCGTCCTCCAGTTTGCAGATCTGCGCCTGGAAATCGAGACCCGCGAGGTCCGCCGCGGCCAGCGGGTGGTCGCGCTCACCGCCCGCGAGTTCACACTGCTCGCACACTTCATGCGGCACCCTCGACAGGTGCTGACCAGAGACCAACTCCTGGGGGCCGTCTGGGCCGGCGAGGATACCGACGACAACGTGGTGGCAGTGTACGTTGGATACCTGCGCGCGAAGCTGGACGGCGAAGGCGAGCCGCCGCTGATCCAGACGGTCCGAGGCTTCGGCTACAGCCTGCGCGAAGCCTGACGTGTCGTTCCGCCTGCGACTGACGTTCTTCGGCGCGGCCCTGGTCGCGCTGACCCTCCTCGCTTTCGGCTGGCTCGTCTACGAGCTGGCGGCGAACAGCCAGGCGGCGACCCAGGACGATGCCCTGAGGCAACGCGCCGCCGATGCCCTGACATCGATTCGGACGGCCCCGGCGGGCGAGCTCGACGGCACCGCCCCGCCGTCGCTCGTCGGCGCGGAGGACCTGCAGCGCCGCACGGACCCGTTCACCGAGGTGTTGACCTCGTCCGGCGTGGTCCTGTCGAGCACCGGCCGAATCGGAGGCACGGCCCCGGCCGCGCCGGCGACCCTGCTCGATACCGCCGCGAACCGCGGCGCACTGGCGACGGTCGATACGCCGGGTGCTCCCCAGGTGCGCCTCTTCGCCGAGCCATGGTCGCGCCCGGATCTCGGCCTGCGCGGCTTCGTCGTCGCCGGCCAGCCGACGAGCATTCAAACCGAGAACCGCAAAGGCCTGCGAGGCTTCCTCATCATCTCGTCCATCCCGACGCTGCTTGCGGCCTTTCTCGCCAGCTGGCTGATCACGGGGCGGGCGCTGCGGCCGCTCAAGACCGTGGTGGAGACCGCGGACTCGATCGCCCGTACGCGGGACTTGAAGCGACGGCTGCCTCCCGCCAAACGAAGGGACGAGATCGGCCTCCTCAGCGAAAGCTTCAACGGCATGCTCGAGCAGGTGGAGGCGGCCAACCAGCAGCTCACGGTTGCGCTCGACGCTCAGCGCCGCTTCGTCGCCGATGCGTCGCACGAACTGCGGACGCCATTGACAACCATCCGGGGTAATGCAGACTTGCTGGCGCAGGGTCCGGCCGTGACGGAGGACGTGCGCGCTGCCGCGGCCTACGACATTGCCAGCGAGAGCGCGCGGATGGGCCGGCTGGTGGATCATCTGCTGACGCTGGCCCAGGCAGACGCCGGCCAGCACCTCGAGCTCGCGCCGGTCGAACTGCGCTCGACGATGGCATCGGTCTGCCGGCAAGCGCAGACCATGCATCCCGACCGTACCTTTCGCAACGTGGGGATGACCGATGCGACGGTCCGGGCGGACATCGACGCCGTGACACAGCTTCTGTGGATCCTGGTCGACAATGCGGTGAAGTTCACCAAAACGGGCGGCGAGATCGAGCTGGGCTTGCGCCAGCTCGACTCGACGGCGTTGATCACGGTCGCCGACGACGGGACGGGCATCCCACCGGACGATCTGGGGCGCGTCTTCGAGCGCTTTTACCAGGCCGATCCGGCCCGGTCGAACAAGGGTGCCGGACTCGGGCTGTCCATCGCGCACTGGATCGTCGACGAGCATCAGGGAGCGATCAGCGTCCGGAACAATACGGGCCCCGGATGCACCTTCACCGTGAGCCTCCCGCTCGCCATCTGACCTTACGTCGTTCTTATCGCACCCCTATACGGTGGCGTCATGTACGACATAGCCGCCGAACATTCCGTCGCCATCGGCGCCGCGATCGCCCTCCCCGTCTTTCTCTGGCTGGTCCTCCGTGCCCTATCCGCGCTCGCCCACCGCGGGGTCCCATGGGCAGTGGCACTGCGCGACACGTACCGAGCGACGTCCGCGATCACGAGGCTCGTGGCCGTCTTGATGCTGGTGAGCGGCGTCATCCACCTCGTGTTGATTCCGAGCCACGAAGGCATCACCGGTGTTCTGTTCGTCATCGACGGGCTTGGGTTCATCGCGCTGGGCGTCGCACCGTTTGTCGTCAGCTGGTGGCGCCGGCCGGCGGTTCTCTGGCTGGTGGCGACGATCCTCGCTTACATCGTCTGGGTCATCGCCGGTTGGGAAACCCCTGACCAGATCGGGATTGCATGCAAGCTGATAGAGCTCGTCGCGCTCGGCCTAGTGATGCGTCTGGGGCTGCCGGGACGGCGCACCTGGCCGCGTCGCATCTGGCGGGCGGTCGCGTTTCCCCTGCTGGCCAGCGTGACGACAGTCGGAATCTGGGTTGGCGGCCTCGCCCACCCCGACGCCCTCCACGCGCACGCCGGTGCCATCCTCCAGCCGGTCGCCGCCGTGGCGACCCCGGAAGAGCGCGACGCTGCGGCCCGCCTGCTCAGCGACACCCGGGTAAGTATCGCCCGCTACGAGGACCCGGCGGCCGCGATCGCCGCGGGGTTCAAGCCTGGCCCGGTATCGAGTGCTGACCCACTCCGCCACTTCGAGAACTCGGCGAACGCCAATGCCGTCCTCGATCCCAACCGTCCACAGGCTCTCGTCTACGCGCAAACCAAGCATGGTCTGCAGCTGATCGGCGCCATGTACCAGATGAAGCGCGCCGGCCAGTGGGGCCCCGACCCGGGCGGGCCGCTGACGCAGTGGCACCAGCACGAGGGCATCTGCTTCTCCCCCTTCGGCTTCGAATTCAGCTTCGAGACGCCCTTCTGGACTTGCCCTGTGGGCTCGACCAGCATCACGACGCCGCCGATGCTGCACGTCTGGATCGTCGACAACGGAAAGCAAGGACCGTTCGCCGCCGACCTCGACAAGAGCGTCCAAAAGCAACTGCAAGGGAGTTGATCAAGCCATGAGCGTCACATCGCCCGCCGTCGCCAGTGTGCCGCCGACGACCAGTGCACCCGAGATCGCCTCAGTGCTGGTCGTTATCCAGGCGAGTCTCTCGCTCGTCGCCGGGTTGAGCGCGATTCCGTTTGCCATCGTCGAGCCGGGCTTTCGCGTGCTGAGCCTGATCACCATCCTGATTGCGATCGGGATGTTCTGGTTGGCGCGCAACCTTCGCCGGCAGCGGCGCTGGGCACGCCGCTGGGTCATTGCCATCGAGGCCCTCAGCCTGGTGGCGTCACTGCTGTTGACGGTCCTGCCCATCGGCGCGATGCGGGGACCGGTGCCGGTGCTCGTCAACCTGGTGATGCCGGCGGCCGTGATCCTCCTCCTGATGTCACGATCGGGCCGCGCGGCCTTCGCGCGGCCCGGCACGACGGCCTAGTTCAGATAGCCGGCTGCGTGCGCGCTCGCCCGCAGCAGTGACCGCCGCCTGGCCCAACCGATCACGACCACCAGCGACAAACTGCCGAAGAGCATCCACAGCAGTCCCAGGATCCCGACCATGACGGCCCCAAAACGCCAGTCGTACTCCGGGTTGTCACCCGTCTCTCCGGTCGGCACGACACGCGTCGGCGCACCAGCAGGGATGACCCCGGTCAACCTGCCGCGCCAGTGCTCCGGGAGCATTTGCTGGCCGCGCGGGTCGCGGGCGCAGAGGTTGAACGTATGTAAGTCCGCCACGACGTTCGAGCCGTCGGCCGTGCTCAGGAACAAATCGCAGTACGCATTCTTGCCGCCCGCGCCGCGGTACGCGGTAACAACGGCGGGTTGCAGCAGCCGGCAATCCGGACCGGCGACCGAGCCGCAGACCAGGGCAGCCTCGTACGCCCGTGTCGCCTGGTAGTTCACAAGGGCGAAGACGCCGGCTGCCACGAGGAGGGCGCTGACCACGCCGACGATCCCCCCAATCAGCCATCGACCGCCCGCCGTGTTGAGCGAGCCGGCGGTCAGCTCCACCGGCCGTGCCTGGCCCGGTGCACGCAGCGCCGCGACGAGCGTCGCGTGGAGTGTCTCGTCACGCGACGCATTGCCGCCGGTTCCCGCGGCACCCTTCATCGCGGCATCGACGGCGAGGCCGATGACCGCCCCCGCGACGCCTCCGGTGGCTCCCCCCGCCGCCGCGGCGGATCCAGTCGACCGCAGGCTGTCCTTCCAGGTCCTGGCGCGAAACGATTCTTTGGTCGGCGTGCCGTCGGGGCCGGTCCAGCTCAGATGAATCGGGTAGAGATCGCCGTTGTCATAGTCGAGCGCGGCGCCGCCGATCGGAACGCTGACGACCACCTTACCCATTCCCTTTTGGTTCCGAGTAAACATGACGCGCCGGTCGGTCAGCCACAGGGGCTGGCTGCTGGTTTGTTCGGCGAATCGCACCGAGGCGCAGACGAGCAGACGCTCGCCAATTTCGAGGATCGATCGAAGCGGGGCTTCCTCGCCAAGCGCCCGGAGTCCGCGAATCGGGGTGACCGACCCGCGAGGGATCGCATCGGAGGCGAACTGCAGCATCGCCCCTATAACGCGGCCTCGACGTCGCTCCGTCGGGACAGAGGGTGCCGGGCCGGATCAGACGCGCGCGACGCTGCCTGAGGTGGCGCTCCGGCGAGAGAGCGAGTCGATCGTGATCGCCACCAACAGCACCAGACCGGTGACGATGAACTGCCACCGGACGTCCAGGCCCAGCAGGCCCATCCCGTTGTAGATCCCGCCAATGACCAGGCCACCGAGGATGCCATGGAGCACCTTGCCCCGGCCGCCGAAGAGGCTCGTGCCGGCCAGAACCACCGACGCGATGGCGTAGAGGACGAGTTGGCCACCGTTGATGTTGCCCGACATACCGCCGAGATAGGACGCGTAGAGCAGGAGACCGATGCCGGCCGTGAAGGTGCAGATCATGAAGCACAGGGTTCGAACAGCGGCAAGATTGATGCCGGCCCGCCGCGCCGCCTCGGGATTACCACCAATCGCGTAGACGTACCGTCCGAACTTCGTTCGCTGAAGAATCGTCATCCACGCGCCGAAGATGGCGAGAACGATGGGAATGACCCAGGGCACGCCCGCAAGGGTGCCGATGGCCGCGCGGTTGACGTTGCAGATCGCCACGACCGAGATCGCGACGAGCGCGATCAGAGCAATCTTGAGGAGGGTCAGGCTGACCGGTGGCGCGACCAGGCCGCTGCGCCGCCGGCGGTCGTCCCCAAACCACAGCAGGGCGGCGATGGCGACGACCACAACCGCCGTCGCCATCCAACTGACGCCGGGGTCGATGGTTCCCCACATCAAGTTGTACAGCACCTGCAGATTTGGATTCAAGCCGGCGAGGCTCGGGTAGCCGGAGAAGGCGAGGCCGAGGATGATGAGCATCGTGCCCTGCCAGATCAGCAGCCCGGCGAGGGTCACGATCAGCGACGAGAGCCGCAGTCGGGTGATCAGGGTTCCCTGCAGCGCGCCGATGACGGCGCAGACCACCAGTCCCGCGATGATGGCGCCCCACCACGGCCATTTGGCGGTCCCCGGCTGCACCAACTGCACCGTGACCGCGGCGCCGACGCCGCCGGCGTAGGCGATCGACAGATCGATCTCGCCAAGGAGGATGACGAAGATCTCACCCATCGCCAGGACCATGAAGACCGCGCTCTGCTGGAACAGGTTGACGAGGTTTCCCGCCGAGAGAAAGACGTGATTCGGGCTGATCGCCTCGAAGACGATCGTGATGAGGAGGAGGGCGAGGATCACCGGCAGGACGCCGCTTTCCCCGCTGCGGATACGGGTCAGCCAGGCACGCGACCATTCGCCCAGCGACTGGGCAACCAGCTCCGGCGGGACTTCGATCGTCGCGGCATGGACCGCGGCGGTCGGATCCGGTACGGTTTCGGGGGCCTCAGCGCGCGCCACTCGTTGCTCCGTTACCATCCGTTGGCTGCCCGCTGCGGCTCGAGGCACCGGTGGTCATGTAGTCGACGACACTCTGCCGGTCGTAGGCCTGGGCGCGGCCCTGCGTCACCAAACGGCCGAGATGCACGACGGCAATCCGATCCGCGACCTCGAAGACGTCGTTGAGGTTGTGCGAGATCATCATGACCGCCAGGCCGCGATCGCGCAAGCGCCGCACCAGGTCGAGCACCATCTTGGTTTGCACCACACCCAGCGCGGCCGTTGGCTCGTCGAGCATGACCAGCTTGGAGTTCCACATGACCGCCTTGGCGACCGCCACCGATTGACGCTGCCCGCCCGACAGGGATGCGACGGGCTGCCGGATCGACCGCACGGTCGTAACTCGAAGGTCGGCCAGCGTCTTGCTCGCGGCGCGCTCCATGTCGTCCTCGTTGAGGAAAGCGCTTCGCACGCGTTCGCGGCCAAGAAACATGTTCTGGACGATGTCGAGGTTGTCGGCGAGCGCCAGGTCCTGGTAGACGGTCTCGATCCCCAGCCGGGCCGCGTCGCGCGGGCTGCGAATGTGAACCGGGCGGCCCTCCCAGAAGAATTGACCGTGGTCGATCTCGTAGATGCCGGCGATGCATTTGGTGAGGACCGACTTACCGGCGCCGTTATCGCCGCACAGGGCGGTGACCTGCCCGGCATAGAGGTCCAGGTCCACCTGGGTCAGGGCTTGCACCGGGCCAAAATGCTTGTCGACGCCCCGGGCCTTGAACCGTGGCTCGGCCGTCGGCGACTCCTTGATCACCTGCGCCATCCCTTCACTTTATCGCCTGGGATGTGAGGTTGGCGCCGCCGCCGGAGGGCGGCGGCGCCATACGTTCTAGCTAATGCCCGCAGCCGTGCAGACGGCCTGCGTCACGTCGGTGCAGAGTTGAGTCTTGTCGACGAACGCGTCCTTGATGACGGTGTCGTTCACGTTCGCGCTGGTCACCCAGATCGGCACCAGCAGAGACGCCGGCTGCTGGCTCCCCGCTTGCCCGCTCGGCGGCGAGGTGGTGCCATTGAGCAACGCGGCCGGAGGTGTGAGGCCGGCACGCAGAACGGTCGCGAGGGCAACCGCGTCCTGGGCCTCGAGGTAGACCGCCTTGTAGACGGTTCCACACTGATAGCCCTTGAGAACGTTGGCAATGCCTTGCTCGGTCGCGTCTTGCCCGGTGGTCGGGACCTTCTTGGGGCCGATGCCCCGGTTCTTGAGCACGGTAATCGCCGCGTTGCCGAGCCCGTCATTCGCCTCGACGGTGGCGTTGATGCTGGGGTTCGCGGTGAGCTGCTGCGCGAAGACGGTTTGTCCCGCGGCGTTGTCCCAGGCGGGGGCAATCTTTTCCTGGACGAGCGTCATGCCCTGGCTGTTCGTCTTCCCAGCAGCCAGCGGCGTCGTCTTGTCGCCCCAGATCGAGTTGTTGTAACCCTGCGCGAAGGAGACGGCATTCGGGTCGACATCCTGGCCGCCGTCCAGCTCAAAGACCTTCGGGCTCGTCACGCCCCAGTCGGTGACACACTTCAGGAAACCGTCGCCGATCAGCTTGCCGACCTGGACATTGTCGAAGCTGACGTAATAGACAGGCTTGGTACCGGTGAAGGTGGCCCGGTCGTAGGCGATGGTCTTGACACCGTGACTCTCGGCAAGCTGCTGGATCTGCCCGCCGACATTGCTGTTGAGTTGGTCGAAGACCAGCACCTTTGCGCCGGCCGTGATATCCGCCTGGGCGAGCTGAAGCTCCTGGGCGGGGTCGCCCCCGGCGTTGTCAATCTTGTACTGCGATGTCGTGTAACCGGCCGCATCAAAGGCCTTCTTCAGATACGGAAGGTCGAAGTTGACGTAGCGCGTTGACGAGGTGGTGTCGGGAAGGATCACCCCAACAAGTCCGCTACCCGCCGTGGTCATGGGCTTCAGGTTGGCCATGTACGAGAACGACTGGTTGAAGGATGAGATGCTGAGATCCGAAGGCACGCTCGCGGTTGCCGCCGGTCCCGCTGTCGAGCTACCGCACGCCGCCAGAACGATGGCGAGCGCACCGGTGGACGCCATTAACGTCAAAGATCGTATTTTTCGCACGCTGCATTCCCTCCTCAGGTTTAGCTGGCTTTACCGCGGAGCCGAGTTCATATTGTGCGGTCCCCGGGAGTAATTGGCAAGAACGAAGTGATTCCGGCGGTAGATCCTCTAACACTCTCTAACGAATGCAGGACTCGCCGGCCGTCGGGGGACCGTACCTGAGGTCGGCGGATTCTCAAGAGACGAGAGGGCCCGAGCGTCTGCGCCGCCGGGCCCCGCGCGCGCTCACGCAGCGCCTAGCGCCGGCTCCACCTGCGGGAAAAGCTTGCGCCCGCAACCACGCTGAAAAGGAGGACGACGATTGCCGCGCCAAGAATCGCGGAGAGGATCGGGATGCCACCAAGCGACAGCTCCGGGGCGATGACCACGTGCAGGATGTCGACCATCAACCAGGCGCCCACGAGTCCCGCGACGATCGCACCGAGCAGCCCGCCGGGCATGCCGCGGCTGACCAGTCGTTCGCCGATCAGTCCGGCGATGGCACCGACCAGCAGCAAGACGAGCAAATGCGTAAGCGTCATATCAAGCCTCCAATGATTTAGTAGTCCCGCTATCACAAGATCATACCGTGATTCGGACCATTTGCCAAGCGTGTAGAGTCGAGAGAAGGGGAAACGAGTTTGGCCAGCAGCCCGACCAAGCGACCAGTGCTTCCGGCGCGCGGAACGGCACGCACCCCGGCCGGGTCGCCCCGCCCCTTTTGGCGCAGCCGCGGCTTCTGGATTTACCTCATCGTGCTGCTGGCGATCAATTACATCCTGACCTTCGTCTTCATGAGCGGACCAGCGCGGATCACAGTGCCCTACACGACCTTCATCCAGCAGGTGAATGCCGACAACGTCAAGGACATCACCGCCCAGGCCAACTCCATCCAGGGTGACTTCAAGACATCGGTGACATCCGGGTCAGCGAGCGGCACGCTCTTTCAGACGGAGCGGCCGGTGTTTGCGACCGACAACCTGGAAGCGCTACTCGAGCAACACAACGTCCCGATCACCGCGACGGCCCCCGGCTCGGGAGGATCGCCCCTGCTGAACATCCTGCTGAGCTTCGGGCCGGCCCTGCTCCTGATCGGCGGCCTTCTCTACTTGAGCCGGCGCACGGCCGGAGCAGGTCCGGGCGGCATCCTCGGAGCCTTCGGTCAGAGCAAAGCGACGCTGTACACCCCCGACTCGGGGACACGCATTACCTTTGCCGACGTCGCCGGCATCGAAGAGGCCAAACAGGACCTGGCCGAAGTCGTCGATTTCCTCAAGATGCCGGAAAAGTACCAGCGGCTCGGGGCGCAGATCCCGCACGGCATCCTCCTGGTGGGAGCGCCTGGCACGGGCAAGACCTTGCTGGCGCGTGCCGTCGCGGGTGAATCCAACCGGCCCTTCTTCAGCCTGTCCGCATCGGAGTTCGTCGAGGCCATCGTCGGCGTCGGCGCGGCTCGAGTACGCGATTTGTTCGCGAAGGCCAAGGCCGCCGCCCCGAGCATCATCTTCATCGACGAGCTCGATGCCATCGGCCGCGCACGGGCGTCATCCGCCACCTTCGGCGCGAACGACGAACGCGAGCAGACCCTCAACCAGATCCTGACGGAGATGGATGGCTTCACACCGAATCAGAACGTAGTCGTCCTGGCCGCCACCAATCGTCCCGAGGTCCTGGATCCTGCGCTGCTCCGCCCCGGGCGATTCGACCGCAGGGTGACGGTCAATGCTCCGGACAAAGCGGGGCGCGAGGCGATCCTCAAGATCCACACACGCAACGTCGCGCTCGCTCCGGATGTCGATCTCGGCGAGATTGCCGGCGCGACGGCCGGCTTCGTCGGCGCCGACCTGCGCAACATCGTCAACGAAGCCGCCCTGGTCGCCGCCCGCAAGGGCAGAACGGCGGTCGCGAGGGAGGATTTCGACGAGGCCATCGAGCGATCCGTGCTTGGCCTTCGCCGGCCGATCGTGCTCGGAGCTGACGAAAAACGCCTGATCGCCTACCATGAATCGGGTCACGCGTTGATGGGTCTACTGATCCCTGGATCAGATCCGGTGAAGAAGTTGACGATCGTACCCCGTGGCCTTTCGCTGGGGTCGACCTACAGCCAGCCGATCGACGACCGTTACAACTATCCCGAGAGTTACCTTCGCGGCCGGATCACGCTCGCACTCGGCGGCCGCGCGGCGGAGGAAGTCGCGTACGGCGCCGTTACGACCGGCGCGGAGAGCGATCTCCAGCAGGTCAATCAAATCGCCCGCTCGATGGTCGCGCGCTTCGGTATGTCACCGAAGTTGGGGCCGCTGAACTTGACCCAACCCGGCGACGGTGCGGCGAGTACGGAGCACTTCAGCGAGGAGACGGCCAAGCTTCTCGATGAGGAAGTCCGCCGGATTGTCGATGAGTGCCACCGGGAATCGGTGCGCTTGTTGACGGAGAACCGCGATCGTCTCGATCGCCTGGCGGAGGCGGTGTTGAAGAAAGACACGCTCGACCAGGACGAGATCTATGCCGCGACGGGAATCAGCAAGCCGTCGACCGCCCGTCCGGTGATCGCGCCGCCGCTCCCGGGCAACGGCGCCTCGCGCGATGGTGACCTGGCGAAAGACGAGGTCGGCTCCGAGATCCATCGCTCGTAGGTCCGACCTTCAGGCCGTGTCCCCGAGTAGCGTCTTCAGCAGCGATGCTGTCTCGTCCGAGGGGACAACACCCAGCTCGTCGGCAAGCCGCTGCCGGCATTGCTGGTAGACCCGCACGGCCTCGGCCCGATCGCCGCGCCTGACGAGCACCTGCATCAGCCGGCGATAGCCGGACTCGCGAAACGGCTCGAGCTCGACGGCGGCGCGCGCCTGGTCCTGTGCGAGGGCGAGCTCGCCGTTCCAGATGAGCGCCTCGACGCGGCAGTCCAGCGCTCGAACGAGGATGTCATGCAGGCGATCGCGTCGAGTCATCACCCAGGGGGCGTCCTCTCCCAAAAGGAACGGGCGGCGCGCAATCGTGGTCGCGATCAATGACGGCCCGTATGCTAACTGCGGCTGATGGGCGAGCACGGCACCTTCGGCCTGGTGGACGGCGTCGGCGGCGGCCTCGAGGTCGACCCAGGTCTCGCTGGGTGGCCGAAACTGGTAGCAGCGAAAGGCATTGGCGATGATCCGGTCGCGGTCGAGACCGATGGTGCCCAGCTTCTGGCGCAGCTTGCTGACCACCGCACTCAGCGCCACCGGCCACGAGGGTGGAAGCGAGTCGGGCCAGAGCAGCTCGGCGAGCTCGGACTGGGTGACCGGCCGCTCCCGCTCCGACACGAGGTAGACGAGCGCCAGGCGGCCCTGGCGACCGGCAAGATCGCCATCACGAAGCAACTGCTCGCCGCGCTCGACGGCGACCTCACCGGTCAGGTAGATGCGAAGCAATGAGCCTCCAAACATTCGCCAAAGGGGTCCAGCGATGATCTTAAATAGCCGCCCCGGCGTGGAAAGGGCGGCGGTTAAGTTAGCCGCCCCCGGCGTGGAAAGGGCGGCGGTCAAGTTAGCCGCCCCCGGCTCTAGGCCGCGCCCGGCGTGGAAAGGGCGGCGGTAGGAAAGGGCAGCGAATAAGTCAAATGTCTCGAGGAGGTGCGGAATGCAAAAACGCGTCGAATGCGAATGCGGCTGGTCTCTCCAGACCGACGACGAGGCGAAGCTGGTGACCGGTGTCCAGCAGCACGCCAAGCAAGTCCACAACATGGAGGGTGTCACCAAAGACCAGGTGCTCGCCCAGGCCAGGCCCGCTTAATCCACGGAACACCAGCGCGCCCCCACAGGGAAAGGCGCGCGTCTAAATAAAGGAGAGGACATGAAGTATCTGTACTTGCTCTACGCCGACGAATCGAAGATGCCCGCGCCGGATAGCGCGCAGTTCCAGCAGCAAGAGGCCGCCTTTGGCCGCTACTACGAGGAGCTTTCCGGGAAGGGCATGTTCAAGGCCGGCGATCCGGTCCAGCCGTCAAAGACCGCCACGACCGTGCGCGTGCGCAACGGATCGACGAAGACCGCCTCAGGTCCGGCCACTGCGGGCAGCGAGCAGGTCATCGGCTTCTACGTCATCGAGGCGAAGAACCAGGACGAGGCCGTCGCCTACGCAGCCAAGGTGCCGTCAGCCAGCGTCGGCTCGATCGAAGTCCGACCGATTATCGGCTCTTAGCCGTCACCGCGGGAGGGTCGGGACTTCGCGGCCTGACCTTCCCGCAGCTTGAACGCATCCAGGCAGCCGGCGCCGCAAAAGTAGTGGATGGTCTCCCCCACCCTCAGCGTGTGCATCGCGCCCTTAACGTCGACCGTCATGCCGCAGATCGGATCGATGGCGGTCTCCGGCAATGAAATCGCGTAGCGGCGGTGATCCGCGTGGCGCTCGCCGGCGATCTCGGCAAGCGTCGCCAGGGCGATCTCTTCCTGAGAGCCACCAACCGCGCTGTCGGCGGCGCGTCGAACGCGATCCACGCCGCTGACACCTCGACCTTGAAGCACACCGAGAACCGTGGCGGCGCGGCGGCGGCTGGCCACCAATCCGATGTAGGCGACGTCATAGCGTAAGAGCGCCTCGATGGCATCCTCGTCGTAGTGGCCCATCGTGGCCACAACGGCCCAGGTGCTCGCGTTGGGCTGCGCCGACGCCAGGTCGAGCGAGCCGATGACCTGGTCCGCCTCGGGGAAGTCGGTCGGAACCGCGCCCGGGTGCACCGCACACGTCTTGTACCCGATGGTGGCGCCCAACCTGACGAGCGTACGCGCCGCCGGCGTATCGCCGACGACGAGCAGCAACGGTCGTGGCAGCTGAGGATCGATGAAGACATCCAGCCTGCCGGCACTCGGGCAGGTGCTCAGGTGCGAGACGACGCCGGGTAGATGATCGGGCGATTCGTCGGGCGCGATCTTGACCAGTCGGGGCTGGGCGTCCCCCATGGCGATCATCGCCTCGCGCCGCACCAGCCCTTCTGAGCACCGACCGCCGACCCAGCCCCAGAGCTTGCCGTCGGCGGTGATCAGCGCCTTGTCGCCGGCCTGCGCCGATGTCGGTGGCTCGACCCGGACGACGGTTGCGACCACAAACGTTTCGCCGCGCCGCCGCAGCTCCGCCGCCCGGTCCAGCACGTCATCCGCGAGTGACATCCGTAATCCTTACCTTTACTCCGCCGCGCCGACCTTGTTCAGCGCCTCCCAGACCTTGTCCGAGGTGAGCGGCATGTCGATGTTCCTGATGCCCAGGTGTCCCACCGCATCGATCACGGCGTTGACGAAGGCCGCCGGCGAGCCGACCGTGGCCGACTCACCCACGCCTTTCGCGCCGAGCGGGTGATGGGGCGACGGCGTGACGGTCTCGCCCATCTCGAACTTCGGCGTCTCCCAGCTCGTGGGCAACAGGTAATCGGTGAAATTGGAGCCGAGGCAGTTTCCTTCCTCGTCGAAGGTGATCAGCTCCATGAAGGCAATGCCAAAACCCTCGGTGAGGCCACCGTGGATCTGTCCCTCGACCACCATCGGGTTGATCCGCACCCCGCAGTCGTCGACCGCCACCGTGCGGCGGACCTTGACCTGGCCGGTGCCACGGTCGATGTCGACCACCACCAGGTAGGTCCCGAAAGGAAACGTCATGTTGGGCGGATCGTAGTAGGTCACGCCCTCGAGGCCGGCCTCCAACCCATCGGGCAGGTTGGTGTAGGCGGCAAACGCCACGTCCTGGATGGTCTTTGACTTCGAGGGCGAGCCGCGCACGAAGAACTTGCCGTGGTCGAATTCGATGTCGGCCTCGGAGGCTTCGAGCAAGTGGGCCGCGATCTTCTTCGCCTTGTCGCGCAGCTTTCGCGAGACCATCGCTGTAGCCGCTCCACCGACCGGCGTGCTGCGGCTCGCATAGGTGCCCAGCCCGTAGGGGGTGTTGTCGGTGTCTCCTTCTTGCACCTCGATGTCGGCGGCCGGGATGCCGAGCTCCTCGGTCACGATCTGCGCGAACGTCGTCTCGTGCCCCTGCCCCTGGCTCTTGACGCCCAGCTTGAGGATCGCCTTGCCGGTGGGATGGACGCGCAATTCCGCCGAGTCGAACATCCGCAGCCCGGCGATGTCGTAGTGCTTACCCGGGCCTGCGCCGACAACTTCCGTGAAGCTGGCGACGCCGATCCCCATCAATTCACCCTTCTTCCGCTTCTCGGCCTGCTCCTTCCGCAGCTCCGCGTAGCCGAGCTTGTCCAGGGCAACCTGCATCGCCCTGGGGTAATTGCCACTGTCGTACTCGAAGCCGGTGGCCGACATGTAGGGGAACTGTTCGGGCTGGATGAAGTTCTTGAGCCGGATGTCGGTCGGGTCCATGTTCATCTCGAGCGCGGCACTCTCGACCAAGCGCTCGATCAGGTAGGACGCCTCGGTCACGCGGAACGAGCAGCGATAGGCGACGCCGCCGGGCGCTTTGTTCGTGTAGGCGCCGTCCGTCTCCACATGGGCCGCCGGAAGATCGTACGAGCCGGTCACGATATGGAAGAGCCCGGCCCTGAACTTCGTCGGTTGGGCATCGGCATAGAAGGCGCCGTTGTCGCTGAGCATCTTGACCCGCAATCCCAGCATGCGCCCGTCGTTGCGGAGCGCCAGCTCGCCCGACATGTAATAGTCGCGGGCGAAGCCGGTCGAGATCAGGTTTTCGCTGCGGTCCTCGACCCACTTCACCGGTTTGCCAATGAGCAGGGACGCCGCCGTCGCGACGACGTAACCGGGATAGATCGGCACCTTGTTGCCAAAGCCGCCACCGATGTCGGGCGAGATGATCCGGATGTTCTGCTCGGGCAACCCCGCGACGATCGCGAACAACGTGCGGTGCGCATGTGGCGCTTGCGAGGTCATGTAGAGGGTGGCGTGCGCGGTCGCCGGGTTGATGTCGGCGACGATGCCGCAGGTTTCCAGCGGCGACGGATGGCAGCGTGGATAGAACGTATCCAGCTTGACGACCCGATCGGCTTTCGCAAAGGCCTCATCGGTCTTCGCCTTGTCGCCCGCTTCCCAGTGATAGATATGGTTGCCCTTCTGGCCCTCTTTATCGTCACGAATCAGGGGCGCCCCCGGCTCCAGCGCTTTCTGCGGGGTGACGACCGCCTGGAGCACGTCATAGTCGACCTCGACCAGCGCCGCGGCGTCCCGGGCCACGTACGGATCGGTCGCGATCACGCAGGCGACCTCCTGACCCTGGAAGCGCACCTTGTCGGTCGCCAGCACAGCCTGGGTGTCGCCAGAGAGCGTCGGCATCCAGGCGAGCTTGTGCTGGGCCAGCAGCGAACCCGTCACGACCGCCACGACACCCGGGACGGCCTGGGCGGCGTCCGTGTTGATCGACTTGATCCGGGCGTGGGCGAACGGGCTGCGGTGGATGGCCATGTGCAGCATGCCAGGGAGGTTGATGTCGTCCAGGTAGTTGCCCTTGCCTCGGATGAAGCGGTCGTCTTCCTTGCGCTTGATGCTGTCGCCGATGTTGCCCTTGAGTGGGGTTTCGACAGCCATGGTTCAGCTCCTCGTCGCGGCCGTGGCCGCCTCGGGTACGGATGCGGCCGCTCGCATCTGGGCGCCTGCATGCTTGACCGCTTTGACGATGTTCATGTAGCCGGTACAGCGACAGATGTTGCCCGACAGCGCCCAGCGGATGTCGTCGTCGGAGGGCTCCGGCTTCTCCTTCAAGAGCGCAATGCTGGTCAGCATCATGCCGGGCGTGCAGAAGCCGCATTGGAGCCCGTGTTCCTCCTTGAACGCCGCCTGGATGGGATGCAGGGTGCCGCTAGCGGCCAAAGCCTCAACCGTGGTGACCTGCTGACCATCGGCCTGGACCGCGAGCATGGTGCAGGACTTTACGGGCGTCCCGTCGACCAACACCGTACAGGCGCCGCAGTGGGTCGTGTCGCAGCCGATGTGGGTCCCGGTCAATCGGAGTTTTTCGCGGAGGAAGTGCACGAGGAGGAGCCGCGGCTCGACCTCGGCACTGCGTTTCTCGCCGTTGACAGTCACTGTGATCGACTGGCTCATGTTCATCCACCTCCCCGGGCACGCTCGTAGGCGCGCTTGAGTCCACGCTCGGTAAATACCCGGACGACGTTGCGTTTGTATTCGACAGAACCGCGATGGTCAGCCTTCGGCTCGGCGGCTTCCGACGCCAGGGCGGCCGCCTCTTTGATGGCGGCGTCATCCAGTCGGGCGCCCTTCAGCGCCGCCTCGGCCCGCTCCGCCTTGATGTTTTGCGGGCCAACCGCGGTCAGTCCAATTCCCGCCGACCCGACCTTGCCGTCATCCATCTGCAGGTGGACCGCGACCGCGACGGTGGCGAAGTCACCGACCTTGCGCTCCAGCTTGAGATACGCGCCGCCGGTCTGCGGCTTGGCCGCGGGTATCCGGATCTCGCTGAGGATCTCGGCCGGTTCCAGCGCGGTGCTGAATGGCCCACTGAAGAAGTCACGCGCCTTGACCGTCCGACTCCCGGACTTCGAGCGAAGGACCAGATCGGCGTCGAGCGCGAGCAAGACCGTTCCCCAATCGCCGGAGGGATCCGCATGAGCGACCGATCCCGCGATCGTTCCGCGGTTCCGAATGATGGGGTCGGCGATCTGTGGGGCGGCGTCCGCCATGACCTGGTATCGGGAAGCCAGCAGGCTCGAACGCTCCGCGGATTTGTGGCGCAACAGTGGGCCGATGCGCAGCGTGCCGTCACGCTCCTCGAGATAGTCGAGGTCCCTGATCTTGTTGATATCGATCAGGTGGCCCGGGCTCGCGAACCGTAACTTGAGAAGCGGGATCAGGCTCTGGCCACCTGCCAGGACCTTGGCGTCTTCACCGAGCTCATCGAGGAGGCCGAGCGCCTCGTCCATGGTCCTCGGGGCGTGATACTCAAACGGCGCTGGCAGCATGGACAACCCCTCCTACAGCGATTGTGGAAACCCGCCGACGCGTCCGTTAACCGTAGTCCGGCAACCGCTGGTTGTCAATCGCCCAACGAAAAGGATGGGGGCCCCGCTCCAGTGTGGGAAAGCGGGGGATTAATTACTGGTCGAGCGTGTCGAAGGCGCCGTAAGCCGGAAAACGAAACGCCATATCTTTCGAGAGGAGCCCACCATGGCCGAGGCGATTGAAGTCGTCCGCCGTGACGCGCGCCCCCGTGAACAGCCGCGGCAGGATGAGGTCGAGCACCGTCGCGCGGGAGAACATTCCGCAGGCCGCCACGCCGAAGATCGGCTTGTCGGTCAGGTAGGCGAGCCAGACCGCGCTGCCCGGGTGCGCCGGGGCGCCTTGCTTTTCCATGCGGGCGTGAAGTCGCTCGAGCGCTATCAGCGTCGGGTCGAGCGGGTCGGTCGCGTTCGCGCCGGCAGTCAGCAGCAAGTCCGCATCTCGGAGAAGGCCGGCGACCGCCACTTCGACCGCGCTGACGTCGTCAGCGACGTACTGGATCTCGCTGATCGTCGAGCCGAACCAGGCGACCTTCATCTCGATCGACGTCTGGAACTTCTCGCGCTGCGCCGGGTCCAGCCGCTCGCGCACGAGGACTCCCACCCGCATCGGCCGGAAGGCCAGGACGCGGACCACACCCTCGCCGCCGACCGCAACGCGCTCTGCCTCGCGAAGTCGAGTCTCGGGCACGACGAAGGGGGTGACCTTGACCCCGGCGATGGTCTTGCCCTTCGAGACCAGCTGGCCGTCGAAGAGGGTGAAAATCGAGACGTCCTGGATGCTGTTGAGCGCCTGCAGCCGCTCGGCGTCGACCTTGAAGATGCCGTTGACCTCGGCGCTCAAGCGGACCTGGCTCTCGACCGGGCCGTGCACGATGACGCCCGGCCCGGCGACCAGTTTCGCCAGGAGACGGGCGGCCTCATCTTCGTGGACATCGCCCTTTTCCATCCGCACCACATGGAGCTCATCGACCCGGGCGCTCGCCACCACCGGCCAGTCGGCCGCGGTCAGAATCCGGCCCTTGAGCAGCAAGACCCGATGGTGGTCGTCCGGAACCAGCAGCGTCTGCGCCAGAACGGCGCCCTGGATCCCCTCGGAGCTCAACCGCGAACCCCGAAGCGACTCGGCCTTCACGCCGCTGCGGCCGGGCCGGGCATCGGGCCCCCCTGCTTCCCATGGCGCACCGCGACCATTTGCGCCAGGATCGCCAGTGCCGTCTCCTCGGCGGTCTGGGCCCCGAGGTCGAGGCCGATCGGCGCATGGACGCGCTCGATCTCGGCCGGGTCGACGCCGGCCTTGATCAACCTCGCGACCCGGTCGCGATGGGTCTTCTTGCTGCCGATGGCGCCGATGTAGCGCGGACGCCCGCGCAGCGCTGCGGTGATCGTCGGATCATCGAACTTCGGGTCGTGCGTCAGGATCACAACGTAGGTGGACCCGTCCATCGACAGGTCCTTCAGGATCTCATCAGGCCAGGCCTTGATCACCCGTCGCGCCTCCGGAAAGCGGTCCTTGTCCGCGAACTTCGAGCGGGCATCGACGACCGTCACCCGGAACCCGATCGCGCTCGCCAGGCGCGTCAGCGGGATGGCGACGTGCGAGCCGCCGAAGATGAAGAGCTCCGGTGGACGGGGGAAGGGCTCGAGGAAGACACCGTCCTGGCGGACCGGGTTCTCCCGGTTGAGAAGGTCGGGGACCTCGGGGTCCTCCGGCGTGAGGAGCGCGCGTGCACCGGGCGCCTCGCCGACGCCCGTCTTCAGCACCACCGGATGCTCTTGCTCCAACGCGGTCATCAGCTCGCGATGCACCTGCGCGAGTGGCTCGACGAGCACATCGATTTCGCCCCCGCAGCTCAGGCCGACGGTCCAGGCGAGGTCGTCACTGACGCCGTAGTGAAACAGGCTGGCGGGCTTCCCCTTCAGGATCGCCTGGGCCTGCTCGAAGACCTCACCCTCGAGGCATCCGCCGCTGACCGACCCGGCGATCTTTCCCGACTGGCTGATGGCCATTCGCGAGCCGGCGGGCCGCGGGGCGCTCCCCCAGGTGCTGATCACGGTCGCGACCGCGACCGGGTCGCCACTCTCGAGCCACCCCTTGACCTCGGTCATAACGTCGCGCATTTCAAAAGTGTAGGCGCGGACACGTCAGCCGGATGGGGCGGCCAGCGATCGGCTCAGGCTCCGTGCATACAGAGGTTGCGGAGTATAAGGAGGAGGGCAAGGAAGAAGGAAGCAGGGAGCAGCACCAGTGCAACGGCGCCGAAGACATTGGTTTCCAGCACGCTCAACCCTGGCGCAGCCGAATCTTTCGCAGCGCGCCTACGTAGCACGAAGGCCCAGCCAACGCCAGCTACGCCCACCAGTGTTACGACGAGATCGCCCAGCAGGATGCCGCGGATAAGTCCAAATACCAGGAGACTTCCGCTCAGCGCTAAGGTCGTTCGCCATCGCCTTCGGGCGGAGAGAACAATGGCCAACGGAACAATCTGGATCAAGCCGCCGGCCAGTGCGAGCCAGGCCCCAAGCACGATGACACCGGGGACAGGTTGAGGGCACGACACGCCTGGGCCGGCAACCTCGATGACCAAAGCGCTCAATGTCGCGACCAGGCCCAGGGCCATCGGGATGGCGGCGGCGGCGAGCCATCGGCGGTGAGTGGTAATGCTGTTCGCCGCTCCGGCAGCGATCAGGCAGACACCACCATCAGGCAGACGCCGAAAGGAGCGTCTGACGGCGGACCGGGCGCCGGTTCGCGGTCTCGAGCAACAAAGCTCCCAGCGCCTCCAGGTTCGCGAGGTTGTGCGCCGGGAGGAAGTCGTCGACGAAGGGGAGCGCCGCCTGCAACCCCAGGGTCAGCGGCTCGTAGCCCGGGGCGCCCATCAGCGGGTTCATCCAGATCAGCCGGTGGCAGGACCGCTGCAGCCGGGCGATCGCCCGCCGCATCTGCGCCGCATCACCGCGGTCCCAGCCGTCACTGATGATGGCGACGGTGGCACCGTGGGTGAGCACGCGGCGCGCATAACGCCGGTTGAAGGTCTCGATCGCCTCGCCGATGCGAGTTCCGCCCGACCAGTCATCGACCGATGCCATCACGCGGTTCAGCGCCGCATCGACGTCATGGCTCCGTAGCAGGCGGGTGATACGGGTCAGGCGTGTGGCGAAGACGAACACCTCGACGCGTGTGCTGGCGTTCTTCAGCGCGTACGTGAAGTTGAGCAGCAGGCGCGTGTAGCGCTCCATGGAGCCGCTGATGTCGCACAGCAGAACCAGCGGCCGCGGCCGAAGGGTCGGGCTCTTCCAGCTGAAGACCAACAGCTCGCCGCCAAATCGCAGGCTCCGCCGCAGGAGCCGGCGGATGTCGAGCCGATCGCGGCCGCCCGGGCGCGCCCGTCGGGATCGCGTCAGGCCGGCCGGTAGCCGCATCAGCCGGATCAGCCGCCGAACCTCCGCCATCTCGGCCTCGGTCAAGGTGTCGAAATCTTTCTGGCGAAGCACCTCGGCCTGCGAGTAGCTCGCCACCTCCTGCTCCTCGGCGCCTTCGGCAGCCGCGCCCTCCTCATCGAGCACCTTCAACTGCCGGCCCGTAAGCGTCATCTGGGTTTCCCGTTGGGATGAGGCCGTCGCGGACGGTGCGGGCAACTCGCCATGTGCCGCGTTGGCCTGAAGGAAGGCGCCCAGCGCCCGGTCCAGGATCTGCAGCTCGTCCCGCCGTCGGGCGAAGTGGACATGAACCGCCGTTCGGACATCGTCGGGACGGTGCAGGTCGATCACGGTCAGCGTCGTGAGGAACGGGAGCATCCGCGCAGGGCCGGCGTCGAAACCGAGGCCCCGAAGGATCCGACCGAAATGCAACCAGTTGCGGGCGAGGATCGCGCCCGGGTCAGGCATTGACGGCGCGGGCAACGAGCTCCCGCGAGCCCCCGCCGCGCAGTCGTTCGAGATCCTCCTGGTACTTCACCACGGCGCCCAGCGTCGCCTGCACGGCGGCTTCGCTGAGCTCGGTTTCGCCGAGTGCCATCAGTGAGCGGGTCCAGTCGAGCGTCTCGGCGATGCCCGGCAACTTATAGAGGTCGAGGCGACGAACCCCGCCAATGAACTCGCTGACCTGCCGAGCCAGCTTCTTCGGAACGTCCGGCACCCGCGCCGTGATGATCTCGTACTCGCGCTCGACCGACGGATAATCGATCCAGAAATAGAGGCAGCGGCGCTTCAGCGCGTCATGGATCTCGCGCGTGCGGTTCGAGGTGATGATCACCGCCGGCGGCTTGTCGGCCTTGATGGTGCCGATCTCGGGGATCGAAATCTGGAAATCGGAGAGCAGCTCGAGGAGGAACGCCTCGAATTCGTCGTCGGCCCGGTCGATTTCGTCGATCAAGAGCACCGGCGGCTTCGCGCCGTCACTCTCGATCGCCTGTAGCAGGGGGCGTTTCACGAGGAACTGATGGCTGTAGATCTCGCGCTCGGTCTCGTCCCGGTTGGTGCCGGACGCTTCCAGCAGACGGATGTGCAGCATCTGCTTGGCGTAGGCCCATTCGTAGACGGCGTTGTTGACGTCGATGCCTTCGTAGCACTGGAGCCGGATCAGGCGCGTGCCGAGGATCTCGGCGAGCACTTTGCCGACCTCCGTCTTCCCAACCCCGGCCTCACCTTCGAGCAGAAGCGGCTTGTCCAGCGTCAGGGCAAGGAAGATCGTCGTTGCCAGGCTGCGATCGGCAACGTAGTGGTGTGCCTGCAGCGCCCGCTCGACGTCCTCGATCGACGAAACGGGAAGGTCCTGCATGTAGCGAATTGTAAGGAGAGCGGCGGCGAAGCGCCGCTGCTCTCCCTCTTCTTAGTGGTGCGCCGTGATCTGCTCGAGCGCCCGCCGGGTCAGGACCTGCGCCAGGTGCCGGCGGTAATCCGGCGAGCCGTTCAGGTCTTGCTGCGGGTCGGTGCCGTCCGCGGCCCGCTCGGCCGCCTTGCGAAGCTCGTCGTCGTGTCCGGCCCTGCCGCGCAACGCTTGCTCGACCCCGGATGCCCGGATCGGGCGAGTCCCCATCCCGGTAAGAGCGATCGCCACTTGCGTGACCTCGTGACCGCTCACTCTCACCTGCGCGGCGACCGCCACGATCGCCCAGTCCTGCGACCGCCGGCTGAACTTCAGGTAGGTGCCTTTTGTGCCCGGCGGCGGTGTCGCAATCCGAAGCTCGCGCAGAATCTCATTGGGCTCGAGTGACGTCGTGAACGTGTCGACAAAGAAATCTTTGGCGGCAATGGTGCGTTCGCCCTTGGGACCGACTACCCTGAGCTCGGCGTCGAGCGCCAGCAAGCAGGCAGGGAAGTCACCGTTCGGGTCGGCGTGCGCCGCCGCGCCGCCGATTGTCCCCCGGTTGCGAACCTGCGGGTCGCCGATCTGGGAGGCGGCGCTGGTCAGCAGCGGCAGCTTGCTCTTCAGCAGCTCGGAAAACTCGATATCGTGGTGGCTGGTCAGCGCGCCGATCGCGATGTGGCCGTCTTCTTCACGGATGTAGCTCAGGTTGCCAATGCGGCCGATGTCCACCAGGAAGGACGGCGTCGAGAGGCGCAGCTTCATCAGCGGGATGAGGCTATGCCCACCCGCGAGGACCTTCGCCTCCTGCCCGTGCTTGACCAGTTCTGCAACGGCCTCCGGCAGGCTGCGCGGGACGACGTAATCGAATGCGGCAGGCGTCATCGTTTTGTCCCTCCGTTGCGGTGCATCAGCGCCCAGAGTTTCTGTGGGGTGGCCGGCATGTCGATGTCCTTGACCCCGAATGGTTCGAGGGCGTCAATGATGGCGTTCATCACGGCGGGTGTTGAGGCGATCGTTCCCGCCTCCCCGACGCCCTTGGTGCCGAGCGGGTTCACTGGGCTTGGCGTCACCGTCGACGCCAGCTCGTAGGAGGGAACATCGGACGCCGTCGGAATCAGGTAGTCGACAAGGCTGCCCGTCCGCAGCTGGCCGGCGTCGTCATAAACCGCTTCTTCGAAGAGAGCCTGGCCGATACCCTGGGCGATGCCGCCATGAAGCTGGCCGTCGACCACCATCGGGTTGATCCTGTTGCCGACGTCGTCGACGGCGACGTAGCGAAGGATTTTCGTTGCTCCGGTCTCAGCATCGACTTCCACGACCGCAATGTGGGCGCCGAACGGCCAGACGAAGTTGGTGGGATCGAAGAAGGTCGTAGCCTCCAGGCCGCCTTCCATGCCCTTCGGGAGCCGATTTGTCTGGAAGGCCGCCACGGCGATCTCCTGGATGGTGACCGCTTTCGACGGCGTGCCTTTCACGAAGGCCTTGCCGTTTTCGTAGACAACGTCGCCTTCCCCCGCCTCCAGCAAGTGGGCGGCGATCTTCCGCGCCTTCTCCTGCACCTTCATCGAACTGATATGTACGGCGTTGCCGTCCAGCGCCGTGCTCCGGCTGCCGTAGGTGTCCATCCCCATCGGGCCGATCGCGGTGTCTCCGTGCTGAACGTCGATGTCCTCGACCGGGATGCCGAGCACGTCGGACGCGACTTGCGCGTAGGTCGTCTCGTGGCCCTGCCCATGCGGCGAACTGCCGATGATGACGGTGGCCTTGCCGGTGAAATGGACGTTGACCACCGACATGCCCCAGAGCGAGACGCCGACCGCCGCCTGCGTGGCGCCCGCCGGGCCCAACCCACAGATCTCGATATATGTCGAGAGGCCAATGCCGATGTACTTGCCCTGCTTGCGCTTCTCCGCTTGCTCGCGCCGCAGCGCCTTGTAGTCGACCATCTCGAGCGCTTTGTCCAGCGTGATGGTGTAATCGCCCGAATCGTAAGTGAGCCCAAGCAACGTCGTGAAGGGCTGGTCCTCCGCCCGGACGAAATTCTTCCGACGGACTTCGACCGGGTCGATGCCGGTCTCACGGGCCACCAGGTCCATCACCCGCTCGATGAGGTAGGTCGCCTCCGGCCGGCCGGCCCCGCGGTACGCGTCGGTCGGCGTCGTGTTCGTGAACACGCCGACGGCCCTGCCATCGAAAGCCTTCATCTTGTAGGCGCCCTGCGCGACCAGCATGCCCAACACCTGGAAGGTGCCAAACTGGCTGCAGTAGCCGCCGAGGTTTAGCCACTGCGTCGGCCGGATGCCGAGCACGGTGCCATCCTTCTTCGCCGCGATCTCGACATCCCAGATCTGGTCCCGCCCATGGTGGGTGGCCTTGGTGTTCTCGCCGCGATCCTCGATCCATTTGACGGGCCGGCCCAACTTCCGCGAGGCGAGGGCCGTCAGGATCTCCTCCGGGTAGACCCGGATCTTCGACCCAAACCCGCCACCGACCTCGGGAGCGACCACCCGAACGTTGCTTTCGGGGATGCCGAGGATGACGGCCAGCCACACCTTGACGAAGTGCGGAATCTGGGTCGATGACCAGACGGTGAGCTTATTGGCAAAGGTTTTGTAATCCGCCAGCACGCCCCGTGGCTCGATCGCGATCGGGATCAGGCGTTGCTGGACGAGGCGCTGCTTGATGGTGATCTCGGCTTCTTTGAAGGCGGCCTCGATATCGCCGGCGGCAAACTTGGTGTCATAGGAGAGGTTGCTGCCAAGGTCTTCGTGGAGGATGGGAGCGCCCTTGGCGATGGCTTTCTCGATGTCGAGCACCGCCGGCAGCGACTCGTAGTTGACGTCGATGCGCTCACCGGCGTCCTCGGCGGCGGCGCGGCTCGAGGCGAGCACGATCGCGACCGGCTCGCCCACGTAGTGGACCTTGTCGATCGCAACCGGATAGTGGTTCGGATACTTTTTGTCGGGCACGAAGCAGACCGTCACCGGCAGCGGTGCGCCAAACTCCGCCTTCAGGTCTTTCCCGGTGAAGATGGCGATCACGCCGTCGGCTTCCTTCGCCCGGGCGGTCTCGATGCCGAGGATCCTCGCGTGGGCCTCGCTCGATCGGATCACGTGCATGTGGACAACGGCCGTCTGGGGAATGTCGTCGACGTAGCTGCCGGTGCCCGTGACCAGCCGTGGATCTTCGCGTCGCTTGACGGAGGCGCCAACCATCTGGGATATGGCCATCTTGAAATCCTCCCTCTAGGAGACCGGCGCGGGCGCTTTGCGCTCGGCCCCAGGCGCCATCACCTTGGCCGCCGCCTGGATCGATTTGACAATGTTGTGGTAGCCGGTACAGCGGCAGAGGTTGCCCTCGAGCCCCAGCCGGATCTCTTGCTCGGTCGGGTTGGGATTGCGCTCGAGCAGCTGCTTGGCAGCCATGATCATGCCCGGGGTGCAGAAGCCGCACTGGAGGCCATGCTCGTCCCAGAACGCCTTCTGAAGAGGATGGAGCGTCGATCCCTTGGCCAGCCCCTCGATCGTCGTGACCTGGGCGCCATCGGCCTGGACGGCAAAGACCGTGCAGGACTTCACGCTGTGGCCGTCCAGCTCGACGGTGCACGCGCCGCAGTTGCTGGTGTCGCAACCGACATGCGTCCCGGTGAGCCCCACCACATCGCGGATGTACTGCACAAGCAGTAGCCGAGGCTCCACCTCGTCCTCGTGCTTGGTGCCATTAATGGTGACGGCAACCCTGCGCCTCATAGCCACCTCCCTCTGATTAGCCGATCCGCCTGCCAAAGAAGGTATATCACTCGACCTGGCGAGTGTCCAGCCGGGCTCGTCTCCCACACGTAGGGGCCGGGCGCGCTGCCCGGCCCCTACGAGCGCCTAGTTCTGGTGGTTGTCGCCGCCTTCTTCGTCGCCGCCGATCGCCTTCAATGCATTCACCTGGCCGAAGCCGTACCACGAGTTGTGCTCAGCATCGCCGGTGCAGGTCTGCGGCGCGTCGTTGTTCACGGAGGGGAAGAACGCATACATTGCCAGATCCGCCGCCGATGGGCAGGCGATTGGATCGGCCGTCTGCTCGAGCTGGCGGCGCACTTCCCTCGCGCTCATCTCGCCAGACCGACTGATCATCAGGGCCACGAGCCCGGTTACATGGGGCGATGCCATCGACGTCCCCTGCAGGTAGCAGTAGAAGGCGTTCGGTCCACCGGCCGGATCGACGACCGAGCGGACGCAGGAATTCTTGAGGCTCACCGGGTAGGTCGAGAGCACGCGACCATTGACTGCCGCAGCGGTGATCTGACGGCTGTCGCCGCCCGGGGCCGCAACATTGATGACGTCCATACCGTAGTTCGAGTAGAAGGACTTCCGGCCCTTGTTGCCAGTGGCGCTGACCGCGATGACTCCTGGCATCTGGACGGGGATGACTTTGCAATCCCTCGTCACCGGCCTGGTCACAGGCACGGTGTCGTCCGGGCTCTGGCGATCCTGGGTCGGATTCGCCATGTCATCCGCAAAGTTCCCTGCCGCGGCGACGTTGACGACGCCTTTGCGCGTCGCGTATGCGATCGCGCGGCCCTCGGCCTTGAGGATGAGGCGCTCCTGCGCGCTGCCGTTCGGGCAGTTGTAGTAGAAGGGGTCGGCGAAATAGCTGTTATTCGTGACGTTGAAGTGGTGGGAACCTGCCCACATGAAGGCGCAGACGACCGCTTGGGGAAAGAAGAACCCCTGGCTGTCCCCGGCCTTGATCCCGGCGATTCGAACGTTCGGCGCTACGCCGACGATGCCGATGCCGTTCGACGCGGCCGCGATGGTGCCCGCCGTATGCGTGCCATGCCCGTTGTCATCCATGGCCGCAGCAGCGCCCGCGACTGGCGAACCGCTGAGGCAGTTCACACTGTTCGCGCTGTCAACATTGGGAGCCAGGTCCGGATGGGTGTAATCCAGGCCGGTGTCGATGTCCCCGACCAACACAGAGCGACGACCGCCTGTGATCTTGTGGGCTTCGGGGGTGTGGATCTGCTTCATATCCCATTGGAGTCCGGACAGGGTGTCGCTGTCGCTGGCGGGCTTGCCGCCATTCCCTCCGTGATCGCCGCCGTTGTTCTCGATCGTGGGCTTGAGATGGAATGCCAACGTGTTTGCATTGGCGGCGCCCTCGACGTCGAGGTTTTTCTGCGCCCGGCCGGCGAATTGGGCATCGCCCGTGCGGACGACGACGACCCCGATCGCGTCGTAGCTCGCGACGATCGTGCCGCCTTGCAGGCGGAGCTGGCTCAGCAGGCGAGCCGACACGTTCTCCTGTTTGGCGAGCACGATATAGGTCTGCGATGTCGTCGCGGCATCGGCGGCGATCGATGTTGCCGGTGTCAGTCCGACGACGACCGCCACTGCCCCGGCTAGGGCGCCGAAGCGTGCGAAGACAGGCGTGCGCAGGCCAAAGACCGTTCGCGTCATGGATTCCCTCCCTTGGTCTAGTCGTTGCCGAGACGAGCGCGTCCAACGCTAACAGGGGCGTGGGCCGCAGTCAAGGAGGGGTTAATCCGGAGAAACTCCTGGCAAACATAGCCCCGGATTCACGTTGCACACAGCGGGTGACCGGTTGAAGCGACTGCTGGTCGGCGGCGCTCTGCTGGCCGTCCTCAGCTCGTGCGGTTCCGCAGCCGGCAACGGGCCGACGCCTGGTTCGGCGACGACCGGGACGCCGAATTCGACCGTCCCACCAGCGGCCACCATCGGGCCCCGGCCCACCGCCCCCGTCGCGGCGGGCTTCGACGCCTGGATTGACGTCAGTGTCGCGACCGGCTGGCGTAATCCTGGCGTGATCCGGCCCGTCGACGCCCCAGCACTGGCGAACCCGGTCCGCTTGCTCGAATGGCTGGGCGCCATGACCAGCGGGCAACGCGCCGACCTGATCAATCGCGCCGACACGCAGGTCTTGCTCGGTCAGCGCGTGACGGTGCTCGCTGTCTCGAACGGTTGGGCCCAGGTCGTTGTTATCGGCCAGCGCACCCCGCTCGACGATCGCGGCTATCCGGCCTGGATCCCCGCCGGGCAGCTGACCGCGGTCGCGCCCCCCACCACAGACACCGACGCCACCGTCATCTCGCCGAGGACCTGGCTATATGATCGGAATGCAAACCCTGTCGTCGAAATCTCGTTCGGCACACACCTTCCCGTGGTCCAAACCGATGGCCAGCG
>DATEHI010000092.1:0-2369 GCA_035279665.1 Candidatus Dormiibacterota bacterium | reverse complement strand
AACGATCAGCGCCCCGGTGAAACGCTGCGTCAGCTTGGTGGTGGCCCGGATCACCTCGTCGATCATCCGATTGAAGATCTGGAGGTTGTAGTGCGCCAGCGGGCGGCCGATGAAACCGATCCGCCCGAACTGGTCGAGCGCTCGGCGGATCTCCGGCTGGAAGAGCACGATGATGCCGACCAGGATGGCGGGGGCGGCGTTGCGGAAGATCCAGGAGAGCAGCCGCAGATCGAGCAGGTTCGCGAGCAGGCCGATCAAAGCCAGCAGGAGCACCCCGAACATCAGCTGAACCGCCTGGGTACCCCGAACCAGCAGGAATAGCCGGTAGAGGAAAAAGGCGACCAGGCCGATGTCGATCACGTCGAGGACGTGCCGCCAGATGTTGCCGCTCTGGAGGAAGACGAGGATGTCGCGGAGGATGACGTCCACTAGCGCTGACTAGTATCCCCCAAGATGCCGCTTCGTTATGCCGGCCGGGTTGCGGGCCTACCCTCTAGACTCAACCTATGGATTTACGTATGGCAGCCGCTCTCATCGTGCCCCTGATCTCGACGGCGATCACAACGAACAAAATCATCGTCGGCGTGGTCGTCCTGGTCATCATCATCGCCGCCGTTGTCTGGTGGATGTCGCGGCGTCGAGGTCGGGCGTAGCCCAAATCAGACGGTAGGCGTCGGCGGCGGCTGCTAGCCTGTGCCGGCAATGCTGGGAGGCAGCCGGCTCTGGCGTCACCCCGACTTCCTGAAGCTCTGGTCGGGCCAGACCATCAGCGTGATCGGCGGCGAGATCACCGTGCTCGCCTTGCCCACGCTCGCCATCCTGCAGTTCCACACCAGCGCGCTGGTCATCGGGCTGCTCGTCGGGACCCAACGGCTGCCCTTCCTCGTCCTCACGCTGTTCACCGGCGTCCTCGCCGACCGCGTTCGACGCCGGCCCCTGATGATCATCGCCGATGCCGGACGAGCGATCGCGCTGGCCTCGATCCCGCTGGCCTCGATCCCGCTGGCCTTTCTGCTCAACGGCCTGACGCTCGCCCAGCTCTTCGTGGTCGCGCTGTGCATGGGAGTCGGCAACGTCCTCTTCGACATCGCCTACCTCGCCTATCTGCCCTCCCTCGTCGGCCAGGCGGACATCGTGGAAGGAAACAACAAGCTGAACACCAGCTTCTCCATCGCCCTGCTTGCCGGGCCGGGCCTGGGTGGCGTCCTCGTGCAGGCGATCGGGGCGGCGCGCACGATCGGCATCAACGCCTTCTCCTATGTGATCTCGGTTCTGACCCTGCTCTGGATCCGCGAGCCCGAACCGCTACCCAGGAAGCTCGGCGCGCAATCCAGCGTCATGGCCGAGCTGCGGGAGGGCATTCGCCTGGTCTTTCACCATCCGCTCCTACGCAGCCTGCTGGCCATGATGACAAGCCTTTCGATCGCGGAGCAGCTCGCCCTTCCGATCTACCTCGTCTTTTTCTACCGCCGGCTCCACCTGACCCCGGCCGAAGCCGGCATCATCTTCGCCGCCTTCGGGGTTGGCGCCCTCGTCGGGTCTTTGCTGTCCAGCCGGTTGGTGGCGACGCTGGGCCTGGGACGCGCGATCCTGGTGGGGGTGAGCGGCTCGCCGGTCGGTCTCGCCATGATCCCGCTTGCGCTCTTCCTCCCCCCGGTCCCCTGGCTCTGTTTCGCGAACTTCGTCGCCGCCGTCGCGATCACCGTGATGGACATTCAGCAGGTCAGCCTCAGGCAATCGTTGACCCCCTCCCGCCTGCAAGGACGCATGAACGCGACCTTCCGCACGTTCTTTTGGGGCGTCTGGCCTCTGGCCAATTTCGCCGGTGGCTTCTTGGCTGATCGCATTGGATTCGTGCCCACCTTCCTGATCGCCGCCGGGGTGGGACTACTCCCGGTCATCATCGTGATCGCAACGCCGATCGGCCGGCTGCGGAGCCACGCCGAGGTCGCGCCCGAGCGGGCACAGCCCGGGTAATCGGAGTGAACGCGGCCGCGTCCGGTTAGCGCTTGGTGTATTGCGGGGCTTTGCGGGCGCGCTTGAGGCCGGGCTTCTTGCGTTCCTTCATGCGCGGGTCGCGGGTCAGCATGCCGTGCTTCTTCAACACAGGCCGCATCGCCAGGTCCGCCACGCACAAAGCGCGGGCGATGCCGTGCTGCACCGCGCCGGCCTGGCCGGACATGCCGCCGCCATCGACCATGGCGCTGATGTTGAAACGCTTGCTGGTCTCGGTGAGCTTGAGGGGCTCGACCACGACCATCTCCAGCATCCGCCGGCCGAAGTACTGGAGCGGCGGCTTGTTGTTCACCATGATCGTGCCCTCACCGGGATAGAGGCGAACACGCGCGACGGCATTCTTGCGCCGTCCG
>DATEHI010000091.1:0-8336 GCA_035279665.1 Candidatus Dormiibacterota bacterium | reverse complement strand
CGCGGGGCGTGGCGCCGGCGCTCCGGCAGGGGCCGGCCCCGGAGCGGCATGGCCTGGCGCCGGAGCCTGGCCCGAAGGCACCCAAATCACAACCGTGCCCGGCCTGGGCAAGCCGAATTTCAGGGCCGCCAACTGCTGCGCGCTCAAGGATCCCGCAACGGGATTCGCCGACCCGCTCCCCGGGGGGTGGACCGGCGGCGCCGAGGCCTGCGCGGCCGCGGATGTCGCGAAGGCCGCAACCGCCAGTGAGACGAGCCCGCTGGCCGCGGTGAGCCAGCGCAATTTGGCAAGCGCGCGATCGCGATCGCGATCCCGCTCGTCGATGGGCAGCGTCTTCATGCTCACCTCAGTCGTCTCCGCCGCCGCTCGGCGACGGTGACGGTGATGGATGCGGTCGGGCGGTCGGGCTGGCTATCGGCGCGGCGGGCGCCGCTGCCGATGAGGCGGGCCGAGGAGCCAGATAGCGCACCACAATCCGAGGCTTCGGCGGGGCCGGCGGTGCAAAAAGATCACCAGGCAGCGACGCGCGGGCCGAATTTTCCGCGCCGGAGGTCAACGCTTGATTTTCGAAGAGGCTGACGACGAGCGCCGCGGTGGCGCCAAGCGCCACCATCCCGATTGCGATCCCCACCGCCCGCTGGAAACGGCGGCCTCCAGGCCTCGAGGGCCCATTGAGCCCCCGCGAGTTGATCGTGATAGTTGTGGCGACCACGCTGGACACCTCCCATTCGCAGTCGCCCCCTCCAGGTGGTCGACCACTTCCGGTTTACAGCAGCCGCATTGCGCCTCCAGAGATTGTTTGGCGACCGAGGTGTAACGGGTCACCATCGGCACGGCGCTCGTGACCGTGAACCGCGTTGTGTCAGTGAGGAGCGCTAATAGTCAGCGGGCTCTTCAGCAATGGCAATTGCAGGGCAATTCCGAGCGAGGAATCTCGTTCCGTGGGTCGGCGTGGCGGCCTGGTCAGCGCTCTGGGCCTGGCTGCAGTCGAACCCATCGGGGCTGTCCTGGCATTTCTTCGTTTCGGGCAGCCACTTGCTGTTCGATGGCGCGGGGCTCAATCTTTACGCGGAGCATCCCGAACTGCAGATCGGTCCGCTCGCGTTCCTCGTAGCAGCGCCGCTGACCTCTCTCGGCGATGCGGCTCAGCCGGTCGCGCTGATCCTCATGACTGCCGCCGGCCCGCTCTGCCTGACCTTAATCGCTCCGCTTGCGCCTGATCGCCAACGCCACCTCCGGGTGTTCCTGGCCGCGATTGTGCTGATGCCGGCGTGGACGGTCCTGTCGGTGCGTTTCGGCCACCTCGACGACGTCGTCGCCCTCGTCCTTGCCGTCGGTGCGCTGCGCGCGATCGCCGCGAATCGAGCGGCAGCCGCCGGATTGGCATTGGGCGCGGCGGTCGCGGCCAAGCCATGGGCGCTGGGATTTATCCCACTGCTTCTCGTTCTCGACAAGCAGCGACTCGCTGCTGCCGGCAGCGCGCTCGCGGGCGTGATCGCGGCCTGGGCGCCATTCATCATCGCGAACCCGGCCACGCTGGCGGCACTTCGTCCGCCGGTTGGCGTGGCGCCGTCGTCCGGCCTGCACGCGCTGGGTTACCGGGGGGACCTGATTCCCGCGTGGGACCGGGTCGGACAATTTGTCCTGGCGCCAATCGCGGCCCTGGCGCCCGTCCTCCGCGGTCGATGGCCTGGACTCTTTCTCGTCGCAGTCGCGGTCCGCCTCGCGATGGACCCCAAGGACAACCCCTACTACATTGGTGGGGCAGCGCTGGCAGCCGTCATCTTCGACCTGCTTGCGACCCGATGGACGATCCCATGGGCGACGCTGATAACCATCCTGCTGCTATGGCAGCCCTGGGCGACCGACTATGCGCACCGTCTTAAGACCAGTGCCGGCGTGACGCTCTGGTGGTTCCAGAATCCTGGGATCATCGGAATCCTCCACCTGGGCTGGTCCGCCACGATGATCGCGCTGGTCCTCTTTGCCCCTCAGGAACTCCCGAGCCTGGGGTTTCGCATCAGGCGGAGTCCAGGAGCTGGGCGAGTTTCCCGAGCTCCTGCTCCCAGCCCATAACCGCCATGTTCGTCCAGTATTCATCGTGCATCGCATCGAGCGTCAGGACCAACCTCACCCCCTGGGGTTGCGTATCGAACTCGACCGCTGTCGCGACCGCGTACGGTTTGACGTTCGGAATGAAGTCGGCCATTTGGGTGAAGGCGAGTCGCGTGCGCGGCACGACCTCGGTGTAGGTGACGAGAGACTCGTTGGTCAGCGCCATCCCCGCCTTCTTCAGGAAATCGATCTGGTCGGGAGCGACCGCGATCATCGCGTAGAGGAGCTGACCACCAGGGCGAACGTCGAGGGTGCGCACTTTCACCTCGAATCCTGGTGGGCCCCACCAGGATTCGATGCCGTCCTTTGTCGTCCAGAGTTCCCAGACCTCGTCGATCGGAGCGTTGAATCGCCGCTCGATGGTGACTCTCCGGCGCGCCGGCTGCGTCTGCGAGGTCAAGCTAGGAGCCGCTCCGATAGGCCTTTTGAAGGGTGGCGATGTCGAGCTTGCGCATCTTCAACAGGGCCTCCATGACTTTTGCCGGGTTCCCGGATTTTGGGTCGCCCATCATCTGCCCCAGAGCCGAGGGGACGACCTGCCACGACACACCGAATCGATCCTTGAGCCAGCCGCATGGTCCTTCCTCTCCGCCCTCGGTGAGCCGCCCCCAGACCTCATCAAGCTGTTGCTGAGTTTCGCAGGTCGCGACAAACGAGAAGGCTTCCGTGAACGTAAAGGTCTCGCCACCATCGAACGCCGTGTACTCCTGTCCGTCGAGCTGGAAACTGGCGTGCAACACGCTCCCTTCCGGAATGGGACCGTTCGCCTCGGCGCGCAGCAGGCTGAGCACCTTGGAATTCGCAAACAGCGAAACGTAGAAATTGACCGCCCGTTCGGCGCCCTCCTTGAAGGTCAAGCATGGTCTGACACTTTGCACCTTTACGTTGTTGGCCAGCGCCGTCGTCTGCGTACCCAGTTGCGTCACTTTTCTTCCTCCTTGTTTTTCGGTCGGGTCCTGCCCCGCCGGTCGAGTTCTGCCACAAACCGATCGAGTCGGCCCTCCCACATCGCGCGATATCCCATCATCCATTCGTCCAGTTCACGAAACGGCTCCGGTCGCAGCGCGTAGAGCCTTCGCCGGCCCTCCGGGCGGACGACCACGAACTTCGCGTCCTGCAAAATGGCGAGCTGCCGCGAAACACCAGGCTGACCGATGTCCACGACGTCGACCAGCTCGCTCACGGAACGCTCCCCGGCTTGCAGCTCCTCGATGAGCCGGCGGCGGGTCGGATCGGCCAGGATCTGGAATGCGTCGGGCACGGGGATACATTACTACAGCGACATATGTCTTGTCAACAATATATCGTGGGTCATCGTCCGACGCCCACGCCGAGGAACGAGGCCAGCTCGCGGAGGGCCTGCCGCGTCGGACGAACCGGCCGGCGCCGACCGTCCCAGCCCGCCTCCCATCGCTCCCCGATCACCTTGAGCAGCCCGAGGTGCCGATCGACGGCCAGGTCGAACCTGGCACAGATGCGGTCGCCGTGCAGCAGGGGCATCACGAAGTAGCCCCAGCGCTTGCTCCTCGGTACGTAGATCTCGAGCCGGAAGTCAAAACCCCAGAGCGCCAGCGTCCGGTCTCGATCGCAGATCAAGTTATCGAAGGGCGACAGCAGGGTCGTCCTCGGCTCGGACGCTCCTGCCTCGATCTCGTCGAGCAGTGGAAGGTCGTCCGCGTGGACGTACCAGTCGCCTTTCAGGCCGACATCCACCGGGACGATCGTGCCGCTAGCTTCGAGCTCCTTCCAGACGGGCGCGAGACCCTGGTAGCGGCGCCGGAGGAAGTGGTTCTTGACCTGCTGCGGGGTGGCCACGCCCAGCGCCCGCAAGGAGCGGACCGCTGCCTGGCGCAGGGCGACCGGGGGCTCGGGAATCAGGCCAGGTGGCGTTCCGAACCAGGTGTCCGCTAGCGCCCACCGTCGCCCGCTCCCGACACGGCCGGCCGGTACGATCCGGCCCTGAAGCCACAGGAGTGCCAGCGTGTCGGTGATCGGGCTGCGCTGTCCCCAGCCGGATTCGTATTTGTCGGCATGTTGGTCGAAGTCCGCGGCTCGGACGGAGGCGCTGGCGGCGAGCCGCTCGAGAACGATTTCGCTGAACCGGCCCCGCGTCGTCATCCAGGACGCGGTGGTGCTTTGGTCGGTCCAGGGCGGCGGTAGGGCGAGGTGCAATTCCCGATCTTCGGTCGGGACGATCGAGGCCTGGTGCGCCCAATACTCGTAAAGGCGGCGCTCGTCCCAGAGGAGGATGTCGACAAGCTTCGGGTCATACGGTCCGAGGCGACTGAAGAGGACCAGCAGGTGGTTGCGGGCGACGATGGCGGTCGGGTCGAGTTGCAGACAACCGATCGCCTGCACGAGCGCGCGGATGTCGTCTGTCGTGACCGGTTTGGGGCGGGGCCCGCTCAGCCGCTGGCGAGTCACCGCCAGGCGCCTGGCGTGCTCGATCCGGAGCTTTCGACGCATCCCCTATCCCGTGGCGGGATCTTCCGAATAGACGATGTCCTCCAGGACACGGTCGAGCGGCCGGGGCACCTGGTTGAGATTCAGTTCCCCGACGAGCACAGCCGCGGACTGGATTTTTCGGCCCCCCTTTGTCCCCAAGAAGCGCCGCAGCTGCTCCTCGGCTGTTCGTCCTCGCCACTCAGGCTGGTGCTGGAAGGTGCGGAAGGCTTCGAGCTCACCCTGCGCCTCGACGACCTGTTCGACGACCGCGGCCCCAAGGGCTCGAATCAGCTCGTCCTCCAGGTCGGCGACGCAGACATAGAAACCGAGCCGCTCCATCTCGCCGCGCGTCAGGTTGGCGCCGAGGCCCGCGCGCTCGAGCCCGCGTTGGAAATCGCCCTCTTCAGCGGCGTCGCACAGGCCGGCCAGTCTGAGGCGCAGCCCCTGAGGGCCGTATCGTTTCAAGAACCTTCCAATGTTGGTCGCGCCGCCCATCGGCAGGATGGAAATGCCGTGGGCGTTGAGATCGTGACCGCGGCGGGTGGCGAGAGCTTCCAGCGCAAGCTGGTCGCTCACCCCCTCAACAAGGATGATGGCCTGGGCAACGGGCTTCGTCTCCATGGCCGACACTCTACTGGCGAGGTTCAGGGCCGTGGCTCGAGTGCACGCGCGAGATCGGGTATCCGCCAACGATAGACAAGCACCCAGAAGGCAAAAAGCCAGCCGACCAGCAGGAGCGTTCCGCCGTAGTCATGGAACAGGACCGCCGGCAGATAGCCGGCCAGGGCGGCCAGTAAGCATACGACCGTGATCCGGGCGATATTGACGAGGACGGTACCGAGGATGCCGAAGGCGATCACTTCGAATCGGGTGGCCAACGTCATCGGACCGCGAAGTCCGACCATCAGGCTCAGGCCGAGCAGGATCAAGCTCTGCCAGCCCACGCAGTTCCATGAGATGAAGAGGGTTTGCGGCGCGCCGCTCGAATTCCAGACGACGAGCTGATTCCCCGCGGCACCGGCGTGAATCCCCAACAGGCCGAGCATGACAACCGTGACGCGGACTTCCGCCGGCACGATCCATTGCAACGGCGCCGCGATGCCCAGCTTCATCCCGATAACTGTCAGCAGATCGTCAAAGGTCGAGACGAAGGGCAGGACGACCATCAGGACCGCGGTCAGGGCGAGAAGCATCGCAAAAACTGGCGTCGTCCGACGCTTGGTCATCGGACTCTCCGCTTTGCCCACAGCGGCCGCCGGATCAGTTGCCCCAGCACCAACGGAAGGAGAATCGCCAGGCCGATAAGGGGACTGCCGTGCTCGGGCACGACGATCGCCGGTGTCGCGATCGAGGTTTGCTGGTGATTGCCGTCGTAGCGGAGGTCGAGACCTCCGTTGGTCACGGTGACGACCGTGATCCGCCAGCAGAGGTAGGATTTGGACGGAACGATCACCGCCGGCATGGTGGTTGAGGTGTCGGAGTTGCCGTTGTCCAGCACCGCCGTCCATGACGCGATCGGGGCGATGACGGCGCACGAGGCGGTTGGGCTGTAACCAAAGGTCAGGAGGGCAGTGACCTCGCCGTTGCCGTTTCCCGTCGTCCAGTACGTGAAGGTGTAACTGCCCGCCGGGATGGTCTGTCCGGCGTAGGTCGCGGTTGATGCCCAGGTTTGCGTGGTCCCTGGGTTGTTCATCAGGAATTTTGCCGGCGCGCTGCCCGACGGTGTGTTGTCGATGGTGTAGGCGCCGCCCGGATTGTGAAGGTAGTAGAGATTGGCCGCGAGCACCGTTGGCGCAGTTGCCGCGCCGATCCCGAGGATGGTCAGCACGAGGATGGGTGCCGCGATGCAGATGATGCGGAAGGTGTGACTGGCGCGGCGGCCACTCCGGAAACGTGCCTCGCTGGCGAGCGGCCGGCTCTCCGATGGACGCAGCCAGCGGTTGATGCTCTTCTTCTGCGGCAGGTGCTCGACGCGGTCCGTGACCCGGCCGGTCTTCGGCGTACGGAACCACCCGCCCTCCTTGCGTTCGAACAGGCCTTTGACCGACGCCCAGGCCTGGAAGGGCACGAGGAGGAAAGACAGTGCGACCGCACCCATAACGCCCTGGTAGTCGCGGCGCGGGGAGCCCTCCAGCAGCAGGCCGCCAAGGTTCATGAGCGGCAGCGCGAAGAGGTTGGAGAAGAGCAGCGACCAACCGAGTAGAGCGGTCCACTCCGGGATGTGCACGTGCAGGACGATCTCCGAGATCAGCCAGGCGGCTGAGCCCAGCAGGAAGAGGGCGGACTGCAGGTAGTAGAAGCCGTAATAGATGAACTCGGCCTTTTCCAGCAGACTCAACTTGCGTGACCGAACGATGGTGAGGAACCATTTGTTGACGTTGTAGCTGTGACCCTCCGCCCAGCGCATGCGCTGGCGCGCCAGCCGTCCGAACGTCGCGACGCATTCGGCGGGTGTCTCCGCGTAAGGCGTGTAGACGACCTTGTAGCCCATCGCGTAAAGGCGCAGGGTTAGCTCCCAGTCCTCAGTGAGACTGCGGCCCCATCCCAACTCCCTCAACAGCCCCGCCTTGATCATGTAGGCGGTACCGGCGATCATCTTCATCGAGCCGAGCACCTGCTGGAACGGACGCTCGATCATGTAGCTGCCGGCGTACTCGGTGCGCACGGCCGCCGTCAGCCAGCTCTCGCTCTTGTTCAGGACGTGCCATTGATAACTCTGCACGGCGCCGATCTCGGGGATGAGGCGGGGCCGTGGGTTTTCTTGGCTGTAGAAGTGATACAGCAGATCCCTCAGGACATCGGGGAAGGGCACGGCATCGGCGTCGAAGATGGCGACGAATTCCGTGCGGGGGTCCATGGCGCGCAGGGCATAGGTCAGCGCGCCACCTTTGAAGCCATCCCTTGTGTCGCGGTGAATGATGGTGAAGCGGTCGACCTGCCTCCAAGGTTCGAGGACCTCCATCGACCCATCCGTCGAGTCGTCGACGAGGATCACCTCGTAGTTGGAATAGTTCAGCTTCGAGCAGGCCTCGAGTAGGCGGCCGATAACGCCCTTTTCGTTGTAGGTCGCGATGTGTATCGAGACAAACGGCTCGTACCCAAGCGGCAGCCACTTGGTGCGGTTGCCGTTGGAATGCTGTCGCGCGATCCAGCCGCGACGCGTGATGCGCGCTAGACCGCTGAGATGTCCCTGCTTTTCCCCGGTTCCGTTGTCGTTTCGGCCTGGACCGAAGAACGCGAGCATGAGCATTGTGGCTGTGGCCAGGTAGTACTTGAGCGAGTAGGCAAAAAAGAACGCGCCCATGCCGAGGGCGACCAGCGCCAACTCGAGACCGAGCCAGGTGATGAGGCTGGCGTTGCCAGCCCGAGCCAGGGCGATACCCGCCGACGTACCGCGGACGATGGCAAAGATGGGCAGCGCCGCGACGAGGATGGTGATGAAGACGAGCAGGCCAATCAGCACGCTCCATAGGCGCTCGCTCAGCGGCCGCGAGTGGACGGCTTTCGGAAGACGCCTTGAATCGTCGTCTGGATGCGTGTTGCGGATAGCGAGGCCCACGCACCCACGCTATTGCGGCCGAATTACGGGTTTGCTAGCACCCGTCCGAAGGTTGCAACCCCCCTGTTACAGACCGTCGACAGAACTTCCACACGCGGATGGGCGCGCATTCGGATCCGCCACACGCTAGCATCGATCTGCTGAAAACCAGGTCCGGCAGCACGCTCGCTCGACCTCCACAGCGAGGAAGACGGTGGACGTCCTTTGTCGCCGACGA
>DATEHI010000090.1:0-19879 GCA_035279665.1 Candidatus Dormiibacterota bacterium | reverse complement strand
TGATCCGGACTGGCGAAGTCGTTCGACAGCGACCCCAGCCATGAAGCAGGCGAGCGGCGCGAAGCGGCGCTCCTTGGTGTGCGACGCGACACGCGCCAGCTCCAGGACTTCGTCGGCGACCTGTGGGTCCAGCTCTGGCGGCGCAACCGTGGTCCCTCGGTCCCGAGCAGCATTCGCGAACCGGCGCCCCAGCGCCTCGAACCAGGCGTTCATCTCGTCGCCAACCGTATCACGGCCCCCACCCGACCTCCCCCGACAGGGAGGGTTTGTGTGACCTCTGCCTCCCCCGAGGGAGGGAGTGATTGGGACGATTTGGTTGACAGCACCCCGGCCGGTGAGTACGCTGGCGTCTAGTCGCCTGCACGACCGTTCCCGCGGAGGAATTGGGTGCCACAGGTCACGCGCCGCGACTTTTTGAAAATCAGCGCCGCCGGGACCGGTGCGGCCGGCCTCACAGCCCTCGGGTTCGACGTGGCCCAGGCCGCCCAGGTCAGGCAGAGCTTCCACATCGCTGGCGCTACAGAGTCGCATTCGGTCTGTCCCTACTGCGCGGTCGGCTGTGCCCTCGTCGCCCATACGAAAAAAAACGCTGACGGCTCGACTCAGCTGCTGCAGATCGAGGGCAATCCGGACAGCCCCGTCAACGAGGGACGGCTCTGTCCGAAGGGTGCCACCGCGATGCAGCTCGCCACCAGCGCCCGCCGGGTGGAAAACCCGCGGTATCGTGCGGCGGGTTCGGATCACTGGCAGGACATCACGTGGGACGACATGCTGACCAAGCTGGCCCAACGGATCAAAGACGCCCGCGACGCCAGCTTCGTGGCCAAGGATGCGTCTGGCAATACGGTCAACCGCACGGAGGGGATTGCCTTCGCCGGCGGCGCCGCCTTCAGCAGCGAAGAAGGGTACTTCGCCACGAAGGTGATGCGCGGCCTCGGCCTGGTGCATCTAGAACAGCAGGCACGGGTTTGACACGGCCCCACGGTGGTCAGTTTGGCCGCCACATTCGGGAGAGGGGCTATGACCAACCACTGGCGCGACATCAAGAACACCGACCTCATCCTGATCAACGGCGCCAACCCGGCCGAAGCGCATCCGGTCGGCTTCCAGTGGTTCCTCGCCGCTAAGAACGACCCCAAGCGCGGACCCGGCTCGGGCGGGGGCGCCAAGATCATCCATGCCGACCCACGATTCACCCGGACCTCGGCAATGGCCGACATCTATGCCCGGATCCGAACCGGCACTGATGTCGCCTACTTCGGCGGGCTGATCAATTACGTCCTGCAGAACAACCTGTTCCATGACGAGTACGTGAAGAACTACACCAATGCCTCCTTCCTGGTGAAGCCGGCGTACGGCTTCAAGGATGGCCTGTTCAGCGGCTACGATGCGGCGAACCGCAAGTACGACGTCTCCTCCTGGGGCTACCAGATCGATACCGCGGCGAGCGACGCATACAACGCCGCGCATCCGCCAGCCGGCGGCGCGATTGCCACCATCGCCAAGCGGGATCTGACGATGCAGGATCCCCAGACCGTTTTCCAGCTGATGAAGCAGCACTATTCGCGCTACACGCCGGAGATGGTCTCGCGCATCACCGGCATTCCCCAGGATCAGTTCATGCGGATCGCCCAGCTGGTCGGGCAGATGGGTACCCCTGACAAGGTGATGACGATCGTCTACGCCGTCGGCCTGACCCAGCACACCACCGGTGGCGAGCTGATCCGCTCGGGAGCTGTGCTGCAATTGCTGTTAGGGAACATGGGCCGCCCGGGCGGCGGCATGAACGCCGAGCGCGGTCACGCCAACATCCAGGGCAACACCGACCACGCGATCTCCTGGGAAATCCTCCCGGGTTACCTCCAGATCCCGGCGCCGCAACGGCAGACCATCGACCAGTACGTCGCCGCGCAGGCGCCCAAGAAGCTGGACCCCCATTCGTGGAACTTCTTTGGTACCAACTACAAGAAATTCCTGGTGAGCCTGCTCAAGGGCTGGTACGGCGACGCCGCGACCAAAGCCAACGACTTCGCCTTCAACTTCATCCCCAAGCCGGCGCAGAACTCCTCCTGGATGTCCATTTATGACCAGGCGCTCAAGAGCAAGATGCAGGGGCTCATCCTCTCCGGCATGACCGCCACCAGCATCGGTCCAGATTCGAACCGCGTGATGCAGGCCCTGGCGAACCTCAAGTGGCTGGTGGTGATGGATCCGCTGCCGACGACCAGCTCGGAGTTCTGGCACCGTCCCGGAGTCGACGCAAAGTCGATCCAAACCGAAGTCTTCATGGTCCCGACCACGCACTGGATCGAGAAGGACGGGTCCTTCGTCAACAGCGGCCGCTGGTCGCAGTGGAAGGAGCAGGTGATCCCGCCGCAAGGCAACGCCCGGCACGACCACTGGGTCCTGGCCGACCTTTTCACGCGGGTCAAGGCCCTCTACCAGCAGCAGGGCGGAAAGTTCCCCGACCCGGTGATGGCCCTGACGATGAATTACGCGAATCCAAAGCAGCCCACCCTGGACGAGCTCGCCCAGGAAGTCAACGGCTTCGACCTCACGACGAAGACGCGGCTGAGCTCGTTCGCCAATCTCAAGGACGACGGCACCACCACGGCCGGCGACTGGATCTACACCGGCAGCTACCCGGCGAGCGGCAACCTGATGAAGCGGACGGCCGGCGTGCAGGACGTGGCCACCAATGACCCGACCGGGATGGGATTTTTCCCGAACTGGGCGTGGTCCTGGCCACTGAACCGGCGCGTCATGTACAACCGTGCCTCCGCCGATCTGGCCGGCAATCCCTGGGATCCTACGCGTGCGGCCATCAAGTGGGACGCGGCGCAGGCCAAGTGGGTGGGCGACGTGCCCGACTATCCGGCAACGATGAAGCCGTATACCCAGGACCCTACCGCCTGGCTGCCCTTCATCATGACCGGCGAAGGCACCGGTCGCCTCTTCTCGAATTCCATGGTCGATGGTCCCTTGCCTGAGCACTACGAGCCTGTGGAGTCGCCGATCGCGAACCCGCTGCATCCCAGCCAATCCGCGTCGCCGGTTGCCTTCCTCTATACCGGCGGCAGCGGCGCCTTCGCCAATGTCAAAGACACGTTCGGCACCGTCGCCGACTATCCGTATGTCGCCACCAGCTACCGGCTCACCGAGCACGAGCACTACGTCACGCAGCACGTCCCCTTGCTGGCGGGCCTTCAGCCATCGCCATTCGTGGAGATCCCCGAAGAGCTCGCGGCGCAGAAGAACATCAAGAGCGGGGACCGTGTCCGCGTTCGCTCGAAGCGCGGCAAGATCGAGGTGCTCGCGCTGGTGACGAAGCGGCTCGCGCCGACCACGATCGATGGAAAGCAGGTCTTTCAGGTCGGTATCCCGATCCACTGGGGTTTCGTGGGCGTCTCGGCCGACGCCGACCCGAGCAAGGGCGCCAACTGGCTGGCCAACGCACTGACGCCGTTCGTGGGCGACGCCAATGCATACACGCCAGAGTTCAAGGCCTTCCTCGTGAACCTGGAGAAGCTCTGATGCACGTTTTGCAAGCCGCTGTCGCCGCGAACCCCTGGCCGCTGCGTCGCGAGCGTGCGGCGGAACTCGCCGAGCGCCATCCGCATGCCGCGGAGATGCTGCGCCTCTACCAGGCCCTCACGGTCGTACAGGAGGCCGCCGCCTATAGACTTCCCTCTCCTCAAGACATTGCCTCCTTCGCGGTGGGGCACGTTATCCCCGGAGTCATCGACGTCACCGTCGAACTTGGACCGCGGGCGCTGCGCGATGGCGTGGTCGAGGTCTACGCCTCGGCCAACCTCGAGGAGTTGATCCAGCGCTGGTTGGTTGCGGAACCATTGAATCCCTTCGAGACCTACCTCGCTCGCGCTTCGGCCTCTCCCCTCCTGGAAGCCCTGTCCCCCCACCCTGACCCTCCCCCCCAAGGGGGGAGGGAATTTGAGATCGAGGTTTCGAGAACTCACTGTCCAAACTGTGGCGGCCTACCGCAGCTGTCGTACTTCGCCGTCTCCGGCGAGGCGCTGGTCAGCGGCCCACGTTACCTCGTCTGCTCGCGCTGCGCCACCAACTGGATCTTTCCCCGGATGACCTGTGCCGCATGCGGCGAAGCGGCCGGCACCAAGCTCCCGATCTTCCAGGAACAGGAGCGGTTTCCCCACGCCCGGGTCGACGGCTGCCAGACCTGCCAGAAGTATCTCTTGACGTTCGACCTTCGCCGTGACACTCGCGCCGTGCCGGTCGTGGACGAGATCGCCGCGCTGCCGCTCGACCTGTATGCAAAAGACCAGGGGTTGACCAAAATCGCGCCCAACCTGATGGGGAACTGAGGCATGGCCCAACCGGTCGGATTCTTCACGGACACGACGCTCTGCATCGGGTGCAAAGCCTGCGAGGTGGCGTGCAAGGAATGGAACGGCCTGCCCAACAACCCGCTCGAGTTTCGGGGCAGCTACGACAACACCGGCCAGCTCGACCACGCCAACTGGCGCCACGTACGATTTGTCGAGCAACCGACCAAGAGCCCCGACAAGCCGATCGCCTGGTCGATGATGTCGGACGTCTGCAAGCACTGCGCCAACGCCAGCTGTTTGGAAGTCTGCCCGACCAATGCCATCGTCCGCACCGAGTTCGACACGGTGTTCATCCAGCAGGACGTCTGCAACGGCTGTCGTGACTGCATCTCCGCCTGCCCCTACGGCGTGATCGGCTTCAACAGCAACACCGGCACGGCGCAAAAGTGCACCTTCTGTTACGACCGCCTTCAGAACAACCTCAAGCCCGCCTGCGCCACGGCCTGTCCGACGCAGTCGATCAAATTCGGCCCGCTCGACGAGATGCGCCGGGTCGCGGCCACACGGGTCGCCACGCTGCAGGCGCAGGGCATGACCGAGGCTCGAATCTACGGCGACAAGGAGTATGGCGGCCTGCACGCCTTCTTCCTGCTGACCGACAAACCCGAAACGTACAGCTTGCCCAGCACCGAAAGCGCGGTGCTGCCCAGCCGCAACAACATTCCCGGGTATCTGGGCGCCGCGGTCACCGCCGTCGTAGCCGTGGTCGCAGGCCTGATCGCCTTCCGGCGCCGTGGTGAGACCCAACCCTGATGCCTGGCGAGCATTTCGTCGTCCCGCCCCACTGGGAGTGGTACATCCTTCTGTACTTCTTCTTCGCCGGGATCGCCGGCGGCGCCTTTGTGATCGGCACCATGCTGCGGCTCTGGGGCAGTCCGGCAGATAAGGCTGCCTCGCGACTCGCCTTCATCATCAGCTTTCCGCTGCTGCTCCTCTGCCCGATCCTCCTCACGCTCGACCTGGGCCAGCCGCTCCGCTTCTGGCACATGCTGGTCGACGTCCGGACAGGCACGCCGGCGTTCAAGGCATACTCCCCGATCTCCCTGGGGTCGTGGGGGCTCACCATTTTCGGGCTCTTCTCCTTCGTGATGTTCCTGGCCGCCGTGGGTGAGGGCGGGTACCTGCGCTGGCGCGTGCTCGCCGGCGCGAGCCGGGTGATGAGCGGCGCCATTGGAAAGGCGTTCATGGTGATCGGCGCGATCTTTGGGTTCTTCGTCGCGGCATACACGGGCGTTCTCCTCGCCGTGAGCAACCAGCCGGTGTGGAGCGATACATGGACCCTGGGCGGGCTGTTCCTCGCGTCGGGACTGAGCGGCGCCGTCGCCAGCATCGTTCTGCTCAGCCGGCGGCGGCGCGAGGCAGGAGTCACCGCGGGCAAGCTGGTCGAGGCGGATCGATATTTCATCATCCTGGAGCTGCTGTTGATTGCCCTCTTTTTGATCACGCTGGGCGGGGTCGTGTCAAAGGTGCTGGGCGGCGGCTGGATCCTTCTCTGGCTGGTGGTCCTGATCGGCACCCTCGTGCCGCTGGTTGCTGAGTGGCGTCCACGCATGGTGGCGCAGTTGCCGCCGGTCGTGGTTCCCGTCCTCGTCCTGGTTGGCGTCCTTGCCCTGCGCGCGGTGATCATCTTCAGCGCCCAGGCCTAGATGAAGGTCGGCGTCCTCCTCCCCTCCCGGTTCGAGGACCCGGGCGAGTTCCTGGCGGACGCGCGGGCGATGGAAGCGGCCGGCGCCGACAGCATCTGGCTGGAGGAAGGCGATGGCTACGACCCGATGCTGGCGCTGGCGGCGATCGCCGCAGTTACCGGCAACCTACGCCTTGGGCTCATCCTTCCCAACGCTCCCTCCCACTCCGGGGGAGGATCGGAGAGGGGGTTTGAGACTCTGCAGCATCTGTCGCGTGGGCGAGCCATGGTTGGCACGTCACAAGGCGGAAAGATCGTTAGTGGATCAGAAAAGTGGCGGCTGGTTGAGGTCCCGGCCGATCGCGAGGCGTGGGCGGAAACGTTGCGGCAAGCCCAACTCGACGTCGATGGTGTGCTCGTTCCCATCGACCCGAGGCTGCTCGACATCCTGCGACATCCGCAAGACGCGATCGACCGCTCTGACCTGCTGCTGGCGCAGGGCTAAGGGTCGCGCATGGCGCCGAGTGCTCGACCGGATCTCAAGGTGCTCGCCTTCGACGTCTTCGGGACCGTCGTCGATTGGCGCGGCGGCGTCATGGCGGAACTGGCTGCGGTGGCCCGCGAGCGGGATCTGCCGCTCGACGCCGCGGCCGTCGCCGACGATTGGCGGCGCCGGTATCGGCCATGGCTCGAGCGGGTGCGTCTCGGCGAGCTTCCCTGGCAGAACCTGGATGCGTTGCACCGAGCCATGTTTGGAGAATCGATGACCAGGTTCTCGCTCGAATCGCTGGCGGAAGCCGACATCGATCGCCTGGTTCTGGCATGGCACCACCTGCCGCCGTGGCCCGACGCGGTCAAGGGGCTCACCCGGCTGCGCACTCACTTCGTCCTCACGACGCTCTCAAACGGTGGCATGGCGCAGTTGGTTGACCTGGCCCGGGCGGGAGGACTCCCCTTCGACTGCATCCTCTCGACCGAGCTGGCCAGGAGCTATAAACCCGATCCAGCCGTTTACCAGCTGGTGCCGGCCATGCTTGCGGTTCGGCCCGAGCAGGCGCTGATGGTGGCGTCGCACGTCAAGGACCTCGCAGCGGCCGCCGGACAGGGTATGCGGACTGCCTTCGTGCGCCGTCCTCAGGAATGGGACCGGCAAGCCCGAGAACCTCGATATCTCGGTCGATATCGTGGCCGACGACTTCATCGATCTGGCGTCCCAACTCGGCGCCTAGCCAGCGTTAGGACCGAAGTAGGAGGAGCCGGATCCCGACCAGGCCCAGGGCGACGGCGAGGAGCCGGATGATCGAGCTGCCGGCCACCCGACGGGAGATCGTGGTGCCTGCCTGCGCCCCGATGATCACCCCGACCGACAACGCAATCGTGACGCCAACGAACGCGGCGTAGTCCCCCCGAAAGATATGGGTCAGCGTGCCGAACCCGGCCGTGAACACCTGGACGAACTGCGAGGTCGCCGACGCGATGTGCGCGGGAAATCCGAAGAAGGTCGTCAGGATGGGCACCTGGACGATGCCTCCACCGATGCCGAGGAGACTGGACACGAATCCGATGCCGAAGCTCGCGGCGATTGCCAGCGCCCTGTTGAACCGGTACTGGTAATTGTTTCCGTCCGAGTCGACGAGGGTTCGCGTTACCACCCATCGACCGTTGAGGGCGAGCGGGATGCTTCCGTGAGGCTTGAAGAGGAGGAACCCGGAAACGAGGATGAGGGCGCTGCCCATGACGGCGTTGAACGCGGCTCGGGGGATTGCGCCGACGACAACTGCCCCGATCACGGCCCCAGGGATGGTCGCAGGCGCGAGAATCAGTCCCGTACGATAGTCGATCCGTTTCAGCCGGGAGTAACCGATCGAGCCGGAGATCACGTTCGCGAACACGGCCGCGAGCGAGACGGCCGTGAGCTGGGCGGGCGATTGCCGCGGATAGACCAGCAAGAGAATTGGCACCAGCGCGAAGCCGCCGCCTGCGCCGACCAGGGTCCCATAGGCGCCGACGACGACACCGACAGCCACCCACGCGGCAAAAATCCACGGACTCAAGAAAGGCGTCCGACGTAGAGGTCCACGACTTCATCATCGTTGAGCAGGTCATGCCCCGGACCTTCCAGTCGATTCTGGCCAAGGACCAGGACGTACGCCCACTGCGCGTGCCGCAGCGTCTCGCGGGTATTCTGCTCGATGACCAGTACGGCCACGTTGGTCGCTCGGATTTCCTCAATCCTCTCCCAGATCAAGCTCTGAAAACGTGGCGCCAACCCCGCGCTCGGCTCGTCCAGGATCAGAACCGCGGGGTCGACCATAAGGCCTCGAGCCAGGGCGAGCATCGTCCGCTGCCCACCGCTCAGCGTGTTGGCCTGCCGGCGAGCCGATCCCTTGAGGTCGGGAAAGAGGCGAAAGAGCTCCTCGATCCGGTCCCGTACACCGGCCTTTCGGCTGAAGCCGCCCATCTCCAGGTTCTCGCGAACGGTGAGGTCCGGGAAGACGTTGGCCACCTGGGGGATGTAGGCCAATCCCTTGCCGACGAACCGTTCGGCTGGCTGCCCGGTGACGTCCGTACCCTCGACGAACACCCGGCCGGCGGTGGGGCGGATCAACCCGGCGATGGCCTTGAGCAGCGTCGACTTGCCGGCGCCGTTGGGCCCAACGATCGCGGTAATCGCGCCTCGGCGCGCTTTTACGCTGACGTTCTCGATGACCGGCGGACCACCATAACCGGCCGTCAGTCCCTGGACGGTGAGCGCCGCGGGTTCGTCAGGCGCCGGGCTGCTCATAGGTGGGCATCTCGCCGAGGTAGGCGTCGATCACCGCCCGGTTCGAGCGCAGGGACTCGAACGGCCCGGTCGCGATGACTGAGCCCTGGGACATGACGACGACGTGGTCGGTCACGCGTTCGATGAATGGCAGGTTGTGTTCCACCACGATCACGGAGGTGCCGGTGGCGATGAATCCTTCGATCGCGAGCGCCATCCGCTCGCCCAGAACCGGATTCACCCCACCCATCGGCTCGTCGAGGATGACCAGTTGCGGTTGTGCCATCCTGATCCGGGCAAACTCGACGAGTCGTTTCTGGCCACCGCTCAGGCTGCCCGCCCGTTCGTTGCGGAGCGCGCTCAGGCCGAACTCCTCCAGGATCTCGCGGGCCTCCGCCAGCTCGGCAACGGTGGCCTCGCGTTGGGCTTGCCGCAGCCCGATGACGCCGCGCCAAAACGTTTCCCGCGCTTCGTCCCAGCGAGCCAGGACCACATTCTCCAGCACGGTCAGAGCGGGCCACTCTCGAGGAGTCTGGAAGGTCCGGATCAGGCCCAGGCGCGAGATGCGATGCGGTGGAAGACCCTGTAAGGGGTTTCCGTCGAACACCACGGTGCCGGCGTCGGGCAACTTGAATCCGGAGATCAGGTCGATGGCCGTGCTCTTGCCGGCGCCGTTGGGGCCGATCAATCCGGTCACCTTGCCCTTGGGGGCCGTGAACGAGCAGTCATCGACGGCACGAAGGCCGCCGAAGTGCTTGCTCAAGCCGCGCACGTCGAGCGCGGCCGCCGTCTCGCTCGTCACGTGGCGCGACCTCGCGCCGCCTTCTGTTGGATCGGGTCGACGTGCCGGCGCTCCGGCAAGAGGCCCTGCGGCCGAAAGCGGAGGAACAGGATGAGTGCTGTTCCAATCACGATCGGACGGAGCGCCAGCACGACATTGGGATGTCCCGGGATCTCAGGCAGAAAGCGCGTCGACTCCTCGATCAGGACAATCACGATGAACACTCCCAGCACAACGCCCCGGATGTTGCCGCGTCCGCCGACGAGGATGGCGGCATAAAGGACGACAGTCTCCAGGGGGGCCCATGCGGATGTATTGAAGGCGCTGAGGTAGGCGGCGAAAAGGGCGCCGGCCAGGCCCCCAATCCCGGCACCAAGGAGGTAGGCCTTCAGCTTCAGCCGGTAAATATCGCGCCCAAACGCTGCCGCCGCCCGCTCGTCCTCGCGCAGCGAGCGCAACGCGAGACCGAAACGGCTGCTCGAGACCCGCGAGAGGAAGAGGTAGACGAGGAGAAAAATGGCAAGGGCGAAGCCGAGGAAGAAATATTGATAGCTGTTGAAGTCGATCCCCAGCGCGTCGGCCATGGGGTTGATCAGTCCGGACAGTCCCTGGTATCCATTGAACAGCGGCACGAACTGGCCGGCCATGGCGTACAGCACGTAGACCGCGCCGAGCGTCACGATCGAGAAATAGATGCCGCGAAGGTGGCGCAGCGCGATCAGGCCGATGACGAGCGCCAGAACCATGGCTGAAGCCACCGCCAGCACGACAGCCACGAGGTAGGGGAGTTCGAGGCCCAGGATGTATCGCTCCGGCGCGGGATGCCGGCCGATCGTGAGGACGAGCGTCATGTACGCGCCCAGCGCCACATACCCGTAGTAGGCGAGGTCGAAGTCGCCCGACCAGCCCCAAATAACGTTGAGCCCAAGGGCCATGATCGCGAAAATCGCGCCTTCGGTGAGGACCGAGACCAGGTACTGCGTCATTCGAAGACGCTCCGTCGAGCGTTGACGAACAGGCCGCGGGGCCGGATCAGGATGACCAGCGCCAGGATCGCGAAGGCAAACGCCAGGTTGTAGCCGGCGCTGACGTAGCCCCCGAAGAATTCCAGGGCGATGCCGACGATGATGGCCCCGACCATGGTGCTGAACGCGCGGCCCAGCCCACCGGCAACCGCGGCCGTCAGGGTGATGAGGAAGAAGCCGAAGCCGAAGCTGGGGTTGAAGGTGCCGATGCTCTCGGCCAGGATGAAGCCCGCGTAGCCGGCCACCAGGCCGGCCAGGAACCAGGTGGCGGAGGCAACGATGTTGGCATTGATTCCACTCACCCGGGCAAGGTCGCGGTTCTGTGACACCGCCCGCAGCGCCTTCCCGAACTTCGTGTGCGAGATGATCAGGTAAAGCACCGCGGTGATGGCGACGGCGGAGGCGATGATCTCGATGTCGACGGCGGTCCACAGAAACGGCCCAAGCTGGTGGGGTGCGCCCGGGGAGATGGTGTAGGCGCGATTCGCGGCGCCAAAAATGATGACGAGCACGTTCTGGATGACGAACGAGAGGCCGAGCGTGGCGATGAAGATCACCAGGGTCGGCGTGCCGCGGCGGATGAATCGGTCGACGACGCCGGCATACATGGCGAGCGCCATGAGCCCACCCGCGACGGCCGCGGCGAGCGCCGCAGCGAGCGCGCTTCCGGTCCGCGCATGCACAACCAGGGCGGCGTACGCGCCCACGGTGAGGATCTCACCGTGCGACAGGTTGGCCACGTTGGTGACGGCGTACTCGAGGGTGAACGCGACCGCCGACAGCGACAGGATGGCCGCAGTCACCAGGCCGAACCCGAGCGTCAGGAGCGCCTGATGCACGCCTGACCTCCGCGTCTCGCCGAGACTGTGTCGATCCCGGTTAGGCTAGCGCATCACGGAGTCGCGGCCGCCAGCTGCGTCGCGGTCATGGTCTGGACCAGCTGCTGCTGACCGGCGAGCGTTTGCTGCCAGGCGCCGTAGGGTCCGAACACGTTGTGGTACGTGTTGTAGTTGAGGTCGCCGCTGGCTCCCTCGTAGTTGATCTTGGTCCCCGCTTTCAGCAGATCCAGGCAGGTCTTGTAGGTATAGCAGGCCGTCCCTGGAGGATTGGTGACCGCGGTCATGGCATTGTTGATGTCCGATCCGGTGATGCTGTTGGCTTTCACGACCGCGAGCGCCTGGCTGATCACCGAGTCATAGGCGTAGTTGGCATTGGCCTGGGGCTGGTCCGGGCCCGGGAACATCGCCGCGAAAATCTTGTTGAACTCGTCGGTCGCCGCTCCGCTCACCGACGTCCCGTAGATCGAGATCAGGTGGTCGTGCGCGACCGGGTAGGTGATCGCCTTGAGGTAGTCATCGCCACCCGTCACGTCGGTGCCGACGAAGGGGATGGCCAGGTTGTTGAGCTCTTTGAAGTTCTTGAAGAGGACGCCGGCGGTCGGGGCATCGGTCTGCGTGAAGATCACGTCGGGCTTAGCGTCGATCACCTTCTGGACCTGGCTGCGATACGACGTCTGGCCCGGGGCCAGGTCGGTGATCCGGACTGCGATCGTCCCGCCCAACTTCGCCCAGGTCGCCGTGATCGGATCCGCAAAGGTCTGGGCGGCGATATCCGAATAAAAGAGGAGCCCGGCTTTACGGTATCCCTTCTGATAGGCGTACAACGCCATGGCGACGCCGAGCTGGGAGTCGGACGGGCTGTCTCGCCAGAGATAGGCATTGGTGTTGTGGTCGAAGGCCGTGCTACCACCCTGGAATTGGGTGGGGATTTTGGCTGCCGAGACGATGGGGGCGACGGAGTTGATCTCCTGCGTCTCCGGTCCGATGATCCCCACCACGTTGCTATCGGAAAGCAGCTTGCGGACCGCCGGGACCGAGTCGGCTTCGTCGCACTGGGTGTCGGCATGAGACAGCTTCAGCTGTTGCCCGAGGATGCCGCCAGCGTCGTTGATCGCTTTTTGTGCCATCTGGGATCCCTGGAGCATCGCATTGCCAAGACTGGCGAGGCTGCCCGTGAAGCAGGACAGCACGCCCATCGCGACCGGTCCGGTGGGTTGCTTGCCGCCGGTGTTGGGCGTGGCGCTCGAACCGCAGGCGGCCAGCAGGAGCGCAACCGCGACGCTGCCGGACAGAAGACGCCGAGGTGTACCCACCATGCTTCCCTCCTAACGCCGCGCCCCAGGGCGCCGGCTCACTCCGAGAGATTAGTTGAGCGCCTGTGGGTTGTCAATGGTTGGACCACTAGACCTCTGCGCCTGCTAGACTGCCGCCATGGGCGTGACCTCGATCGCAGCCTTGCGCCCACTCGAGCGCAGCCGTCTCTACGAGGATCTGGGCGAGCGACTGGGCCAGTTCGTTCGGGAGTCGAAAATGACCCCCGGCGATCGCTTCCCGCCCGAACGAGAGCTCGCCCACCAACTGCGCGTCAGCCGGACCTCGGTTCGCCAGGCGATGGTCGTGCTGCAGGCCCAGGGCTTTATCGACGTCCGCCACGGCGAAGGCATCTTCCTCCGCCGCACGCGTGGCTTCGGAGAGTCGCTCCCGAAGCTGCTCGAGCGACGGCGCCGGCTTCCCGAGGTGCTCGAGGCCCGCGAGGCCCTGGAGGTCAAGCTGGCCGAGCTCGCTGCCACCCGCCGGACCAAGGAGGATCTGGCTGCCATGCACAGCGCGCTGCGCACCATGGAGAAGGAGATCCGCACGAAAGGGCTGGGGACCGACGGCGATGCCGCATTTCACCACGCGATCGCCAGCGCCGCCCGAAACCAGGTGCTCCTGCACCTCATCGACGCCATGGCCGACGCCATCCAAGAGACCCGGGTGGAGTCCCTCAGCGAGCCCGGCCGCCCGCCACGCTCGCTCGAGGCGCACCGGCGCATCCTTCGGGCGATCGAAGCCGGGACTCCACCACAAGCGGCCCAGGAAATGCGCAAACACCTGCGCCAGGTCGCCGACGTCTCCTTGCTCCGCTGGCAACCGGAGTCGCCCCGCCATGGCTGACGCCTGCGGGAAATGCGCAGCGTCACTTGACCTCCTGCGCGTCTGCACCGGCTGCGGATGTCCCGCGCCGCTCACCGCCGCGCAGCGGATCGAACAGGTGGCTGATAGGGGTAGCTTCCAGGAGGCCGACCGCCACCTGTGGTCGGGCAATCCGCTTCATTTCTCAGACGGCGTCAGCAGCTACGAGAAGCAGGTCGCGCAGGCGCAGGCAGACACGCACCTGCTGGACGCCGTCGTCACCGGCCGCGCCCGGATCCTGAGCGCCCCGGTGGTCCTTGCCGTGTTCGACTTCCGTTTTCTGGGGGGGAGCATGGGCAGCGTCGTCGGCGAGAAGGTGGCGCGCGCGTTTGATGTGGCGCGACGTGAGCGCCTGCCGGCGATCGTGATCTGCTCGTCGGGCGGCGCCCGGATCCAGGAGGGGATGATCGCGCTGTTCCAGATGGCGAAGACCGCCCTGGCGGCGGCACGGCTTCGGGAGCTCGGCGTGCCACTGCTCACGGTACTGGCGGACCCAACCATGGGCGGCGTCCTGGCGTCGTTTGCCGGGCTCGGCGACGTGATCATCGCCGAGCCACAGGCCCGAGTGGCCTTCGTCGGGCCGCGGGTCCACACCAATCACGCTCGCCTTTCCACACCGGGGCTCGCTGATCACGCTCGCCTTTCCACACCGGGGCCCGCTGATCACGCTCGCCTTTCCACACCTGGTCTCCCTGAGGCCATCGCCGACTCGGCGCCCCCCGGCACCGCAGAGTTCGCGTTCCAGCACGGCCTGATCGACGCGATCATCGAGCGCGGCCGTCTCCGTCCGGTCTTGGGCAATCTGGCCGGCGCCTTGCACGCTCGAGAGGTCCGCGCGCAAGGGAAGCGCCCCAACCTGGAACCGCAGAAGAATGGTCGAGCGCGACGCGATGTCTGGGAAACGGTTGAGCTTGCCCGTCACGCCGCCCGTCCCAGTGGCCGGCGTCTCGCGAATACCGTCTTCTCGGACATCTTCGAGCTGCACGGTGACCGGCAGGGCGACGACGACGATTCCATCATGGCGGGCATCGGCCGCCTCGGCATTCGGCCGGTGGTGGTCGTGGCCCAGGACCGCCACTCACCGGGGCTCGGCCGGACCCGGGCCAGCGGATATCGCAAAGCGCAGCGCGCATACACGCTAGCCGAACGCTTTCGGCTCCCGCTGATCACGCTCGTCGACACTCCCGGCGCCTCGACCGATGCCGAATCGGAGGCGGCCGGCATCACCGGCGCGATCGCCGAATCGCTGGCTCGGCTCGCGCGGCTGCGAACGCCAGTGATCAACGTCGTCGTCGGGGAGGGCGGCAGCGGCGGGGCCCTGGCGTTGTCCGTCGGGGATCGCCTGCTGATGCAGGAGAACGCGATCTTTTCCGTGATCGGGCCGGAGGCCGCCTCGGCCATCCTCTATCACGATGCGGAGCACGCGCATGAGTTGGCCACTCGGCTGAAGCTCACGGCCGTGGACCTGGTCGAGCTTCGGCTGGTGGATCGGATACTGCCGGAGCAGCCCGCCGGCCACGAGGCGCCGGAGCTGATGACGACCGTCATGCGCCAAGCGCTGATGGATGAGGTGGCTCGCATCGCAGGCTCCCCCATCGGCCAGCTCCTGAAACGGCGTGAAGCGAAATTCCGCCACGTGCACGAGCTTCGTGGCCGGCTGCGCTTGTTGATGCGATACCCGCCCGGTCCGCCGCACAACGACCGTGCTGCACGAGCCTGACGCCATGCCGACGCAGGCGTCGCTGCCACTCGATGGGATCCGCGTGCTCGACCTCACCCACGCCCTTGCCGGTCCCTACTGCACCATGCTGCTCGGCGACCTGGGCGCGGACGTGATCAAGCTCGAGCCGCCGAGCGGCGACCACTCCCGCCAGTGGGGACCGCCCTTCATCGGCAGCGAGTCCAGCTACTTCCTATCGGTCAATCGCAACAAGCGAAGCGTGGTCCTCGATTTGAAGTCAGCGGCGGCCCGCTCGGCCGCGCGCGCGCTTGCGCTGGCCTCCGATGTGCTGGTGGAAAGCTTCAAGCCCGGCACGGCCGAGCGCCTCGGCCTCGGCCCGGACGAGCTCCGGGCGCGCAAGCCCGATCTCGTGTATGCCTCGATCAGCGGTTACGGCCAGAACCAACCGACGCTCGCGGGATATGACCAGATCGCGCAGGGGACGTCCGGACTGATGAGCATGACCGGCACCACCGATGGTCCTCCCTTGAAGGTCGGGGTGCCGGTTGGCGACATCAGCGCCGGAATGTTTACGGCTCATGCGATCCTCGCGGCATTGGTCGCCCGCGCGCGCACCGGGCAGGGTGCCTACATCGATGTGGCACTGAATGACGCGCTGCTCGCGCTGCACACGTACCAGGCGGGCCGTTTCTTCGCCACCGGCGAGGCACCGGGGCGAGAAGGCAACCACCACGCGACGATCGCCCCCTATGGCACCTTCAAGGTCCGCGACGGCTTCATCAATGTCGCGGTCGGTTCGGACGCGCAGTACCAGCGCTTCTGTGAAGCACTCGAGGCGCCCGGGCTTGCGTCAGATCCTCGCTTTGCCACCAACGCGCAGCGGCAGGCGGCCCGTACCGAGCTGACGCAGGAGATCGAGCGACGGCTGGAACGCGGTTCACGCGTCGAGTGGCTCAACCGGCTGGAGCGGCACGGCATCCCGGCGGGGCCGATCATGGATCTTAAAGAGGCGTTCTCCAGTCCTCTGGCCACCGAGCGCGAGATGCGTGTCAACGTCAACCATCCGGTCGTGGGACAGATCAGCCAGGTTGGTGCGCCCTGGAAGATGGATGGGCACGCCAGCCCGATCCGGTTAGCGCCGCCGAGCCTCGGGCAGCACACTGCCGAAGTCCTGCGGGACGTCCTTGGCTACGATGACGCGATGCTGGAGGCGTCGGGCCAGTGAACCGCGCGGGCCGCGCGCCCCTGACCGGGATCCGAGTCCTGGAGGTGGGCAACTACATGGCCGGACCCTTCTGCGGCATGCAGCTCGCCGATTTGGGCGCAGAGGTGATCAAGGTCGAGCCGCCGGAGGGCGGCGACCAGGTTCGCACGATGGCGCCCCTGCTCGACGGCGAGGGTTCGGCATTCGTGCGCCTCAATCGCAACAAGCGCTCGATCGCCCTGAATCTCAAATCCGCCGAGGGGAAGGAGGTCTTCCGCAAGCTGGTGAGCACCGCCGATGTCGTCGTGGAGAACCTCCGGCCAGGAACGATGGTCGACCTCGGGCTCGGTTACGAGGCGCTCCGCCAGCTCAATCCCGGCCTGGTCTATGTCGCCGCCTCGGGCTGGGGGCAGGACGGCCCGCTCAGCGCTCAGCCTGGTCTCGACATCATGGCCCAGGCGCGCTCCGGGTTGATGAGCATCACCGGGACGCCCGACGGCGATCCGGTCAAGGTCGGCGTGCCCGTGTGCGACCTGGTCTGCGCGCTCTACGGTGCGCTCGCCGCGGTGTCTGCCCTGTATATCCGCCGGGAGACGGGCCTCGGCCAGTACATCGATGTCTCACTTCTGGAGGCCGGTGTCTCGCTCGCCATCTGGGAAGCCGGCAAGTTTTTCGCGACCGGCGAAATCCCGCGTCCGCAGGGTTCGGCTCATCAGAGCAATGCGCCCTATCAGGCCTTCCGGTCGGCGGACGGCTGGCTCACGATCGGCGCCACGACGCCTCCCAACTGGAATGCCTTCTGCCGGGCACTAGGCCTGGAGCGGTTGCTCGACGATCCGCGCTACGCCGACACCAGCCTTCGGTTTCAGCACCGCGACACCTTGATCCCGGTCATCGAGGACGTGATCATCACCAAGCCGACCCGGTACTGGCTCGGTTTGCTCGAGCGCGCCGGTGTGCCCTGCGCGCCGATCGAGAAGTTCGACCACGTTTTCAACGACCGGCACCTCAATGCCCGTGGCTACTTCTGGGACGCCCCGCATCCGACGCTTGGATCTGTCCGCCAGCTCGGCTCGCCCATGCGCTTCTCCGACACGCCGGTGCGCCGCGAGAAGGCCGGGCCAATCCTTGGTGAGGACTCGGCCGCGCTGCTCTCAGAACTCGGCTATGGGCCGGCCCAGATCGAGGCGATGTTCTCGCGCCGGGTCGCGGGGGGGCCGGCTCAGCCGGTGTCATCGTGAGCGACCCGACTCCCGGGACAGGCAAGGCGGAGGAGTTGATCAGCGAGCGGCGCGGGTCGGTTCAGTGGATCATCTTCAACCGTCCGCAGGCGCGCAACGCACTGACCTGGAGCATGTACCGCCGGCTCGTGGAGCTCTGTGAGGAGGTCAACCGGAACCGTGAGGTGAAGGCGGTGGTGTTGACCGGTGCAGGCGGACAGGCCTTTGTCGCCGGGACGGACATCTCCCAGTTTCGGTCATTTGCGACCGAAAAGGACGCGCTCGACTACGAGGCCGGCGGGAACCAGATGATGAGGACGCTGGAATCCGTCCGAGTGCCGGTGATCGCCGCCATTGCCGGGGCGTGTACGGGCGCGGGCGCCGCGATCGCAGCGGCCTGTGACCTCCGCATCGCTTCACCCTCGGCGCGCTATGGGTTCCCGATAGCCCGGACGCTTGGCAACTGCCTCTCGATGGCGAACTACGCAAGGGTCGTCACCCTCCTTGGGTTTGCCAGGACCAAAGACCTCATCCTGCGGGCACGGCTGATGGACGCGCAGGAGTTGATGGCGGCCGGCGCGCTCAGCGAGGTCACGGCGGACGAGGCGTCGCTCCCGCGGCGGGCGCAGGAACTGGCCGAGGAGGTTGGCTCCTACGCGCCGCTCACCCTGTGGGCGACGAAGGAAGCCCTGCGCCGGATTCGCGATCGGATGGTCCCCGAAAACGCGGATGCGGATCTGATCGTCGCCTGTTACCTCTCGCATGACTTCAAGGGAGGCGTGGAGGCGTTCCTCGCGAAACGCAAGCCCAAGTGGACGGGCGAATAGTCCCAGCCTGACTGATGGACGTCGAACGCACGCTCGCGGCGACTGAAGGCATTATCACGCCCGTGGCTGTGGTCGACGAGGAGGTCGTCGAGCGTAATTTGGCACGAATGGCCAAGCTCGCTGCGGACAATAACCTCAGGCTGCGCCCGCATGCGAAGACTCACAAGAGCGCCTACATGGCACAGCGCCAGATGGCCCACGGCGCCGTCGGTCTGACATGCGCGACGTTCACCGAGGCCGAGGTCTTCGCGGATGCCGGCCTCGATGACCTATTGATCGCCCACCCGCCGGTTGGACAGCCAAAACTCGAGCGCCTGGCCGCCCTGGCGGCACGAGTGAAACGGCTTGCGGTATCACTCGACGATGTCGGCATCGCGAAAACCCTGCCGCCGGGCGTCGAGGTCATGTGGGAAGTCGACCCGGGCCAGCACCGGATCGGGACGCTCCCAGGCGAGCCGACTGTGAAGGCCGTCCAGGAACTGGTGCGAGCAATCGGTGCAGAGCGCTTTCGCGGACTCATCACTCATGGCGGCCATGTCTATGCCGCCACGAACCAACGCGAGCGCCAGATCGCCGCGGAACAGGAGAAGCAAGCCGTCACCGCGACCGCGGCGACGTTGCGCCAGGATGGCATCGAGGTGCGCGAACTGAGCGTCGGCTCCACTCCCACTGCCGGACTCGCGTTGGGGGACGGCATCACCGAGATACGGCCGGGTACCTACATCTACGGCGATGCCAACCAGGTCGCGTTGCGGAGCCAGCGCCTCGAGGACTGCGCCCTGTGTGTCGTCGCCACCGTCGTCTCTACTCCGGCACCCGATCGCGCCGTCGTCGACGCCGGATCGAAGTCACTCTCGGCGGACTTGCGCGTCGCCGGACTCGATGGCTACGGCGTCGTGCTTGGTCACGAGGATGTCACCGTGGCCCGCCTCAGCGAGGAGCACGCCCTGCTGGCGCATCCACATCAAACGGGCCTCCGCGTGGGCGATCGTCTGGCTATCGTCCCGGCGCACGTGTGCACAACTGTCAACTTGCAGCCCGAGCTGCTGCTGGTTTCTCCCAAGGATCGTCGTTGGCTGGCGGTCGACGCTCGCGGCTGGAAACGCGCCGTTCGCTGATACCCTCTTAGAGGTGGCGCAGCCGGAGTCAACGTTTACCAACCAGATTCCGGCCGATCGCCGGTATTGGGTGCTGGGCGCCGTCATGCTGGTGCAGTTCACCTCGGTCCTGACCAGCACGATCGTGTCGACCGCGGCGCCGACGATTGTCGACGAGCTGCACGGGCTCGATCTCTACGCATGGCTCTTCTCCTCGTACCTGCTGGCGTCATCGGTGACGGTGCCGGTGGTGGGCAAGCTCTCCGACCTCTTCGGAC
>DATEHI010000089.1:0-23659 GCA_035279665.1 Candidatus Dormiibacterota bacterium | reverse complement strand
GATCTGGCCCGGGCGTAACGTACGATCCAGCGGCGGGCCAGCGCCGAGCGCCGGTCGGGCCGGATCTCGACCGGAACCTGGTAGGTCGCGCCGCCGATCCGGCGGGGCTTGACCTCGAGCACGGGCGTGGCGTTCTTCAGGGCCGCGTCGAAGACCTCGATCGGGTCTTTCTTGGCGACCTTCTTGATCCGGTCGAGGGAGCCATAGACGACCCGCTCGGCCGTGCTCCGCTTGCCCCGCTGCATCACGACGTTGACGAATTTAGCTACGCCCTCGTGTGTATACACCGGGTCGGGCAGGACGACACGCTTGTGAATCCGGGGACGCCGCGGCATTTAGGCCTTCTTCGCCTTCTCGCGCTTGGCGCCGTACTTCGAACGGCCCTGCTTGCGCCCCTTGGCGCCGGCCGTGTCGAGGGTGCCGCGTACGACGTGGTACCGGACACCGGGAAGGTCTTTGACGCGGCCACCGCGGATGAGGACGACCGAGTGCTCCTGGAGGTTGTGGCCGATCCCGGGAATGTACGCGGTCACCTCCTGGCGGGAGGTGAGGCGAACCCGGGCGACCTTCCGAAGCGCCGAGTTGGGCTTCTTGGGCGTGGTCGTGTAGACACGCACGCAGACACCCCGCCGCTGCGGTGAGCCTTGCAACGCCGGTGCCTTCGTCTTCTTCACCAGCGGCTTGCGGCCGTATCGGATCAACTGTGAGATGGTGGGCATGGTTTAATCTCGCCCGATTTTCGGGCGCGAAGGGCTATTCTACGGCCGTGTGGAGCCGGCTGTCAACTCGCTCGCGCGCCCTGCCCGGACGGGACTTCCCCTTCTTACCCGAATTCCGGCCCGTGTAACCGGAACACTCGTCGGGACCCTACAAGCGTCGGGTCACGCCCCACTGTAGAACGGTTTGCCTTCGACAGCTCAGCGAGCGACCGAGTCCCGTCGGTCGTCTTCTCCGAGTGCAGGCGGAAGCCCATCGCCGCCGAGGTCCCGTGGGCGGGGAGGAAGCCCGCCACCGAGCCGAAGTGGGCGCACAGGAGCCAGCCGTACAGCCCCGCGATCATGAAGGCGCGCCAGCAGCCCGGCAAGAATCAACTCGACGCCGAGCAACACGTAGGCCTGCTGGGCAAAGCGGTTCGTAAACAAGAAGACGAAGAACGCGATGCCCATCCAGAGGATGGCGTCCCCCGACCATGGGCGGCGAGAGAGCCAGCGCCAGGCAAGGAACCAGGCGAGGATCACCAGCGGGATCTGGAGCAGGAGGAAGGGGAACGCGTCCCGGGAACCGTGGATGATGCCGGCCTGGAGCAGCCAGCTGGAAAGGCCGAGCCCCTGGATCGGGTAGGCCTCCGCGCCGCTGCCGAAGTTGTAGAGCAGGGTATCGGAGACGAACGCCCGGGCGTTCCAGACCAGGAAGGGCAGGATCAGCGCCAGGACGGCTGCGACGGCCAGGCCGGTCGCTCGAAGAAATGCCTTCCACCCCATCCCGCTGCCGCCCGCCCAGACCACCAGCACCGGAACGGCGATCAAGGCCGTCTGCTTGGTGGCGATCGCCAGTCCAATCACGAGCCCGGCCACGACGAACCGGCGGTTGGTGATCGCCAGCGCCGCGCCGAGCAACAGCGCCACCATCGGCAGGTCGTTGTCGCCCAGCACCGCGAGCAGGCTGTGTCCCGGGATCAGGAAGAGGGTGATGGCCGCCATTCGACCGGGTTGACCAGGCGCGAGCCGGCGCAGGAGCACCCACACGGCGACCGCCGCGAGCAGCAACCAGAGTCGCTCATCCCACCAGCCGAGGATGGCGTGGACAGCGGCCTGGACCGGCAGCGGGAGCACGATGGTACCCGGCCAGTAGTCGAGGTGATGCAGCGCGGGATTGGCGAAGGCCTGGCCACCCCAGGGCGCCCGTTCGAGGCCGGTGCCCACGTAGTTGAACCCGTAGGGGTCGACGCCGCGCATCAGCACCCCGCGGGCAAGCTGGATCTGGTACGCGCCGTCGCCGATCAACGCCGTGGTGGACGCCACCAGGTGCCAGCGGGCGATGCCGCCGGCGATGGGGAGCGCATAGAGCAGTGCCACGGCGGCGGCGGCTCCCTGCTCGCGGAAGCGGCCGCCGGCGACGACCAGGGCCACGGCCACCGCGACGAGTCCCAGCAATGCGAGGCTGATCCCAGCCGGCACCGACCAGGTGCGCGCGATCTGCCAGTCGATCATTGCGGTCGGCAGACCGAGGAGGATGAGGACGAGCCCGTCGCCGTGCCGGGTAAGGACCGCCGATCGGGCCGGTAAAGGCGGGGCGGCCAGCTGCATCCCGGTACAACGGCCCGTCGCGGCCAATCTCTCCCCGAGGTCCTTTGCTAGCCTGAGACCGTCGCCATCAACTGGGAGGAAGCCAATGACACGTCGACTGGAGCCGGACGACCTCTACGCCATCAAGCTCGTCGAAGATCCGCAGATCACCCCCGACGGCGAGCGGGTCGCTTACGTCGTCGTCGAGATCGACCGCTCGAGCTACGAATATCGCCGCTCCATCTGGGTCGCCCCGACGGCGACGGGGATGCCCCGCCGCTACACGGCCGGCGACAACGACACGACCCCCCGATGGTCGCCCGACGGCCGGTCGCTCGTCTTTGTCCGCGCCCCGGCGGGCGAGGTCAAACCCAAGAACGAGGCGGAGCGCGATCGCGGTGTGGGGAAGCCACAGCTCTGGTTGCTGCCGGCGGATGGCGGTGAAGCGCGCCAGCTCACCTGGGCACGATGGGGCGCCGGCGATCCCACCTGGTCGCCGGACGGCGACGCCATCGTCTACGCGGCAGAGGTCGGTGAGCCGGATGATCCGGAGGCGGAGGACGCCGGCCTGCACGAGAAGCGGGTGCCCGCCGTCCGCAGAATCGACCGTCTCTGGACTCGCCTGGACGGCAAGGGCTGGATCTACGAACGCCGCTCGCATCTCTTCCGAATCCGCGGCGACGGCGGCCAGCCCGAGCAACTCACCGACGGGGATTGGGACGACGGCTCGGCGGCGTTCTCGCCCGATGGTCGACGCATCGCCTTCACCTCTGATCGGATCGAGGACCGGTGGACCTGGCCCGGCAATGACATCTGGGTGCTCGATCTGTCCTCGAAGGGGCTCACTCGCCTCACCGATGAGACGCTCGTCAGCGGCCCACCCGCCTGGTCGCCAGACGGGCGGTTGATCGCGTTTGCGGCGTCGGTGCGCCGGCATGCGGACGGCTATACCGATCTGATGGTGGTCGAGAGCGGCGGTGGCGCCGCCCGCCGGCTGACCGAGGATTTCGATCCGACCTTCGAGGACACCTCAATCGATGATCAGCGCGCCGGGCACGGCGGCCCGCATCCGTGCTGGTCGTCAGACGGCAAGGAAATCTACACGCAGGCGTCGGGGCGCGGCAGCACTCAGGTGTACGCGGTGCCGCTGTCGACGGGGAAACCGCGCCTCATCGTCGGCGGACAGCGGCGCGTCTATGGCTTCAGCATGGACCGCGAACGGCGCCGGGTGGCTCTCGCGAGCTCCGATCCCCAAACCCCCGGTGACCTCTTCAGTTGGGAGCTGGCGGAGGGCGGAGGCGAGCGCCGGCTCACCGACCTGAATGCCGGCCTCTTCAAGGAGGTGGCGCTGGCCCGGCCGGAGGAATTCACGTTCAAGGGTGCGGACGGCTGGGACATCCAGGGATGGGTGATGCGGCCGTCGGGCGGCGACGACCGGCCACCCGCCGTGCTCGAGGTCCACGGCGGGCCAATGGCGATGTATGGCTGGAGCTTCTTCTACGAGTTTCAGCTGCTCGCCTCACATGGGTATGCGGTGATGTTCTTCAATCCTCGCGGCAGCACGGGATACGGCCGCGCGTTCTCGAGGGCGGTCGTCGGCGACTGGGGCGGCAAGGACTATGAGGACCTGATGGCCGGCGTCGACAGCGTCATCGAGCGCGGCTGGGTGGACAGCAGCCGGCTGGGGGTTGGCGGTGGAAGCTACGGCGGCTACATGACCAACTGGGCGGTCAGCCACACCAACCGCTTCAAAGCGGCGGTCACGATGCGCTGCGTGAGCAACCTGGCGGGGATGTTCGGCTACTCGGACCTGGGATGGTTCCTGATCGATGACTTCATGGGTGCGGTCCCCTGGAAAGACCTCGATCGGCTGGCCGAGCGGTCGCCCATCACCTATGTCGATCGCATCGAGACCCCGCTGCTCATCCTTCACAGCGACCAGGACCTGCGCTGCCCGATCGAGGAGGGCGAGCAAATGTTCACGGCGCTCAAGTTCCTTGGCCGCGAGGTCCGAATGGTCCGCTTCGAGGGCCAGACCCACGACCTGTCGCGCAACGGCCATCCGCGCTCGCGCGTCATCCGCCTGCGACACATCGTCTCCTGGTTCATCTCCCACATTCGCACCGAGGTCATCCGGCCCGAAGGGGCCAAAGCGGAGTTCGCGAGGGCCGGGGCGGCCGGAGAGTAAGGGGTAAACGGAAAGGGCCACCCAATGGGGTGGCCCCTTGCTTTCTCCCCGCTTTCTCACGCCGGAGCGGGGCCCCTTTCTCCCCGCTTTCTCACGCTGGAGCGGGGCCCCTGGTGCTCGGGTCGCCTTAGCTGGTGGCGGGAACCGGTTGCGGGAGCTCCGCGAACATCTTGAACGACTCCTCGCGCAGCTTCTGGTAGTAGTCGAGGCCGGTCCCGGCAGGGATCAGCTTGCCGATGATCACGTTCTCCTTCAGGCCACGGAGCCGGTCGACCTTTCCCGAGATGGCCGCCTCGGTCAGGACGCGGGTCGTCTCCTGGAAGGATGCCGCCGACAGCCAGCTCGCCGTGTTGAGCGCGGCCTTGATCAGGCCGAGTAGCACGGTCTGGGCCACCGACGGGTCGCCGCCTTCGGCCAGGACCTTCGCATTGGCTTCCTCGTACTCCCACTGGGAGACGATTTCGCCCGGCAGCAGGTCGGTGTCACCGGCGGTGTCGACGCGGACCTTCCGCATCATCTGCCGGATGATCACCTCGATGTGCTTGTCGTTGATATCGACACCCTGCGAGCGGTACACCTTCTGGACCTCGTCGACCAGGTAGGTCTGGACCGCCTCGCGACCAAGGATGTGGAGTAGCTCCTGCGGGCTGATCGAGCCCTCGGTGATCTGCTGGCCGGCCTTGATCTTCTGGCCGCTCGTGACGTTGACTCGGGAGCCGTGCGGGATCGGGTACTCGCGCCATTCCTCGTCCATGCTCCGGATGACGATCTGGTTGCGCTCCACCCGGGCGACGCCGGACGCCCGAGACTGGATGACCTTCTCCTCGCCTTCCTCGCCCGCGCCGCGGGCAATCTCCTGACCTTCCTGCACGGTCGCACCCGATTCGATCAGCGGCTGCATCTTGTCCGTGAGGATGTAGGGAATGTCGTAGACGTCGCGCGAGGTGACCTTGACCTTGCGAGCGGTCTCGGTCCGAATGATCTCGACCTCGCCGTCGATCTCGGAGATGATCGACTTGCCCTTCGGGATACGGGCCTCGAAGAGCTCCTCGACACGCGGCAGGCCCTGCGTGATGTCGGTACCCGCAACGCCACCGGTATGGAAGGTGCGCATCGTGAGCTGGGTGCCTGGCTCGCCGATCGACTGCGCAGCGATGACGCCCACCGCCTCACCGATCTCGACCAGCTTGCCGGTCGCCAGGTTGCGGCCGTAGCACAGGCGGCACACGCCTTCGCGCGCCTGGCAGGTGAGCACCGAGCGCACCTTGACCTGGGCGACGCCCGCCTGGATCAGGTGGCGCGCCTGGATGTCGGTGATTTCGGTGCCTTCTTTGACGAGGGTCTCCTGTGTGTTCGGGTCCAGGACCGCCGCGGCCGCCACGCGACCGGCGACGCGCTCGAAGAGCGGCTCCGTCAGCGCGCGCTCCTCCGAAATGTCCGTCACCCAAATGCCGGAGGTCGTGCCGCAGTCCTCGCTCCGGACGATCACGTCCTGGGCGACGTCAACCAGCCGGCGGGTCAGGTAGCCCGAGTCCGCGGTGCGGAGTGCCGTGTCGGCGAGACCCTTGCGGGCACCGTGGGTCGAGATGAAGTACTCGAGCACGGTCAGCCCTTCCGAGAAGTTCGCCTTGATCGGCAGGTCGATGATCCGGCCGGTCGGGTCGGCCATCAGGCCTCGCATTCCGGCGAGCTGCCGGATCTGCTGGATGTTCCCTCGGGCGCCGGAGTTGGCCATCATGAAGACCGGGTGCAGCGCATCGAAGCTCTTCATCGTGGCAGCCGTCACTTCCTCCGTCGCCTCGGTCCAGAGGTCAACGGTCTGGGTGTAGCGCTCGTCGTCGGTGATCAGGCCGCGCTTGAACTGCAGGTCGATGTCGCCGAGCTTCTTTTCGGCGCCGGCCAGAATGGCGGCCTTGCCCGCCGGCGTCTTGATGTCCATCGCGGAGATGGTGATGCCGGCCTTGGTTGCGTAGGCGAACCCCACCCGCTTGATGTCGTTGGCAACGCGCGCCGTGAGCTCATTGCCGTGGAGGCGGAAGCACTCCGCGACGATCGCCCGCAGTGCCTTCTTGTCGAAGACACCGTTCTGGAACGTCATCGCCTCGCCGTGGCCCTCCGCCGGCTGCACCCCGATGGGCAGCACCTGATTGAAGAGCACGCGGCCCGGCGACGTACGCACCAGCTTGTCGTCGATCCGGACGCGGACCTCTTGCTGGACGTGGACGCGCCGGTTGTCGAGGGCGAGCAACGCCTCCTCAGCCGTGCCGTAGGTCGGCAGTTCCTGATCCTTGATGTTGGGCGTCGCCTTGATCATGGTCAGGTAGTAGGTGCCGAGCACGATGTCCTGGGTCGGGCTGATGACCGGGTGGCCGTCCGACGCCGACAGGATGTTGTTGGACGACATCATCAGGTTCTTGGCCTCCGCGATGGCGCCGCTGAAGAGCGGAACGTGAACAGCCATCTGGTCGCCGTCGAAGTCCGCGTTGAAAGCGCTGCAGACCAGAGGGTGGATCTGGATCGCTGATCCCTCCACCAGCACCGGCATGAAGGCCTGGATGCCGAGGCGGTGCAGCGTGGGCGCGCGGTTGAGGAGCACCGGATGCTCCTTGATGACCTCATCGAGGACATCCCACACCTCGGGGCGGACGCGCTCCACCATACGTTTGGCGGACTTGATGTTCTGGGTGTAGCCCTTGCTGACGAGCTCCCGCATAACGAATGGCTTGAAGAGCTCGAGCGCCATCTTCTTCGGCAGCCCGCACTCGTGCAGCTTCAACTCGGGGCCGACGACGATGACGGAACGGCCGGAGTAGTCGACACGCTTGCCGAGCAGGTTCTGGCGGAAACGGCCCTGCTTGCCCTTGAGCATGTCGGACAGTGACTTCAGCTTACGGTTGCCGGTGCCGGTGATCGCCCGGCCGCGACGGCCGTTGTCGATCAGGGCGTCGACGGCCTCTTGCAGCATGCGCTTCTCGTTGCGCACGATGATCTCCGGGGCGCCAAGCTCGAGCAGCCGCTTGAGGCGGTTGTTCCGGTTGATGACGCGACGGTAGAGGTCGTTGAGGTCGGAGGTCGCGAAGCGGCCACCATCGAGCTGAACCATGGGGCGCAGCTCAGGCGGGATGACCGGCAGAACGTCGAGGATCATCCAGGTCGCCGACGCGCCTGACTTGCGGAACGCCTCGACCACTTTGAGCCGCTTGATCGCCTTCTGCCGCTTCTGGCCGGAGTTCGACTTCGATTCCTCGCGCAGGATGGCGGATTCCTGGAGCAGGTCGATGCGGGCCAGCAGGTCGTGGATCGCCTGCGCGCCGATGCCCGCCTTGAACACCTTGCCAAATTTTTCGGTGAACTCGCGGAACTCCTGATCAGAAAGGAGCTGCTTGACGTAGAGCGAGTCGAGCTGGGTCTTGGACGACTCGATATCGCCCGAGAGACCCTCGGTGTCCTTCTTCAACTGAGTCGTGAGCACGCCGGCTTTCTGCTCGTAGTCCTCGCGCCACTTGGCGATCTCTTCGTCGGACTTGCTCTTCAGCTCCTGCTGGCGCTTCTTGGTCGCGGCCTGGACCTGGTCGATCTTCTTCTCGACCTGCTTGGGCAGCTCGCGGGCCAGCTTGTCCTCGAACATCGTGCCCTTCTCGATGATGACCTGTTCGTCCTCACCTTCGCCGATGGTGAAGTTGGTTGCGGCTTTCTTGCCCTTCTGGGCCTTGATCTTCTCGACGAGTTCCTTGGCACGCGAAGTCATCGCGTCGACCGTCTCGTCGAGCGATTCCTCCAGCCCCTTGATCTTGGCTTTGGTGTCTTCCTGCTTGGCCTTGACCCGCTGGTCCAGCTCTTCCTTGAGCTCCTTGACCGTCGTGTCGCGCTCCTCCTGGAGCTTGATCACCCGGTCGTTGTGCTGGGGCGAGGACTTGGAGAGGTACTCCTTGCGCGCCTCCTCATCGATGTGCGTGACAATGTAGTTGGCGAAGTAGAGGACCTTCTCCAGGTTGCGTGGCGACATGTCGAGGAGCAGGCCCATCCGCGACGGGATCCCTTTGAAATACCAGACGTGGCTGACGGGTGAGGCCAGCTTGATGTGCCCCATCCGCTCCCGCCGGACTTTCGAGCGGGTGACTTCCACGCCGCACTTGTCGCAGATGATCCCCTTGTAGCGGTAGCGCTTGTACTTGCCGCAGTGGCACTCCCAGTCGCGCTGCGGGCCGAAGATGCGCTCGCAGAACAGCCCGTCGCGCTCAGGCTTGAGCGTGCGGTAGTTGATCGTCTCGGGCTTGGTGACCTCGCCGTGCGACCACGACAGGATGGTCTCCGGCGATGCCAGAGAGAGCTTCAGGGCGTCAAAGTTTTCCAGTTTCAGTGTCATTGATTACCTCAAAGAATCAAGGGGATTCTGCGCGGCGCGCGGCGCGCCGGTCGCCCATTGGTCCGACTCATCGATCTCATCACGCTCGAGGTTGATGCCCAGGTCGAGCGGCATCTCACTCATGTCGTCTTCGGAAAGGATGACTTGCTTCTCGCCGTCGGACTGGATCTCGACACCCAGCGCGAGGCCCTCGAGCTCCTTCACCAGCACCCGGAACGATTCCGGAATGCCCGCCTCGAGCGTGTTCTCGCCCTTGACGATCGCCTCATAGGCCTTGACGCGGCCCACGATGTCGTCGGACTTGACCGTGAGGATCTCCTGCAGGATGTGCGAGGCGCCGTAGGCTTCGAGCGCCCAGACCTCCATCTCGCCAAACCGCTGGCCGCCGAACTGGGCCTTGCCGCCCAGCGGCTGCTGGGTGACCAGCGAGTAAGGACCCGTCGAGCGGGCGTGGATCTTGTCCTCGACCAGGTGAGCGAGCTTCAACATATAGATGTAGCCGACCGTCACTTCGTGATCGAACTGCTCACCGGTGCGGCCATCGCGCAGCGTGATCTTGCCCGACTCGGGCAGGCCCGCCCGCACCAACTCTTTCTCGATCGTTTCCTCCGACGCGCCGTCGAACACGGGCGTCGCAACTTTCAAGCCCAGCGCGTGCGCCGCCCAGCCCAGGTGCGTCTCCAGCACCTGGCCCAGGTTCATGCGGCTCGGCACACCCAGCGGGTTCAGCACCAGCTCAACCGGCGTGCCATCCGGCATATAGGGCATGTCCTCGGCGGGAAGGATGCGGGCGATGACCCCCTTGTTCCCGTGCCGGCCGGCCATCTTGTCGCCCTGCGCGATCTTGCGCTTCTGGGCGACATAGACCCGCACCAGCTGGTTGACGCCGGGCGCGAGCTCGTCCTTGGTTTCGCGACTGAAGATCTTGACATCGACCACGATCCCGCGCTCGCCGTGCGGCACGCGCAGGGAGGAATCGCGCACCTCGCGCGCCTTCTCGCCAAAGATGGCGCGCAGGAGGCGCTCCTCGGCCGAGAGCTCCGACTCGCCCTTCGGCGTGATCTTGCCCACCAGGATGTCGCCCGGGTGGACCTCGGCACCGATGTAGACGATGCCGCGCTCGTCGAGGTTCTTCAGGGTCTCATCGCTGACATTGGGGATGTCGCGCGTGATCTCCTCAGGGCCCAGCTTGGTGTCGCGTGCCTCGATCTCGTACTCCTCGATATGAATCGAGGTGTACTTGTCCTCGCGGACGACCGACTCAGAGATCAGGATCGCGTCTTCGTAGTTGTACCCCTCCCAGGGCATGAAGCCCACCAGGATGTTGCGGCCGAGCGCCAGCTCACCTTCGGAGGTGGCCGGGCCGTCCGCCAGGGGCGTGCCGGCTGCGACATGCTGACCGGCCTTGACGATGACGCGCTGCGAGAGGCAGGTCCCCTGGTTGGAGCGTTCGAATTTGTGGATGGGGTACCACTGCTCCGCCGAGCCATCATCCGGCTTCAGCAGGATGCCAAGCTCGCGCTTGAAACTATCCAGTTTGGCCGCGGGCGAATCCGCCGGCGGCGGGGCGGCGCATGACACGACCGTGCCGTCCACCCTTGCCACGATCAACTCGCCGGAGTCCTTGGCGGCGGCCCATTCCATGCCGGTGCCCACGATCGGCGCCTCGGTCACGACGAGCGGCACCGCCTGGCGCTGCATGTTCGAGCCCATCAGGGCGCGGTTCGCATCGTCGTGCTCCAGGAACGGGATCAACGCGGTCGCGACACTGACCGTCTGCTTGGGCGACACGTCCATGTACTCGATGCGGTTGACCTCCGCCACCAGGAAGAGGTTCTTGGTGCGGGCGGTGGTCCGCTCCTCAGTAAAGTGACCGTCCTTGTCGAGTGGCGCGTTCGCCTGCGCCACGATAAAGTGGTCCTCTTCGTCGGCCGACAGAAACTCGACCTCGTCGGAGACCCAGGCGTTGATCGGAATATCGCCGACCTTCGCCTTCACCAGCGACTCCACCAGGTCGCGGTCGAGCAGATCGCCCTTCTTGGCGAGCTTGCTCTTGCGGTTGGCGGGATCCAGCACGTCGTCGCGCAGCGTCCGGCCCACCAGCTTGTCGCGGTGCGCCTTATCGGCGGGCATCGTGCTATACACGCGGCGGAACGGCGTCTCGATGAAGCCGTACTCGTTGACGCGCGCGAAGGTCGCCAGCGAGCCGATCAGGCCGATGTTCGGACCTTCCGGGGTCTCGATCGGGCAAATCCGGCCGTAGTGCGAGTGGTGAACGTCGCGGACATCGAAGCCGGCGCGCTCGCGGGAGAGGCCGCCGGGGCCCAACGCCGACAGGCGGCGCTTGTGCGTCAGCTCGGCCAGTGGATTGGTCTGGTCCATGAACTGGGAGAGCTGGCTCGATCCGAAGAACTCCTTGATCGCCGCCACCACGGGGCGCGCGTTGATCAAGCTGGCCGCGGTCACGGTGGCCGCGTCGCATATCGTCATACGCTCCTTGATGATGCGCTCCATCCGGATCAAGCCCATGCGGAACTGGTTCTGCAGCAGCTCGCCGACGGCGCGCACCCGGCGATTGCCCAGGTGGTCGATGTCGTCCGGCTCACCGGTGCCGTTGTTCAGCTCGATCAGCTTGCGGATGATGGCGATGAAGTCGTCGTTGGAAAGGGTGCGAACGTTCATGTCCGTTCCCAGGCCCAGTCGGCGGTTCAGCTTGAAACGACCCACCTTCGAGAGATCGAAGCGGCGTGGGTTGAAGAAGAGCGCCGTCATCAAGGCCCGCGCATTGTCGACGGTTGGCGGGTCACCGGGGCGGATCTTCTTGTACATCTCGACCAGGGCGTCATTGACGTCGGTCGAGGAGTCCTTCTCCAGGGTCGACTGAATGAACTTGTGCTCGCCATTGCTATCGACGTCGGCGAAGAGCGCCTTGATCTCGTTGTTGCTGCCGTAGCCGAGCGCGCGCACCAGGGTGGTGACGGGGATCTTCCGCTTACGGTCGATTTTGACGGTCAGCACGTCCTTGCCGGAGGTCTCGATCTCGAGCCACGCGCCCCGGTTCGGGATGAGCTTGGCAGCGTAGAGCATCCGGCCCGAGGCCCGGTCCTCGCTGCTGGTGAAGTAGATCCCCGGGGAACGAACCAGCTGGGAGACGACCACCCGCTCGGTGCCGTTGACGATGAAGGTGCCTTCCTCGGTCATGATCGGGAAGTCACCCATGAAGACTTCCGATTCCTTGATCTCGCCGGCGTTCTCGCCGGTTCGGATCGTCAGCCGGGTGTTGATCCGAAGCGGGGCCGCGAACGTCATGTCGCGGTTGCGGCACTCCTCCTTGTCGAACTTTGGCTGGCCGAACTCGTAGTCCAGGAATTTCAGCTCGTAGTTCTTGCCGGTGTAGTCGGTGATCGGGTTGATCTCTTCGAACAGCTCGCGAAGCCCTTCGCGCTTGAACCAGTTGAAGGACCGGATCTGGGTCTCGATCAACTCGGCGACTGGGAGCATGTCCGGAATACGACCGTAGCTGACGCGAGAAGAGCCGTTGGAGGAAGGCTGAATCATGGACTCTCCTTTAGATGAAGCAGGAAAAAATGGTGGGCAGACCGGTAGTGCTAGGGACGCGGAAAAGCAACCCTGGAAGCACCGAACGGCAATCGTAACAGAAGCCTACCCAGGCTGTCAAACGCGCAAACATACTCGCCGCGAAACCGGGATAGCTTCGCGAGCGGCCCAGGGCGGGTTCCCTGGGGCGGGAATCGGGTCAGGTCGCCGATCTGAAATCCGTCAGACTAATCGGCGGTTAGTCTAGCACTCCATCTCCCCCAGGGGAAGAGGTTGCGAAACTCCGCCGGACCCTGCCGGGCCGCCCCCCACTCAGGGCCCAAAGGGCGACGTCGGCTGCTGGATGCCGAACTGGGAAAGGCCTGGAATCGGCACCCCCATGACCCAGGTCACGAAGGCCAGAATCCCGGCCAGGATCAACACGAAGAAGAGCATCCAGCGGAACATGGTTGGCCCTCCGGGAAGAACAACGGCATCTGCCCGCCAAAGCTTAGGGAGCTCCGGCCGACCGGTATAACTAGGCGATGTACGGCGACCTGACGCTCGTCGTGCTGGCCGGCCTCCTCGGCCCGCTCCTCGCGTCCGGCCGCCGGTTGCGGGTTCCCGTGCTGGTTGGTGAGCTCATCGGCGGGATCCTGCTCGGGCGGACCGCCCTGCACCTGATCGACCCGGCAGCGCAGCCCTTTCCCGTGATCGCCTCGCTCGGGTTCGCGATGCTCATGCTCGAATCGGGAACCGAGATCGATCTTGGCTCGAAGCTGCTGCGGGAGAGCGCCGTGCGGGCGGGGCTCGCCTTCCTGGTGACGCTGCTGGTGGCCATCCCGGCCGGCCTCCTCATCGGCGCCTGGCTGGGATCCACCCGGGCGGCGCTGTTTATCGTCCTGCTCGCCGGGAGCTCGGCCGCCGTCGCATTGCCCACCATTCGCGAAGAGGGCCTGACGGGTCCCGCCGTCGCGCTCGTCATCAGCTGGATCGCGCTCGCCGACGCCGTCACCGCACTGTTGATGCCTCTCGCCCTGACCAGCGCCAGCCATATCCCGGCAGCGCTGCTCGGCGACGCGTTCATCATCGCCGCCGCTGCGCTGATCATTGTGTCTGGTCGCCGGTTCTTTGGATCCGCCCTGGCCCAGGAGGCCAAACGGCTATCAAAGGAGCGCCACTGGGCCCTGCGACTTCGGCTTTCCGTGCTGATGCTGCTCTCCCTCGGAGCCATTGCCGAGCACACCGGCGCAAGCCTCCTGGTGGCGGGCTTCGCCGCCGGCATCGTCCTCCGCCGGTTTGGTCAGCCGCACCGCCTCACACTCGAACTCACGGGGCTGGCAAGCGGGTTCTTCGTCCCGGCCTTCTTCGTCCTGCTAGGCGCCAGTCTCGACTTGAAAGGATTGATCCACTCACCTTCCGCCATCGCCCTGGCCGTTGCGCTGGCGCTGGCCGCCACGGGGGTCCACCTGGTGGCGGCGATCGCCGCGGGCAAACAGCATCGGCTTTCGGTTGGCCTGCTCGCCTCAGCGCAGCTTGGTCTGCCCGCCGCGGCCGCCGCGCTCGCGCTAGCCACGGGGGCGCTCAGCCCACCGGTCGCGACCGCCCTCGTCGCGGGCGGTTTGCTCAGCCTGATCCCCGCGACGACCGGCGCCCTGCTGCTCGCCCGCGCGGCCCCCAACGAGCCGGCGCCGCCAAGGTAGTACGCTCCAGTTATGCCCGCCAAGGCCGCGAAAGAGACCTGGAAGAAAGTACCCGACGACCATGACTACCCCGCGGCCGAGGACTATCTGAGCCTGCTCATGCCGCCCGCCCAGGCCAAGCGAGTCGTCCGCCGGCTCCGCGCGGCTCCGCTCGTCACCCGAAAGGCGAAGGATCTCCTCCGCGCCAGCCGGCTACCGGCGCTGCTCCCCGAAAATTTTCACGTCGCCAGCGATCTCAAGAAAGTCAAGTCAGGAAAGCAGCTGTCTCCCGTGCTGCTGGTTCGTGGGCAGTTGACCTCCGATGTCTCCGTTACGATCGCCGACGGCTACCACCGGATCTGCGCCAGCTACCACCTTGACGAGGACACCGACATTCCCTGCCGGATCGCCGATCTGACGAAGTCCTGACCTGGGACGATCCTTAGATCCAGCCCCGGCGGCGGTAATACAGGAGCTGAAGGGCGGTCGTTGCCAGCATGACGCCCACCGCCAGCACCCAGAAGGTCCAGGTCGGCGCGATATGAGCCACCAGCCAGGCGAAGTTCATGCCAAAGAAGCCCGTGATGAAGGTCAGCGGCAGGAACAGCGTGGCAAAGACGGTGAGCCGGGTGATGACCTGGTTGAGCCGGTTGGACACGGTCGACAGGTAGACGTCCATCGCGCTGCTGAGCAGATCGCGCAGCGAGTCAACGGTCTCGTACTGGCGAATGATGTGGTCGTAGACGTCCCGGTAATAGATCGTCATGTCCTGTCCGCCTTCGAAGCCGAGCGTGTGAGTGGTCAGCCGCTGGAAGACGTCCCGCTGCGCCCCCAGCACCTTGCGCAGGTCGATCACCGCCCGCTTCAGGCTGGTGAGAACACCCAGGCTGGCCGGTTCAGCCTTGAGCACGATGCTCTCCTCGAGCCGCTCGGTAGCGTCATCCACCTGGTCGATCACCGGGAAGATGGCGTCGACCAGCTGGTCAACCACCAGATAAAAGAGAAACGGCAGGTTGCGGTGGGCGAGGTCGGGGTTGGCTTTGATCCGCTCTCGAAGCCGGTCGAGCGGCGGCGAGGGCTCGAGGTGGACGCTGACCAGGTACTGCGGCGAGAGAAAGAGGTGTTGCTCACGGATCTGGATCTGCTCGCCATCGAACTCGGCGGTGAAGAGGACAACGAAGACGTAGCCGGTGTACTCGTCGAGCTTTGGTCGCTGGTTCTGGTGGCGGATGTCCTCGAGCGCCAGCGGGTGAAATTTGAAGGTCTTCTCGAGCAGCTCGTAGTCCGAGTCGTCGGGGTTCTCGATGTCCAGCCAGAATCCCTGCTTGCCTTCGGCGAGGCAGGCCGTGATCGACGCGGCCTGAGCGTCAACCATCGGGCCCTCCGTCGAGATCAGGTGCCTGGCCACGACCTCACATTTCCCGCAGCGAGGGTGGGGAGGGGATCAATCCCCTTCCCGCTACTTGATTTCGGCGCCGGCGCCTGCGTCCTTCAGCTTCTTGAGGACCGCTTCTGCCTCTTCGCGGTTGACGCCCTGCTTGACCGGCTTGGGCGCCTGGTCGACCAGATCCTTTGCTTCCTTGAGACCGAGACCGGTGATCTCGCGGACGACCTTGATCACGCCAATCTTGGCGTCCCCCGCCGAGGTCAACACCACCTGGAACTCGGTCTGCTCGGCTTCCGGAGCAGCTGCGGCCGCCCCGCCGCCGGCCGGCGCCGCCGCCACGGCCACGGGGGCCGCGGCCGTTACGCCAAACTCGGTTTCGATGGCCTTGATGGCGTTCATGACGTCCACCACGGTCCATTCCTTCAGCGCGGAGACGAAATCGTCGACACTGACTTTTGCCATTGGTTCCTCCTAACTTGCGGCCGGCGCGGGGGCCGGCGACTGCGATTCTTTCTGGATACGAACGGCGTCGATCGTACGGGCGAGCGTGGAGATCGGGGCCTGCAGGATACTGGCCAGGTTGCCCAGGGGAGCTTGCATCGCACCCAGTAGGCGGCTCAGCAGGATCTCGCGGGACGGGAGGTCGGCGAGCTCGGTGACGGCGTTGGCGTTGATCACCTGGCCTTCGAGCAGGCCAGCCTTGATCACCATCTTGCGGTTGGCACGGATGAACTCGTTGAGGATGCGGGCCGGCGCCGAAACGTCATCGACGGCGAACAACATCGCGATCGGGCCGACCAGCTCGGCGCTGAGCGGTTCGTAGCCCGCTGCCGTGGCGGCGCGGCGCGCGAGGGTGTTCTTTACCACGATCATCTCGATGCCGCCGCCCCGCAGTTTGCTGCGGAGGTCCCGCATCTGCCCGACGCTCATGCCGCGATAGTCGGCGAGCACCGCAGTCGACGTGGCCTTCAGCCGGGCGGTGATGTCCGCGACGGTCGCGGCCTTCTCCGCCTTCTTATCGATCTTCTCGTCTTTCTTCTTGAGTCCTGTGGCCAATAAAAAACCTCCTTCGCTCAACAGGCGAGGAGGCCGTTATCGCATCCTGCTCGCCTGCGCTGGACATTAAGCCGGTCGGGCCGGCACCAGCGGTCTTCGGCTATTCACTTTCACGCGGCCTTTCCACACCGGGGCCGCTTATTGTCGCGGAGCGACAGTATATCAGCCGCCGTTCTTCAATGCCTGCAATGCGCCACGAATCAGCTCCTTGACCGCCGGGGCACCCGCCGCCTCGGGCGATGTCAACTTGACGTGCCGGATCCCGACCCCCGTGCCCTCGAGCAATCCCTCCGGATCCGGCAACCCGGCACCGTTTGCCAGCCCGAGGTTGACCCGCTCACGCTGCGGCGAGATCGCCGCGAAGACGGACTTCATGTCCGCACCGCTGCCGTACTGGATCACCTTCCAACCGGGATAGACCTTCTCTGTCGCATCCGGCATCACCGAGAAGATCACCTCGCGCGCCTTGACGGCGATCTCTCGCACCTGTGGGGCGTAGCCCTTGAGAAAGGTATCGACTGCGGGATCCCCAGTTTTCGTGTTAGCCATTCGGTCGCCGGGTTGTGGCTAGCTCATCCGACCGGCGGCGGCCGGGTCAACGGGCACGCTCGGCCCCATCGTCGGCGACAGGTAGACGGACTTCAGGTACTGCCCTTTGGCCGAGCTCGGCTTGGCGCGCACCACCGCGTCCATCAGCGCGGCGAAATTATCCTTCAGCTGCGTTTCGCTGTAGGAAGCCTTGCCGATGTTGGTGTGGATGATGCCCGTCTTGTCGACGCGGTACTCGATCCGGCCCCCCTGGATATCCTTAACCGCCCGGCCGATATCGAAGGTGACGCTGCCCGCCCGCGGGTTCGGCATCAGGCCACGCGGCCCCAGGATCTTGCCCAGCCGGCCGACCTGGCCCATCATGTCGGGCGTCGCCAGCGCGACATCGAAGTCGAGCCAGCCTTCCTGGATCCGCTTGACGAGATCCTCGGCGCCGACGTAGTCGGCTCCAGCCTCGCTCGCCTCGCGGGCCTTCTCGCCTGTGGCAAACACCAGCACCCGGCGCTTCTTGCCGGTGCCATGCGGTAACACTACTGAGCCGCGGACCATCTGGTCGGCGTGGCGCGGGTCGACGCCAAGCCGCAGGTGCGCCTCGATCGAGCCGTCGAATTTCGAGGTCGAACTCTTGAGCACGAGCCGCACCGCCTCATCGGGCGCGTACTGCTCGTTGCGCTCGATGGCCTTGGCGGCTTCCTTGTATTTCTTGCCACGCGCTTGCGGCATCAGGCAGACACCTCGATGCCAAGTGATCGCGCCGTCCCCTCGATCATCTTCATCGCCGCCTCCACGTCGTAGGCGTTGAGGTCTTTCAGCTTGAGCTGCGCGATCTCGCGGACCTGCTGCTTGCTCACCTTGCCGACCTTCTCCTTGTTCGGCTTGGCTGAGCCCTTCTCCACACCGGCCGCTTTCTTCAACAGGGCTGCGGCGGGTGGGGTCTTGGTCACGAAGGTGAAGGTGCGGTCCTCGAAGATGGTGATCTCGACCGGGATCACCTGGCCGGCCATCGACGCGGTGCGGTCGTTATAGGTCTTGACGAACTCCATGATGTTGACGCCGTGCGGGCCGAGCGCGGTGCCCACCGGCGGCGCGGGCGTGGCCTTGCCCGCCTCCATCTGGATCTTGACCATCGCCTTTACTTTCTTCTTTGCCATTACTTCAACCGCTCCACCTGGAGGAGGTCCAGCTCGACCGGTGTCTCCCGGCCGAACATGTTCACCAGCACCTTGAGCTTGCCCTTGTCGGCGTTGATCTCATCGACCTTGCCGTGGAAGTCCGAGAACGGTCCATCGATGACGCGCACGTTCTCGCCCACCTGGTACTCGACGCGCACCTTGGGCGCTTCCGCCTTGATCTGCTTCTGGATCGACTTGATCTCCTTCTCCTGCAGCGGCACCGGCTTGTTGCCGGAGCCGACGAAGCTGGTCACGCCGGGCGTGTTCCGCACCACGTACCAGGACTCGTCCGACATGATCATGTTGACCAGGATGTAGCCGGGGAAGGTTCGCTTGGCGACGTGACGGCGCTGGCCGTCTTTGATCTCGATGACGTCTTCGGTGGGGACGAGCACCTCGAAGATCCGGTCGTGCATGTCCATCGAGTCGACGCGCTTCATCAGGTTGTTGCGCACCTTCTCTTCGTGACCGGAATAGGCATGGACGACGTACCAGTGCGGCTCCCCTTCGGCGGGGACCGGCTTGGCCTCGCCCGCCGGAACAACGGCGACCGGCGGCGACGACGGGGTTTCGGGCGGGGCCGGATGGCCTTCGCCGACCGACACTCGCTCGCCGGTCCAGATGCGGCCGGCTTCAGCAGCTTCTTTGGGGGCGGGGCGGCGACCGCGCGGCTTTGCCGGCGCGGGCGTGCCTTGCGCCTCTTGCGTTTTGCCGTTCAACTCTGCCTCAGCCAACTTTGGGGAACTCCAGTTTTACGAGCGTTTGCGTTAACACGTAGTCGATCAGTCCAAGCATCAGGGACACCACTACCACCGTCACGATCACGACAAACGTCATCGTGCGGAGCTCGCCCCAGCTAGGCCAGATCACCTTGCGGAGCTCGCTGAGGATGTCCTCGAAGTTCCGGATGATACCCCGGCGCGGTGCGGGAGTTGTGGTGCGTTGCACTCTATTCGCCCTTGGTTCGGTCGGAACAGCTTTGGCCATGGTAGTTATACCTGAGTCTGGCAGGGGTGGAGCGACTCGAACGCCCGACCCGCGGTTTTGGAGACCGCTGCTCTACCAACTGAGCTACACCCCTGTGCCGGTCGGCGCCAACAGTATAAGAAGGTTGCTGCCACGCTACTTGGTTTCCCGGTGGGCCGTATGCTTGCGGCACCGCGGGCAGAACTTCTTGACCTCGAGCCGGTCGGGGTCGTTCTTCTTGTTCTTGACGGTGGTGTAGTTGCGCTCCTTACAGGTCTGACACTGCAGGGTGATGATCGACGCTAAGGCAGGCATTGAATCTCCAGGGGATGAAAGGCTCCAGACACAAAAAAGACCTAGCAACTGCTAGGCGAGTTCAAATCATAGCAGAGTTTGGGGCCATCGTCAATGACGTCATCGCCTAAAACCGAAGCGGGGGCGCGCCGGCCCCCGCCTTATATAAGTAAGGTATCGGTCGCTAGTACTGGACGACGACGGTTGTGCCATTGGGCGCCCAGTTCCACAGCGTGGCCATGGGACTGTAAGGCACGTTCACGCAACCATGGGTGCCGTTATAGAGGTTGGAGCCGGGACCGTACCAGGAGCGCCAGGGGGCGTCGTGGATGAAGTATCCGCCGCCGATGAACTCCATGGCCCAGTTGGTCCAGGACGGCGGGTACCACCAGGGGCTGCCGTAGGGCCAGGGCGAGATCATCTTGTAGGGCGAATACCGGGCGAAGATGCGGTAGACACCCGGCGGGGTCGGCAGCTGGGGGCGGCCCGTCGCGACGAAGGTGGTGAGGACTGCATTGCCATCCTGGAAGGCGGTGAGCACCTGCCGGGACAGGGAGACCACGATCACCTTGCCGACGCCGGCGTTGTAGGAGATTGGGACCTGCTGTTTGAGGTAGATGGCGCTGGCCAGAGACTGCTTCTCCTGATAGAGCTGACCCGCAATCGATTGGAACGTGACCTGATCGGCGGCTCCCGAAAGCTGCCCGGCCAGATAGTTGATCGTGCCCGGGTGGTTGCCGAGTGCCGCCCCGATCGACTGCGCGGAGGCAAGTGTCGACCGCGTGTCCGCCAACTGGTTGAAGGCGGCGGTGCGCGAATCGAGCAACCCCTGGACGCCGACTGCCGTTTGCTGGACCTGCGCCAGGATCGGTGCGAAGGCGTCGGCGCTATGCACCGATGCCAGCGCCGTTTTCGCGTCGCTGATCTGCGTGTTGAAGGCGGCAAGGCTCAGCTGCGGGTACTGGGTGGCGTTCGCCACGAGAGAGCTGGCGGACTCGATCGCTGCGTCCACCTGAGCGCGGGCCGTCCGGAAGGCCGCCAGCCGCCCGTCGAGGATCCAGTACTGTTGACTCAAGACAGAGGCGAGCGCGAGCAGTTGATTTGGCGTGGTAGCCTCGGCGCCCACCTTCGAGAACTGCGCGGAGTTCGCCTCGAGGCCATCGACCGAGACGCCGGCGCTCTGCGCCTCGGCCAACATGGCGTTCCAGCGGTGAAGCTGGCGATCCAGCGTATCCCTGGTCTCAGCGACCTGCTTCTCGTAGAGCGCGTGCAGGTCGGCGTCCAGTTGATTGAGTGCGTCGAGCTTGCGGTGATCGGTGATCGGCATCTGCCACCAGGACGACGCCTTGATCGCCTGGACCTGGGTGAACCGCCACGTCAGCGTGTCGACCGCACCCGTATCCAATCCTCTGCGGATCGCGTCCGCCAGCGCCTGGTTGAAGCCAACCTCCGCCCGCTGGACGTTACTCGCGAGGAGGTTTTCGCTGGCAACCGCAGACAGGGGGACGGCCGCCAGCAGTCCGCCGACGACGAGAACGAAGACCAAACGTCGCAAACCCCTCACCGACCGACACCCCTCTTTTGTCAGGCAGCGTCCGGGACGGCACCCCTCCTAAGGAAGCCGGCCACCCGCTCTCGCCGATCCCATAACGCTACACCGCTCGCGAGGTCACGCCATGTGGCAAAAAGTCACGACCGTCATTCGGCCGTGACTTCTTGCGGTGCGTTTTAGGCGAGTCTTATCGTTCGATGGGAGCGCCGATCAGGCTCCCCCACTCGGTCCAGGAACCGTCGTAGTTGCGGACATTGGGATAGCCGAGCAAGTAGTGAAGGACGAACCAGGTGTGGGAGGAGCGCTCCCCGATCCGGCAATACGCAATGACCGCCTTGCCCGCGGTCACGCCCTTTGCCTCGTACAGCTCCTTCAATTCGGACGCGGACTTGAAGGTGCCGTCCTCGCGGACCGCCTGCGCCCAGGGAATGTTGGCCGCGCCCGGGATATGCCCGCCGCGTTGCGCCCCTTCCTGCGGGAGATTCTCCGGCGCCAGCAGCTCACCGCTATATTCCTTTGGGGAGCGGACGTCGACCAGCGCCACGCCGGCCTTGCCCAGGTCGCCCAGGACCTCGTCGCGAAGTGCCCGGATGGATCTGTCCGGCTGGCCCGCCGTATAGCTGGCCGGCTTGATGGTCGGATCATTGTTGGAAAGCTCGCGACCCTCGTCCTGCCATTTCTTCCGGCCGCCATTCATCAGCCGGGCGTCCTTGTGGCCGTAGTACTTGAGATTCCAGACGAACCACGCGGCAAACCAGTTGTTGTTGTCGCCGTAAACGACGATGGTGTCCTCGTTGCTGATGCCCTTGGAGGAAAGGAGCTTCTCGAGCTCCGCCTTGGGCAGCAGGTCGCGCACCGGCCGCGCCTGCAGATCCTTGCGCCAGTCGAGCCCGATCGCACCGTTGACGTGACCACTGTCGTACGCCGAGGTATCGACGTCGACTTCGACGAGCTTGACCTTGGGGTCGTTGGCGTGCTCAGCGACCCAGGCCGTGTCGACCAGTACTTCGGGATGCGCGTACTCAGTTTCCTTGAGCTCAGTCGCGGACTTGGCCATATTGCCTCTTCTCCTTAAAGTTGACTTACTGGATTCACAAACTCAACAATGCCGGTCCATCAGTGTACCGGCGCAGGCTCGTGAAGGTCAACTCGTTATTCGCCCCAGTCGCATGAGCCAGGCAGCCCAATACGCGCCGGCCGGTCCGGACCAGCCTGCCAGCCGACCGCGCCGCACCCGCCTCTTCCTCTTGCCGGTCGGCATCGCCCTGCTGCTGATAGCCATTCCGTGCGCGACCTATGCGTTCGCCAACAACCAGCTGTCGCAGGCCCAGACCTCGGAGGCGGATGGCGCTTATAGCCGGGCCCTGAGCCAATTCGGGACGGCGCAGTCGGTGGCCGGGAACCCGGTCTCGCGGCTCCTGCTTGGCGACCTCGCGGACCGGGCGAAGGCCGGCACCGCCCAAACGCATTTCGTCTGGGGCGTCCAGCTCACGCAGCAAGGCAAGTTCGCAGACAGCGAGACCCAGCTTCGAGCGGCCATCAAGAGCGGCATCGCCGACTGGGCCGTCCGCGGAAACGCGGCGCTCGCCGACCTTTTCCACGCTTGGGGTCAGTCCCTGGTAGCGAGCAACCAGTTCCAGGCCGGAATCGACAAATACCGCCAGGTCGCCGCCGTCGATCCGACCGGGAACCTGACGGCCTCGACCAACGCCGGGCTGGCAGCCGCTTATGCCGGCTTCGCCAAGTGGTACCTGCAGCAGCAGCCGATCGATTACCCGAGTGCGCTGATGTGGTACGAGAACCTCGTCAAGGAATTCCCCGACAGCCCGGACGCCAAGTTGGCGCAGGCCTCGTCGCTGCCGCAGACGTTGTACAACGCAGGCATCGCCTTCGTGGGGCAAATGCGATTCCAGCAGGCGCGCGACGCCATGACCGAACTGGTGACGACATATCCCGCGACCAGCTGGGCGACGCAGGGGAACGCCGCGCTGCAGGCGAACCAGCCGCTAACCGGCCTGCTGATCGTGAGCGATCAGAACCCGACGCCGGTGGCCAACCGCCTGGTGCGGATCGCCAGCCACTGGAAGATCGTGAAGGCCCACACCTACGACGATTCGGGCGGCCATATTTACCAGGCGACCACCGACGCCAAGGGCAACTTTTCCATTCCTGGAGGCATCCCACCCGGCCCGAAGTACCTGATCACCTGGTGGGACCCGACCCGGAGTACCTTCGTCACGACGTTCCTGAATGACAGCCTCCCCGTGAACCTGGTGACCGTCAATCCGTTGGAACCGGCCCACACGACGGTCGCGACCTCTTGATGAATCCCTCCCCCCGCCGGGGGAGGGCCCGGTGGGGCGGCGACCCGCTCATATAATCGGAACGCACGCCGACGTAGCTCAGCTGGCAGAGCAGCTGTTTTGTAAACAGCGGGTCGCCGGTTCGAATCCGGCCGTCGGCCCACCCTCAGTGTGTGAATCCGGCTGATACACGACAAAACGTGTTCGGCTGATGGTTGACACAGTTTCGGCTGATGCCTTACACCGGTGTCGGCTGATGCTTGACACTCCCACGCATGAAGGAGTTGAGCGTGGGAGAGCAGCGGTACAAGGCGGTCATGGC
>DATEHI010000088.1:0-52732 GCA_035279665.1 Candidatus Dormiibacterota bacterium | reverse complement strand
CTGGTTGCCGCACTCCTGGCAGGCAAAGATGGTGCGCGGCCCGGATTTCACGTTCGCCCGTAACTATAGGGTCGGTCGTTGACAGCTGCGTGTCGCGTTCACGCTCAAGACAGAATCCGACGGAGGACGGGCGCCTGGCTGCCCGAGATCAGAAGCGCACCAACGGCGGAAAGCAGGCCGATGGTAGCCAACGCAGGAAGGACAGGCAGTTGGATGGACACCGCGCTGGTCACCGCCCCGGCCAGTCCACCTCCGATGCCGGTGACGGGAATCCATGCCCATGCGATGTTTCCGCGGGAAGCCCGCAGAACGAAAGCCTGAGCTGCGCCGATCACAAGGCCCGCAGCACCGACTGCGGCACCTCCCGCCATGACCGCGCCGCCCGTAAGGATCGAACCCCCCGGGGGGACCATCAGCCGGCCCACAGTCGGAATCACCACGAGGACGGCGAGGAAAGTGGCCGCCACGGTCGCTGGCACCCACCAGTACACGTCCAACCGGTAGCGGCGAAGAAGCAGCCATTGCGCACCCGCGGCGATCAGTGCCGTCACGATCGTCCCGAGATCGCGCAACGCCGCGACCACCCAGGCCGGGGCCGGATCACTCAATAGCGCGCGGACTGGCCACGCGGCGAGTGTTCCAAGTACGGCCCCGATGACGGAGACGACGACCCACAACGGCCAAGCCGAGTCTCGTCCCGCCGCAGGCGGCCTCACCCAGCGATTATGGGCCCGGCTCCCTGCTGAGCGGCCGGATCGAGCGCCCGTCCTGCGAGTCGCGGATCAGTGTCGCCAGCCGTGTTCGCCGCGTTTCCTCTCGCTTGGCGCTGATCACCCACCAGGTGGCAGCGCGCCGGTACGAGGGTGGCTGGGCCTGGAAGGACGCCCAGGCCTTCTTGTTGGCGCGAAACGACCGCTCCGCTTCAGGGCTCAGCCTGGCCTTCGTTCGCTGCTCGTAGCTGTAGATCGCCGACCGGTCATCGGTCCGCCGCTCGAAAGCTTTGAGGCCCGCCGGGCGCATGCGCCCCAGCGCGATCAGCTCGTTCGCGCGCGCAATGTTGATCGCGCTCCAGGTGCTGCGTGGCTTGCGAGGGGTTATCCGATTCGAATAGCTGACCTCATCGATGCCCTTGCGGACGCCGTCGATCCAGCCGAAGCAGAGTTCTTCGTCAACGAGCTCCTGCCAGGTGATGCTCGGTTTTCCCGAACCCCGCCTGTAAAACCCCACCAGCAATTCATTTGCCGTCGCGTGGTTCTCTTCGAGCCAGTGGCGCAATTCCGCGGCAGTCGCAAAGAATGTCGGTTGCACGCAGCTCAGAATAATTGGAGGCTGGCACACGCGCCAGCCTCCCTCTCGATTGGCTCCCGCGCTACTCGGCGCCCGCCAGGTTGTTCGCTCGATCGATGATCGCGTTTGCCTGCCGAAGCAACTTCTTGACCGATCCATCGCCTCCGTCTTGCCGGTCGGCGTGGTCGTCCTCGCTCGGCCCGAAGGTCGCGGACTCGAGCAGCGTTGAGATTTGCCGGGCGAGCGCGTCACGATCGTTGGTCAGATTGGTGAGCTTCGTCTCGAAATCGACGTAACGGCTATCGTCGCTCGGCGTGCCACCGATGACGGCACGGGTGTCCGCGCTGACGACTGCCGTCCCAAAGGCGCCGACCGGCGCGTCGAGCTGCTTGTAAATCTGGCCGAGCGCGATCAGCGCCTCCCGGTTGCCGCGAATCTTGACGGCGTTCCGGTCCAGCACGTCGAGCAGGACGCGGCCGTCATGCCGGTAGTCGTCCCGCAGCCCGACCAGCGCCAGGGTGGTTGGCCTGGTGTCGGTGTGGTCCGACCAGACCTGGTTGTTGACGCCCAGGTGACGCACGCCGGGTCCCACCAGCCCTAGCCAGGTGGTCGTGATCTGCGGCTGGATGTCACCATGGTGCCAGGTCTCGATCGCCTGGCACTGGATCACGGTGTCAGTGGGCGTGCCGCAGTCGAGACCGCCGGCCACCCCTTCGTAGTCCGGCTTGTTGAACTGGGTGAAGGTCGGCGTCCGCAAGGGATCGGACGTCACCATGTGCAGGGCGCGCAATGCTGCGCGATCGGCCATGAAGTCGGCGAGCCGCTCCGTCTTTCCCGTGAGTGGATTAACGACCATTAGCGTTCCGGCGACGCGCTCCATCTGCCGCACCCTGGGATCGTTCGGGGCGGGATTGCCGTCGACGTAGTAGTCCGGCGCGGAATCCCCCTTGAGCCCGAAGCCGGTCGTGATCCCGTGCTGTTGAAGGAGCGTGTCGAGCGCGACTTCGACGCTGCCGAGCTTGGTGGGATCGTAAGTGCAGGTCACCACCACGCCGTTGCAGCCGGGATTGCTGGGCCCAACGCCGACGAAGTGGTCGTTCTCATCGGCCGTCACGACAAACAGCGTGTTCGACTTGTTGATGCCGTCCGCGGCGAGCCGGGCAAAGAACTTGCCGAAGGCCTCGTCGTAACGGCGCAGGTTCTGCTCGTACACCGGGTCGCCCGGGCCAAGGCCCGTATCGACGTGCTCGTGGACGGCGGAAATGTAGGCGGTCGTGATCGGGACGCCGTGCTCCTGCATGGCGGCGACGTAGGCGAGCGAGACGGCGGCGGACGTTCCGTTGAAGCCCGGAAAGCCCGGGTACTGCGTCCCATCGGCCGCGCTGTTGGCAATCGTGTTGCCGTCGAGGTCGGTCATCGGTAGCGTGGCGCTGATCCTGGGCGCCACATACTTGTGCCCGAAGAGGCCATTGAAACCCGTATAACCGCCGGGCTCGGCCGGCAGCGCGTCGGCGACCCCGCGGTTCGAGCCGGCGCAGAGCGCCGCGCCTTTCGCGCAGTGAATGGCGACCCCGATGAAGTCGGCCGTGGTCTTTGCCTGACCGTTGTCGGATGTGTCCGACGCCTGGATCGCTTCCGGCGAGCCCGCTCCATAGACGGTCGCGACGTTGGCGATGCGCTCCAGCTCGATGTTCGCCGTGCCAACCGCGCCGAAGTTGCACCCGGCACGGGTATAGGGCACCCAGGGGGCCGGCGGATCGTTGCCCTGGGCGTCGACCAGGTTGTATTTGTTCTCCGCGGTTCCGTCGAAGGCCTGGGCCAGGTCCGTCCAGTAGGCGAACGACAGGGCAGTATGGGCGGTGCCGTCGGGACCATAGAAGAGGAACGTGTTGCTGACCGGCTGACCGTGCCGATCAGGGTAGACCCCCGTCAGCGTCGTCAGGATGTCCGTGCCGGTATGCGAGATCACCGGCGTGTGGTGGTTGTTCAGGACGGTCCCGCTGCCGACCAGGAAGTTGTAGAGATTCGGCATCTGCTCGATGTCCGAGGGGACATTCGGGTTGTCGCGGCGGAAATGGACGTTATCGAACTGGAGTTGGATGACGTGCTTGATCGCGCCACCGGCCGAATTCAGCTGACAGCCCGTGGTCGGTTTTGCCGCCTGCGCGGCGAGCGGCGTCGAGCCGATCGCCAGCATTGCCATGGGAAGGACGGCCACCGCCGCGAAGCGCGCCAACCGTCGGTAAAGATGAGTGCGGACTGAAGTCACAGTTCCCTCCTTAGGAAAACGAGAGGGCCGGCGATCGCGCCGGCCCTCAGCCGTTAGTCGCCCTGCTGGTTGTTCTGGTCGTTCCCCTGATCGAGCAGGTCTTCACCTTGCTGGATCAACTGGCGCGCCTGGTGTTCGTTGATCGCCGTGCCGTCAAAGGCGGCGGCGTTGAGCATTGCGATCATCTTGCTCGCAATGGTGTCGCGCTGGGCATTGAGTGCGGTCAGTTGGCTCTCGATCGTGGCGTACGTCGCGTCGTCGCCCTGCAGTGCCTGGGTCGACCGAGCCAGCGTCGTGAGGCCCAGCTGTCCGAGCGGCGCGTTGATCTGCTTGTAGACCTGGGCAAGCTTGACGAACAGGTCGCGGTTATCGCCGAGAGACTCGGCCAGGCCATCGCCCTTCAGTGCTTCAACCAGGACACGACCGTCGCTGGCGTAGTCATCGTGCAGACCGGTAAGGGCAAGCATGGTCGGACGAATGTCGGTGTGATCCGACCAGATCTTGCCGGTTGTCCCAAGGTGTCGAACCCCGGGCCCGACGAGGCCCAACCAGGTCGTGACGATCTCCGGCTGGAAGTCTCCGTGGTTCCATGCGAAGCCAGGATTCTGGGTAATGCATGGCGACGCGCAGCTCAGGCCGGCGGCGAAGAGAAAGTACTCGGGCCGCGCGAAGTACGTCAGGCTGGGCGTTCGCGCGGGGTCCGCAGTCACCATATGAAGCAGCTTCATCTCGACCGGATCGGCCATCGCGGTCATGATCTGCTCGGAGCCTCCGGTCTGCGGATTGGTACCGACCAGCTTGCCCGCGGCCTGCTCGAAGTTGCGCGTGACAGGCTGCGTTCTGGATGGGTTTCCGGTGATGTAGACGGTCGGCGCACTATCGGAATGCACCTTGAACGGCGTGCTGATTCCTTGCTGGGTCTTTAGCAAGCCCGCAAAGTTGGCGTTGGTCTCGCCGATGTTGTTCGATGGGCACGACGGTGGATTCGTCGCCGGGCACGTAACGCGGCTGTAATTGCATGGCGTATTCACACCGTCGCAGCCCGCGGGCGTCGGCGTTCCGCCGCCAAAATGATCACCCTCGTCCGCCGTGAAGACGAATAATGTGTTCTTCTTATTGATCCCGTCGTTGGCAAGCCTGGTGAAGAACTTACCGAAGGCTGTGTCATACGCCTTCAATGCGGCGACGTAGCCAGCTTCGCCTGGGCCATACGCTCCGGCGCCGGCGTGGTTGTCATGCGCGTCTGAGATGTAGGCATACGTCACCGGCACGCCATGCTCCTGCAAGGCCGCAACGTATGACAAGGACACGGCGGCGGACATCCCGTCGAATCCGGGGAAGCCGACGTGCGGGGGCGAGGCTGAGTCCTGGATTACGTTGCCGTTAAGGTCACGAAGCGGCCCGCCCGGGCTCAACTGCGGCGCGACGTACTTGTGGCCGAACAGCGCGTTGTACCCGTTATAGCCTGCGGGCTCCTGGGGGAGCTTGTCTGCCGCACCACCGTTCGCGGAAGCGCAGAGGGCGTTGCCCTTGGCACAGTGAACCCCGATGCCGACAAAGTCGGCGAACGCCTGGTTCGGATTGCTGGCCACTTCCTGGGCTTGCGGCGAGCCGGCGCCGAAGACGGTCGGAATGTCGATCGCGGTGTTCTCGAGGATCGTGTTAGCTGTGGCGACCGAGCCAACATTGCACCCCGCGCGTGTAAACGGTACCCATGGCGCGGGCGCGTTTTGACCACCCGCGGTCAGCATATTGAACTTCGTGTCCGTCGGCGAGCTGCTAGTGGGATCAAAGATTGGAGCGGTCCAGTAGGCAAAGGAGACGCCAAGGTTGCTGGTCCCGTCCGGGTTGAAGTAGCGGAAGCTGTTGGCGACAGGGACGCCGTGACGGTCGCCGTAGACGCCAGTCAGCGACGTGAGGATGTCGGTCGCCGTGTGCGAGATCAGTGGCGTGTGGTGATTGATGTCCAGCGTGCCGTTGTTTTTGATGAAGTTGAGCAGGTTGGGCATCTGCTCGAGGTCCGATGGAACATTGGGGTTGTCACGCGTGAAGTGTGTGTTGTCGAACTGGATATAGATGACGTGCTTGACACCACTGTCCTGGGATAGGTGACAGCCGCTGGCGTTGCCTTCCTGGTCGCCCGAGCCGTTGGCAGAAGCCGCCGCGGGCGCGAAGCCCGTGGCTACCGCCGCTAGCAAGCCGACGGTCATCAACCTCGCGAGCGAACTCTTGAGTACGGCGGGAAATATCATGTTCCTCCTCCCCTGAATGCGATCTGTCGACCCCTCCAGCACTTTGACGCCTTCCCAGCGAACCTTTGGCGAAAGCCAAATGAATGTTCGGTTAAACCTTGGCGCAGACCGGTGTGTATTGTGGCAGAGAAATGCGGATTGGTCTAGACCTCGCGCAGCACCAACTCCTGTGGCCGGAGCTGGTGGAAAGAGTGCAATTCGCAGAGTCGGCTGGATTCGACGGTGCCTGGGTCTTCGACCACTTCTCCCCGCTTTACGGCGATCCAGAGGGCCCCTGCCTGGAGGGCTGGACGCTCCTGGCAGGCCTCGCCGCCGTCACCTCGCGGATCCGGCTCGGGGTGCTGGTGACCGGGATCACCTACCGCCATCCGTCGGTCCTCGCGACCGAGGCGATCACGGTAGACCACATCTCGAATGGACGCCTCGAGCTGGGCGTCGGCGCCGCCTGGCACGAGCCCGAGCACGAGGCGCTCGGGATTCCGTTTCCCCCGATCAAGCAGCGGGCGGAGCGCCTCGAGGAGGGCGTGCAGGTCATCCGGCTGCTAATGACGAAGGACCGCGCCACCTTTTCCGGCCGGCATTACCAGCTTGCGAAGGCGAGCTATCATCCGAGACCCGTTCAGCGACCTCACCCGCCTATCTGGATCGGCGCCAGTGGTGAGCAATTGATGCTGCCCATCGTCGCCCGCCAGGCTGACGCGTGGCACGCCTTCGGCTCCGAAGATTCGATGGTTCGCAAGTCCCGCCTGCTCGACGAGCTGGCGGAGAAGGCCGGGCGAGATCCGAAAGCGATCCTTCGGTCGGCGTCCCTCTCGTTATCCAGGCCGTGGGACCAGGTCCGCCGCCGCGTCGCCCACTTGCGCGAAGGCGGATTCGGCTACCTCATTGCTGACTGGCCGTCGGAGGGCCAGGGCCGGCTCGACGCGTTTGTCGAGAAGGTCATGCCGGAACTCACCGACTAGCCGACCCCTGCTTGTAGTTTGGCGTTAGTAAAGACAACTTTTCCGATCATTGACGACGCGCACCGACGGTGACAGACTACGGATGTTTCGCGGGGCGTGGGGCAACAGGCGCGTGGGCGCCGGCGCCTCCGTGAGGGAGGGAACCGATGGTCCACCGTCGCCTGTTAACCGTGCTCGCAATCGGCGGCGTCATGGCTGGCGCCTCGGCAATGGGGGGAGCTGCCGGCCCGGCGACGCAGCCGCTGACCAGGCAGCAGGCTGCACAGAAACTGCTCGACAAAGACGGATTGCAAATGACCGCACCTGCCAGGCTCGCGCTGCAGATGGTCGCGCGTGGTGACCTTCAACTGCAATCGGCCGACCTGAAGGGTAACAGCAGTGTTGCCCAGCAGGCGCAACGGACGCGCCAGTTGCAAGGCGGTAACCAGGAAAGTGGCGAAGGACTCTCCAACGTCCTCGTGAACAATCCCGGCGAAGATGTCCATCAGGTCGATCAGACGACGCAGAGCGAGACCACCATTGCCGTTTCCGGCCAAAACGTCGTGGTCGGCTTCAACGACTCGCAGACCGCGCTCCTCGCGTATACCGCCGCCGCTGACCTGACCGGCTATAGCTGGTCGAATGACGGCGGCCGCTCCTTCCATGACGGCAACCAGTTGCCGAATCCGCCAGGTGAACAAAACCTTGGCGACCCGGCGCTCGGGAGCGACCGGGCGGGCAACTTTTACTACTCAAACCTCACCAACAACATCGATCCGATCACGGGCGCCCTCGGAATTGGGGTAGCTAAGTCCACGAACGGCGGCAGGACCTTTAGCGCGACGAAGCGCATCGAGCCTGCGGTCGGCGCCACAACGTTGTATACGGGCGATAAGGACGCGCTGACCGTTGGGAGGGATCCCGGCGCGGCAAGTCGGGACAACGTCTACGTGGCGTGGGACGACTTCGTTATCGACTTCACCAGCGGGTTTGTGGTGACTAACGGCCTGCCCGTTGCACATTCGTACGATGGCGGCGCGACCTACCAGGTCGTCTACGCCAACCGATTGGTTCAGTCTAACTTCGACTGCTCCTCGTCGCAGTACATCGGTGCCGACCCGGTGGTTGATCCTCGTAACGGCACGTTGTACGTTGCCGCCGAGAAGATCGCAAGAACCTGGGACTGCAGCTTCCCACCTCCACCTTTCAGCTTCAGCCAGGTCGTTTTCAAGTCGACCGACGGCGGCTTGACCTTCGGGCCTGAAACGCTTATTTCAGGCGTGACGTCATCCTCGCCCACCGGCGTGTTCAAGCTGGGTGAGCACCAGTTCATGCGCAACCTGGAGTTCCCAAGCCTGGCGGTCGATCCGGCCGGGATCATCTACGACACCTGGAACGACGGTCGGAGCGGCAACAGCCACATCTTGATCGCCAAGTCGAGCGACACCGGGATCACCTGGGGAGCACCCATTTCGGTCACGACCGGGACGAACGATGAGATGCAGCCGGCACTCAGCGCGGATGGATCCGGCCTGCACGACCTCTACTACATGCGCAACGCCGACAACACGCTGGACGTCGTGGTTGCCAGGTCGACGAACGGCGGCGTCAGCTGGTCCTACAAGCGAGTGACGAGCCAGTCGTTCCCCGGCGTATTCAACCTGCCGCAGTTCGACCCGGTCATCGCCTCGACCTACATGGGTGACTACATCGCCAACGTGAGTCATGGCGGCAGTCAGTACTATGCCTGGGGCGACAACCGCAACATCGTTACCAACTTCCTCTGGCCGCAAGGCCGCCATGACCCGGACGTCTTCCTCGCGAAGCAGGGTCAGGACAGCAACGACGGAGGTGGAGGCAACTAAACAACACCCCCTCAGAATCGGAGCTCAAAGCGGCCTGCCATCGGGGTAGGCCGCTTTCCTGTCTAGACCGTCAGGGTATGCGGCGGCAGGCGACCAGGAAGAGCGGAACCACGTTCGACACGCTGCCGCGGTTGCCGCGGGCGGTCATGTATGCGGGCATCAACCGGCATGCGGTCGGCGGCAGCCCTGATCGGAAGGTTCCATCTGGCCGGGCTGCGACCTGCCACGACGTGCTCGCGATCCGTCCCTTGACGGTAATCGTCACCACTTCCTCAGGGCGGAAGCCGGCGCCGCACACCATGGCCCCGATCGGGATCGGCGGTAGCCCCGCCACGATCGGCTGCGGACACAGCAGGATGCGCGCGTGACCGGCCGGTGGAACGATCGGTTGCGGTGGCAACGGGCCCGGGCAGCCGATCGGGTTCGCGGTAATGGGGTTGGCGGTAATCGGCGGGCAGAGGTTCGGCTTGACCGGCGGCTGTGCGAGGGGTTGGCCCTGGGTCGGCGCAGCCTCTCTCTGAGGCGTGGCGAGGCTACCCGGCGCGGCCGTGGCGGCGACCGCCGACCCGTTCGGGTTGGAGGTCGGGCGAGAACGAAGACCGGCCTGGGACGACGTGCACGCGGCCGTCAATATGCCGATCAGCACAATTGCACCGAGCGTGGCGCGCTTGCTCAAGGTCATAGGGTTATAACGCGCCCTGGACGCTGCGCATACGCGAAGCGGCCGCGTCAGGAAACGAGCGCGAGTTCGCCCACGGTTACGCCTGGATACGCTGCCGGCCGCTGTAGACGTTCAGGCTGCGGCCCCGCAGAAAACCGATCAGGGTCTGATTCGAGGCCTGGGCCAGGTCGCGGGCCAGGCTGGAGGGGGCTGAGACCGCCACCAGTACCGGGATGCGTGCCTGGAGTGCCTTCTGGACGATCTCGAACGACGTCCGGCCGCTGACCATCAGGATATGGTGGTCGAGCGGGAGCAGCTGCCGCTCGACGGCATGGCCGACAATCTTGTCGACGGCGTTGTGCCGTCCGATGTCCTCCCGGACCGCCACCAGATCGCCCGTTGCCGTGAACAGGCCGGCGGCGTGCAGGCCGCCGGTGCGCGCAAAGATCGCCTGCTCCGACCGGAGCCGCGCGTCGAGACCGTAGATGACGTCGCGGTCGATCGTAAGACCCTCGTCCGGCAGCGGGGGCGCCGACTCATGGATCGCATCGATACTGCTGACGCCACAGAGGCCGCAGCTGGACGCGGCGAGGAAATTGCGTTGCCAGCGTCGGTCGACACCGGGCGCATCTGGAGCCAGATCGACGTCGATGACATTCTCCAGGTCCGGATGCTCACCGTTCGGGAGCGACCGCATGCGGGCGACGTCGGCGGACTTGCGAATGATGCCTTCCCCAAAAAGAAAGCCCAACGCCAGCTCGCGCTCGTAGCCCGGCGTGCGCATCATGACCGTCAGCGGGGTGCCGCCAATGCGGATTTCCATCGGCTCCTCGGCAGCGAGCTGGTCGTCGACACGGACGCCGGCCTCCTCGCCGTAGCGAAGCACCCGCGCGCGATGCGAACTGCGATCCTTCACGGATTTGATCCTAGCGAACATCCTCCCAGCGGTAGGCGATCGTACCGCCGCTGAACGGCACCTTGAGTCCGGCTCGGACCAGGTATGGTTCGACGCCGCTGTAGAGGGGGATCAGCCGGTGATCGGCGAGCGCGATGGCTTCGGCCTGCTGGTACGCCTTGATCGCGTCGTCCCACGTTGCCGCGGCTTTCGCCGCCGCCAGGGCGGCATCGATCCGCGGATCGCTCAGGTGGAGGTTGTTGAACTGGGCGTTGGAGGCGAGCAGGTTGTCGAGCACATCGGACGCGTAGGGGAAGTCGGCGCTCCAGGTATCGATGAAGACGGGCAGCTGGTCGAGCGCAGCCTGGTTGAAGAAATCGCCGGTCGGATGCAGATTGACGGTCCGCCCGGTCGCATTGCCGATCTGATCTTGCAGGTCTTTTGCGACCCGTCCGACGGTCGAATTCGTCGAGAAATAGAGCCCGAGCTGCGCAGGGAACCCTGCCTGGTCGAGGGCGGTGCGGGCGGCGACCGGGTCGAAGGCCGTTAGCGGCCGTTCGAGATGGCCGGCCACGCCGGGCGGGATCAGGTCGGTCGCCGGAGCCGCGAGCATCGACCCGAAGAGCGCGAGATCGGTGAGGCGGCCACGGTCGATCACCTGGGCGATCGCCATCCGCTCGGGAGGCCCATAGCCGCTGCCGGCCACGGTGCTGAACCCGAGATACGTGGTGCGCGTGTTCGCGACCTTGTGCAGCTGCGAGAGACGCTGCGGGTCGCGGGCAAAGGCGAGCAGCTGCGGGCCGGTGAAGCCGTGGGCGATGTCAACCGCCCCGCTGGTGTATCGATCGAGGCGCCTGGTCGAGTCAGGCTCGATGTCGATGTCGACCTTGCGGACTTGCGGGCGGGGGTCCCAGTAGTCCGAGAACGCGCTGAGCTGCAGGCTGTGGCCGCGATCCCACTTATCCAGGTGGTACGGGCCGCTTCCGGAAGAAACGGCTCCGTTGAGGCCCGGATCGTCCAGCCAGAAGGGCGGGAACGCCAGCCGCGTCAGCAGCGAGCTGTCGGGCTGGGGCAGCCGCACCACGAGGGTCTTCTGGTCGACCGCCTGCACGCCGCTGATCGGGTCTCCCGGGTAGCGCGCGCCGAGCGGCGCGAAGAACGTTGTCAGAGGGCTCGCGGTCTCGGGCGCGAGCGCGCGCTTCCAAGCGGTCAGCGCGTCCTGCGCCTGAACGGTCGCACCTGATTGATATTTCGCGGCGCGCAGGTGAAAGGTATAGACACGGCCGGCATCGGCGACGTCCCAACTCTGGGCCAGGGCCGCAACCGGGCGGAGGGTCGCGTCCAGGCGAGTCAGCCCTTGAAAGAGCTCGGCGCCGACGGCCAGCGAGGTGGGATCGTCGATCAAGGCGGGGTCGAGCGTCTGCGCGTCTTCGGCCTCACTCAATTGGAGATGCGAGACGCGGCTCGTATTCGCAGGCGAGGTGGAGGCTGACGGCGCAGGTGTGCCCGGCAGGTTGCACGAGCTCAGCAGCAGCGCCAGCGCCAGCCCCACCGCGCAGCTGGCGCGGCCGATCATTTTCCCGATACTAACAAGGTGTCGCGGCGCCAAATCCCACTGCTGATCGGGCTCATTGCCCTTCTCGGCTGGATTCTCCCGGGTACACCGGTCAGCGCCGCCGCGACGGCCACCCTGGTCACCGGTACGGTCATTCCACAGAACCCACCGATGGACGGCGTCGTGCGCCTGGACCTACAGGTTCGCAACGACACGGCGAGCGCGTGGGGCGCTCGCGACCTCGTGCACCTGACCTGGAAGGGTGGCGACGGCAAGCCGGTCACGGCCGATGCGCGCCCCCTTGGGCAGTCCGTCGGTCCTACCGCGACGATGACTCTCACGCTGGTGACGCTCGCGCCAACAGCGGTCGGGGACTTCACGCTGACGGTCGAGCTCGAGACCGGCGGCGGCCGGCTGCCGATCGGCGTTCCGAGTCCGTTCCACCTCAGCGGGTTCCTGTTCAAAGGCCGCGGCAACGGCCATGGGCTCGGGATGAGCCAGTGGGGCGCGCGCGGGCGCGCGGGTGCCGGGGATGATTACAAGAAGATCCTCGCCGCCTACTACCGTAACAGCCGGATCGATAGCCGCGACACATCGGGAATGGTGCGGATCGCGCTGACCCACGGGCCGATCGACCTCGCTCGTCCCTGGCCACGCGTATTCGGACCCATGCCGTTCGTCGCCGAGCCCGTTACCGTCGACGGCTACCCGCAACTGTCGGGCACGGCTGGGGAGCTCCTCGGATTCGAAGCAGCGCCGGGTGGGCTCCTGGATGCCTTCGTCCAGTCGCCGGACGGCACCCATCGGGCAATGGTCGCGTTCAACCGCGCGCTCGTGATCCGCAGCGACGGCGCAGCCGGGATCCGGACGAACGTCCTGCAGACGATGGGCGGCGATTTCCGGACAGGCGCCGAGCAGTGGCGATACAGCGGCGAGCTGCGCCTCATTCCGAAGGGCGGCGCGAGCGTGCTGCCGGTCAACGTCCTCCCGATCGAGGACTACCTCAAGGGCGTCGTTCCCGCCGAGATGCCGCCCTATTGGGGTGTCGAGGCACTCAAGGCGCAAGCGATCGCCGCGCGAACCTATGCGATGCACAAGATCCCGGGGGGCGGAGACTTCGACCTCGAGGGCAACCAGTTCGACCAGGCCTATGGCGGACTGACCGAGCAGGTCAAGGCGAGCAGTGACGCGGTCGATGCGACCAGGGGCCAGGTGCTCACCTACAACGGCCAGTTGCTCAGCGCTCTCTACATGGCGTCGGGTGGCGGTCATACCGAGAACAGCGAGTACGGCTTCATTCACTGGAACCACGGACTGAAGCCGGCGGTCACCCTGCCCTACCTGCGAGGCATCGCGGATCCGCTCGATCGGGCGCCGTCATGGCAGGTGGGTCCGTTCTCTGCCACGGATGCCGCCCAAATCCTCCGCAACAACGACGAGGATCTGGGCGACCGGCTGCTCGGGATCGACATCCTGCAAAAGGGCCCGTCCGGGCGGGTGCTGGGTGTTCGCCTGCGCGGAAGCAGCAAAACCGATGAGGTCAGCGGCCCGGTGCTGCGCTCCTGGTTCGGGCTTCCCGACACGCTCGTGGAGATCGTCGGCGGCGCTTAGAGGTTACGCGACCCGCTTGTGGTCTGTCCCCGCGGCTTGTTGCGCTTGCGCCTGGCGGTGCTGGCGGATGCTATACATCGACAGCAGTGAGCGGAGCAGCCACGCTAGCACGATGATGCGGAGAAAGGCGAATGAGCCTACGGCAAAGAACGCGATCGTGTAGAGGGTGTAGATCGCGATGGCGATCACCAGCGCGAGGATCTCGCCCCGCCGCACGAAGTAGGCGAGTGTCAGGAAGGACGCGCCGACGCCCACGGCCCACCATCCGAAAAGGCCGCTCAGATCATCCATGTACCCCAGGGCGGTGGCCATTCCGAGAACGATGTACATGCTGCCGACGAACGCCAGCCAATGCCAGGCCTTTTTGACTTCCTTCTCTGCCTTCTGAACGTCGGCGGGCAGGAGCGGCCGGGCCGCGCCCGGGCTGGCCGCCCAACTCCTGGCTGAAGAGGCGAGCTCGGCTGGACCCGCCGCCTCCTTCGGCGCCTGCCAAACCTGCGGTTGATTCACGGGGGCGATCGACCCGACGACGGCGCACATGTCGCAGGTCTTGCTCCCGATCGGAAGGGCGCAGCCGCATCTCTTGCAAACGGCCATGGACCTATATCGGATTGGGCGGGCCGAACCTCCGTGACGGTTGTGCAACAAAAAGCCCGCCAGCGACGACTGGCGGGCATCGGGCTTCGTCGAGTGGCGCTAGCTCTCCAGCGACTCCTTGAGCTGCTCGGTATCGCTGGCGATCCATGCTTCGCTCACCTTGCCTTCGTCGTTCACATGGAAAACGAAGACCTGGTGGTCCTGGTACGTCTTTCCGTTTCGCGAGACCGTGGCCGTCACCAAAGCCACGACGTGGGCGTCATTCCCCACGATGTCGTGTACATCTTGCTTGATGTCCTGGAAGGTCTGCGCGTACTCCATGATGTTGGCCAGGGTCGCCTGCTTGCCTTTGTAATCCTTGCCGAACTTGGTCGAGCCGCGTCCATGCCACACCGCATCTTCGGTGAAGCTGTCGCCGACGGTCTGCAGGTCGCCATGACCGAAGGCGTCGAAGGCCCGCCGTACCCGTTCGATCTTCTGGTCGACGTTGAGCTTGGTGCCGGCTTCCGCCATTTTCCGACCTCCTTTGAGCCCGTTAGGGCTCGACCCGGCCGACGTCCGGGATGGCCACTCCTCAGACCCGACTATAGACTGGCTGCCAACCCTGTCAAGAATGCTCGTTGCCCGAGGAGAGTGAAATGAATCTGAGCCCGATCTGCGAGATGATCATGCACTACACCTGGATCGATTTTGTCGACTACGGTGCCGGCGGGCAGTACGTCGGGACGTTGGAGGGCACGGTCACAGGCGACCGGCTGCGCGGCACGCTCAAATCCGTGAACGTCCCGGCGAAGCGCCCGGACAACGTCAACTGCCCCGCCTTCCGCGGCATCATCGCGACCGACGATGGAGCCAAGATCTACTTCGAGTTCAACGGCATCGCCCTGCTTCGACCCGAAGACAAGGCGCGGGTCTTCACGACCTCACTGTCGCTGAGGACCGGGGACGCCCGCTACGCCTGGGTCAACAACATCATCGGCGCCGTCGAGGGGATCCTCAACACGACGACCGACCAGGCGATCGTGCGAGCATTTGCCTGCGAGAACGAACTGGCAACGGTGCCCGTGTAAAAAGACGAGACCGCCGGGACGCCCCGGCGGTTCTCTTGTTGGCTTGCTTTAGCTTTCGCCCTTGCCCTTGCCGGCGACGGGCTCCTTGGGCGGCTTCTCGGGCTTCTCGGGTTTTTCCGGCTTCTCGGCCTTCGGTTCGCGCGGCGTGATGATCGGCGTCAGCTTGATCTGGCCATCGGTGAGCTCGACAAGCACGGAATCTCCGGCGCTGAACTTCGTGGTCAGCAGCGTTTCCGAGAGCGGGTCCTCGATGAGCCGCTGGATCACACGCCGCAGGGGGCGGGCGCCATAGATCTTGTCGTAGCCTTCCTTGGCCAGGAAATCCTTGGCCTCGGTCGTCACGTCGAGCTTCATCTCGTGCTCCTCGAGACGCTGCGCGACCTTGATGACCAGCAGGTCGACGATCTGCCGCATCTCCGCGGGCGAGAGTGCCTTGAAGACGACGACAGCATCCACGCGGTTCAGAAATTCGGGCCGGAAGGTCTTCTTGAGCTCGTCCATGATCTTCTCGCGCATCTTGCCGTGCTCTTTCTCTTCCTGGCTGGTGCTCGGCATCGAGGGCTGGAAGCCCATCGAGGTCGTCGCCTGCTGCAGGTTGGTGACACCGATGTTCGAGGTCATGATCACGATCGTGTTCGCGAAGTTGACCTGCTTGCCTTTCGCGTCGGCGAGCCGGCCGTCCTCCAGGATCTGGAGCAGCATGTTGAAGACTTCGGGATGCGCCTTCTCGATCTCATCGAAGAGGACCACCGAGTAGGGCCGGCGGCGGATCGCCTCGGTCAGCTGACCGCCCTCGTCGTAGCCCACGTAGCCAGGCGGTGAACCTACGAGCCGCGCAGTCGAGTGGCGCTCCATGAACTCCGACATGTCGAGGCGGACGATCGCGTCCTCGTTGTCGAAAAGGAATCGAGCCAGCTGCCGCGCCAGCTCCGTCTTGCCGACGCCCGTCGGCCCGAGGAAGATGAACGAACCGATCGGACGGCGCGCATCCTTCAGGCCGGCGCGCGCCCGGCGCACCGCCTGGGAGATGACCTTGACGGCATCGTCCTGGCCGATCAGGCGGGCGTGGATGTCATCCTCCATGCGGAGCAGGCGGGTCGACTCTTCCTCCACTAGGCGGGAGACCGGCACGCCGGTCCAGGAGCTGACGATCTCGGCGATGTGCTCCTCGTTGACCTCCGGGACGGTGGCGCCGAGCTTGTCGCGCCACTCCATCTCTTCCTTGACGTACTTGTCCTTGAGCTTCTTCTCCTTGTCGCGGAAGGAGGCCGCGGTCTCGTAGTCCTGGTTGGCGATCGCCTCTTCCTTCTTGATCTGCAGGTCGCGGATCTCCTTCTGCATGGTCTTGAGATCCGGCGGTGTCGTGGTCAGCTTCATGCGGACGCGGGCGGACGCTTCGTCCATCAGGTCTATCGCCTTGTCCGGCAACGAGCGATCCGACACGTAGCGCACCGAGAGCTCGGCCGCCGCCTTGATGGCCTTGTCCGTCACCGTGACCCGGTGATGCTTCTCGTAGAGGGCCTTGACGCCGTGCAGGATCGAGATCGTCTCGATCAGCGACGGCTCATCGACGAAGACCGGCTGGAAGCGGCGCTCGAGGGCCGCGTCCTTCTCGATGTATTTGCGGTACTCGTTCAGGGTGGTTGCCCCGATGCACTGGATCTCGCCGCGTGCCAGGGCGGGCTTGAGGATGTTGGCGGCATCGATCGCGCCTTCAGCCGCGCCCGCGCCAACCAGGGTATGGAGCTCATCGATGAAGAGCACCACTTCGCGACTGGAGCGGATCTCATCGAGGATCTTCTTCAAGCGCTCCTCGAACTCGCCGCGGTACTTGGTGCCGGCGACCAGCGCGCCCATGTCGAGGGTCAGCACCCGCTTGCCACGCAATGACTCCGGGATGTTGCCGAGCACGATCTGCTGGGCGAGTCCCTCCGCGATCGCGGTCTTGCCGACGCCGGGCTCGCCGATCAGCGCCGGGTTGTTCTTTGTCCGGCGGGAAAGGATCTGCACCACCCGCTCGATCTCGGTCTCGCGGCCGATCACCGGGTCGAGCGTGTTCTTCGCCGCAAGGTCGGTGAGGTCGCGACAGAACTGGTCGAGCAACGGGGTCTTCGATGGCTTCTTCGCCGTGGCTGCCTCTTCGTCGAGGCCGCTCTCGTGGAGCAGGCGGTCGATCTCGCCGCGGACTTTCTCGAGGTTTGCACCGAGGTCTTCGAGGACGTGGGCGGCGATGCCTTCACCCTCGATCAAAAGGCCGAGGAGGAGGTGCTCGGTGCCAACGTAGTTGTTCCCCATCCGGCGGGCTTCCTCGAAGGAGATCTCGATGACCTTCTTCACCCGGGAGGTGGGAATGATCTGCTGAATGATGATGCGTTCGTTCCGTCCCAGCACCGACTCGATGGTGGCACGGACCTTGTTGATCTCCACCCCGAGGTTGTTCAGCACCTTGGCGGCGAGTCCCTCGCCTTCCCGAAGCAAACCAAGGAGCAGATGCTCCGTGCCGATATAAGAATGGTGCGAGCGCTCGGCCTCTTCCTGGGCCAGCGTCAGGACCTTCTTCGCCCGCTCCGTAAATCGCTCAAAGGGGTACAACCAAAATCCTCCGACTAAGTTCTCTGCTACCTATTACGATACCCGGATTCTCCAAATACTTCCCGCCTGGATCTGCGGCTCGCCGCTTGCTGAGACGTTAGGGAGTTACCACTGCTCGGGTAGGCCTAAACAATCGTTCACGGAAGCATAGCGCAAATTCAGTTTGAATACGCGCCAAATCTAATAATCCCTTAGCCGAGAGGCCCGGCAACTCCCCCTTTGGGGAGGTTGCTTAGAAATGTTTCCTGCCCTTTCGGGGGGTAAGGTGCGGGCCCTATTCTTGCGAGGCGGCGCTGACCTCCGCATAGACCGGCTGGCGTTCCGTCTGCGGAACGCGCTCGATCTCGCCCGGATAGTCGGAAACCTCAGTCTCTTCGGCGCGGCCTCCCGGTGGCGGCTCTTCCGCCTGCTTGAGCGAGAGGCTGATGCGGCGCCGGCTGCGGTCGGCCTGCAGCACCCGCACCTTCAGCGTCTGTCCGACCTGGACGACATCCTCGGTGTGTTCGACGTGCTCCCACGCCAGCTCCGAAATGTGTAGCAGGCCCTCGATACCGTCGCCGATCTGGAGGAACGCGCCGTACTTCTTGATCTTTGTGACCTCGCCCTCGACGATGGCGCCGGGCGGGAAGCGCTTCTCGATGTGATCCCAGGGGTCCTGTCCCAGCTGCCGAAGGCTGAGGGAGATCCGCGATGTTTCCGGATCCAGCTTGATGACCTTGACCTGCACGTCCTGCCCGACCTGCAGCACGTCGCCGACGTTGGCCACGCGGTCCCAGGAAAGCTCGGAGATGTGGATCAGCCCGTCGGCGGCGCCCAGGTTGACGAACGCGCCGTAGGTCGTCAGCCCGGACACCTTGCCCTGGATCTCGTCGCCAATCTTCAGCTTTTCGAAGAGCTCCCCGCGCTGGCGCGCCCGGTCCTCGTCGAAGGCCGCCTTCTGGCTCACGATCAGCCGGTTGCGCTTGCGGTTGACCTCCAGGATCTTCACGCCGATCCGCTGGCCTACCAGCTCCTGAAGATTCGAGCTGTAGGTGCGGGAGACCTGGGAGGTCGGCAGGAAGCCGCGCAGGCCCAGGATGTTGACGATCAAGCCGCCCTTGTTCTGCTCGCGGACCTCGGCATCCATCATCTCGCCGGAAGCCTGCTGGTCCTGCGCCTTTATCCAGACCGACTCGGCGCGGGCACGGCGGAGCGACAGGACGACGTTGCCGTCTTCGTTTTCGGGCTGCAGGACGAAGACCTTGATGTGGTCCCCCGAATGCAGGTCTGGTGTCCCCGCCTCGCGGGTCCCCAGCTCGCGGCTGGAGATGACGCCTTCGGATTTCGAGCCGACGTCGACAAGGACCTCATCCGGATCGACGCGAACGACGACACCATCGATGATGTCACCGTGGGCTATGCGCTTACTTGAAGCTTCCTCCTGGTTGAGGAACTCCTCCATCGTCGCGGCGCTTCCATTCTGCGAGTCGGACGAGTCCTGAGAAAGCTCGAAATCTGACAAACCAGTAGGCCACCACCTTGTGTTATTGGAACTCGTTGGTCGTCAAGTTGTTAGCAGGAGCGCGAGTCACCGAGAAGTATAGCAACCAGGCTTTGTCGTCCCTCGCAAAACATACTGTGACTGGACGACATCGCGACACTTGCCTACACTAAAACTGTCATGCTGCATTGGCGGCGCGACCCGACGGCATTCGCGATTTCTGGTGGAGGGGCACGCGGGGCCGCCCAAGTGGGGATGCTGCGCGCCCTCATCGAGCGGGGAATCACGCCGGATTTGATCGTCGGGGTCTCGATCGGCGCCTGGAATGGCGCCTGGCTCGCCTATCGGCCGGAGCTGGAGTGGGTCAGGCAGCTGGAGCAGGTCTGGCGCCAGGTCAACCGGCGGACGCTCGATATGGTCTGGTGGCGCGCCGCCCGGAACATGGTGCGACGGAAGCCCTCGCTGTATGAGGGCGGCGGGCTATCCCGCTTTGTCGCCCGGCACCTCCAGGTGCACAACTTCGAGGATCTCGCGGTTCCGTTCCACACGGTGGCGATCGACCTGGCCATGGGGACAAAAGCCGTCTTTTCGCACGGCGCGCTCGCTCCCGCGGTCCTGGCATCTTCCGCCATCCCAGGGGTCTTTCCGCCGGTCGTCATCGATGGCCGGCAGCACGTCGACGGGGGCCTGGTCGACCCCACCGGGCTGGACACGGCTATCGAACTCGGAGCCCGGCGCGTCTACGTCCTCGATTCGGGCTATGCCGGCCGGCTACCGGCTCCGCTGGGGTCGATGAACGCCATCGTCGACCACACGTTCCAGATTGCCGCCCAGCACCGCACCCGCTGGACGATCCAGCAAATGGGTCGCTCGGTGGAGATCATCCACTTACGGCCGGACGCAGGGTTCTTGCGCCACTCGATGGACTTCGGCGCGACGGACTTTTACCTCAAAGAGGGGTATCGCTTCGCCGCCGAGGTCCTCGACACCCGCCGCAAGGGACGCCGGCCAGCCGGGCTGGCGCCGACGGCGGCGCCCGTCTACCACTAGAAACCCTCTCGACAGCCTCCGCGCGGCGGGCGAAAAACGTTACCGCGAGACGCGGAAGCTGAAGTCGAACGCCTTGACCGACTGGGTCAGTTGGCTCACCGAGATGTAATCGACGCCGGCCAGGGCATAGGCACGCGCGTTGTCGAGGCCGACCTTGCCGGTGACCTCCACTTTGGCGCGGCCCTGTACAAGGGCAATCGCCTGGCGGACCTGGCCCGGTGGGAAGTTCTCGAGCAGCAGGACATTGACCTTGGCGGTGAGCGCCTGGTCGAGCTCCTGCATGTTCGTCACCGTCAGCTCGATGCGCTTGCCCTGGTGGGCCTTGCGCAGCTGGCGGACGATGTTCGGCACACCCTCGCTCAGCGCCAGGTGCGACTCGGTGACGACCAGCCGGTCGGCGAGCCCCTTCTGGAGGCTGACGCCGCCGCCCACCTCGACCGCGTACTTTTCGAGGAAGCGCAAGCCTGGCGTCGTGCGGCGGGTATCGAGAATTCGGGTTTTGGTGCCCTTCACCGCATTCGCAAACTTGGCGGTCTGGCTCGCGATGCCGGAGAGGTGCTGGAGGAAGTTCAAGGCGGTCCGTTCCGCCCGCAAGACACTGACCGCCGGGCCGGAAACGCGCGCCACGAGCTGGCCGCCGGCGAGCGCCATACCGTCGGTGGCACGCGGCTCGAAGCTGATGTTTTTGTCCACGAGCTCGAAGACCCGTTTGAAGATCGGCAGGCCGGCAAGCACGCCCTCCTCGTTGGCGATCAGCTTGCCGCGGGCCTTGACCTTGCCCGGGAAGAGCGACTCGGTGGTCAGGTCGCCGTCACCGACGTCCTCGGCGAGCGCCTCCTTGATCAACTTGTCCACGGCGCTCATGGGGAAACGCATCGTGACGACCGGGACGGCGGCCGGACGAGGCTGCGGAGCCGGCGCGGGGTGCGGGACCGGTGCGGGACGCGGCGGCATTCCGGGTGGGCGGCCGGCGGTCCGCCAGGGCGACCCGAGTCCCAGGATCGTCGGGCGGGGAAACGGCATGATCGGAACGCCGGGAGCGAGCGGGGGCTGCGCCGGCGCCGGCTGGGCAGCCGGCAGTGTGCTCACGACAGGAGTCGGGGCGACGGGCTGGCTGTGCGGGGCCGCCGGCTTAGGCCGGGGAGCCGCCGCCGTTTTCCGCGCCACGGAGGCCCCATTCCTGGCAGGGGACACGAGTTTTGGGCGCGCCGACTTGGCGGTCGGCTTCGCTTTGACTTTTGAAGTTGTGACTCGCCCCTTCGCCTTCGAGCGCCGTTCTGAATTCAGAGGCGCTCCGCTCCCAATACCACGTTATCGATCAATCTGATTGACCCAAGTTTAACAGCGACCGCCAAAACGCTGCCCGGGATGGCCCGCTCGGGACGACTCAGCGTGGTCTGATCGACCACTACCGCGTAATCCACAGCCAGCTCGGGCGTCGACGCCAGCTCCTCGCGCGCCAGGCTCTCCAAACGGGCCGGGCTGGTTTCACCCTCGGTGAAGGCCTGTGCGGCCCTGGTGATGCCCCGGTAGACAACCGGGGCCAGCTGCCGCTGGGATCGGTCCAGGTAGGCGTTTCGGGAGCTCATGGCCAGGCCGTCGTCGTGGCGGACGGTGGGCACGGCGACGATCCGGACAGGGAGGGCGAAGTCGCGGACCAGCTGGCGCACGAGGACCACCTGCTGGAAGTCTTTCTGCCCGAAGTAGGCGCGCTTCGGCTGGGTCAAATTGAAGAGCTTGAGCACGACCGTCAACACCCCGGCGAAATGGCCGGGCCGGCTCTTGCCTTCGAGGACCTCGCCCAGTGGCCCGGGATCGACCCGGGTCTTGAATGCCGGCGGGTAGATCTGGTCAACCGGCGGGTGGAAGATGGCATCGACCCCGAGCGCCTCCAGCCGGGCGCGGTCCTGGTCGAAGGGCCGGGGATAGGTCGCGAAGTCTTCGTTGGGCGCGAACTGGGCGGGGTTGACGAAGACGGTGACGATGACGCGCTGGTTTTCCCGCCTCGCCCGGGCGACCAGGCTGTCGTGGCCGGTGTGCAGCGCCCCCATGGTGGGGACGACGCCGATGTCGGCGCCGGCGTGGCGCCAGGCGATCGCCTGCTCCTGCATGGCGTTCGCCGACTCGATGACGGCGGTCTTAGCGGGCGGAGTACTCGTGCTCAGGGGTGGGGAAGGCGCCGCTCCGCACATCCTGGTCGAACTGGCGGGCGGCGGCTTCGATCGCCTCACCGAGTTTGGCGTACTGGCGGACGAACTTCGCGACATGGTCCGGATTCAAGCCGAGGACATCTTGAATCACGAGTACCTGCCCATCGCAGTGGGGTCCGGCGCCGATGCCGATGGTGGGAATCGTCAGCGCTTGCGTCACCCGCTGGCCGAGTGGGCTGGGGATCGCCTCGAGCACCACCGCAAATGCGCCTGCCTCTTCCAGCGCCCTGGCATCATCGAGGATTTGCTCCGCGGCCTCGTCGCTGCGGCCCTGCACCCGGTAGCCGCCAAACTGGTTGACGAAGGTGGGCGTCAGCCCGAGGTGGCCCATCACCGGGATGCCCATGGCGGTCAATTGTTTCGTGTAGTCGATCACGCGCCCGCCCCCTTCCATCTTCACCGCCGAGACGCGGGCCTCCTGCAGAAAACGGCCGGCGTTGCGGATCGCGTCCTCCGCCGAGGCGTGATAGGCCATAAAGGGCATGTCCCCGACGACCAGGGCGTTCGGCGCCCCGCGGACGACCGCGCCCGCGTAGCGGATCATGTCGCCCATCGTCACGCTCAGGGTGTCGGGGTAGCCGAGCATCGTCGTTCCCAGGCTGTCCCCGACCAGCAGCAGCGGAATGCCGGCCTGATCCAGCCAGCGCGCGGTGGTGTAGTCGTAGGCAGTGAGCATGGTGAACTTGGTGCCTTCGGTCTTCCACTTGCGCAAGTCACGGACGTTGGTCGTCATGCGGCGGCCTCCTTGTTGGCGTTGAGCAATTTCGTGCGCTCCGCGAGCAGACGATACAGGCGCTGGAGCTCGGGATCCTGTTTCAGCGCCTCGAGATGTCGCTCGATGGTGCCCTGGTCGCCGCGCGACGCAGGCCCGGTGATCGCGTCGGCCGGCGCGAGGTCACGGAGATTGTTGACCGCACCGGACAGTAGCGTCGTCATGCCCTGGCGCGCGATGTCACCGTCGAGACCCGCCTCGACAGCCAGCGTGATCGCTTCCGCCAGCAGGGTGATCGGATAGTTGGCGGCGAAGACCGCCGCGGCATGGTAAAGGGCGAGGTCGATACCGCTCAAGTCGAATGGATGGCCGTGTACATCGCGCGCCAGCTGCATCAACTGGTCGCGCAGCATTGTGTCGGCATCGATGCCGAAGTAGGTGCCGGCGACATTCTGGACGGCATCCGGTCCCCGGCGGAAGGTCTGGAGCGGGTGGAAGACGCCGGTTCGGAGGCTCCCCTGCTGCGCGAGCGGGCGCAAGGCGGTGCGATCCTGGGCCCCACTGAGATGAACAGCAGCCTTTCCGGCCGCCGAGCAGAGAGATTCGGCCATCTCCGTCGCCAGCGGCAGGATGACGTCGTCGGGGACGGCGACGATCGTCAGGTCCGCAAGGTCGATGACGGTCGCCGGGCTCTGGCAAGCCCTGGCGCCCAGCTCGTCCGCCAGGTTGCGGACGTTGTCGGGGTTGCGACCGCCGATGGCGGCGATGGTGTAAGCGGACTTACGAAGGGCGCGCCCCAGCGCCGATCCGGCGCGGCCGGGTCCGATGATGGCGATCGTCGGTTTCTGCATGATTCCGTCTCGGTCCCAGGGATCCAAGCGGGCGCTTCCAATATAACGCGGAAATGGTCGTTTGTCCTACGGCCCCGCCTACTGGTCGATATCGCCCCGAGCAAACCGCTCGGTCAGGATGTTTAGCGCTTATCCGGCCGGATTCCGCGCGGAGAAATGCGAATCGCCCAGAGTACGAGCCACACTGCCAACACGATCAGCGCGCCAAAGACAACGAGCGCGACAAAAAGGACGTACCAGTGTCCGAACGCCACCACCCTTTACCCTACTCTAAGCCGGCGTGGGCTCGAGGCGGCCGGGCGGGATCTCTGGCCCGCGGTCGTCGGCCTTCGGCTGGGTCGGTGCCGGGCGCGGCGTTTCGGCCTTGGGCCGCTCCGGCACGGGCGGCACCTTGCCGTCGGGTGAGTTGATGACGGCGTCCATCTGCCAACCCTCGATCGTCTCTTCGGTCTTGAGGTATTCGGCGAGCTGGACGAGCTTGTCGCGGCGCTCCGTCAGGATCTTTTTGGCGCGCTGGTAGCCCGCATCGACGAGGCGGTGCACTTCCTGGTCGATCTCGCCGGCGACCTCTTCGCTGTAGTTCCGTTGCTCGCCCAGGTCGCGACCGAGGAAGACGAGCTCTTCCTTGTGCCCGAAGGTCAGGGGACCGAGCTTCTCGGACATGCCCCATTCGGTGACCATCCGGCGCGCCAGCTTGGTGGCCTTGCCGATGTCGTCGGAAGCGCCCGACGTGATGTCGCCGAAGATCAACTCCTCGGCCACGCGACCACCGAGGATGACGGCCATGTCGTCGTTGAGCTCGCTGCGGGAGACCAGGTAGCGGTCCTCGGTCGGCAGCTGCATCGTCCAGCCGAGGGCCATACCGCGCGAGATGATCGAGACCTTGTGTACCGGATCGGCGTTCGGCAGTGACTTCGCGACCAGCGCGTGGCCGATCTCGTGATAGGCGATCACGTTCTTCTCGCGCTCGGTGATCATCCGCGATTTCCGCTCAGGGCCGGCGATGACACGCGCGATCGCTTCCTCGAGCTCGAGCTGGCCGATTGCCTTCTTGTTGTTGCGGGCAGCAAGAATCGCCGCCTCATTAATAAGGTTGCTCAGGTCCGCGCCGGAAAAGCCGGGCGTCTGGCGAGCCAGGACTTCGAGGTCGACCTGGCCGTCGAACGGCTTGTTGCGGGCGTGCACCTCGAGGATCGCACGGCGGCCGCGGATATCGGGTCGATCGAGCGTCACATGACGGTCGAAACGGCCGGGCCGCAACAGTGCCGGGTCAAGGACGTCCGGGCGGTTGGTGGCCGCGATCACGATCACGTGGGTATTGGTCTCGAAGCCGTCCATCTCCACGAGCAGCTGGTTGAGGGTCTGCTCGCGTTCGTCGTGACCGCCACCGAGGCCGGCGCCGCGCTGGCGGCCCACGGCGTCGATCTCGTCGACGAAGACGATGCAGGGCGAGTTCTTCTTCGCCTGGTCGAAGAGGTCACGGACGCGCGAGGCGCCGACCCCGACGAACATCTCGACGAACTCGGAGCCGGAGATGCTGAAAAAGGGGACGCCCGCTTCGCCGGCGACCGCCTTGGACAGCAGCGTCTTCCCAGTGCCGGGCGGGCCGACCATCAGGACGCCTTTGGGGATGCGGGCACCGAGCGCGGTGAATTTTTCCGGAAACTTGAGGAACTCGACGATCTCCGTGAGCTCCTGCTTGGCCTCCTCCACGCCGGCGACGTCGTTGAAGGTGACGGCCGGCTTGTCACCGCTGAGCAGACGGGCGCGGCTGCGGCCGAACGAGATCGCCTGGTTGTTGCCGCTTTGCGTCTGGCGGAGCATGTACCACATGAAGCCGCCGATCACCAGGAAGAGGATGACGTTCGGCAGGATGACCGAGAGCAGCAGATTGGACGAGCTCGGTTGCTCGGTGCTGAAGTTGACGTTGTCCGCGATCAGCTTCGTCTCGATCTGGTAGGTGTCGCGGAAGGTCGTTTTGAAATTTCTGCCGGTGTTATCGGTCCAATCGACCTCCGTGCCGTTGCCCTTGATCGTGGCCTGCTTGATCTCGCCAGCGTCCGCCGCCTTGATCAGCTCGGAGGTCGTCCTATCCATTGGCGCGGCGATGCTGTTGAAGCTCTTGTAGCTGGCCCAGATGATTGCCAGCAAACCAGCGAGCAGGATGAAGTAGAAAATGTTGCGGTTTCGGCCTCTCATGGCCACGCTATCTTAACACCGGGTTTTTAAGAATCCTGTTAACCAACACGAAGTAGAACGAGTTCAGCGGGACTCTATTTCGAGGTGCAGCTGGCGGCGTGTCGCAGAGGTGACGCGCTTGCTCTCGGCGACTGTAACACCGGGGATCCAGACGATTTCTTCGCGGTCGGAGACCACGGGCAGAGAGTCACGGAGATGTCGCGGAATGTGGGCGTCGACCAGGATGTCCTGGAGGCGCTTGGCCTGCTGGAGCCCTAGTGGCCGCATCCGGTCGCCGGGCCGGCGGGTGGCGACGACCAGGGGCAGCTGGACGAGGTCGCCATCGAGGTGACCGACCTGGTCGCGCGCCTGGAAGGCCAGCCGGTCGCAGGTGCAGGTCCTGACCGTCAGACGGGCGGGCAGTTGAGGGTTCGGTAGCGCGCCCGCCGGCGGCTCATCGCGGCGCCGCGCTTCGACCTCGACGAAACCGGCATCGGGAACCAGCCGGCGGATGACGCGGCGCTGCAGCGCAGGTGGCAGCTTCGCGAACGCGACCCGGTCGCGCGCGAGGTCGGCCGGCAGGTTGGCGATGGCGTCTTCGAGAAAGCGGTCTTCCTCGCCGAGGATGTCGGCGGTGCGCGCCAGCAACTCCCGCGCCGCGGAATCGAAGGCGTCGATCGCCGGCAGAACCTGCTGCCGGAGGCGATTGCGGGTGAATCGCGGGTCCTCGTTGCTCGGATCGCGGCGTGGGGTGAGGTGGAGTCGCGAAAGGTACGCCTCGATGTCCTTGCGCGAGATGTCCAGGAGTGGCCGCGCCAGGTCGGCATCGCGCCGTCGCATGGCCCCCAGCCCTCGGGAGCCGCTCCCGCGCAGGAGGTGGAGTAGGAGGGTTTCGACCTGGTCGTCCTGGGTGTGGCCCAGGGCGATGGCTGTGCTGTTGGTCTGCGCGGCCGTCTGTCGCAGGAAGGCATAGCGGGCCGTGCGCGCGGCGCCCTCGGTGTGCGGGGTGTCGTCAGCCGCGCGAGCGGTGTGAAACGCGTAACCCCACGTCGCGGACATCGACGCCACGAAATCGCGGTCATCCTTGCTCTCGACACGCCAGCCGTGGTCGAAATGGGCCACCGTGAGGTGCAGGGGAACCGCCGGAAGGATCTCCCGCAAGATCGAGAGGAGCGCGAGCGAATCTGGTCCGCCCGAGACCGCGACCACGACGCGCTCGCCCGGCTCGAAGACGTGATGGAGGTTGATGGCGAGGGCGACTCTGCTGGGGAGCATCATGGAAATGGCGGAGGCAAGGATCGAACTTGCGACATACCGGGTATGGGCCGGTTGCTCTACCACTGAGCTACTCCGCCCAGAGCATCGGTTAGTTTAGCAAGGATGTCGCCGTCATTTGCCGAGATCGCCCCACGATATGACGCGCTGCGGCCGCTCTCTGCGGGCGACCGGGCGCGGCTGCAATCGATGCTGCAGGAGGCGGCCTTGGAGCCCGGCGACTCCGTGGTCGAGGTCGGCTGTGGTACGGGGCGGATGACCCTGCCCCTGTCGGCGATGACGCCGGCAGGTGTGACCGGAGTCGACACCGAGGCGCGCATGCTCGATGTCGCGCGCGGCAAAGACGCCGCCGGCCGGATCGATTGGATTCGTGGCAGCGCCTACCGCTTGCCCCTGGACGATGGGATCGCCGGGCTGGTGATGATGGTCATGGTGGTCCATCTGTTGCGCCAGCGGGTGCGCGCTTTCACCGAAGTACGGCGCATCCTGCGACCCGGTGGCCGGTTGAGCCTGTGGACCTTCACCCCGCGGCACGTCGAGGACTTCTATCTGAATCCCTATTTTCCGAGCATCGCCGTGATCGACCGGCCACGCTTTCCTTCCGTGGAGGTGCTGAGCGCCGAGCTGCGACGTGCCGGCTTCGAGGAGGTGCGCGTCCAGGTGATGGACGAGCCCCGGCAACTGGACATCGCCGACGTCGTCGACCGGGTGCGCGGCCGCTATATCTCGACGCTGGCCATGCTGCCCCCGCTCGAGTACCGCCTGGGTCTTCAGCAACTCGAGGAGATGCTGGCCCAGGATCGCACGATCCGGCTGACGCAGCGCTCGGAGTGGGCCATCTTCACCGCTCGGAAATGAAAAGAGGAGCCCGCGGGCTCCTCTGTTGTTGGCTTGGTTGCGGCGGCGAGATTCGAACTCGCGACCTTCGGGTTATGAGCCCGACGAGCTTCCACTGCTCCACGCCGCGCGCAGCCCCACGTCGAGGCGAGAGCGTCATTCTAGGCGGGTCCCGTCTCCCCCGTCAAGCCGAGCTCAGGCGCTACTTGAAACGGCCGCCCCGCTTGGCTTCGATGTTGCGCTTGATATCGAGCAGGCGCTCTTCGCTGGTCTTCAGAAACTTCGACAGCTTCTCCTCGAAGACCGGGTCGGCGCCTTCCGGCAGCTCACGCTTTCCGCGGCCGCCACGCCGGTACGAGCGTGGCAGGACAGGCGCGGACATTCCAACTGGGCCGTCCGGTACGGCCGCCTGCTTCAACGAAAGGTCCATCTTCCCGTTGGTCGAGTCCACGTTGAGGACCTTGACCTTGACCTTGTCGTTCATCTTCACGTGGTTGTTGACATCGCGGACGTATTCGTTCGCGATCTCAGAAATATGAACCAGTCCCGTCCCCGATCCCTCGATCTGTACGAAAGCCCCGAAGTTCGTTATCCCGACGACCGTCCCTTCTACTACCGTTCCAGGCGTTACAGCCACCTAACCCGCAGACCCTCCTAATGCCATAAATTCCTCCACCAGTTTTCGATTGTTCCTATTACGCCGCCGTCGCTTTTTGTTGCTGATCGCTTCGCGCCCGGTACCGCTCCCAGTGATGCCGAAGCCGCTGCGGCAGTCGGGGCCCCCGAATCGCTTGGCTTAACGATGACATAAACCTGCTCGCCGGGCCGGGCAAAGCCGGATCTGCGGGCCGCTTCCTCCATGGCGCCAGGCGAGCCAACGATGGCGAGTTCCTTGCGTGTTTGCTCGTTGGAGGCGGCGAGCTGTGCGTTTCCGTCGCGCAGCGTCTGCACCTCGTGATTCAGCCGCAGGTTGAGCACCAATTCCGATCCGAACGCCCACACTCCCCAGAGAACTATTGCACCAACGACGAGCCAGATCAGCCGATCGGGCGCGGCGAGGTGGACCTTCGCGCGGGAGGCTTTAGGTTCGGAAGTGCTCAAGACGTAGTCTGGGATCGTTTCAAGATCTAGCCGGCCCGAAAACGGACCGATTATAGGGACGGCCACCCGGGTTGGCAAGGCCGACAACTCGTAAGGGCGTCATTTGTTGCGTTTGGCCGCCTCCCAGTACTGGTCCATCTCCTCAATTGGGAGGTCTTTGAGCTCCCGTCCCTCACCCTTGGCCTTCTGCTCCATCATCCGGAAGCGCGCCTCGAAGCGACCCGTCGCGCCGCGGAGCGCGTCCTCCGGATTCATGCCCAACTTGCGGGCCACGTTCACCAGGCTGAACAGCAGGTCGCCAAACTCGGCCTCCCTGGCCTCGACGGTGGGCGCCTCGCGTAGCTCCTCCAGCTCCTCCCGGACCTTCTCCAGGGCGCCCTCCACGTCCGGCCAGTCGAAGCCGACATTGGCGGCTCGCCGCTGCAGTGACCAGGCCCATTGCAGCGCTGGCAAGGACCGTTGCACGCCGTCGAGCGCCGACTCGCGGCCGTACTCGGCGGCTTTCAGGGCCTCCCAGTTCCGAACGACTTCGTCGGAACCGCTTACGACGGTGGTCCCGAACACATGCGGGTGGCGGCGCACCAGCTTCTCACGGACCGCGTCCGCCACGTCGCCCAGGGTGAAGTCACCGGCCTCAGCGGCGATGTCGGATTGCATCAACACCTGCAGCAGGACATCGCCCAGCTCTTCACGGAGCTTGGGCATCGACTGCTCATCGATTGCCTCCAGGACCTCATAGGCTTCCTCCAGCATCGTGGCCCGCAGCGAAGCATGCGTCTGTTCGCGATCCCACGGACACCCCTGCGGCGAGCGCAGACGGCGCACCACGTCGACGAGCTGCCGGATGCGCTCGACGTCCTCAGCCATGCTCAGCCACTAACGAGGCGACGCGCGGGTGCAAGTCGGCCCCGGCTGCACGCAGCGAGGGGAGGCCCAAAAGGATAAGGGCGAGTCCCACGACCGACGAGACGATGAACGGCACCCAGACGCCCAGGCCAAACAAGCCGCCTCCGATCAGCGCGCCGACCGCCTTCGCGGCGGTTTCCCCGGTGCCGACGGTGCCGGCGGCTCGGCCGCGTTGGTCTGGCGCGACGGCGCTCATCAAAAAAGCATTGATGGCGGGCTCGGCAAAGGCGGTCGTGGTCGCCTCGAGCACGCCAACGCCGATCACCGCCGGCACGCTGTGCAGGAATGGATAGATCGGAGCGATCAGGGTCGTCGAAGCGGTCGAGCCGGCGCTCAACCAGCGGCGATCGAGGCGGTCGGCCGCCCAGCCGGCCAGCGGCGCGGTCAGGACCAGCGGCAAGGCGAAGAGTGAAAAGGACAAACCAACCTCCCAGTCCGTCGCGCCGATCGACTTCATGAACAGGCTCCAGACGACGTTGTAAACGCCGTACAGGAACCCAATCCCCATCGACAGCATGAGCAGGCCACGAACCGCGGCCGCACCGGGCCGCAACCGGTCACCGAGGATGCGAGGTCCGCTGATCGGCTCGACCATGATCGAGCCGCGCCGGCGGCCCAACCCGATGGCCACCACGGCCGCCGCCAGCAGAACGGCGAGCCCGGTGGCCTCGAAGACGATCGCACGACCAAACACCGCGAGGACCCCGCCCAGCGCCGGCCCAACGATCAGCCCTGCCATGTCGGCGCCGGCAAGCCAGCCATAGGCGATTCCACGCTCACCTTCGGGAACTAGGTCCGCGACCGCCGCGCGTGCTCCCGGACGGAAGGCAGCCGCGCCCAGGCCCTGGATGAATCGAAGCGCGATCAGCCATCCGATCGAGAGGGGCAGCGCGAACGCCGCGATCGCGAGGCTGGCAACGACCAGGCCAGTGATCATCAATGGGGCCCGGCCGAACCGGTCCGAGAGACGTCCGGCTGGATACTGGCCGATGAACTGCGCCACCAGGTTGGCGCCCACGATGATGCCGACCAATGCATACGAGCTCCCCCGCTCGCGCAGAAACAGCGGCAGGATGGGCAACACGGATCCCACGCCGGTGCCCACGAGGAAGACGGCGGCAATGATGCCCCAGAGCGCGCGGCGCCGCTCTTTTCTAGTCGCCGGCACGATAGGCGCTGGCTTCGATCTCCACCAGCCATTGCGGGACGAGGAAGCCGCGCACGCCGATCAGCGAGGTCACCGGCTTGATCGCGCCAAAGACTTCGCTGTGCGCCCGGCCGATCTCGCGCCAGCGGCGCGGCACGGTGGTGAAGATCCGGGTGCGTGTCACATCGTCGAAGCCGGCCCCCACTCCGGCAAGGGCCTCGCCGATGACTCGCAGGCATTGCCGGGTCTGCTCGTAGACGTCGCCGTTGCCCACCGTCGAGCCGTCGCCAGCAGTCGGTGCGCAGCCGGAGATCTCGATCGAGGGGCCAATCCGGACCGCACGCGCGTAGCCGACGATGGCTTCCCACTTCCGGCCGGTGGTGAAGACGCGACGTGGCGGCACGGGCATCATGCTAGCGCGAGATCGCGCTGTTAAACGGCAACGGCCACGCGGCCCAGGCGTTCGATCTCACCCAGGACCTCGAGCAGGCGCTCCTTCCACTGCGGGCCGGCCTGGGTCATCGAGACCCGCACCTTCCCGAAGCGCACGTAGAGGATCGAGCGGAACTGTGACTCCAGCCGACGCTCGTCACCATTCCAGCCGGCCGGCAGCCGCATCACCAGCCAGTCACCATCCGTTTCGACGGCCGCGACCCCGGCCCCGCGGGCGAGCAGCTTGACTCGCAACGCATAGAGAAGGTTGCGCACTGGCGTCGGCGGCTTCCCGAAGCGATCGGCCAGGTTGCGCTCGGCCGCCTCGAGCCCCTGCTCGTCGACCACGGCCGCGAGGTCATGGTAGACCTGCAGCCGGAGTTTCTCGTCGGGCACGTATTCCTTGGGGAGGAAGTGCTCCAGCGGCAGGTCAAGCGTCAGCCCGGCAGGCATCTCGACGGGGGCCCCGGTCTTCTGCGACTCGACCGCGTCGCGCAGCATCGCGTTGTAGAGCTCCAGGCCGACCGCGGCGATCGCTCCGTGCTGCTCGGTGCCGAGTAGGTTGCCCGCGCCACGGATCTCGAGATCCTTGAGCGCCAGCTTGAATCCCGAGCCCAGGTCGTGCAGCTCCGAGATGACGTCGAGCCGCTTGTCGGCGTTCTCGGAATGAGAGCGCAAGGGGTTATAGAGGAAGTAGGCGTAGGCGCGTTGCCCCGCGCGGCCGACGCGGCCGCGCAACTGGTACAGCTGGGCCAGGCCCATCCGGTGCGCGTCGACCACCACGATGGTGTTCGCGTTGGGGATGTCGAGCCCGGACTCGATGATGGTCGAGCACACCAGCACGTCCGCCTCGCCCTTGACGAACTTCAGCATCACGTCGGCCAGCGTCGACTCCGGCATCTGTCCGTGGCCCACCACCACCCTCGCCTGTGGTACCAGCCGCTTGACCCGCTCCTCGGCCTTCTTGATCGTCTGCACCCGGTTGTAGACGTAGAAGACCTGGCCGCCGCGCTGCAACTCGCGCTGGATCACTTCCTTGATCAGGTCGTCGTCATCCGCCGTCACGAAGGTTTTGATCGGCAGCCGTTCCTCCGGGGGCGTCTGGATCACTGACAGGTCGCGGATGCCGGCCAACGCCATGTGCAGAGTGCGCGGGATCGGCGTCGCCGAGAGCGAGAGCACGTCGACCGAGGCACGGAGTTGCTTGAGCTTCTCCTTCTGCATCACGCCGAAGCGTTGCTCCTCGTCGAGGATGACAAGGCCCAGGTCTTTGAAGCGGACGTCTTTTTGCAGCAGGCGGTGGGTGCCGATGACGACGTCGACTTCGCCGACCATCAGGCGGCGCAGTACATCGGTCGCCTCGGCATCCGAGCGAAAACGGGAGAGCATGTCCACTTTGACGGGGAACGGTTGGAAGCGGTCGCGAAAGGTGAGGTAGTGCTGCTGGGCGAGGACAGTGGTCGGCACCAGGACCCCGACCTGCTTGCCGTCCATGACCGCCTTGAATGCGGCGCGCACCGCGAGCTCGGTCTTGCCAAAGCCAACGTCGCCGCACAGAAGCCGGTCCATGGGACGCGAGTCCTCCATGTCTGCCTTGATCTCCTCCATGACGCGGATCTGGTCTGGTGTCTCGTCGTAAGGAAAGGACTGCTCGAGTTCTTGCTGCCAGGGCCCATCTTCCGAAAAGGCATGGCCCTCGACGAGCTGCCGCTTCGAGTACAGATCCAACAGGTCGCGTGCGACTTCCTCGACGGACTCGCGGACCTTGCGCTTCGCCCGGTCCCACTCGCCGGTCCCGAGGCGCTGCAACTTCGGTGTCGCGTCGCCGCCGCCGACATACTTCTGCACTCGCTCCAGGTGCTCAACGGGCACATACAGCTTGTCGCCCTCGGCGTACTCCAGCTGCATGTACTCCCGCTCCTGGCCGTCGTCCCCCATCAGCCGCATGCCGGTGAAGCGACCGATCCCGTGATCGACATGGACGATCAGGTCGCCGGGCTCGAACTCGAGCTCCCAGGTGGCCGAGCGCGCGCGCACCACGCCGCGGCGAACCCTCTGGCGGATGCCACCGAATAGGTCGGTGTCGCCATAGACCTCGAGCTGCTGCGACGCGACGCGAAAGCCTTGGGCCACCGGCTGGTTGCCGAGGACAACCAGACCCGCGGCGAGCGGCGTCTGCGACCAGAGAAAGACGCCGCCGGCCGGATAGACATCGCGATCCTCGAGGAGCTCTCGCAGCCGTGGCTCCTGCTGGGTCACGATCAGCACCCGCGATTTTGCGCGGGCGTCCGTCCGCACCCGGTCGGAGAAGGCGTCGATCCGGCCGGCGTGTGCGTCCACCGGCTCGAATCCGAGGTCGAGGGTGCCGAGGTCAGCCCCCCTCGCGATCTCGAGGCGGCGCCATCCGCCGGCGGCTTGCCGCAGAGTCTTGATCGACACCAGCCCCGGCCGCAGCTTCTGCGGCAGCTCGCCGCGCTCGATCTCAACCGCGACCAGTTCCTGGAGTTCCCGCTCGCGCTGCTCGGCCTGCGTCAGCGATCGCTGCCCATCGAGGGACAGGATCACGGCGTCGGGCGGCAGATGGTTCAAGAGCGTCGGCTGCGATGGATCGAGGTAGGCCTGAAAACCCTCGATGCCATCGAAGTAGGCGCCTGAACTGACCCGCTCGATGTCCGCCAGCCACTGGTCGCGTACCTCGGGAAGCGTGCGACTGAAGTCGATCTCGCGCAGCGGCCCATCGGCGCCAGCCACGGCTTCAGGAGTCAGGATCAGCTCCGCCGCGGGAAGGATGCGCGCGATAGCGATGTCAACGACTGAACCCTGCGATTCCACCTCGAACTCGCGGAGCGACTCGAGCTCGTCCCCAAAGAATTCGCCTCGGAGCGGACGCCGCCGGTCGGGCGGGAAGCAGTCGAGGATGCCTCCGCGGAGGCTGAACTCGCCGCGACCCTGGACCAGCGGCTCGCGCCGGTAGCCGAGCGTGGTCAGCCGGCGGACGAGGTCATCGACGGCGTACGTTTCTCCGGGCTTGAGCGTGAAGCCCCAGCGCTGCAGCGCCTCGCGCGCCAGTGTCGGTCGCGTCATCGCCGTCCAGGACGTGAAGGCGACGACCGGTCCACCGGCGCCTAGCGCATCGATCGCCTCCAGCCGCCGCCGGACGGTTTCCTCGTCCGGCGCGAGGCGGTCAAAGGGCAGCGTCTCGACGGCTGGGAACACGACCGTTCGGACATCCTCGCGAAACCAGGCGCCCGCTTCCCTAAACGACCCTTCCGGGTCGGGCACGACCGCCAGCACCGGGCGCCGGGCGCGCATCGAGAGCCAGACTGCGAAGACCGGCAGGGCGCTTAAGGGAAGTCCGTGTGCGTCCAGGGTGCCGATAGGCGCGCTCCACCAGCCCTCGAGCCGGCCGCGGGCCGGGAGGCTGTCGAGCAATTCGAGCAGGGTCTGCGTCATCGATTTCGAACCATGCGCAAAAGCGCCCTCGGCACCGAGCCGGGGCGTGCGCACGTCAGCTTACCATCGCCTCCGCGAATTGAAACGAACCGAATCTAATGCGATCGGTCTCGCGGCCTTTCCACATCGGGGCCGCTCAGTTCGCGGCCTTTCCACACCGGGGCCGCTCAGTTCGCGGCCTTTCCATACCGGGGCCGCTCAGTTCGCGGCCTTCCACACCGGAGCCGCTGAGTTAGCGGCGGCGCAACGTGTACCAGTGCGAGCCAAACGGGTCGGTGCCCGGGGTCGCCTCGACGAACTCGAAGTCCGCAAACAGAGCCCGCACCTCCTCGGGTGTGATGCCCTTGGGAAAGAAGCGGCGGCGGTGCACATCCGGCTGGCGCCCGAACGCATAGAGCAGGAAAGTCGCCCCGGAGCGGGCCAGGCGGCTGACCTCGCCAACATAGGCAGGCCGGGCGCGATCTGGCAAGGAATGAAAGCAGCCCTGGTCGAAGAGCAGGTCGAACCCCGGCTCGATCGGGAGCTCATGCAAGCTCGTGACGTCGCCCACGAGAAAGGCGACCGATAACCCGGCGGCCACCGCCTTGGCGCGGGCGACGCGAATCGGCCGGGGCACGAAGTCGACGCCCGTCACCGCCCAGCCGTTGCTCGCCATGTAGACCGACGTCGTTCCGGTACCGCAGCCGAGGTCGAGCGCACGGCCCGCCGCCAACGGACGCGCGCCTTCGATCACGCCAACCAGCTCCGGCGGCGAGACGCCGCTGTCCCACGGGGTCGACCCCCGTCGGTACATCAGCCGGAAGAAGACGTTGGAAATCAGACTCATACCAGGATCACGTTACGGCCGGCCGGCGCTACAACGAGCTGTCGAAGCCGTAATCGAGCAGGGCGGCCGCCTCGTCGAAGATGCGAGGGGACGCCAGCAGGACCACCATCTGGTGGCGGCCGCCACGGGTCGCCGTGGCAATGAGGCAACCACCCGCATGACCGGTCCACCCGGTCTTGAGCCCGCTGGCGCCCGCATATTTCCGAACCAGCTCGTTGAGGTTATAGAGCGAGTAGGCGTGGTGCGTGCCGGTCGCCGGCAGGGTCACGCTGGGCGTTGCCGCCATCGCCGCGACCTCCGGGAAACTCCGCATCAACTCGGTGGCCGCCCTGGCGAGGTCGGCGGCTGACGTGTAATGGCCGGGATCGTCGAGACCAATCGGGTTCACGAAGTGCGTGTCGGCCATGCCGAGCCTGGCCGCCCGGGCGTTCATCAGCGCCATGAAGGTCGCTCGCGGCATGGCGGCTTCGGCGAGGGTGATGGCGGCGTCGTTCCCCGAATTCAGGAACAGCCCGTAGAGGAGATCGCGCACCGTGAGCCGCTCGCCTGCGCGCAGCCCCATCCGTGTCGAATCCCAGGGCAGCTGGTTGATCGACGGCGGGACGGTGACCGTCTGGTCGATCCGAAGCTGGTCGAGGGCGACGAGCGCGGTGAGAACCTTGGTCAGGCTGGCCGGGGCGTGCCGACCGTGCGGATCAACCTGAAACAGGATCTTGCCGGTATCGACGTCGAGCAGGAGCGCCGACCGCGCCTTGATGACCGGCGGCGGCGCCGCCGTGGGGGCCAGCTCGTACAGCTCGACCGGGAGCGAGCCGGTGATCGGGAGATGCGACTGAACCGTGACCGGCATCAGCAGGGCGAGCAGCAACAGCCAGATCCGCATGTGCGGATCAAAGAACCACGCGCAGCCCGCTCGAACAAGGGCCGTGCGGACCAACGACAACGGCTCGATCCGGGTTCAGGCGGCAGCGGCCGTGGCGCCTGCTGGCCGGTCGTCGAGCTCCGTGGATTCCTGGGGCCCGTCGGCCGCGGCCGCAACCGGTTGCGGACGGCGCAGCATCAGCATCGCCACGAACCAGGCCATCGCCATCGCGATCAGGATGTCCCCGGCACTGGCGATGCCGGGAAACGGCGCCGGTAGCGCGAAGCGGTCGTCGAGCCATGCGAAGTTCGTGCCGGGACCGGCAAGCGCATAAGTCGTGGCGCGGCTGGTCACCGCCGACACCACGTTGTGCCCCTCGACCGGCATGCGCCCACCATTGGCCGCCCGCACGACCTCGTTGCAATAGGCGCCCAGCGCCCCGCAGGCAATCGGATAGATGTGCCTCCAGACCGCCCAGATGCCGGCGATGATGGCCAGGCCAAGCGGAAGCAGCCATGAGAGTGGTCCTGGGGTGAACTCGCTGAGCAGGAGGAGGGCGCCCGCGCCCACCAGCGGCAGAACCGGAATCGGCGCCGCCGGTGCCAGGACTCGGCTCGCTTGGCCGCCGAAGAGGAACCCCAAAAAGAGACCGGCGACCGTGACCAGCGCGCCGTCGGCAACCTTCAGCGCAGCCGGCTCCAGCGAGGGCGTGCGCCAGGCAAGGGCGAGCCCCGCGCCGGCCATCAGGAGCGTGATGGCGAGCCGCCGGTGGACCACAAACGTGCTCCGGAAATCCATGCCGGTCAGCGTGGCCTGCAGCCGAGCGCTGAGCATCGGTCCCAGCGCGTAGTACACGGCCATCAACGCCGCGGTCGCCGCCAGGAAATGCGGCGTGTCACCAAAGCCGACCAGCCGGAACGTGATCGCCCCGATGACCGCTGCGAGGATCCACTGCGCGGTCGCGGTCAGCTGGGTCGACCAGGTTTGACCCTTCAGGAGGCTCCCGATCGGCGCGGCCATGACGGCCACCAAGAGGGAGATCTCGGGATGGCGCCGAAACACGATGATGGCGGCGAACAGGGCGATCTTTGGAAGCTCGCCCCAGCGGGCCTCCTCCTTGGAGCCGAGCAGGAAGTCATCGACGATGCACATCCCGATGAAGCTGATCCAGGCCCAGGGCGCCTGGTACGGCTGCGCCGGCAGCACCCAGCCGGCTATCGCCGTGAGCAGGGTCGATAGGCCCGCGACCCATAAGAGGACGCGAATCGACCGGGCGTTGACGCGACCATGCAGGAAACCCAAGGCTGGCGAGAGTGCAACGGCAATCGCGGGGCCGCCTTTTGCGTGCTTTACGCTACGGGGCGATGTTCCGTCGCAAACCCGCCCTGCCCTCACCCTCGGACCGCTGGCTCGTGATCGGCCTGGGCAATCCCGGCCGGGACTACGAGCGCTCCCGGCACAACCTGGGTTTTCTGGTCGTCGACGAGCTGGCTCGAAGGAGCAGCGCCAGGGTCACGGACCGGGCCGCGAAGTCGCTCACCGGCCGCGTCCGCGTGGGCGACCGCGAGCTGGTGCTCGCCAAGCCGCAGACGATGATGAATCTTTCCGGGTCGGCGGGCAAAGCCCTGCGGGCAAAGTACGGGGTGCCGCTGGATCGCACCCTGGTCGTCCACGACGAGCTCGACCTTCCCTTCGGCCGGATGCGCATCCGCAAGGGCGGCAGCTCCGCCGGCAACCACGGGATGGACTCGCTGATCGCATCCTTCGGCAGCAACGACTTCATCCGTTTTCGAGTCGGAATCGGCCGCCCTGCGGGGGACGGCGCCGACTACGTCCTGAGTCCCTTTACCGCCGGCGAGCAAGCGCAGGTGCCGGACGTCGTGTCGCGGGTCGCCGACGCCGTGCTCTTCACAATCGAGCACGGTCTCGAGCGGGCCATGACCGAGTTCAATCGTGTCTAGAGAGGAAGAAGCTGAGGACAGCGAGGCCGGCCACCGCCGTGAGAGCTCCGCCGAGCCACACGGCCGCCGACGGGCCCAGGAAGTGGGCGACGATAGCGGCAAAGACATTGCCAATCGGCGTGACCCCGATGAACAGCACCGAGTAGAGGCTCACCATCCGACCCTGCATTCGGTCTGGAGAGCGCACCTGCACGAAGGTGTTGGTGCCGATCGAATAGACGGCGAACGACCAGCCGAGCACGAGTAACAGCAGGACCGCCTGGGTGAAGTCGGGAACCACGACGAACAGCAGTTCCATGGCAGCGAAAAGCAGCGCCCCCAGCACGATCCGGCGCGGCTCGAGCAAGACTCCACCGGCGAGCGTCATGGTCAGCGCGCCAATCAACGACCCCGCGCCCTGCGCCGCAAACAGGTAGCCGAGCGTGTCGGCGTTGGCGTGCAAGACGATGCGGGTGAACAACGGCAGCACCAGGTTGAAGTTCGCGCCGAAGGTGCCGGCGACGAAGAGCAGCGCGAATAGTCCGGCAAGAGCGGGTGTGCCCGCGACGTAGCGCAGGGCCTCACCGATGAGCTGCAGCGCCGTCTGCGGGGGGCCGGCCGTCAGCGGCCGGCGCCGAATGGTCAAGAGCGCCACGATCACGCCCAGGTAGGTGATGGCGTTGATCCAGAAGCACGCCGCCACGCCGAGCGTCGCGATCACGATGCCGCCCAGGGCCGGACCAACGATACGGGCGAGGTTGAAGGCGATCGAGTTCAAGGCGACGGCACTGCCCAGTTCGCCGCGACCGACCATCTCGAGGACCGTCGCCTGGCGCGCCGGGAAATAGAGCGCCTGGTTGATCCCCAACGCGGCGGCCAGCACGAGGACGATGGGCAGCGTGATGGTGTGCGTGCCGGTCAGCACCGCATAAAGGACGGCGCCGACCACCGAGGTGATCTGCGTGAGAAGCAGCACATCCCGATGGGGAAAGCGATCGACGATGGTACCGGCGTAGAGCCCGAAGAGCAACACCGGACCATAACTGAAGGCGCCAAAGAGCGCGAGCGCGACCGCCGAATCATGCGAAAGCTGGAGGACGAGCCAGGCAGCCGCCACCGATTGCATCCAGGTGCCCACCACAGACACCGACTGTCCGACAAAGTAGCGGCGGAACTCGGGGTACTGGAGGGCGGAAACCTGCACGAGGGCGCGGCGGCGCGGCTCGACAGCAGTCGGAGTGGCGGGAATGGTCCTTAGTTTACGTCGCGATCAATCAGGATCAGACCGCGGCCAGCGCCTGCACCAGCTCTTTGAACTGCGCCATGGCCTGCGACTGCGGATGGTGAATCACGATCGGAAGCCGCCGTTTGCTCGCCGCGGAAAACTCGTCACGCTGATGGAGGATCATCGCGGCCACCTCCAGCTTCAAGGCCGCCGAGACCTCGGTGCGGCTCAACTGCAGGCTGCCGTGCGCGTTCGAGATCACCACCCGGATGCGATGGCTGAGAATGCCGGTCTCGCGAAGCCTATCGAGGAATTGCCGGGTGAGCTCGACACCGATGATCTCCGGCTCGACAACCACCACGATGACGTCGGCCTCGCGCAAGAGCGGCGGCGCAAACGGCGAGGGCTGGTTGCCGAGGTCGACGATAACGGTTTCCGCCAGCCCGCGCAGCGAGGTGGCGAAGCCGCTGACCGCCTCCGATGGCACATCCCGGTACGGTGAGCCGCGTCGCACGCCGGGCAGCAACCGGATCGGCACCTGCGGGTTGCGCATCAGGTAGTTCGCCAGACGGTAGGCGCTGGCTGAGCCGTCGTCGAGGACCTCCCCCCACGCCCAGCGGTCGGGGACCTCGATGTTGAGCATGCTGCCAAGGGTGCCAACCGGAACGGCCAGGTCCGCCAGCACGACAGCGTCCGCGCCGTTGCCGACGGCGTGCAAGGCGGCCAGGTTCATCGCGACGGTGCTCGTCCCGATGCCGCCTTTGGCGCCGGCGACGACCGTGAGACGCCCGCGCGCCTGTGACCCGCGTTGCCGGAGCCGCGCACCGCGCTCGAGCATCGCGTTGATCCGACTCACCAGCTCGCGCGACTCGATGGGCTTGACGAGGTAGTCGTCGGCGCCCAGGTCGAGCGCCCGGACCTTCCCATCGAGCCCGTCAGCGGCGGAAAGGACGACGATCTGGATGTCGGCGCCCGCCGGGCCCTTGCGAATCCGCTCGCACACCATGAAGCCGTCGACCTCCGGCATCATCAGGTCGAGGAGGACGAGGTCGGGACGCTCCTTCTCGACCAGCGCCACGCCCTCGTTGCCGCCGGTGGCCACCTGCACGTCGAAGCCGGCCGTGCCCAGCAGCGTCTGCAGGTAGGCGCGGTTGGGCGCCTGGTCGTCGATGACCGCGATGCGCGACGTCACGAGGGTGTAACTACAGCGCGCTCCGGGAATTTCACGCCGGCGTTAGATCGCCAGGCCGACGTACTCCAGGTCGCGCCAGATCTGCCCATCGCGAACGTCGACGACGCTGACCGAGGGCTGGCGGACCTTCCCTGTGGGACCCGTGTAGGTCCATTCGCCGATAACGACGACGGTGTCGCCTTCCGTCACGAGCCGTTCGACCTCAAACCTGACGTCCGGCGTACGCGCCACCGCCTGGCGGCTCAGCAGCACGAACGCTTCCCGGCCAAGGATGGGATCGGGCACCCCGGGCGTTCGATGCACCACGTCGGGATGCAGCCGGCGGGCAAAGCCGTCCCAGTCGCGCGCGCGAAGCGCATCGAGGGCCGCCGTCACGACGGCCGTGGCAGCGGTCACGACAGATGGAAGAGATGGCGCGCAAAGAGCAGGGCGCCGACCAGCGCGGCACCGCCCGCCGCGACCAGCACCGCCGCCGCCGCCACATCTTTGGCGCGACCGATCATCGGATGGTGCTCGGGCCACGCGTAGTCGATCAGCACTTCGAGCGTGGTGTTGAAGAGTTCCGCCGCGATCACGACCGCAAAGCACAGGACCAGTCCGACGAACTCGATGGCGGTAAAGCGAAACAACAGCGCCGCGACCAGGACGACGAAGGCGATGAGCAGGTGCACTCGCAAGTTCGCCTGCGAAGAGAGCGCCCAGGCAAAGCCGCGCCCGGCATGGCGGAAGCTGTAAATTGTGCGCCGCAGGTCGACGCGGCGCGCTCGGCTGGGGCTACCAATCCGTTCGGCCTCGAACTCGGCGTCGGAGTGCGGCGTCATGGTGCCTTGGACAGGATCCGTTTGGCGAGCGCGGTCATGGCAACCTCCTCAGCCGGCTCGGCGTGGTCGTAGCCGAGCAAATGGAGGAAGCCGTGCACCGCAAGAAGACGCACTTCGTCATCGACCGGATGATGGGCCTCCCGCGCCTGGCGTCGCGCCAGCGGCACAGAGATCACGATGTCGCCCAGCCAGTCTTCGGTGCCGGGTGGCGGCTGAAAGCGCCGGTCGGTCGGCTGCTCGCGGGCGGCGAAAGCGAGCACGTCGGTCGGCTCATCGAGCCCGCGATACCGGCTGTTGTACTCGCGCAAACGCTCGTCGCTGGTGAGCGTCACGACCGTCACGGTCCGATTGGGTACCTCCATGGTCCGCGCCGCCGTTTGCAGCACCGCCTTCAGCCCATCCAGATCCACTCCCGAAGTAATGGACGCGGGACCCAAACGGCTCATCTGGATGAGCACGGCAGTATCGTACCCGGGCCGGGGCGGTTACGCCCTGGGTTTTGGCGCCTTCGGGTCGGTCCGCCCGGCGAGGTAGCGGAGCCCGATCAAGCCGGCCGCCAGCAGCACCCAGACCAGCAGTATCCAGTCCTGCGGGACCGACGACCGCCGGCCGAGGTCGGCCGCCAGCGCGTCGGCCAGAATGAACATGCCGATCAGAAGCAGGCCGGTGCCCTCCATCCGGGTGCGCGTCTTGCCAGGGTCGGGATCGCGACGCAGGAATTTCGGGACCTTGCCAAAGCCGATCATCGAAACCGCGGGGATGATCACGGCAGCCGCCGCGACGTAGGCGAGCACGATGACCGAGCCCGAAAGGAGCACACCTGAATATCGCGGCGGGAGCGGGAAGTTTGCACCTGCACCTGGCGGCGGCGGACGCCTGCTTTGGGGGCGGCGGGCGGGCTAGGAGGGGCTCGGGCGCGGGCGGGTCGCGGGTCGCGGTAACGGAATCGTCCTGTCCTCAGTGTCGAGTGTCCCATCGTGGCCGCCGCCCGTCGTGTCGACGGCGGCTCCGGCGACCGCCGTTTCGGCCACCGCGGCGGGATACTCGATGCGGGCGTGGTAGATGCTGACGACCATGTTGGCCATCGCCTCTTCCACCAGGCGGAGGTCGCGGAAAGACAGATCACATTCATCGAGCTGGCCGTCGCGGACGAACCCCTGGAGCATGCGGTGCACGTGATCGCGGATCCCTTCCGTGCTCCGATCCTTCAGGGTTCGGGCTGACGCCTCGACCGTGTCCGCGATCATGACGATGGCCGCCTCTTTCGAGCGCGGACGAGGGCCGGGGTAGCGGAAGTCGTCCTCGCGGACATCGAGGCCCTGCTCGAGCGCCTGCCGGTAGAAATAGCGCTTCACCGTCGTCCCCTGATGCTGCTGGACGATCTCCCGGATCGTGGTTGGAAAGTGATACTGCTTCAGCAGTTCGACGCCTTCCGTGACATGCGCATTCAGGATGTCAGAGCTGGTCGTGGGCGACAGGTTTTCGTGGATGTTGCCGATGTCCGCCTGGTTCTCGACGAAGAAGTGCGGCCGCCGGATCTTGCCGATGTCGTGGAAATAGCAGCCGACCCGCGCCAGTACCGGGTTCGCGCCGACCGCCTCCGCCGCAGCCTCGGCCAGGTTGGCGGCCACGATCGAGTGGTTGTACGTTCCCGGGGCGCTCACCATCAAGCGCTTCAAGAGCGGGTTGTTCGGCGTCATCAGCTCGAGCAGCTTCATCGGCGTGATGACGCGGGTGATCTCGCCGAGCCAGGTGAGCAGGCCGGCCGCGATCAGGGCCGAGACCAGCCCATTGATCAGCGCGAGCCCTCCGGTCGTGAGAATCTCGTCGAGCGATTGGTGCCGCTCGATCAGTGAGAGTGACACCAGCGTCACGAACTGGGCACCGGCTACCAGGATGCCGGCGGTGACCCACTGGCCAAGGCGCTCGAGCCGGTGGACGTAAATCGAACCGATCGCTCCGCCCAGGAAGCCGACGAGCGTGAGTGGCAGTACGTTATCGGCGACGATGCCGGTGAGCAAACCGACAGCCATGGCGACGATGATGCCCAGCCCGGTATCCATCAAGGCGGCGACCAGGAGGGGCACAGCCGCCATCGGTACGAGGTATTGCGTGTTGGGGTTGATGGGAACGACCAGCTTGGCCACGAGCAGCAGCACCAGCATCAAGCCCCCCAGGGTGGCGAGCTGCCGCGGGTCGCGCAGGATCGCCGGTCGGAATTGCATCAGGTAGCCCAGGGCGACCGCGAACAGGATGATGACGAGCATGAAGACGGCCAGGATGCGTGCCCAATCCGTCTTGGGCGCCAGCAGGCCGACGGCCTGGGCTTCCTCGAGCTGGAATGGCGTCACCAGGTCGCCGTAGCGGATGATCGTCTGACCCTGGGCGACCGTCACAAAGACCGCGGGCACCGCGTCGCTTGCCTGCTGCCGCTTGAGCGAGGTCTCCGTCGGCAGGTAATTGACTTTCAAGTTGGCCCGAATGAGAGTGGCCACCACCGAAGCCCCGGTCGCATCCAGGTGGAGGGCCGCCGCACGCGTCTGCGCCGTGTCCGAGGCGCTCTTCAGCGTGTCGGCCTTGATGCCGTTGCTCTCGAGCTGCTGCAGGATATCGCCCGCGCTCTTGAAGACCGTCGCCACCGTGCCCTCGTCCGCCTGCAGGAGATACTGCCGCTGGGCATCGCTGAGCTGCGGCTCCAGCAGGCTCAGCTGCGCCGAACGGTCGGGCCCAGAAGAAGACGACCGCCGCAGGTCGGCAACTTTGGTCGCCAGCGAATCGATCGCCTGGCGTTGCTGGATGCTGACCGAGCCATCGAACTGGTCAGGCACCTGGGCCGCGGCAGCGGCGCGCGCCTCATCGCGTCTGGTCTGGCTCTCGTAGCGCACCGACCGTTGCGAGACGACGTCCTGGCTGGAGACCTCACCCGCGCGCAGATTGAGCCGGTTCGGCAGGAAGTTCTGGGCGACCACAAGGGCCGTCGCCAGCGCCAGGATGAGGGTGATGGCGGCAGGACGAAGGTAGGGCGGCCAGCGCCTGCCCGCGCCGATATGCCCTAACCGAAGGTCGCGTGCGAAAAGCCGCCCGCGCCGCCGGAGCTGGTCGATCGCCGATGAGCTGCGCTGCCTCATCTCTTCAGCAGGGATCGGGTCCCCTCAGGACGGGCCGATTACGTCGTGCGAGCCCGCCGCTTACGCGCCGCCGCGATCTTCTTCTTGCGTTTTACGCTGGGCTTTTCGTAGTGCTCACGCCGCCGAACCTCGGAGAGAACACCGTTCTGCTTGATCTTCTTATTGAAGCGGCGTAGGGCGCTCTCGAAGGTCTCGTTCTCGCGGACCTTGATCTCCGACAACTGGATTGCACCCCCTCTGCCCGGAGTCCATTGTTGGGCAGAAGTATAGCGGCGCTCGAGTTTAGGCGTCAACACAAACTCCGAATTCGAAAACGCGTCTTTCCCGCCCCTCTGGGGGACGGCAGGGGCGTCACGATCGGCCCACAGCCCGGTCGCATCCGGTCCCGCCCCGCGCACAACCCTGTAACAGGCGGCGAGGAAGCTCGATGGCCCACTTTCATGGTGCGTTCATCTTGCTAGAGGATCGCCATCCTCAAGGAGGTCGCCCCGTAATGTTCACGATCCTGACGACGTGGATCAGCGAACGAATCATCACGGTCACCGCGGTGAGCGTGCTGACCGTCGCGGCTGTCCCCACGACCCTGATCATCGTTTCGCACGACGACCACAACACTATCGCCGTCGTCCAACCGGCGGATGAGCACCAGAAGGTGGTGCTGGTGAGCGCCGTCAAGAAGGCGGGCGATGCCGTCATCGCCAGGCTCAACACCGCCGAAAACGGGTGCACCACGCAGGTGACGCAGGCGGTTTCCACCTCGAAGGTCGCCGCCAAGGTCCAGCCGGCGCTGGCGACCGCGAAGTCGCAGATCCACGGTAGCGTGCTGCCGATCGTCACCGCCATCAAGGCGGACGAGGATCGCTTTGCTCACCTGAAGTTCGTGACACAGCAAGACGAAGACAATGAGCTCGCCGAGCTCAACACGATCGCGATCATCGCCCTGGGCGATGGTCACTCGACCGGTACGGTTACGGTGACGTGCCAGACCGTACTGATCACCATCACAGAGACGATCCAGATCACGATCGTGCAGACGACGCCGGTGCCTTGCACGACCCCGCCGGACGAGCGCGACGGCGATTAACGGCTGACTATGCTGAGGGGCGGGAGCACGGCTCCCGCCCTTTTCATTTGGACGAGCCATCCGCCAAAGACCTCTACCCGGGCACCTTCAGCCGGCACGCGGCAGCCTACAAGCTGGGGATCGATGAGGTGATGGCTCGCGGCGAGTCCCGTGGTCGGACCGCCGTCATCGACTGGGTCGACCCAACTCCCGGGAAACGGATCCTCGACCTCGCCTGCGGGCCCGGAACACTGAGCTACCGTCTCGCGCTGGACGTATGGCCCGATGGCGAGGTCCTCGGCATCGACCTGGCCCCCGGCATGATCGAGTTGGCCCGGAAGGAGGCCCCGGAGGGTCTCCCGCTGCGTTTCGAGCTGATGGATCTCGAGGACCTTCGCTTTCCCGATGCCCATTTCGATGCCGCCGTCTGCGGCCATGGCCTTCAGTTCGTGCCTGACCTGCTCCGGGCCCTGACGGAAGCCAGGCGCGTCATCAAACCCGGCGAGCGGATGGCGGCAAGCGTACCCGTCGATCCCTCGCACCCCAGTGAGGCGCATGCCATCCTGGAGCGCGCCGTCTCCCCCGATCTGCCCCCGGCCCCGAGGGCGCCCGATCAGTTCAGCACCCGCGGCACGGTTGAGGACACGGACGCCTTCGGCACGCTCGCGCGCCAGGCCGGGTTTCGCGAAGCGCGTGTGGTGCGCTACGAGGAGTCGACGACCTGGACGAGCCCGCAGCACTTCATCGGGATGGCATCGGGGTGGTGGTCAATGGCTGCTCGTCTCGAGATGATCTCTCCCACCCAGCGAGCCGCGCTCCTGGGCCGTGCCGTCCGCGCCATCGAGGCGGAGCTCGGCACCGGGCCGATTACGATCGCCGGCGCGACCAACGTCCTGTTCGCGACGGTGTGATCGCTCTACCAGAGCTCGCCGCCGCCGATCAGGATGTAGAGGATGGGCCCGATGCCCCAGACGATGCAGATAATCGCCCAGACCAATTTCTGGCCGGCGTTGAGGTCAGCCCGGCCCAGAATGTTGATGAGCGCGAGCAGGTAGGCAAGCGGGTGCAATATGGCGGAGATGACGATTTCGAGCAGGAACTTCATGGCGGCATGGTACCGACCGCAAGCACACGGAGGCTCTCGGGCGTGAGCGGCTCGCCGCTCCAGTCACCGTAGAGGTCGACCCGGCCGAAGCCGGCTACGCGGAGGATCGCATCGACGTCGTGGCGGGAGTAGAGCCGGATCGCGTGGAGATTGATCTCCGTTTCGTCGGCAGTGGTCACCGTTCGCTCGACCACCATCCGCCGCGCGGAGCGATCGAGTGAACGCCGCTCCACAACCGCGGCCTGGCCGACCGTGAACCACTCTCGCTCCTGAAAGCTGGCCATGAGGCGCTCACCATTGATCACCTCGAGCAGGAAGCGCCCGCCGGGGGCGAGCATCGCCGCTGCCGCGTCGACCACCTTGCGGTCGTCTGCCTCATCGGCAAAGTAGCCGAGGCTGGTGAAGAGGTTGAGGACGACGTCAAACCGTTCGCCTGCGATCGGTTCGCGCATGTCACCCGATAACCACCGAACTCGAACGCCATCGACCCGCGCGCGTTCTTCAGCCACCTTCAGTAGGAAGGGCGACAGATCGACGCCGGTAACGTCGTAGCCGCGGCGCGCCAGCTCGATCGCGTGCCGGCCCTGGCCGCACGGGAGATCGAGGATGCGCAGCGGCGGCCGCAGGCTGAGCAGGGCTTCGAGCCGATCGATCTCGACTGGTGTCCGCTCAGCCAGATAGTCGTCGTAGAGAGCCAGGTAGCCTGGCCCGAACCAGCTTCGCCACCATTCTGAATCCGGCTCCACCATCCTCTATATATAAGGGCCAGCACACCCATGAGCGAACCGCACCCCCATCCCGATCATCTGTGGCGCAGCCCGGAGCCACGGCGCGCCTACGAGGTCGTCATCGTCGGCGCGGGCGGCCATGGCCTGGCCACCGCCTACTACCTCGCCAAGAATCACGGCATCACCGACGTCGCCGTGCTGGAGCGCGGCTGGCTGGCGGGCGGCAACATGGCCCGCAATACCACGGTCATTCGCTCCAACTACCTGTGGGACGAGAGCGCCGCGATCTACGAGCACTCGCTCAAGCTCTGGGAACACCTTTCCGACGAGCTCGATTACGACATCCTGTTCAGCCAGCGCGGCGTGCTCAACCTGGTACACAGCCTGGGCGACCGCCGCGAAGGGCTACGGCGCGTCAACGCGAACCGGCTGAACGGGATCGATGCCGAATGGCTCACGCCCGCGGAGATCAAAGCCTTCTGTCCGATCGTCAACGTCTCGCCCGACGTCCGCTACCCCGTGATCGGGGGCACGCTGCAGCGACGGGGTGGGATCGCCAAACACGATTACGTTGCCTGGGCGTTCGCCCGCAAGGCGGACGAGATGGGGGTCGACTTGATCCAGAACTGTGAGGTCACCGGTTTCGACCTCGACGGCGGTCGCGTCCGTGGTGTGCACACCAACCGCGGGTTGATCGCGGCGAACAAGGTTGCGCTCTGCGCCGCCGGGCATTCGACGGTGCTGGCCGACATGGTCGGCCTCGACCTCCCCATCCAGAGTCATCCCCTTCAGGCTCTGGTCTCGGAACTGGTCGAGCCGGTCCTCAACTGCGTCGTCCTCTCGAACGCGGTTCACGTCTACGTCAGCCAGGCGCACAAGGGCGAGCTGGTCATGGGCGCCGGGATCGACCCCTACAACTCCTATGCGCAGCGTGGCTCTCCCCACGTCATCGAGTACCAGCTGGCGGCCGCCTGCGAGCTGCTCCCGGTCTTCAGCCGGGCGCACGTGCTGCGGACCTGGGCCGGCATCGTCGACGTGTCGCCGGACGCGTCGCCCATTCTGGGACTGACGCCGGTCGAGAACCTGTTCATCAATTGCGGCTGGGGCACCGGCGGGTTCAAGGCGACACCGGGAGCCGGCTGGGTCTACGCGCATACCATCGCGCACCGGGAAGCGCATCCGCTGAACGCGCCCTTTACGCTCGAGCGCTTCACCACCGGCGCCTTGATCGACGAGCATGGCGCGGCGGCGGTGGCCCACTAGCCATGCTCATCCCCTGCCCCTGGTGCGGCGACCGCGAGGACATCGAATTCAAGTATGGTGGCTCGGCGCAGGCGGCATACCCGACGGATCCGGAGTCGGCCGGCGATGCGCAGTGGGCACGGTATGTCTTCTTCCGGCCGAATCCGAAGGGACCGATGGCCGAGCGCTGGGTGCACACCGCCGGCTGCCGCCGCTGGTTCACCGTCGTTCGCGACACGGTGACGCACACCATCAAACCGGCATGAGCCGCCTGGCTTCCGGCGGCCGGGTCGACCGCGCATGCCCGATTCGCTTCAGCTTCAACGGCACTCCTTACCGTGCATACCAGGGCGATACCCTGGCGTCGGCCCTGCTGGCGAACGATGTGCGCGTGATCGCCCACAGCGTGACGTACGCGCGTCCTCGCGGCGTCTTCTCGGCAGGCGTCGAGGAACCGAATGCGCTCGTTCAGGTCGGCCACGACACGATGGTTCGCGCCACGCAGGTCGACATGTTCGATGGGCTGGAGGCGATCGGGCTGAACGGCCGCGGCTGGCTGAGCGCCGAGCCGGACACGGGCCGGTACGACAAGGTCTATGCCCACTGCGAGGTGATGATCATCGGAGGCGGTCGAGCCGGCATCACCGCGGCCCTCGAGGCCAGCCAAACAGGCGACCGGGTGGTCCTCGTCGATGAGCAGGCCGAGCTGGGTGGGCGGCTCCTGGGTGCCGGCTGGAACGATTGGCTCGACGCGAGTCTCGCGACCCTTCATGCACAACCGGACGTCCGGCTACTAACCCGTACCGCAGCCTTCGGCCTGTATGACCAGAACCTGGTTCTGCTCGCCGAGCGGCGCTCTGGCGGCGGCCGCCTCTGGCAGGTGCGGGCGAAACGCGTCGTGCTCGCGACCGGCGCTCACGAGCGCCCGTTGATCTTCGCGAACAACGACCGGCCGGGCGTCATGCTCGCGGCCGCGACCCGAACATACATCAACCGTTACGGGGTGGCGCCCGGGAAGCGGGCGGTCATCTTTACGAACAACGACAGCACCGATCTCGTCGCGGCTGACCTCACGAAGGCCGGCATCATCGTCGAGGCGATCGTCGACGTTCGGGCCGGAGAAGCCGTCGTCGATACGGGCGGCGACGAGGAAGGCCTCCGGAGCGTCCTCGTCGGCTCACTGACGGGACCCGACTCGACACGGGGGATTCAGTGCGATCTGCTCTGCGTCTCGGGCGGATTCAATCCCACCCTGCATCTGTTCAGCCAGGCGCAGGGTCGCCTTCGATACGACGAGGGCCTGGCGTGCTTCGTGCCTGATGCCCGGCTGCACAACGTCGACGTCGTCGGCGCCGCGGCCGGAGACCTCGGTGGGCGCGGCCAGGGCGCGATCATGCCCTACTGGGTGGTCCCCGGAAATGGACGGGAATGGTCGACGCATTTCGTCGACCTCGAGCGGGACGTGACCGTCGCGGATGTACGGCGAGCCCTGGGTACCGGCATGCAGGCGGTCGAGCACATCAAGCGGTTCACCACCATCGGCACCGGCAGCGACCAGGGCAAGACGGCGGGCATCAACGAGACCGCGATCGTGGCCACCCAGCTGGGACAGCCCGTTGGCGCGGTCGGGGTGACGACGTTCCGCCCACCGTACGTGCCGGTTGCGTTTGGCCTGCTGGCCGGTCGAAATCGCGGCCATCTTTTCGATCCGATCCGCGTGACGCCCATCCATCCCTGGCACGTCGTCCACGGAGCCGTCTTCGAAAACGTTGGCCAGTGGAAGCGGCCCTGGTACTTCCCGCAACACGACGAGGACATGGAGGCGGCCGTGCTGCGCGAATGCCACGCGGCTCGCGAGGGCGTTGCGGTGATGGATGCCTCGACGCTGGGCAAGATCGACATCCAGGGGCCTGATGTGGTCGAGTTCCTGAACCGGATGTATACCAACGCGTTCGACACGGTCAAGGTGGGCTCGTGCCGCTACGGTCTGATGTGCAAGGTGGATGGCATGGTCTTCGACGACGGCGTCGTCATGCACCTTGGACCCGACCACTGGCTCGCCACGACCACGACCGGCGGCGCCGCGGCTGTCCTCGATTGGATGGAGGAGTGGCTGCAGACCGAGTGGCCCGATCTCCGCGTTCGCCTCACCTCCGTGACGGACCATTGGGCTGACATCGCGGTGGTCGGTCCGCGTTCGCGCGAGGTCGTGGCAGCGCTCTTTCCAACGATCGCCATCGATGCGCAGAGCTTCCCGTTCATGGCGATTCGCGAAGGCGAAACCGCCGGCATTCCGGTGCGCCTGCACCGGATCACGTTCTCCGGCGAGCTTGCCTATGAGCTCTGGACGCCCGGCTCGTATGGTTTGGCGCTCTGGGAGGCCGTCATGCTGGCTGGCGAGCCGTTCGGGATTACGCCCTACGGCACCGAAACCATGCACGTGCTCCGCGCCGAGAAGGGCTACATCATCTGCGGCCAGGAGACCGATGGCACCGTCACGCCGCAGGATCTGGGTATGAGCTGGATCGTGTCGAAGAAAAAGCCGTTCATCGGGCAGCGCTCGCACCGGCGGAGCGATACGGCCCGGCCGGATCGGAAGCACCTCGTTGGCCTGCTCCCAGTCGACGGTGCGCAGCTTTTGCCGGAGGGTGCGCAGCTGGTGTTGCAACCCGACGGTGCTACCCCAGTCAAAATGGTCGGCCACGTGACCTCCAGCTATCGCAGCGCGACGCTCGGCCGGACCTTTGCGCTCGCCATGCTGCAGAGTGGGCGCGAGCGAGTGGGCAGCACCGTCTACGCTCCGCTCAATGGGCATGTCGTGGCCGCGACTGTGACCGAGCCGGTCTTCTACGACAAGGACAACGCCCGCCGTGATAGCTGAGGCGATTCGGCGCAGCCCGCTCGCCGATTACGCCGACCGGTTCGCCGCCCTGTCAGCCACGACCGTCGGCGAACTTTCAATCCGCGAGCTTGCCTTCGTCTCGCAGATCAATCTGCGGGCCGACCCCAAAGATGCAAACGTGATGCAGCGACTCGACGAGGCACTTGGTCTTGCCCTTCCGGTCTTTCCGAATACCGTGGCCGCAAAGGGTGGTCGCCGAGCGTTATGGCTGGGTCCGGACGAATGGATGGTCGTGGGTCCGGATGGTCAGCGGGAAGCCCTCGAACAGGCGCTGCGCAAAGGTCTCAACGGCGCCTTCGGCTCGATCGTCGACGTATCAGCGAACCGTACGCTGCTCGAGATCCGCGGCCAGAAAGCGCGGGCACTGCTGGCGCACGGTGTCGCGATCGATCTCGATCCACGCTCGTTCGGCCCTGGCCGCTGTGCCCAGACCCTGCTGGCGAAGGCCCAGGTCATCGCAGAGCGGCGAGA
>DATEHI010000087.1:0-104319 GCA_035279665.1 Candidatus Dormiibacterota bacterium | reverse complement strand
CTCGGGATCACCGTGGTACTAGCCACCCGTCTATTCAAGTGGGAGGTCGTGTGATGGCAGTTGAGCTCAGCCCGAAAATGCAGGCGTTTACCCAGGAGGTCTTTCCGGCGATCATCGGGACCAACCGCAAGGACGGGTCGGTCGAGATAGTGCCGGTCTGGTTCGAGCAAAAAGACGGCTCGTTCTGGATCAATGGCGGCACGAATCGCGGCTGGTTCAAACACCTGGAGCGGGATCCCCGCATCACGCTGCTCTTGATCGATCCGAAGGAAATGTTCCGCTGGGCCCAGGTCGAGGGGCGCATGGTGAACTGGGCGGAAGACCCTGGCGGGGAGCACATCAATCAGCTCTCGCATCGCTACCTCAAGAAGGATTACCAGGGCCCCCGCACCGGCCGGATCAAGATTCAGATCGAACCGCTGCGCGTCACGGGCGCGGTCGATGGCCGGCGCTAAGAAGGCGGGGGCGCTCAGTCCGGCGGTCCGGAAGCTGGCGGCGCTGCCGATCCTGGTCGTGATTGCGACCAAACGGGACGACGGTTCCGTGCAGTTGAATCCGGTGTGGTTCGAACTGAAAGACGGCTTCGTCTGGCTGAACAGCAACACCAATCGCACCTGGCCGAAGAATCTGCAACGCGAACGCGAGGTGACCATGCTCCTCGTCGATCCGAAAGTGCCGGACCGCTACGCCCAGATCCGGGGCCGCCTGGTCAGCCTGATCCCCGACCCGAAACACGAGTTCATCGATCGCCTTGCCCATCGCTATACGGGCAAGAAATTCCGTGAGCTCGAACCCGGCGAACACCGGGTCACCTTCAAGATCCAGCCGGTCACGGTAACCGGGCAGATGATCCAATAACAGGTCAGGGACTTATCCGACCGATCTTGCTGTTGTCGTTGTTCTCGGTGAACCAGAGCGCGCCATCGGGACCGGATGCGATGCCTTCAGCGCCGCTCGTCGCGCTGGAAATCGTGAACGAGGTCAAGGCTCCAGCGGTGGTCAGGCGGCCGACCATGCCGGTCGCCTTGAACCAGAGCGCGCCGTCCGGACCGGACGTGATGCTGCTGGGCGCGGCGCTGACGCCTGCGGGGACGCTGGTGGTCGGCGGGATAGTGTATTCGGTCACGGCCCCCGACGTGGTCATGCGGCCGATCTTGCCGGAGTCCGTCTCAGTGAACCACAGAGCGCCGTCCCGCCCGGCCGTTATGCTCAAGGCCTCGAAGCTGGGGATGGCGTACTCAGTCAGCGCGCCCGCCGTGGTCATGCGACCGATACCCTTCTTGCCACTGCCCTCCGTGAACCAGAGGGCGCCATCGGGTCCCGCGGTGATCGCCCAGACGATTTTGCCTGGGACTGGATGTTGGGTCACCTTTCCGCCAATTGAAATACGACCGATGCCGCCGAACTCCGTAAACCAGAGAGCATCGCCGGGACCAGTGGTAATGTCGTGAGGGCTGCTGCTGTTGCCGGTTGGGTACTCGCTAATTTCCCCACTGGTCGTGATACGGCCGATCGTGTTGGCGTAATCCTTCAGTAAACCACGGGGCTCCGTCGGAACCTGCTGCAATGGATCCGGCGTCCCTGCCGCCGGGGATGGTGTATTCGGTGAAGGCTCCCGAGTTGGTAACGCGGCCTATCTTGCCGGCCGCCGACTCCGTGAACCAAAGCGCCCCATCGGAACCTGGGGTGATGCTCGATGGAGCGCTGTGGGCGGTCGGGATGGCGTACTCGAGGAGGGTGGCCGGGCTAGCGTTACCCGAAGAAGGAGAAGCTCCCGGGGTGGGGTGCACGGCAGGGGAACTCCCGACGCTGCCACACGCGGCGAGCGTTGACACGAGCGCAATGGCCGCCAGCGATCCTGCTTTCACAGTGGTCAACAATTGAAACGCGCCCTGATGTGAGGGATTGCGCGGGCATCGCCCCCCGCCTGGGATCGGGTCAGGCCGCGAGGTAGCGAGCGGCCGCTGCGGTAACGACGCGGGCCGCCTGCACGATTTCGTTCACCGCGATCCACTCATTGGTCGCGTGCGCCTGGCGGATGTCGCCGGGCCCATAGAGGATGGCCGGCGTCTCGGCTTCGTGCACCAGCAATCGCATGTCGGACCCGTACGGAGCACCCACGAGCTCCGGCGGCACATCGAACTCCTGCGTATGCGCCGCGCGGAGCGCCGCGAACGCCGGAAGATCCGGATCAACCTCGACGGCATCGAACTGCCCGCCGAACCACTCGAGCTGCGGCGGATGCTCACCCAGCCAGCCATCGCGTTGAGCGGCATCGGTGAGGGCCGCGGCAAACTGACGGCGCACCTCCGCCGAGGCCATGCCGACGGGCACGCCCACGCGACCTTCACACTCCAACTCGTCCGGCACGGTCGACGACCATGAACCCGACCGAATGCGACCGATATTGAGCGCGTAGGCAATCGGGTAGTCGCGGAAGAGTGGATGGGGCTGCTGATTCAGCGAGCGCTCGAGTTGCCGGAGCCGGCCTTCGACCAGCTCGAACTTTTCGATTGCGCTGACGCCCTCGTAGCGAACCGAGGCATGCGCCGACCGGCCGCCGATCCGTAGCCGAAACGTGAGCGCGCCGGCCTGTGCCGGGATCAGCCGCAGCCGGGTCGGTTCCAGGACGTAGGCGGCATCCGCCCGGTAGCCGCGCTCCGCCATGGCGAAGGTGCCAATGCCGCCATCCTCCTCGCCGACGACGCTTTGCACGATGAGCCGGCCACGTAGAGGTAGCCCGCTTTTCTTGAGGGCCGCGACGGCGCTGATGCCGACCGCGAGCCCCGCCTTCATGTCGCACGCGCCGCGCCCGTACATCCGCCCGGCCTGAATGTGTGCCGACCACGGAGAGGCATCCCAGGCCTGGCGGTCTCCCAGCGGGACCACGTCGACGTGGCCGTTGAGGATCAGTGACCGGTCTCCTTTGCTACCGAGCAGGCCGGCCACCAGCACGGCCTCCGACCGCTCCACCTCCATGCCGGGAAATCGAGGATGGGCCTTGAGCCGGCTGACGTCCGCCTCGAAGCGGTCGACCTCGAGCCCCGCCTCTTCGAGCACCAGAGCCACGAGGTCCTGCGCCGCGCGCTCGTTGCCTGTCACCGATGGGACGCGGACGAGATCCTGCGCCAGCTTGATGCAGGCGTCCGTGTCGAGCGCCTCGAGCGCCCGGGTTTCTGGTCGCTCTCCGATCACGGGGTGAGTCTAGTGGGGCAAGAAGTTGTGGTGTCTACAAGCGCGGTATCTGCTGCTGGCCGTAATAGATCAGGTCTATCGGCACATTCAAAAGACCCGTCAGGCTGTAGACAAAATTCCAGAAGGCGGCGCTCAGCGGTCCGCCGCGCCAGAGCAGGAAGAAGAGGATCAGCAGTGGCAGCATTCCCAGCCGGCTGGCGAGAAGACGCAGCTCGATCGAGAGCCACGGTGCGATCATCCCGAATCCGTCGAAGCCAGGAATCGGAATCAGGTTGAGGACGATCGCCGTGACCTGGAGGAAGACGAGGAAGGCCAGGGCGGCCCAGAAATTGGCATCGCCGAATGGTGGCAGGCCGCCAAACACCAGGAATGGCCATCCGATCAATACGGCAAACAGCAGGTTGCCGAGCGGACCTGCCGCAGAGGCGAATGTGCGCCAGCGATCGTTGCGGATGGCCCGCTCATTCAGATAGACGGCGCCACCGGGCAGTCCGATCCCGCCAATCAGGAGAAACACGAGTGGTAGGGCGATGCTGAGGACGGGGTGCGTGTACTTGAGTGGGTTCAGCGAGAGGTATCCGGCTGACGCGACCGACCGGTCACCGCCCAGGAAGGCGATGAATGCGTGGCCGAACTCGTGAATGCACAGCGACGTGACCCAGCCGCCGACGACGAGCAAGATGCTGAGCGGAATCGTCAGGCCCGGGGCGGACCCGGACCAGAGCCCGACGCCACCGATGATCATGGACCCGAGCGGGACCGCGAAGACCGGGCTCACCCGCACCGCCCCATCGAGTGACGGCAGTGGCCGGCTGCGCAGCCCTTTCGTCACGGGTCCCGGCGTGGTCAGATACTGGCGGAGCGCGTAGAAGGTCACGCCGGCCTTCTCCAGCACCTCGGCCGTCGACGTCGAGTCCTTGTACAAAAGGGCGAGCAGCATGTGAAGCGGATCCACTCGATAGTGGCCTAGCTGCTCAGCTTCCCGATGCGCGTGGTTCAGCATGTAGCGAGTCGCGCTGCCGATCGGCACCGTCTTCCCGGATGAGGGTCTGACGTTGCCGGCACCGACCGCAAGAACCTCCAGCTGCTCCATATTCGCCCCCATCGCTTCGAGAGCGCGACGGGCGGGATTCCGTGGCAGGAACACGATGCCACACAGCACGTGCAGGGGTTCGATCGTAGCCGCCCCGGCTTGTGCCCCGTATCGCTGGGCGAGTTCGAGCACATCCCGAGCGGAGTCGGTGAGGGGGATCTCCTTGGTGATCTGCTTCAGCGTCCACCCCTCGGGGGAGCTGCCGCTGAGCGGTTGCGGCGGCGTGGCCATGATGCTTAGAACGATACGATGTGATGGATACGCGTGGCCCGTGAGCTAGCGCTCAGGGCGTCTTGACGGTGCCGATGCGCATCCGAAGCCGGCCCTCGATCTGTCCCAACAGCCAGGCGGCGAACTGCTCGTGCGCGGGGTGTTGCTCTTTGACCACCTCCAGCATCTCGTCGTGGATGTGGGTCAGTAGCTTCAGGAACTCGCTGTCGTCCATTCCCCACCTCCTCGGCCCTCTGGCATGGATCACTCCTGGCCGGTGGGCAAATTGTAGACGGCTCCGGGCAACAAAAAAAGCGGCCGGACGGCCGCCTTTCGTTCCGCGACGACGTCAGACGTCGGTGTGCTCGACCTCCGTCACCTCGGTGGTGTAGTGGTGGTGCCGGCTCCCTGCGCGCATCCCGACGAACAGCTGGTAGACGACCCCGATGATCGCCAGCAGGAGCAAGAAGAAGATGAGGGAGCCGCCAATGTGAAAGCCAAGGCCGGCCAGCCAGAGAATCACGAGCACGGCGACGATCGCCCAGATCAGACCTGCCAACGAGTCCACCTCCGTTGCATGGGCCCGCTCGCGCTTGCCCACTTGATATAAGCGCTATCATCTATTTTGGGTGAGGAACGACACACAGTCAAGGGTCGAATGGCATTAGCCGTCCCTGAAACCTGGCAACGGCGGCCTGCCGTGGACGCGGCGGAACTGGTCGACCCCCCGGAGTCGGCCCGCGCCGCAGGGCTGCGCTACGTTTCTGACCAGTCCCCGGGGATCCGGCGGAAGCGCGTGGGCAAGGCATTTAGCTACCTTGCCCGCGACGGCCACACCATCCGCGACGCGGAAACCATCCGACGGATCAAGGACCTCGCCATCCCGCCGGCCTGGATCGACGTGTGGATCTGTCCTGATCCCCGCGGACACCTCCAGGCAACCGGGCGAGACGCGCGCGGACGCAAGCAATATCGCTATCACCCTCGCTGGCGCGAGGTCCGCGACGCGGTCAAGTACGATCGCATGCTCGCCTTTGCGCAGGCGCTCCCCAAGATCCGCGAGCGCACCGATCGTGATCTCGAGCACGCCGGTTTACCGAGGGAGAAGGTACTGGCGACGATCGTCCGCCTGCTGGAAGAGACGCGGATCCGGATCGGTAATGATGAGTACCGGAGGGAAAACGGCTCTTATGGGCTGACGACACTGCGCAACCGTCACGTCAGTGTGATAGGGGCCGAAGTCCGATTCACGTTCCGCGGCAAGAGTGGGAAGCACCATACCGTCGAGCTGCACGACCGGCGGATGGCGCGTATCATGAAGCGCTTCCTCGAGATTCCGGGTCAGGAGCTCTTCCAGTACGTCGATGACGACGGTGACGCGAAGGACATCGATTCAGCCGCCGTCAACGAGTACTTGCGGGAGATCACGGGCGAAGACTTTACTGCCAAGGATTTTCGCACCTGGGCCGGCACGATTCTGGCGGCACGATTCTTACGCGAGACGGCCGGGGCGGCGAATTCTCGGCGGGCCAAGAAGGAGCTGGTTAGTGCCATCGCCAGGGTCGCGGATGAACTCGGCAACACGCCGGCGATCGCCCGGAAGGGATACATCCATCCTGCGGTGATCGCCACCTACCTCTCGGGTGGCCTCAAGCCGATCCGGGAGAAGGATGACCCCGATCCCTACAAACTTTCTGGCGAAGAGCGCAGCTTGCTGGCGCTCCTGGGCAAGGCGGCCTGAGCCTTATCGCGCGCTGAGCACGAGGTAGCCGGAGATCGAGAGCAGCACGAAGAGGGTGAGGATCCCTACCGCCGCGAAGGCGGGGAGGGACGAGCGGTCGTCGTCCTGCGCGTCCATGATGATCAAGCCTGCGGGCTGAAGTTGAAGCCCTCATGAGCGTTTCATATGGCTTCGCTAAGACGGCAGTCGTCAAAAACGATGAAGGCCGGACACGTGTCCGGCCTTCGCTCAAATAGTTTCCTCCCCGCTTGTGGGGGAGGGCAGGTTGGGGGACTTAGTCGCCCCCTCCGTTCTCCGCGGGCAAAACCGTGATCTGGCCGCTCATTCCGACGACACTGCCATCGGGGAGGAGCCGTCCATGGATGGCGCAGTAGAAGTTGATCGTCTTGCCGGCTGCCGCGGGTGCAAAGGTGAGGCTGAACTCGTGTCTGACAACGACGGCACTTACGGGCGTGTTCTTGAGTTTCCAGTAGTCGTACATGCTTTTGTAGAGCAGGTATCCGGAGTTGAGTGCCGAGGTTCCGTCAAACGCTGTGGGATTGCCGGGGCCTGACGGGAACGTGCCGAAGCTGACATCCGTAGGGTCTCCCGGGATCGGTCCGAAGGTGACGGTATGCGGCTCGTGGAGGTCGCTGTCCGTAAAGGTGAGCTCGTCCCCCACGTGAACCGTGATCGCGGTCGGATAGAACTTGGCGAACTCGACGACCCTGTCACCCGCACCCACGATGGCTTCGCCACTGGTATGCGTTGCGTTGCGGGTCAGCCGGGCATCGAGCGCCGTCGCGCGATTGGTGTCGGCACTGATCTGTGCGGCGGCCAGCGCCTTGTTTTCGTCATTGGTCCGCGGGAGTGCACCGGCTTTCACCGTGATCGAGCCGCGCATGAATTGGTGGATCATGCACTGGAAGTGATACTTCCCGGCGGGGACGTCGACCAACACATTGAACGGTGGCGGCTGGACTCCCGGAGGCCCAAACGGTAGGCCGCTCACGAATTTGTTCGGCGAATCGAGCGGTCCCGGTGAATAGCCTGAAGGGCCGAAGAAGTCGAAAAGCGTCCTGGATCCAGGATTGAACGTGATGGTGTGGAAGCCGCCCCAGGCGAAGGACACCGTGTCGCCTCGATGGATCGTGATATCGGACGGATAGAACCGATTCAAGCCAGTGTCGAACTCGTTGCCGCCGCCCACCTGGACGTCCCAGGTGGTCACCCCCGGCGCCGCGGATGCCGGGATGCTGCCGACTGCTCCAAGTCCTGCGGTTGCCAGCGCCATCGAGAGGCCGAGCGTGCGTGCGCGCGCGATCAATGGCAGCATCGAGATCACCCCTCTTCTAAACCCCACCGAAACGGAGACCTGCCCGTCTTAACACCCCCTTAGGCCAATGTCAACGAGGCAAGCCGCCCCTGTGGGAGGTCAGGGAAACTGACCGCCCTTAATTGTTCAGCGATTCTGTCCTCTCATGAAGGAGGACAGCATCACGTTGAGCACCCAGGAGCAGCGCAGATTGATGGTGTTGAATCAGCTGGGGTCGGGCCTGCTCTCAAGCGAGCAAGCTTCGAACCTGCTGGGGATCTCGGAACGGCAGTTGCGGCGGGTGCGTCGCCGCTATCGTGAGCAGGGGGCCAAAGCGCTGGCGCATGGAAACCGAGGCCGATCTCCCGCCAACGCCTCCCGACGCCCGTTCGCCAGCAAATCGTCGAGCTCGCCACCGGCCGTTACCAGGGCTTCAATCAGCAGCATCTGACTGAGATGCTGGCCGAGCACGAGCAGCTCGATCTTTCACGGCCGACCGTGCGCCGGATTCTCCTGCGCGCAGGGATCCACAGCCCGCGCCAGCGGGGGGTCCGGCGGGTCCACCGGCGCCGGGATCGCTTTCCGCGCGCCGGTATGCTGCTGCAAATCGATGCCAGCCGCCACGATTGGCTCGAGGGTCGTGGACCGTGGCTCAGTTTGGTGGGTGCCATCGACGACGCCACCGGTCGGGTGCCCTGGGCGTGCTTCCGTGGCCAGGAAGACGCCGAAGGCTATTTCGAGGTCCTCCGCCAGACGGTGCAGCACCAGGGGGTGCCGTTAGCGCTGTATTCGGATCGCCACGGCATCTTTTTTCGAACCGCCAGCCGGACCCGCAGGCTGGCAGAGCAGTTCGATGGCCGCCGCCATCCCACCCAGTTTGGTCGACTCTTGGAAGAGCTGGGGATCCAGCTCATCCTGGCCCGCTCGCCGCAAGCGACGGGTCGGGTGGAGCGCCTGTGGGGCACCTTCCAGGATCGGTTAGCCAGTGAACTGCGGCTGGCGGGTGCCAGCACCCGGGAACAAGCTCAAGCCGTGCTGGCCCGATTTCTGCCACGCCACAACCAACGCTTTGCCGTTGTCCCGCATGACCCCCAACCCGCCGGGCAGCCGGCTCCCGACCGACGGCGGCTAGAGCAGGTGTTCTGCTTCAAATACCGCCGGACGGTCGCCAACGATCACACCATCGAGTTCGGCCACCAGCGCATCGACATTCCTCCTGGTGGGCCGCGCCGCAGTTATGCCCGGGGCACGGTGGAGTTGCACCATCGCTTCGATGGCACGCTCGCGGTCTATTTCGAAGGCACCTGTCTAACCAAGGTCCCCCTCCAGCCAAAGCGTGACGACCAGCGCGTCGACGGCTATCGCGGGCCTTCGGTGTCCCGGCTACCTCGGCCGCCGGCGCCGTGCCCGCCTGCACCAGTGGCACAGCTGAGCCCCGCCTCGAAAGCCCACCCGCCACCTGCTAGCCATCCGTGGAAACACTCTTTCCCTTTCGAAGCCAGACGGACAAAATGAATGATCAGTTAACCGGACGGAATCACTGAACGCCAACATGAGGCAAGCCGCCCCCAATTCGTATTGTTGAGCTTGGTGAGATCAGTACCAGTAGTTGGAGCCTTCGGCGGAGGCTGAGCCGGTTGGCGCCGGCTCGTCCCGCAGCAGGCCTTTGGGCCCGGCCAGCGTCCGGACGGCTTGCTCCGTGCGGGCAATCAAGCTGTCGTAGTCCTCGCCCGGATGGGGATAGAGCGGATCGCCGAATTTGATACTCGCCGCGTGCCGCCGTGGGATCCGGCGGAACCGCGGAAAGACCTCGTAGAGGCCGTCGACGTAGGCAGGCACGATCGGCACCCCGGCGTCGATAGCCAGGATAGCGGCCCCTTTCTTGAAGGTCCCGATGTTGCCGGTCCGGGATAAAGTCCCCTCGGGGAAGATGACCACCGACCAACGGTGGGCGAGATGTTCCTTCAATCGATCCAGAGCGGGTCGGGCGCCACCCGCCCGCGGAATCGGAAAGGTATTGATGAGCAGCTGCGTCAGGGCTCCCTCCCATTTGCGCTTGAAGATCGAGTCGGCGGCCGCGACGACAAAGGCCCTGAAACGGAAGCGGGCGGGGAGCGCCTGCAGCATCACGACCGCATCGAGGGCGCTGCTGTGGTTGGAGACGAAGACCGCGCCGCCGTTGATTGACTTGACCCGGTACCGGTCGATGACGGTGAGCGGCGAGAAGGCGCCCATCAGCGGAAAGATCAGGAAGGTTTGCAGCACGGCGCGCGCGCCGCGAATCGACCCGCGCTGGGTCCAGGCGGGAACCGTGACCGGCGGCGGACTTGTGGTTCCCAAAATTCTCCCTCCGGCGGCCCGCCCAGCTAAAGTAGGTGCGGTGTTGCCAGGCCGGAACATCGCAAGCGTAGCAACCAGGGGTCGGTTGGGAAAGGTCCGTTGAGGACCTTTTCAAGGTCCTGATGGCTCGACCGCTGCGGGCGAGTGAAAGCGTGTCTGCCGAGATCAGCCGGAACCTGGCCCTCGAGCTGGTCCGGGTCACCGAGGCGGGGGCCCTGGCCAGTGCCCGCTGGATGGGCCGGGGGGACAAGAACACCGCCGACGGCGCCGCGGTCGACGCCATGCGGCGGGCGCTCAGTCTGGTCACGATGGACGGGGTAGTCGTCATCGGCGAGGGCGAGAAGGACGAGGCGCCGATGCTCTACATCGGCGAGCGGATCGGTACCGGCGAGCCTCCGCAAGTCGATGTGGCGGTCGATCCGATCGACGGCACGACGCTGCTCTCGAAGGGCCTGCCAAACGCGATCTCTGTCGTCGCCATGGCCGCCGGGCGAGGGTCGCTCTATGACGCCAGGCACGTCCATTACATGCACAAGATTGCGACCGGCTCCGACGCCGCGGGCTCCCTGAACATCAATGACTCCGTAGCGGTCAATCTGCAGCGGGTCGCCCGAGCCAAGCGGATGCGGGTCAGCAATCTTACGGTCGTCATCCTGGAGCGGCCGCGCCACGAGGGGCTGGTCAAGGAAGTCCGCGAGACCGGCGCCCGCATCAAGATGATTAGCGACGGCGACGTGGCGGGCGCCGTCATGACCGCCATCGACGGTACCGGACTCGACCTCCTCATGGGAATCGGCGGGTCGCCGGAAGCCGTGCTAGCGGCCGCTGCGCTGAAATGCCTCGGCGGCGAGATCCAGTGCAAGCTCCATGCCCGCAACCCCGAAGAAAAAGAGAAAGCTGAGGCCGCCGGCGCGGATTTCGACCGCGTGCTCGGCATCGACGACCTGGTGCGGAGCGACGATGTTTTCTTCGCCGCCACCGGGATCACTGACGGCGAGATGCTCCAGGGCGTCAAGTACCACATGAACTGGGCAGAGACGGAATCGCTGGTCACGCGTAGCCGGTCGGGCACGCTTCGCCGGATTTACGCGCGCCACCACTGGGGCTACAAGCAGCGCGAGTGGCTGGGCCAGCCCGACGAAGGCTAGCTGTGACCGGCCAGGCGCCAGCGATATACGAGGTAGGGCCCGAGGCTGAGGAAGCCGCAGGTGATCGCGGCGTGAACAAGAGCCGGGGCAAGTAAGGATGCCGGCGACGGCTGCCAGAGATAGACCATGCCCAGGGCCAGGCCTGCGACCGTGGCCCCGACGACGGGGCGCCAACCCCAGCGATCGAGGAAGTGATAGGCGCCGAACACCGCAGTGGCTGCGAGCACCGCGAGCAATGGCGCGTTCCACCAGCGAGCCAGGCTCCCCTGCAGGAATCCCCGGAAGAACCACTCCTCGATGGGGGCGTTGAGCACCAGGTAGTAGGCGCTCTGCACGAGCAGGTCCGGCTCGGTCGGCACGAACCAGTGGCCGCTGCGGCGCGAGAGATAGACATTGAAGGCCGTGGCAATGGCAAAGCCTGCCACGGCGGCGGGGATCGCCACGAGAAGGTCGCGCGATGGATGCGTGATCACCAGCCCAAGGTCGCGCACCGGTGTTCCGCTGAGCCGGCTGAAGACGAAGGGGACAAAGGTAAGCGGGACGAGCCGAACCACCAGGTCGAGGCGCATCCACGACCAGCTGCTCGCAACGCTGGTGCGCCGGACAGCCGGCGTAGCCGTCAAGTTAGTCCGCGTGGTCGATGACGTACTGGATCGCATCGCGCTGCGCGAGAATCGGCCGGATCAGGTTCTGAATCACAGCCTGATGATCCGGATGGTTCGCGTAGGTCTGCAACCCTTCCTGATCACTGAAGTCCGCCACCAGCGCAAAATCGGCGTTGCCGTCCTGGATGCCGAGATCGCGCCCGTATCGGTAAGACTGGATGCACGGGATCCTGGCGGGCAATTGATGCAGGGCCGCCTCGACCTTGGACACGTCCTCGGCGGTGGTCTCGGGCTTCCAGCGGAAGAGGGCAACGTGGCGCAGCACTGGCGATTTCGAGCTTACCCGATCACCTGCTGCTCGACGGCGCGCGATGACCAGGGGGCCGAGGCTGCGGACCCGCGCACCATGGAGGTCACTGCGGCCAGCAGGGCAACGACTCCGGCGACCAGGAAGCCGTCCTGATACGAGGCAAGCGCGGCCGTCGTCGGTCCGGCGTGGTCGGCCAGATGGGCGGGAAGACGAAACGCGATGACGGCGGCTGCGGTGGCGGTGCCCAGCGCCATGCCGAGATTGCGGCTGGTGGCGAGCAGCCCGGCGGCGGTCCCCATGCGCGCCGGTCGCACCGCGCCCATCACGGCGCTGTTGTTCGGCGACGTAAAGAGACCGGTACCCACCCCGTTGACCAGCAGCGGCGGTACGAGGTCGCCGTAGCTCGGATGGAGCCCGAGCCGGCTCAACCAGTAGAAGCTGATGGCGACCAGGATCATCCCGCCCGAGGTCAGCGCACGCGACCCGACGCGGTCCGAGACCCAGCCGCTGATCGGCGCGAACACCAGCATTGCGACCGGCACCGGTGTCAACAGGATCCCGGCGTGGAAGTAATCGAACCCCAGCCCGTGGATCAGATAGAAGGGGACCAGCAGGTTGAGCATGAAGATGGCGAGGTAGGCCAGCACGCTGCTGGCCAGCGCCGCCGAGAAGAGCCGGTCAGCGAACATGGAAAGGTCGACCATAGGCGCTGAAGTCCGGCGTTCCCATCGGACAAAGCCGAACGCGAGCGCGGCGCTCAGAGCCAGCAGGCCGAGTGTGGCGGGCGACAATATGCCCCAGCTCGGGGCCTGGCTCAAGACAAGCAACAGGCAGAAGAGCGCGAGCGATCCCAGCAGTGCGCCGGGAAGGTCGAAGCGCGTGGGCGCGCGGCGTTGCGGCCTGGCATCTTCGCGTAAGAACAGCAGCGCGAGGAGGATGCCGCCGAGGCCGAGCGGCACGTTGATAAGGAAGAGACCGCGCCACGACCCGGTGACGAGGACGAATGCGCCGATCAGGGGCCCTGCTGTGAGTCCGGCGTAGATGAAGACGGCATTGATGCCCAGCGCCAGGCCTCGTTCAGACGGCGGGAAGGCACGCGTGACGATGGCGGCCGCAACCGAGAACATCATCGCGCCGCCCAGGCCCTGCAACGCGCGGCTGAGGAGCAGCCATCCGAAGCTGGGGCTGAGCCCGCTGGCGAGGGCGCCTAGCGTGAAGACGGCAAAGCCCACAACATAGAGTCGCTTGGTCGAGATCAGATCGCCCAGTCGACCAAACGTCATCAGCAGCGACGTGATGACCAGCACGTAGGTGACGATCACCCATTCCGCCGACGTGACCGGCTGGTGCAACGCCGCCGCGATCACGGGGAGTCCGATGGAAATCGTGCTGATGCCGATCGGTGGGCAAAAAGCCCCCAGCGAAACACCGACCATGGTGCGCCACTTTTGCGACATCGGTCAGTCGGCGCCGGCCCCTGTGGGCCGGATGGGCCGGCCGAGTGGCTCGAGGGCATCGGCCAGCGCGGACAGCTGGGCTGCGGATAGGCGCTTGCCAAAATGCTCCCGGATCCCGCGCAGGTGGACCGGCCGGGCACGATGCAGGCGCGATCCGCCGGCCGCCGTCAAGATCGCGAAGGTGCCCCGCCGGTCCTCGGCACACTTGTTGCGCTTGACGAGCCCGGCCACAACCAGGCGGTCGACCAGGCGGGTCAGACCGCTGCGGCTCAGGCGGACGCGCTCCGACAACTCCGTCATCCGCAGGCGCCGGTCGGGGGCCATCCCGAGCTGGATCAGGACATCGAACTCGGCGAGGGTCATGTCCTCTTTTTCGATGAGTTCAGACTCCAGCTGGCGCAGTAGGGCGGCCTGGGCATCCAGAAAGGCCGCCCAGGCACGCATTTCGGCAGGTTTCAGCTCGGCGGCCATCCGGAATAGATTGTCCCATCACAGTGTTTGCGTTAGCGACTGTTGTATACGCAACAAATTCTTCAGAGTCCGGGAGGACCGAGTTATATGAAGTGGGCCATCGATCCGAGCCATAGCAGCGTCACGTTTTCGATCCGGCACATGATGTCGAAGGTGCGCGGCCAGATGAAGGTCAAAGCGGGCGACATCGAGGTCGACAACGACAACCTGAACACGGCCAGGGTCGATGTTGTCCTCGATGCGGCAACTGTCGATACCGGGGTCGAGATGCGCGACAACCACCTGCGTAGCCCCGACGGGCACTTCGACGTCGAGAAGTACCCGACCATCAGCTTCCAGAGCAATCGAGTCGAAGGCAGGGACCCCTCGCGCTTCAAGGTGATCGGTGATGTGACCATCCGCGGTAAGAGCAAAGAGATTACCCTCGACGCCAGCTTCAACGGTGAGGGCAAGGACCCGTGGGGCAACCGCCGCGTGAGCTTCTCCGCCGAGACCAGGCTGAACCGTAAGGACTTCGACCTGACCTGGAACCAGGCGCTCGAGGCCGGCGGCTTCCTGCTCGGTGACGACGTCAAGCTCGAGATCGACCTCGAGGCGGTCCCGGCGCCGACTCCAGCTGAAGCCCAGAAGGAAATCGAGGCCGAAGTCGCGGTCGAGTCCCGCTAGGCCGACCCACCTTCGTTGAGCAGCCCGCCAGCTTCTGGCGGGCTGTTTTGTTTCAGGCCCGTCGCAGCGGGTTTGCGAAGACCAACCGTTGCGTTTCCCGAGGGTCACGCGTGAGCCGGGCTGTCTGCCGCAACTGCTGGACGTGGTACATCAAGGGGGAGACCGTCTGCCCGCATTGCCACATGTCCCTGACGGTCGCCGATGCGGGGGCACCGCCCGTCACCGCGGCCGGCCCGTTACCGGACCCTGCCCTTCCGAGTACGCCACAGCCGTTCCCTGCTCTTGGAGCGTCGGGTACGTCGCAACCGAACTGGAGGCTGTTGCTTCCGGCCGGCATCCTGGCGATCGTCGCCGTCATCGCCATCGGCATCGTGATCTCGCTGAATTTGGGGGGGCCGGCGGTGTCGTCCGATGGTCATTTCTCCGTAAAGGCCCCCGCTGGGTGGGTCCCGACGACCACCAGCTTCGTCGCGGGCCGGCGGGTGGTTCTCGCGCTCGCGCGGCGCTCCAGCGGCGAGCGATCCGAGTTCGACGTGGCGGACTTCGGCCAGCTGGTCCCGCTCGCAGACATCCAGAACCACTGGGGCGAGGTCGCCGCCCAGATGCAGGCCCACCTCGGAACGTTGACCTCGACAACGATCGGCGGTACTCCGGCGCTCAGCGTTGACATCGAAACACCGCAGTCCAGTGGACAGCTTCTGTTCGTCAACTACGGCACCACCACCTACATCGTCGCGCTCGCGGCGCCACCGAGCCAGTTCGAGCAAATGCGCAGCGGCGATTTCGCCGCGATCCTCTCCTCCTGGCAGTGGCGGTAGCGTCCGCGGGATTCGCGCGTGGTCGATACAGTTAGCGGGTGATCAGTGACGCTTGGGCAGTCAAGAGTGCCCTCGAGCAGGCGCGTGCCATTGCGGCCAGGCAAGTCAAACCGAGCGAACTCGTCGCGCTCTATTACGAGCGCATCGCGGCGATTGACTCAGAACTCCATGCCTACGTTCTCCTGACCCGGGAGCTGGCGGAAAGCCAGGCTGCCGCGGCGGAAAAGCGCGTGGCGAGGGGCGAACACCTCGGCTTGCTGGACGGGGTGCCGGTCTCGATCAAGGAGACGGCGGCTCTCGCCGGGTATCGCAACAGCCTCGCCTCCCGCGCCTTCGAGAAGGCCACCGCTCAGGTTGACAGCTTTGCCATCGGCCGGCTGAAGAACGAGGGGGCCGTCATCCTGGGCAAGACCAACGCGCCGGAGTTCGGGACGCGGCCCGTCACCGAAGGCCCAATGTTCCCGCCGGCCCGTAACCCGGTGGACAAGACCCGCACCGCCGGCGGATCGAGTGGCGGTGCGGCCGCGGCGGTGGCGGCGGGCTTGTGCGCGCTGAGCCATGGCGGCGATGGCGGTGGCTCCATCCGCATCCCCGCATCGTGTTGCGGCGTGGTGGGATTGAAGCCATCGCGGGGCCGTATCTCGAGCGGGCCGCTGCTCGGCGAAGACTGGGCCGGGCTCGCCACCAGCGGCGTCATCGGCCGGACCGTCGCCGACGCGGCACTCGGCCTCGACGCGATGAGCGGCCACCTGCCTGGCGATCCGTACTGGGCCGAGATTCCGCAACCGTTCCTGGCGGCGGCCCAGCGCGAACCGGCGACGCTGCGTGTGGGATGGACCATCGATGCGCCGGCTGCCGTTGACCCGGAAGTGGCGGCCGCCGTCGAGTCCGTCGCGGCGGAGTTGGCCCGCCTCGGGCATCGTTTGAGCCGGGTGAAACCCGACCTCGGACAGTTTCGCCCGCTCATCCAGATCCTTGCCGTCACGGCCGTCGGCGCCTTACCAATCACCAAGCCGGAGCTGCTCGACCCTCTCAATCAACGGATGTTTCAAGCCGCGCCGCTGTCGACAGCGGTCGATTACCTGAAGGCGCTGACTGAGCTGCATCAGCAGGCGCGACGGCTGGTCGCGACCTGGGACCAGATCGACGTGTTGCTCACCCCGACGCTGACCTACCCCGCGCCGAAGATCGGAACGCTGGGCCAGGACGTCGATACCGCGTCCGGCGAGTTTCTCGACTGGCTGAGCTTTACGCACCCGTTCAACGCCACCGGGCAGCCGGCGATCAGCCTTCCGCTCGCTACCTCGAAGGCCGGTCTCCCGATCGGCGTCCAGCTCGTCGGCCGGCCACGCGACGAGTACAGCATCCTGTCGCTGGGGGCCCAGCTCGAGGCAATCGTCAGGCCGCCGGCGGCCGTCTCCTCCAGGACCTAAGGAGCCACACATGGCAGCGGATTGGCTCCTGCTCGACGGCTCGAGCCTGATGTTCCGCGCCTTCTACGGCATTCCGGTCAGCGCCTTCAAAGCGCCGGACGGCCGGCCGGTCAACGCGGTCCGGGGATTCCTCGACATGCTGGCGCGGCTCGTCATCGACCGCAAGCCCAGGGCGCTGGTGGTTGCCACCGACGAAGATTGGCGGCCGGCATTTCGGGTGAAAGTGATCGCGAGTTACAAGACCGAGCGCCTCGAGCGCGGTGCGATGCCGCCTGAGCTCGCACCGCAGGAGCCGATCATCCACGCGGTGCTGCGCGCGATTGGCGTCGAGGTGATGGGGGCGGCGGGCTTCGAGGCCGAAGACGTGATCGCCTCGCTGCTGCCGAAGATCACCGGCAAGGTCGAGATCGTGACCGGTGACCGCGACCTCTTTTCGTTGGTACGCGATCCGGATGTGACTGTCCTCTACACGCAGAAAGGAATTGGCAACCTGCTGGTCGTCGATGAGGCGGAGGTCGAAAGCCGGTACGGTATTCCCGGCCGTTCTTACGGCGACTATGCGGTGCTCCGCGGCGACCCATCCGACGGGCTTCCTGGTGTTCCGGGCGTGGGGGAGAAGACGGCCGCCCAGTTGGTGCGTCGTTTCAAGGATCTCGACGGCATCATCGCCAGCGGCAAGCTTGGCGACGCGGCCAACGCCTACATCGAGCGTGCGCGTCGTGTGGGCGTCCCGGTCGGTATCGCGCCGGTCCCAAAACCCAGAGGAACGCGGCCGGCCAGACCCAGCGATCCGCAGGCGCTGGCAAAACTGAGCGAGACCTATGGCGTCGGCTCGTCGATCGACCGTCTCGTCCGTGCCCTGGCCGGACCACCGGCGGCGGTTCGTAGCGCGCGGTCGTGACAGGCCCCGCTGCTCGCCGCGGTCCGCTCGCCTTCCTGCTCGACCCGATCGCGCTGCAGCGGCTCGAAGGCGGAATGCTGCTTGCGCTTTCGCTGCTCCTGTTCTGGAAGTACTCAGGCGCCTGGCTGCTGTACGTCGTGCTGATCCTTGCTCCGGATCTCTTCATGCTTGCCTATCTGCGCGGCCCGCGCGTGGGGGCCACAGCCTACAACCTTGGTCACACCTGGTTGCTGCCGGGGCTCGTCGCAATCATCGGGCTTCTGGCCGGCGCCAGCGGAGCGGGGTCAGTCGCGCTCATCTGGTTCGGTCACATCGGCATGGATCGGCTCCTCGGTTACGGCCTCAAGTTACCGACCGGCTTTCAGGACACACACCTGGGACGCATCGGCCGGAATCGCTGATACGCTTGCCTCGTGATCGATCCCAAGCACCGCGTCACGATCGAATACTGCGTTCCCTGAAACTACCTGGAGCAGGCCGTCGGTCTGGCGGCTGAGATGCTCGGGGCCTGGGCCCCCATCATGATCGAGGTGTCCCTGCGCACGGGAAGCAAAGGGCGCTTCGAAGTGACGCTCGACGATCAGCTGATCTTCAGCAAGGTCAAGTTGCGCCGTTTCCCCAATCGGGGTGAGATCGTTGCCCTGGCCGGCCCGATCCTCGGCCCGCCGATCGCCTGGCGCTAGGGGGACAGACACGCGCGCCTTTCCACACCGGGGCGCGCTCATTTCACTCGTTCGCCGTCCACTTCCGTACCTGCTCGTCCTGGTGCTGGCGGCCGCGGCCTTCCAGTACTTCCGCCCGCTGCCGGTGACGGCCGCGACCGCCGTCGTCCCGGCACAGTTGCTCCTTGGAGCCGCGCCCGTTTTGCCCTGGCCCGCCCAGGGCAAGGCGGCCCTGTTCGTCGATGGCATCGGCGAGGTCGGGAGCTTCGGCGGACAAGCGCCCGTGCCCATGGCGAGCACCGCCAAGATGATGACGGCGCTCCTCGCTCTGGAAGACCATCCGCTGGCACTGAACGAACCCGGTCCGGCGATTACCGTCACCCGCGCTGATGTCAACACATTTCTTGCCGAGCGCAACCAGGGCGAGTCGGTGCTTCCTGTGGTGGCGGGGGAGCAACTCAGCGAGTACCAGTTACTGCAGGGGTTGCTCCTGCCGTCGGCGAGTAACTATGCCGAGATGCTGGCGACCTGGGATCTCGGCACGGTGCCCGCTTTCGTTGCCCGGATGAACACGCGAGCGTCGGCGCTTGGCCTGAGCGCGACCCACTATGCGGATGTCAGCGGCTTCTCGCCCCTGAGCGTCAGCATCCCGCTAGATCTGATCAAGCTTGGACAAACCGCGATGCTGCAGCCGGTTTTCGCGCAGATCGTCGCCCAATCGCAAGCGACTCTTCCAGTGGCGGGCGTCATTCGCAATCTCGACACCCTCCTTGGCCAGGGAGGCGTGGTGGGGATCAAGACCGGGCACACGGACGAGGCGGGCGGATGCTTCGTCATGGCGGCCGACCTGACGATCGACGGCCTGCCGGTGCGCGTGTACGGCGCGGTGATGGGACAGCCCAACGCACTGGCGGGCGCCTTCAAGGCGACCAGCGGGCTGCTGGCAGGGCTGATCCCGACCCTTCACGCGCACTCTGTCGTCCGCCGAGACGACGTCATTGCCCGGTATCGGACGGCATGGGACGAAGCGGGGACGATTGTGGCCAGCCAGTCGGTCACCTGGGTGCTGGTCGATGGGACGACCGTCTCGCGCCAGGTCAGGCTCGATGACCTGCCCGCCGCCCTACCCGCTGGAACGCGCGTCGGGACATTGATCATCGATGCCGGCGTCCACAAGGCCGAGGTTCCGCTGGTCCTTGCGGCGCCGATCACAGGCCCCAATGCTGGCTGGCGCCTGACGCGCGGACTCTAGTTCGGCTTAGACGTCGTGGCTAAGTGGGATTGCCCCAGTTCGGCGGCTTGATGTCGATACCGTCGGGAATGAACAGCAAACCATCGGTCCGCCCGCGGCGGTCGTTGACGCCGTACTGCCAGACGATCTGGTTCGTCGTACGATCGATGACCACGACCCGGTTGCGGAAATCGTCGTTCAGCGCGATCAGCCCATTGCCGAGCTCGATCGCCAACGATGGGTGGTCCAGCATTCCCGGGCCTGACCTCGGCGCATAACGCCAGATGGGCTGCCCCTTGGGGGTCATGATCAGGACTTGCCCGGGGCGGGAGTAATCGACCAGCAGGATGTTCCCGTCGGGCAGCGACTGCGCGTCGGAGGGATAGCGGATGCCCGGCGCCCGCGTCGTCCAGTAGACTGTGCCGTCCCAGCCGACCTCGCTCACCCAGGAGCCGAGGATCTCGGTGATCAGGACGTGTCCGTTCGCCAGTGGCGTGTCGCCATTTGGCAACCCGAAACTCTTGGGCGGATTGTGGGCGCAGTAGCCTGTCCGGCCCAGCTGGGTCTTGATGGCTTTCGTGCCGTGAGCGATGAGGATCAGGCGGCAGTTGCGGATGTCGGCCACCCCGATGTTGCCGTCTGGCCACATGTAGGCGTCGTCCGGACCATTGAGATAGCCTTTGGCCGAACCGGAACGCTCCGACACGCCGTACTGCCAGACGATCCGGCGAGTCGCGTAGTCGACCAGCACGATCGCATGCGACTCCTCTTCGTTGATGACGATCGATTTCCCGTCGGGTGCGTAGAAGGCGTCGTCCGGCCAGCGGAATCGCTGACCGGGCTGCAGGTCGCCGGCTCGCGGAAATTCCCAGACGATTTTGCGGTCGGGCGTGACCTCGATCACACGGTTGTTCGCGCGGTCGGCGATCAGAAGGTTGGCGGGCATGACGCCTGGCGCTGCGGTCGGCGCCGCGGCGGGCGTTGTTGCCGCGACGGGCGACGGCGGCGGAAGCTCTTCCCCCAGCTGCGCGGCCTTCGGCGGCGCCGCGGTCGGCGATGATGCGGAACAGGCCGCCATCGCAAAGAGTGCTGTCCCGATCAGCGGCAGCGCAGTTATCAGGCTTTTAGGAAATGCCGCCTGCACGCTGCCGAAGTATAGGCAATAGCGAATCGCCTCGAGAACGGCATTGTTTGTTACTGTGAAAACGAGGGCTGGGTCATGGGATTCACAAGCAAGCCTGTCAGAGTCATCGAAATACCGGAACCGATCGCTGAGCCGCTGCTTGCGCCTGAGAGCGAGCCGCAGCGGACCGAGAGGGAAGAAGAGGTTCCGGCGACAACTCCGGTGTGATTCCGGCCGTCGGTTACCGCTTCTGGCGAGTGGACCCCGACGATGCTTGGACTCGTGGCCGCCTCCAATCGCCGGTTGCGGAGACGCTCTGGCCGCCGCTTGATCGGCTCGACGCGGAATGTCAAACCCGTCCTGGCCTGCGCCTCGCCCGCGCCGGACTGCACCGACACGACGAGGCGCGAATGTCGCCGGAGCCGGCGTGTAGCTGCGGCATCTATGCCTATCACGAGATCGCGCCGATGACCCGGGCGCTGCGCGAAGAGCCTTACATGTTCGGAGGGGCCGTGCTGTGCTGGGGGAGGATCGTGATCCACCCCGAGGGCATGCGCGCGCAGCATGCCCGCCCTCTGGCGCTCTGCCGACCCGAAAGCCCGGGCGTCCAGCAACGGACGGCGCGCTTGCTCCGAGAGGTCACGAGAGAGTACGCGATCCCCCTGCTCGAGCTCCGCGACCTCGTGGCGTACGCGAGCGAGTTCGGCGCCAGCTACAAGCCGGAGCCGATTCCCCCGTCACGGCGGGGACTGGACCGGGTACGCGATGCGTTGTCCTGGCGTCAGCTGCGCCGCCGCCTGGGCAAAGCCTTCGGGGGCTAGGGCTCGGCCTACTGGCCCTCGCTGACCTCGTACAGCTCATTCGCGGGATGGCCGGCCTTCTTGTGCACGGCCGCGACGGCCTCCTTGTTCGGCCCTTTGGCGAGGCAGAAGACCTTTCCAGCTTTCGAGTCGAGCCAGTAGCGCACGTACTCCACGCCGGTACCCTTTTGCGCTTCGACATCCTTCTTATGGGCGTCGGCGAGCTGCTCCGGAGTGACGTGCATCCCATCGTGTACGTCCATGAATGTGGGCACGAACCTACCTCCCGTTCCCTTCAAACTGACGTCAGTGGCCCCTATGGTAGCGGCAATGGCTGACCCCGCGGATGTCATCGTCGTCGGCGGGGGCCTTACCGGCCTCGTGGCAACCGCCGAGCTGGCCGACGCCGGTCGCCGTGTCATTCTCCTCGAGCAAGAACCGGCGCCCTGGCTGGGCGGGCAGGCCTTCTGGTCGTTCGGCGGGCTCTTCCTCATCGACTCGCCGGAGCAGCGCCGGCTCGGTGTCCGCGACTCGCACGAGCGGGCGCACACGGACTGGATGCTGACGGCCGGGTTCGATCGGCTCGAAGACCAGTGGCCCAGGAAGTGGGCTGAGGCGTACCTCGCGTTCGCGGCCGGCGAGAAGCGGTCGTGGCTCCGCTCCCAGGGCATCCGGTTCTTCCCCATCGTCGGCTGGGCCGAGCGAGGCGCCTCCCTGCCAGGCGGCCCGGGGAATTCTGTGCCGCGCTTTCATGTGACCTGGGGCACGGGTCCCGGCGTCGTCGCGCCCTTCGAGCGGCGCGTCCGCGAGGCTGTATCACGCGGCCTGGTCAGGTTGTGGTTCCGGCATCGCGTCGACGCGCTGACGGTCACCGGCGGCGTCGTCGACGGCGTGCGCGGGGCGATCCTTGAGCCCAGTGCGGTGAACCGAGGGCGACCCAGCTCGCGTGTCTCCGTGGGGGAATTCGAGCTCCGCGCGCACGCGGTGATCGTGACCTCAGGTGGGCTCGGCGGGAATCACGACCTGGTCAGAAGGAACTGGCCGGCCCGACTTGGCGATCCCCCACGCCAGATGCTCAGTGGGGTGCCGGCTCACGTCGACGGCCGCATGCTCGCCATTACGGAAACAGCCGGCGGGACGGTGATCAACCGCGATCGCATGTGGCACTACGTGGAGGGGATCCAGAATTGGAACCCGATCTGGCCTGACCACGGCATCCGAATCCTGCCGGGACCCTCGTCGATGTGGTTTGACGCCACTGGACATCGCCTGCCCGCGCCCCTCTTCCCGGGCTTCGACACGCTCGGCACGCTCGAGCACTTGAGGAAGACCGGCTTCGACTACTCGTGGTTCGTGCTGACGCAGGGAATCATCAAGCGCGAGTTCGCGCTGTCCGGGTCGGAACAGAACCCCGATCTAACGAACAGGGACATCGGCCTGCTCTTGCGGCGGGTGATCTCGAAATCTGGCCCGGCGCCCGTCGAAGCCTTCAAGCAACGCGGCGCCGACTTTGTGGTCGCCACCAACGTCGGCGACCTGGTGCGCGGCATGAACGCCCTGACGGACGAGCCGCGCCTGGACCCCGGCAAGGTGGAGCGCGCGATCGCGACCCGCGACCGGGGGATCCCCAAGGCAATGACCCCGGACGCGCAGATCCTCGCGATTCGCGCCGCCCGGCGCTACCTTGGTGACCGGCTGATTCGCGTCGCCACGCCGCATCGGCTCCTGGATCGAGCGGCGGGCCCGCTGATCGCCGTCCGCCTGCGCATCCTGACACGCAAAACTCTGGGCGGCCTTCAGACCGATCTGTCCGGGCGCGTCCTGCGGTCCGACGGAACGCCCCTGCCCGGCCTCTATGCGGCGGGCGAGATCGCCGGCTTCGGGGGTGGTGGGATGCACGGATATCGGTCGCTGGAGGGCACCTTCCTGGGCGGCTGCTTGTTCTCCGGTCGCACCGCCGGACGCGCCGTCGCCGCTGCGCTCCTCTAGCTGGTCCGGCTCGCGCGGCTAGAGGACCAGGGCCATCGGGCTCTGCAGGAGGCGCTTGACTTCCTGAAGAAATTGCGCCGCGGTCACCCCGTAGAAGACCCGGTGATCGACGGAGAGCGTGACACGCATCCGCTTGCCCGGCACGACCTGGCCGTCCTTCACGACGGCCTTCTCCTGGATCGCGCCCACCGCGAGGATGCCTGAATCAGGCGGGTTGATGATGGCGGTGAACTGGTCGACGTCGTACATCCCGAGGTTCGAGATGCTGAAGGTGTTACCGACGTAATCCTGCGCCGACGCTTTGTTGGTGCGGGCGCGCTCGATCAGTTGTTTGGACTCATGGGCGATGTCTTTCAGTGACTTCTGGTCAGCGTTTCGAAGCACCGGCACAATGAGGCGATCGGGGAGGCCGACCGCAATTCCGATGTTGACGTCGCGTTTGCGCTCGATCCGGCCGTCGGCCCATGAGGCGTTGACCTCGGGGAACTTCGTCAGCGCCAGCGCCACCGCCTTGACCACCAGGTCGTTGAGGCTGATGGCCTCCGACCTGTCGACCGCCTCGTTGAACATCTGCCGAAGCCGGACAGCATCGTCCATCGCGATCTCCGACGTCACGTAGAAGTGGGGCGCGGAGAACGCACTCTGGGCGAGACGCATCGCCACCGTGGTCTGCAGCTTCGACAACTCGACGACCTCGACTTCGCCGGTGGGACGGGCCGTCGGCTGGCGCACTTCGCGCACGGGAGCGACGCCGGCGGGCGCCGCCTGGGGTTGCGGCTTCTGCTGCGCGGCGGCCTCGACATCTTCTTTTTGGATCCGCCCACCCGGGCCGGACCCCCGGACACCACGCAGGTCGACGCCCAGTTCTTCGGCGAGGCGCCGAGCGACGGGGGAGACGCGCTGCCGCTCGCCATTCTCCTGCTCGACCGGCCGGCGAATGACGTTGAGCGCGGCCTGCGCGGCCGCGCCGCCCTCCGTCCGGTCGTCCGGTCCGCCGTGCGGGTACTGTTCTCCGCCGGCATCTGCCGCCGTTTGGGCGGTAGCGGCCACGGCGTTCTCCGCCTGCGCCACGTGCGCCTCAGCCTTTGTCGCCTGCGGTTGTGGAGCGCCGGCCAAGACCGGCGCCGCGCCCTGCGTAGGCTCGGCGGCCTCGGCCTGACCCGGCGGGGCGGGCGCCTTTGCCGCCACCGGTGCCGCGCTGCCATCGCCGATCTCGGCAATCACCGCGCCGATTGGTGCGCTGTCGCCTTCCGCAACCAGGATCTTGCTCAGCTTGCCGGTGGCGTACGCCTCGACCTCGATGTTCGCCTTGTCGCTCTCGATCTCGACCAGTGGCTCGCCTTTTTGGACCTGGTCGCCCTCTTTCTTCAGCCAGCGCAGGATCTTGCCGGTCTCCATGGAGTCTGACAGCCGTGGCATCTGGACGCTGGCCATCAGTTTTTCCCGAGCAGCGCCCTGGCCGTCACGATCACGTCCGCCTTGCCGGGGAAGGCGATCTTCTCGAGGCGCTTGTTGTACGGCGCCGGCACCTCGGCGGCCCCGATCCGCGCGACCGGCGCGTCCAGGTAATCGAACGCCTCCTCGTAGACGCGTGAGGCGATCTCCGAGCCGACGCCGTACGAGCGCCAGCCCTCTTCGACGGTGATCAGCCGGCTGGTTTTCTTGACCGACGCGATCACGGGCGCCATGTCCAGCGGCCGCAGCGCCCGCATGTCGACGATCTCGGCGCTGATGCCCTCCTTTTCCAGTTCGGCGGCGGCATCCATGGCGACGATCAGCATGCGCGAGTGGGCGCAGATCGTGATGTGTTCCCCTGGCCGCTTGACTTCGTTCTTGTCCAGCGGCACCAGGTGCTCACCGTCGGGGACCTCGCCCTTGACGGCATAGGTGCCCTCGTTCTCGATGAACATCACGGGGTTGTCGTCGCGGATGGCGGACTTCAGCATGCCCTTGGCGTCGGCCGGCGTGCCGGGTGCGACCACCTTCAGGCCGGGCACATGCGCGAACCAGTTCTCGTGGCTATGGGAGTGTTGTGCTCCGAGCTGGTGGCCGCCGCCACCCGGGGTGCGGATCACCAGCGGGACCTTCGTACCGCCGCCGAACATATAGCGGATGTGCGCCGCCGCGTTGACCACCTGGTCCATGGCGACCATGATGAAGTTCACCGTCATCATCTCCGCGACCGGGCGAAGTCCTGACATCGCCGCCCCGATGGCGGTGCCGATGATGATCTCCTCGGCGATCGGGGTGTCGAGCACGCGCTTCTCGCCAAATTCCTTCATCAAACCGCGCGTGACCTTGAAGGATCCGTCGTAGAGGCCGATGTCCTCGCCCAGGAGGAACACCGACGCATCGCGCTTCATCTCCTCGCGTAGCGCCTGATTGAGGGCGTCACGCATCGCAAGGAGGGCCATCAGCTCGCCACCTCGGCGGCGTAAACGTCGCGATAGAGATCTTTCGGGTCAGGGTCCGGACTCTCGTCCGCGAACTTGACCGCGTCCTCGACCTGGGCGGTCACCTCCTCGTCGATCCGCTGGATCTCGTCGTCGGTGAGCATCTTCTGCTTCTTCATGTGCTCGCCGAGGCTGAGGATCGCGTCGCGGGTCTGCCAGTCCTTGATCTCGTCCTTACCGCGGTAGGTGTCCGGGTCCGACATCGAGTGGCCCCGGTAACGATAGGTGACGCACTCGAGCAGGCTGGGCTCGTGCTGCTCGCGCGCCTGGGCGATCAGCTGGTCGGTGATGCGTCGCACGGCGAGCACGTCCATGCCGTCGACGCGTTCGCCGGTCATATCGTAGGCGCAGGCCTTCTTCCAGATCTCGGTGACGGCCGAGGCGCGGCTCACCGCCGTGCCCATGCCGTAGAGGTTGTTGACACAGACGAAGACGATCGGCAGGTGCCAGAGCTTCGCGACGTTGAGCGATTCGTGGAAGGCGCCGATGTTGGTCGCGCCGTCGCCGAAGATGCTCATCACCACCTCGTCGGTGCCCTGGTAATTGATCGCATAAGCGCTGCCGCAGGCGATGGGGAGGGCCTGGCCGACGATGGCGTAGCCGCCGTAGAAGCGGTCTTCCTGGCTGAAGAGATGCATCGACCCGCCCCGCCCATGCGAGGTGCCGGTCTCCTTGCCGAAGAGCTCGGCCATCACCGCCTTCGGGTCGATCCCCTTGGCGATGGCATGGCCGTGCTCGCGATACGTGCTGTAGACGTAATCCTTGGGCCGCAAGGCGGAAATGGTGCCGACGATGGTCGCCTCCTCGCCGATGTTGAGGTGGCAGAAGCCGCCGATCTTGGCCGCCTGGTACATCTCGGCGGTCTTCTCCTCGAAGCGCCGGATCAGCAGCATCTCACGGTAGAGCTTGAGCAGGGTGTCCTTGTCGGAGAGCACGGATTTCGCACGGCCTTCCGTCGCTCGCTGCTCAACTTTCATGGATGGCTCCTAGAATGTGGTCCGCGATCAGTGCAAAATCTTATCTATTCTAACTATCAATGATTTCTATGGCTGGGCACCGCCACCGTTCGGTGAGTACCCCTTCTGGGTGTGGCGGGCCGTCACCACGGTCTTGATATTGCCCCGGACGTTGAAGTCACCGACGACTTCCACGAACCGCGGATCGAGCAGGGCGACGAGGTCATCGAGGATTCGATTGACGGCCGCCTCGTGGAAGATCGCCTGGTCGCGGAATTTGTTGATGTAGAGCTTCAGCGACTTGAGCTCGACCAGCGTCTGGTCGGGGATGTAGCGGATGCGGATGGTGGCGAAATCCGGGAAGCCGGAATCGGGTGCCAGGCAGGTGAACTCGGGGATCGTGAAGTCGATCTCATAATCGCGCTGCGGCGTGTCGTTGGGAACCGCCTCGAGCCTCGATTCGGCGATCATCCTGGCGCCGTATTTCACCGGCTAATGCTAGCGGGAGGGCCTTCAGGGAGTGACGGTAAAGGCGGTGCGTGAGCTGGTGCTGCTGCCATCGCCGTTCGTGAGTTGGATCACGTAGTCCTGGACGACACGGCCCGCGGGCACCTTGACCGTCAGGGTGGACGGGTTGGCGAGGGTAGCCGCCAGGCCATCGAAGGCGCCGCTGGGACTGGCGAGGGGAACGAAGTGGACACGCAGCATGGCGCCGCCGATGAAGCCGTCGCCGGCGATGGTGATGACCGTGTCCTGCGCCGCCGACGCGCGCGTTGGGGTGACCGATTGAATGCTGAGTCCACCGGTAGACGAGCTGGTGCTGTCGCTGCCGCGCAACACCAGCGTCCCGGGGATCGGCGCCAGGGGCATCGCGGTGCTTGCCTGACCACGCCATTGGGCGATGTCGCTCGAGGCGAGGTTGATGAAAAGGGCTTTGCCCGTGGCCGTCAGGATGCCGACCACCTTGCCGCCTGGCCCCACCACCGGCCCGCCCAGGTCGCCCGGCAAGTCGTCCACACGCAGCCTCAACTGGGTCGCGCTGCGCTGGGTCAGCACTGCCGGCGTCGACGGCCGCAGGTTCGCGACCTTGGGGCTGGCGAGCAGCACGAGCGGGTCATCCAGCTGGAGGATCGCCGGGTCGCCAAAAGGCAAGGGCGTGCCCTCGTTGGTCGCCCGGATCTCCGCAAGACCGAGCGCGGTATCGATCCCCATCACGCGCACCGAATGGGTCCCGCCGGTGTTGTCGATCAACCGGAGGCTCTGACTGCCGTCGATCAGGCTCGCCGCGGTCAGGAAGTCGCCCTGCGTGTCGATCAGAAACGCCGTGCCGAAGCTGTGGTCGTTGACGATCGTCATCACTCCGGCGAGATCCCGCTCGAGTTCGTCCGGTAGCAGCACCGAGGCCGGTGGGACGGTCGGGGTCGGGGTCGCAGCCGGCGTTGTCGCTGGTTGGGCCAGGCGCTGGGCGACGGTCGGGACCAGGACCGCCAGTCCCGCCACGACGAGTGTCATGACGAGCGCCGTCAGGAGTTGCTCCTTGCGGGTCCTCGGAATACGGTCCACAGTTCTTCAACGGAGCAGGGGAGGGCTTTCTTGGAGCCTTTTCCTTTCATATACATTCATGACGATGCGGCTGCGGAACACCGAAACGAACGCAATCCAGCCGCTCGAGCGTCGTCCTCAACCAGTGGGGATCTATGTCTGCGGCATCACCCCCTACGACACGACTCACCTGGGCCACGCCTTCACCTATGTCGTGTTCGACGTGCTCGTGCGGGTGCTGCGTGCTGCCGGTCAACCAGTCCGCTACGTGCAGAACGTAACCGATGTCGACGATGACATCATCCGGCGGGCTCGCGAGCTCGGCACCACCTGGGACCACCTCGCCGACAAGGAAACCGCGCTCTACGAGGACGACATGGCAGCTCTCAACGTGCTGGCCCCCGACGTCTTCCCCAGAGCCAGCCAGACGATCCCCAAGATCATCGCGCTGATCGCAAGGCTCCAGGCACAGGGCCATGCCTATCAGCGTGACGGCAACGTCTATTTCCGCGTGGGGAGTGTCGCCGACTACGGCCGGCTGAGCCGGCTCAGTCGTGAGGAGATGATCACGCTCTCCGCCCAGCGCGGCGCGGATCCGAATGACCCCCGAAAGCAGGACCCGCTCGATTTCATCCTCTGGCAGGCCAGCGCGCCGGACGAGCCGCGCTGGGAAAGCCCCTGGGGCGCCGGCCGCCCGGGCTGGCATATCGAGTGCTCGGCGATGGCCCTCGAGTACTTGGGTCAACAGATCGACGTCCACGGCGGCGGCGCTGACCTGATCTATCCACATCATGAAAGCGAGATCACGCAGTCGGAATCCGCGACAGGCGTCCGGCCCTTCGCCCGTATCTGGGTGCACGTCGGCATGCTCCGCTACCAGGGGGAGAAGATGAGCAAATCGCTTCGCAACCTCGTCCTGATCCGCGACCTGCTGAAGCGCTACGACGCGGATAGCATCCGGGTCCTGTTGCTGCGTCACCACTACCGTGAGCCGTGGGAATATACCGCAGACCAGCTCGAGGATGCCGCCGTCTGGACCGCACGCTTACGTGCGACGGCTGGTGGCTCCGGCAGCGGAAGCGGCGAGAGCGCGCTGGCGGTGCGCAGCGCGCTGGAGGACGACCTGGACACGCCCGCCGCTCTGCACGCATTGGAAGAAGCGGTGCGCCGCGGTGATGCTAGCTGGCGCGCCGCCGCTCGTCTACTCGGGCTGCGGCTGGGCGTTGCCGGCGCCGAGGGGGCGGAAACGAAAAAGGCGCTCGGGTGGCGAGCGCCTTTCTCTTGATGGGGGAGGGAGCGACTTAGTCGAGTGGGAGCCCGCCGGCGACGATCATCGCGCCGGAGACGTTTCGCTCCATGCCATCTAATACGGATTCGGCTGGCCGGCTATTCGTAAACGTTGTCGCGGCCCGGTGACGCCGGACTTACGTGGGGTCGATGATGCGATGGACGCGCGGTAAGCCTGGTGGCGGGAAGGCGGGCATGTCATCGGGCCCGCGCGCTTCCAACTGCGCTCGGAGTGCGGTAGTTTCGCGAACGAGCCGCTCGATATCGATCGTCATGCAGGCCGGCCGGTACGGCTCCAGCTTGGCCAGCCCGTGAGCGAGCTTGGCGATCGCGCCCCGCCAATTGCGACGCCGCCAGTGATAGAAGCCAACCCCGACCTGCAAGATGCCCTGATAGAGGTAGCGGACCGGGTCCGCCTCATGGATCCAGATGCCCTCCAGCGTCTCGTGCTGCTCGAAGAACTCCTGCCGGTTGAACTCCTCGATGCCCAGCAGCAGCGCATCGGGTGGCGCGTCGTCGCAGCGCGCGGTGCGCTGCGGCGTGGTCTTCTTGACATGCGACTTCACGCCGAACTCTGGCCGGCCGAGGCTCGCACGCTGTCGCCGTCTGGCGACGCGGCCGGCAGCTCGAGATAGAAGGTTGTGCCTTTGCCTTCCAGGCTGTTGGCCCAGGCCCGGCCACCATGTGCCTCGGCCACGCGCCGGAGCAGGTAGAGGCCGAGTCCCTCGCCACGCGCCGGCTGCTCCTCGGCGAGCGGGCTGAACAGCTCCGCCAGCCTGTCCGCCGACATTCCCGGGCCGTCGTCCTTGACGATCAGCTGGCAGCGATCGCGGGTCGCCTGTCGGAGGCGAAGCTGGACGACGGTGGCGCTACGCGCATGCTTGAACACGTTGTGGAGCATCTCGTCGAGCGCCGCCTCGAGCAGCGTGGCGTCGCCCCAGACGTCCGCCGTGGCGTCGAGCTGGAGCCGTAGCTCCATACCGGCGCCCGCCATCCGTTCCCGGATGCGCTGCGCCGCGGCGTGGGCGACCCCGTCGAGTGAGACGCGAACGGTGAAGGCCAGCTCGAGCGGCAGGCGTGAGAGGAGCAAGACCTGGTCCGCGATGCGCATCAGCGTTTCCGACTGCTGGGCCAGGCGAGCCGCCACCACGGACATCTGGTCGGCGGGGACCTCGTTGTTGTTCAACATATCGGCGTAGCCCCGCAGGATCGCGAGCGGCTCCTTGCCTTCGTGTGAGGCCAGGCGCATCGCGGATACCGGCGTCCGGGACTGGCCGTTGACCGGCTTTGATCCGGGTTGCAGTCGTGGTGCGAGCAAGCCGGCCACCACGAGCAGCAAGTCCTGGTCTTCCGCTGTGAAGAGGCGGGCGCCCTTGCCCAGGACGGCCAGCGTGCCGCTCACCTCACCGGCCGCGTTGCGCAACGTGGTTCCGAGGTAGCTGATGACGCCGAATTGCTGCCGCATCGCCAGCCGCTTGAAGGGCTGCCGTTTGGCGGCGTCGCGAACGTTGATCAAGCCACCGTCGCTCTCCTCCTCGGCGGCGCCGAACGTGTCCTCCAGTGGCAGGCGCGTTCCCGGCTCGATCGGGGGGCCGCCCTCGACCTGGGCCGCGATGATCTCCAGCATCTCGCCGTCGGTCTTTCCCAGAAAAGCCGCCCTGGCGTCCAGACCCTCGACGAGGCAGCCAAGCGCGGAGTCGATGACGTCCAGGACGGGTTTATCGAGATTGGCGACCACCAGGCGGCGGACCAGACTGAGGGGTGGTTGGCGGTCAGGACTCATGAAGGGGCGCCCACGGTTATAACACGCCCGGCCCCGCTGATCTCCATCTCCCGTTTTGCGGCAAGAGTCCGGGTGGGCGAATACCACATAGAATGGGCGACCATTGGCAGAGGTATCCAACGGGCGGGCGAACCTGCACCTGCACACGATCTTCAGCGACGGCGAGCTCCCACCGGCAGAGGTCGTCGCGGCCCACGCCGCTGCGGGCTTCGCGGTCATCGCCCTGACCGACCATGACACGCTGGCGGGTAGCGACGCCATGGGCGGCCTGGAGGGGCAGGGCCTGCGCATGATCTCGGGCGTCGAGCTCTCGATCGAAGATGAACCGGGCCGTGGCCTGGTCGACGTCCACTTGCTCGGCTATGGCTTTGCCCTCAACAACCGGCGGTTGCGCAACCGCCTGCATCATGCCAGCGAGGCCCGCGAGGCGCAGAAACGGGAAACGGTCGACCGGCTGGCAAAGGCCGGATATCCGGTGACATGGGAGGCGGTGCGGGCCGGCGCCCGCGGCAATGTGGGTAAGCCGCACATCGTCGCCGCCATCGAGACGGCGCAGCCGGGCGTATCGCGCGAAGCGCTGTACGCCGCGATGGGGCCGGGTGGCGCGGCGCACGTTCCCCGGTCCACGGAGATGTCGCTGGATGAGGCCGTAGACATGGTGACGGCCGCCGGCGGCGTCACGGTGCTGGCCCATCCGGGCGTCTACCATCATGTCCCCGATCTGCAGGTGTTGTTTCGGACCTGCGCGGTCGCGGGCGTGCTGGGGCTGGAGGTCACGTATCCGCAGGCGCCCGATGATCCCTACGGGCCCAAGAGTGCGACGTTGATGGATCGCTTCCAGGCGGTCGCGTCCTCGTACGGTTGGGTAGCCACCGGCGGCGATGACTTCCACGGGCCACGGGTCACACCACTGATCCGGTTGGCCGCCTGGACCGCCACGCCGGCGGCTCGCGCCGACGAGTTGCTCGCTAGGCGCAGTTAGCCGCTCAGCGGCGCTCCGGCGCTGCTCAGGCTCTGTGTTAGCGCGTTGTCAGGAAACGCGTGATGGCCTCGGCCACGGCATCGGGACGGTCGAGCGGGAGGAAGTGCCCACCCGGGTCGATGATTTCCACCGTGCTGTCCCGCAGCTTGTGCTTGAGGGTCTCGGCCCAGGCCGACTCGAGGAACTTGTCGTTCGCGCCCCACAGGATCAGCGTCGGCGTCTCGATTTCGTCGATGTGCTTCGAGCGACTGGTGAGGTCGCGATTGTTCAGCGCGCGAGCCGCGCGCAGGTAGGCACGGCGGCCCCCGAGATCCTGGAAGGGCCGCGTCCACTCGTCGACCAGCTCATCGGTGACCCGACCTTCTGTGACCATCCCGGCTTCCAGGCCTTTGCGCAGTCCCGCACGCAGATCGATGTTGACCATGATCTGATCCCATGCCGGCTCCTTGAGCCGGGCGATGTCCGCGATCGGCCAGTTGCTGTCGACCACACTGTCGATCAAGATGAGGCGGGCGACTCGTTGCGGTTCGTCGACGGCAATGAGTTGGGCCACGCCGCCACCGATGTCGTGACCGGCGACAGCGGCCTGGTGAACGCCGAGCGTTTCCATGAAAGCCACCACGTAGCGTGCTTGCGCCGCGATCGAAAGATCGACATCCAGCCGTTTATCCGAATCCCCGTAGCCGAGCAGGTCGGGCGCCAGCACCTCGAAAGTTGCGGACAGCGGCCCGATGACATCGCGCCAGAGATATGAGGAGCTGGGAATGCCGTGCAGCAGGACGAGTGGAGGGCCATGCCCAATGCGCAGATAGGCGATGTCACCGGCAAAGGTCCGGATCTTTCGCTTACTCTGGGCGAGTGGCGCCATCCCGATGAGCTCGGTGGTCATCGACGGCGACACCGCCGGGGTGGGCGGCGTCCGCTCCAGTGGGGACGGCGGAGCGGCAAAGCGGGCAGCGTCGCTGATTGGGGGCGCGTTCTCTTGGACGGCGGCCTGGATCGAGGGCGGCGGTGCCGGTTGGGCCGCGCGCCGCTGCAGGATGACATTGGTCGAGCTGGCGCGGACGATCAGCTGATTCTGCGGGTCCAGGATCTCCGCTTCAGCCACGGCGATCTGCTGTCCGCGGTGTACGACCCGGCCAATCGACCGAAGCATGCCCGAGTCGGCGGTGACAGCTTTGATGAAATTGACGTGCAGCTCGGCCGTCGTGAAGTTCTCCCCGGGTAGGAGCGTGCTGAAGACGGCGAACCCCATCGCGCTGTCCGCGAGCGACGCGAGCGCGCCGCCATGAACGATGTTGTTCGGATTGTAGAGCTCGCTGGCTGCCGGCATCTCGAAGGTCGCGCTGCCATCGGACACAGCGAGAAAACGCATGCCGAGCAGGCGGACGTAGGGCGGAGGAGGCGCACCGCCACGCAATGCGGCTTCGAGCAGTTCGCGACCGGACATCGCTGCCGGCTCGGACATGGCCGCATTGTAAGACCCATTTGGACGCAGCGGCCAGTTCGTTTGGTTACGGTGCCCGCGTGACGGGCATGTGACGAGCGTGTGATAGCTCGTCGCGCCGATGCAAGCCATCGTTGCTCGCGCAGTTTGTCCTGTGTAGGCCGCAGTGGAGCGGCCAGTAGGGAAGGCGAAAGGGGGACTTCGTCTGAAGTACGCTGCGCCGCGCTTCGCAACTCACTCCGCCGTGCTGCTCATGGCCGCCGCGATGCCCTGGGTAGTCTTCCACGTACCGGTCGGCGCGTCGCCCGCACTGGCCGGTGGCACGGTCCCGGGCACCGCCCTGGCGCAAGCACCATTCGGCCGGGCGGTCGATGGCATTGGCTGGTCGATGAGTGGCTCGCTGGTCATCCCGGCACTGCCCGCCACGCCGCCAGGTGAGAAGCACCGTGAGATCATTCATTACCTGGCGGTCGACGGCGACACGCTCCGTGCGCTCGCAGCGAAGTACAGCCTGTCCGTCAACACGCTGGTCTGGTCGAACCCCAAGCTCATCGACCGCCTGAGCGCGGGCCAGGAAGTGGTGATCCCGCCCGTCGATGGCGTGCTCGTCAAGGTCACCGCGAGCGACACCGTCGCGTCGCTGGCGCAGAAGTACCGTGCCGAGTCTGACGCGATCATTCAGTTCAACCTGCTGCGCCATCCGGAGACCTTGCCGGTCGACGATTACCTGATGGTGCCCTACGGGGTCGGCCCGGAACCGGCGTCGGTTCCGCAGCCCAACCCGCAGACGGTCATCGCCGGAAAGCATTCCTGGTACGTCACGCCGGTCTATTCCGCCGGTGGGGCCAGCTATCCCTTCGGGCAGTGCACCTGGTACGTCAACACCCGTCGGCCCGCACCGTGGGGCGGTAATGCCTGGCAGTGGTTTGGTCGTGCACGCGCCTACGGCCGGCCGGAAGGTCCGACGCCGCGTGTGGGCGCCATCATGGTTACCTGGGAATCACCGTACTGGGGCCATGTCGCCTACGTCGAGCAGGTCTACGCTGATGGGAGCTGGCTCGTCTCAGAGATGAACTACGCCAGCCCGAACGGCGGCGGCTGGGGTCGAGTCAGCTACCGGCACGTGATTCCGGGCACGATTCCGCTCATCGGCTTCATCTACTAGAGTCGTACTCCCTTCCCACCCTGGCTAAGGGGAGGGTGGGGGCGTCGTGTTCAAGGAGCCGGCCAACCGCCAGCACGCGCGCGTCCTGTTGCCATGGCCCAACGACCTGGACGCCGACCGGAAGGGCGGCCGCCGCGCCAAAGGGAACCGATAGCGCCGGGAGACCTGTCAGGTTGAAGGGCGCTGTGAGACGCACCAGCGCGCCGTCGACGGGCTCTTCGCCCGACCGCCAGCGCACGGTTCGCTCACCGACGACCGGCGCGGTGATCGGCGTCGTTGGCAGCAGCACGACATCGACGGCGTCGAAGACGCGCCCCATCGCCGCCCGAATCCGGGCACGCATCCGCTGCGCCAGCACGTAATCGGCGCCGCTGACGAGGGCCCCCAGTTGCAGGCGCGTCCGGACGTCGGGCCCGTACGCGCGCGGCCGGCTCCGGATCCAGCGGGCGTGGACCGCGCTCGCCTCGGCGCGCAGGGTGACCAACTGCGTCGCGACGGTCCATTCCATCGCGGGAATCTGCAGGTCGCGGACCTGGAGGCCGCGGCGGCGCAACGCCGCTGCCGCCGCGTCGACCTGGCGCGACACCGCTGGCTGGACGTTCTGGACGATCGGTCCGCGCAGAACGCCAACCCGAAGACCCCGGGTCCGCAAACGCTGCGACCGTTGCCCGGCGTCCCCGCCCGACAGCACATCGAGTAGCAAGGCTGCATCGTCGACCGTGCGGGTCAGTGGACCGGCATGGTCGAGCGACCACCCCAGCGGGAACGCCCCGCCCAACGGGATGGCCCCGAACGTGGGCTTGAGGCCGACGCAGCCGCAGAGGGAAGCCGGAATGCGGATCGAGCCGCCGGTGTCCGAGCCGAGAGCGCCCGCGCAAAGGCCGGTCACCACGGCGATCGCCGAACCGCCACTCGAACCGCCCGGGCTGCGGCGGGGATCGTGGGGATTACGGGCAATGCCCCACCAGGGATTGGCGGTGGTGACCCCGTAGGCGAACTCGTGGAGATTGGTTTTTCCAAAGATGATGGCGCCCGCCGCCCGAAGCCGGGTCACGGCGTCGGCATCCCTTTTGGGGACCCAGTCCCGGAGGATCCGCGACCCGGCGGTCGTTCTCAGGGCCCGCGTCTGGAACAGGTCCTTCACCGCGATCGGCACGCCGAGGAGCGCACCGGCCGCGCCGTGTGCCAGTCGCCGCTGAGCCCGCTGCGCCTCCCGGCGAGTTCGCTCGTCGGGGAGAGTGATGTAGGCGCGCAGGCCCGCGGCTGCCTCGACATGGCGGGTGAACGCGTCCACCAGTTCGACCGGTGATACCTGCCGCCGCCGCAGCCAGCGGGCGATTTGGACAAGCGGTGCTGAGGTCAGCGCTTCAACCGGCGCCATCGGCATCCTCGAGCCCGACCGACGTCCTGAGTTGTTCGACCAGGGCCAGGTACCGCTTCCACGCCGGCAGCAGCGCCGCCACGTCGGCGTCGCTCAGCCGCAGCCCCGCAGCTCGCCCGGCGGCCGCCAGCCGTTCCCTTTCCGTCACCGGCACAGTATGCAACCCGTGACCGCGGGCCGGTGATCGCTTCCATCACCACTTGCGAGTGCGAAATGGTTTGACAAGAGCGATTGCTCCGCCCTATCCTGCGACTGCCGCCAACCGGCTCTTGGGGAGGCGTTGGATGGCGGTGGCGCTGCCGTTCATCCAATTTTCATTGCTGAGGAGCCTGAAAACAATGCTGCTTGTGGAAGTCCGCCGCCTCGATATCGCCCCCAATACAGACCAGTTCTGGACCATCGTTTCCCGCATTAACGGCCCTGAGTTCATGGGCGTTCTCTACCGGGCGCGCGAGGCGATCTTCGACAGCGCCGGGATCAGCTTCACCATCGACCTCTTGAACAAGTTTCTGCAGTTCGACGTGACCAAGAGCTGGTCCTCGGCCGACGAGGGAGAGCTCTTCATGGGACAGGCGCCGGTGGTCGGCTGGTTGCGTGTCCGCCGTCCGGGCTCCGCCACCTTGCGTGAGCTGCGCTCGGACGACGTCCATTTCATGGAGCTCGAGCACGCCGCCAAGCCGGCCTTCATCGAAGTCGGCGTCGCCTACCGTGCCGGCACCGAGAAGGTGCGGACCGACTTCCTCAAGCGAGTTCGCACGGCAGCCCAGGAAGCCCTCGGCCAGGAAGTGGGCACCCCCTCCTCGTGGCCGGTCCTCGCTCCCGTCGGCAGCCACAATTTCGAAGCGATCCGCAAGTCCCGCCAGTCGATCAACGAGGTCAGTGCCGAAGAGAATGCGGCGATGGCTGCCTTCACCACACCGGAGATTCGCGCGCTGATTCGGGACCTGGAGCGGGTCGGCTCGCTCACCGTCTCAGACCTGCCCAAGGTCCTGGGCGAAGCCCAGGGAACCGCGGTCGCCGGCCGCCTGGGCGAGCTGCGCAGTCTTGGCCTGATCCAGTCGGAGTACGTAATCGTCTGCTCCCGCACCGGCAATGCCGTGCTGCGCACCGATGACCCCAACAAGTTGCAGAAGATGGCGCCGGACTGGATGAAATGCGCCTGCGGCCGGCCACTGAACGAGGAGCGGGTTGACCAGGTCATCATGCCCACCGATCGCGCCACCGCACTCAACGACAAGGGCCGCTGGATGACAACCCTGGCGACGGCCATCCTCCCCAAGCTGGGTATCAGCCGGGAGCAGGTCATCATCGATGCCAGCCCGGCCGGAACGGACATCGTGCTCGATTTGAGCGGCGACCTCGTCCTGGTGGTGCTGAAAGATCGCGAGTTCAATCTAGCGGACGCCTATGCCTTCAACGCCAAGGTGTCCCGCATCAAGGCCGCCGAGGGATTGATCGTGAGCAACGAGGGACTTTCCGGCGATGCGAAGAAGCTGGTCCAGGAAGAGCTTGGCCCGCAGCGCGCGCGGATCACCGACCCCTTCCGGATTTCCTTTGTGGAAGGCGTTCAGGGTCTCGAGCACGAGCTCAGCCGCGTCGTGGAGCGTCGCCGCAGGCAGTACTTCCTGCGGGCGCTTGGCGACCTCGCCACCATCCAGGGACTGAATATTGGTCAGCTGGCGCTGGCCAAGGTCGAGGCGGGCGGCCGCGCCGGCAAAGAGGGAGTTATTACGCCCGAGGCAGTCGCTGCCGAAGCATAGTTACACAGAGACTTAAGCGCGCCGGTGCGCCGTCCAGCGGCCGTAGGCCGCCGCGCTTTCGCGCGTAACAGGGCGGGCGTCGTCCTGCGGGCTGTACGCGCACACGAGGCCGTCGTGATTTCGGCCGAGTGCGCGATGGACCGCTGGGACGACGCACCCGCCTGGTTAGGTGTCTTCGCTAACTGAACTCAGGCCGAGAAGTGTGCAACCCGACCGCGTAGTGTACGTGTATGCGTATCGGTAGCCTGATTCTCGGCCTGATTGCCATCTTGGCTGGCGGTGTGTGGATTCTGCAGGGTTCGGGCGTGCTCCCGGGCAGTTTCATGACGGGCCAGCGGATGTGGCTCATCATCGGCATCATCGTCGCCATCGTCGGATTGGCGCTGGCCTACAACGGGATCCGCCGGCCCGCCAGGCGGTAGTCGCTTGGACCGGCAGCGCTCGCTGATAAGCGCCGGTGTGCGGCGCCCACTGATCGTCGGCCTCGTCGCCGGCACGCTGGCGCTCGGGGCCGACTACCTGGCGCACGCCGTGTTCGGTGTGCCCCTGCTTCCAGAGCAGGCCGGCTACATCCTGCTCAAGCTGCTGCCGCTGTCGACCTTCGAGAACTTGCTCAGGACGCTTGGCGTTCTCGCGCGGCCGCTCTTGCTCGTGGGCGCCACGGTCGTGATCATCGCCGCCTACGGCGCGGCGGCCGCGGTGATGGCCCGGTTCTTTTCGCGCGGCTACGTCTTGATCCTCGCAGGCCTGGCGGCATTGATCAGCGCGACTGTTGCGATCGTGGCCTTCTCACCAAGCGATTCACCGGTCGGCTCGCTGGTCGAAGTGGTGCTGCTGGCCGGAATGGTCCCCTTGGTCGATCGCGTTCTCCTCGGTCTCGCCCCGCCAGCCCCGATGGACGAGGATCGTCGAGTCCTGCTCCGCAACCTCTTCTATGGTGCGGTCGGCATCGCCGTGCTCGGCATCGGCTATGCGAACGTCCGCCGCTTCGCCACGGCACTGGCGATGAAGGAGGGCAGTCGTGCGCTCACCGAGGTGACCGCCGTCAGCGATTTCTACGTCGTCTCCAAGAATCTCGCGGGCGACCCGGTCGTCAATGCCTCCAGCTGGCGTCTCGACCTGCCAGGCCGCGGGTTGACCTACGACGAGTTGCTCGCGCTGCCGTCCCACGAGCTCGAGTCGACGCTGGAGTGCATCAGTAACGAGATCGGCGGCACGCTGATCAGCAACGGCATCTGGAAAGGGCCTCGCGTGAGCGAGGTGCTGGCGCTTGCCTCGTCACAGGCGAACGCGACCTGGATGCTGACGGAAAGCGCGGATGGCTACACGGAGAGCTTTCAGTTGCGTGACCTGACAGCCGATCATCTGCTCGCCACCCATCTCAACGGCGCCCCCTTGACCTCGATGCACGGCTTCCCGGCGCGCTTCATCTTTCCTGGCCGCTACGGGATGAAGCAGCCCAAGTGGGTGACGCGCATCCGTTTCGCGGCAAGCGACCAACCCGGTTACTGGGAGAACAACGGCTGGGACGAGCGAGCGATCGTCAAGACGATGTCTCGCATCGATCGCCCTGCGGATGGTGCGGCCCTGCCGGCAGGGTCGGTCCAGTTCGCCGGTGTCGCCTTCGCCGGCGACCGGCGGATCAATGCCGTCGAGCTGAGCTGGGACGGCGGACGCACCTGGCAGCCTTGCGAGCTACAGGCCGAGTTCTCTCCCTACGCCTGGCGCTTCTGGCAACTCAGCACCAGCATCGCCGCGGGACATTACAACGTTAAAGTGCGGGCCCGCGACGGTGAGGGAACATTACAAACCGCGAAGTCGGCGGGAACGTTACCCAACGGCGCCGATGGCTATCACAGCATCACGCTCGATCTCGCCTAGCGTTCTCAGACGCTTCTCAGGAGGCCTTCAGCTTCGGGCCACTCGCGCCCCTCTACCGTAAGGTCGAGGCCGTCGGAAACCATGAGGCAACGCGTTGTATCTGGCAGGGAGAGGAACATGTCCTCCAACGCGACGCTGAGGTGGGCGTCGGTGCTGGGCACGCTGTTGCTGGCCCTGCTCTCCGGTGGCGTGGTCGCCACCTCGCCCAAACCTACTCAGGCGCCCCTGCACCCATCGGTCACCGTGCTGCCCAGCGATGCCACCGTACACAGTGAAAGCCATGTCTCCTGAACTCACGACCCGCCATTTCGACGCGCTCGGCTCCACCTGCGAGCTGTTGAGTGTCGACAGCGGGCAGGCAGCCCTCGAACGTTGCGAGCAACGGATCCGCGATGCGGAGGCGCGCTTTACCCGGTTCCTCCGTGACAGCGAGCTGGCCGGGCTGAATGCCAGCGCCGGCCGCTATGTCCCGGTGAGCCAGGAAATGTTTGCCATGCTGCAAGCCGCCCTCTGGGCATTCGAGGAAAGCGAGGGACTCGTCAACGCTGCGGTCCTTCCGGCGCTCGCCGCTGCCGGATACGACCGGCCGTTCCGGGTGGGCCTGATGGAGCCGCCCGTCCTTCGTCCGACCCAGCTGCCGCCGCTTCCGGAGGTGCTCATCCTGGATCACGCCACGCGATCGGCGGCGCTCGCCCCGGGTGCGGCGCTCGACCTGGGCGGCATCGCCAAAGGCGCCCTAGCCGACATTCTCATTGATGAGCTCGGTGATAACGCGGTCTGCAACCTGGGCGGCGATCTCCGCATGCGGGGCGCCGGTCCCGAAGGCGATGGCTGGCACATCGGTCTCTGCGACGGGTCGCTTGTCGCCATTCGCGACGGCGGCGTCTGCACCAGCGGGACGAGCAAGCGTCGCTGGGGACACTCGATGCATCACCTGATCGACCCGCGGACGGGAATGCCGGCAAAAACGGACCTGGCGGACGTCTCGGTGGTGACGGACACCGCCCTGCGTGGCGAGGTCTATGCGAAGTGTGCCGTTCTCCTGGGTGCAGTGCAGGGCATCGCCTTTCTCGAGGCTCGCGGCGTGCACTACGCGGCGGTGCCGGTGGAAGGGGCTGGGGATGATGCCGGCCCGGGCGCGCTTCCGGCTGCGGCGTGAGCGCTGACGAGCTCCTCTGGTTGACATCGCGTGCTGCGGCGCTCACCGCGTTCTTCGTGATCGCCGCTGCCCTCGTCACCGGCCAGGCGTTGCGCAGCGCCCTGTTCGAGGGAGCCATGCGCAATCGCGACCTCTCGAACCTGCACCGATTCCTCACCGTCTGTTGGGTGCCGTTTGTCGGCCTGCACGTGCTGACGATGACGCTTGATGCGGTGGCTCGCATCAGCGTGATCGACCTCGTGATCCCGTTTCGTGTGTCGTACGCCGCCCTGCCCGTCGGCCTGGGCACGATCGGGTTCGACCTTCTGCTCGTCGTCGCCGTGACCAGCTACCTGCGCAAGCAGATCGATCCGCTGGCCTGGCGTTGGCTACACCGGCTCTCCTACCCCATGTTCGGGGTGTTTGCGCTGCACGCCCTGCTGGGCGGGACGGATTTCGCGCGCCCTCTCGTGCTCGCCCCTGCCGCCGGGGTGGTCGCGTTCATCGTCATCGTGAGCCTTGCCCGGCTCGCCTTCGGTCGCATGGAAGGCACACCTCGCTAACGGCCTCGGACATCCGCGTGGCGCTAAACGCTAGGCTGGGCTGGAGTCGCCCATCGATTTCGGCCTCACGGCCACCCCCCAGGAGGACTGCGATGCATGTCATGGATGTCGTCAATGAAGCCAGGGGTGCGATGCGAGTCTCCGAGGTGTTCGGTGCGCCCTACGAAAAGGACGGGATCGCGATCATTCCGGCCGCCAGGATCTCCGGAGGCGCCCGTGCCATCGTGAAAGCAACGGCGAAGCCGCGCTGATGGCCAACCCGACCGCAATCGACCTGGACCTCCAGTCGATTCGCCAGCAGTTTCCAGCGCTTTCCCTCAAGGTTGATGGAGATTCGGTCGTCTACCTTGACAATCCCGCCGGCACCCAGGTGCCGCAGCGGGTCATCGACCGCACGGCCGAGTACTGGCGCACGATGAATGCGAATCAGGGGGGGACCTCTGTGACCAGCCAGCGCTCGGATGCGCTGATCGCCCAGGTGCGGCAGGCGGCGGCGACCTTCCTCAATGCTGCCTCGGCCGACGAGATCGTCTTTGGCCCCAACATGACGACGCTGACCTTCGCCCTGAGCCGCGCCATCGGGCGTGAGCTCCGTCCCGGCGACGAGATCATCGTGACCCGGCTCGACCACGACGCCAACGTCTCGCCCTGGCTGGCGCTCCAGGAGCGCGGCGTGACGGTGCGCTTCGTCGACTTGCAGGTTCCCGAATGCACGCTCGACATGAACGATCTCCATCGGCAGCTGACACCACGCACACGGCTGGTCGCGATCACCCATGCGTCGAATGCCGTGGGAACCATCCCCGACCTTGCGGCCGTGTCCCGGGCGGCCCACGCCGCGGGCGCCTGGGTGTGGGTTGACGCCGTTCACTACGGGCCCCACGGCCGGATCGACGTCCGCGCCATCGACTGCGACTTCCTGGTGTGCTCGAGCTACAAGTTCTACGGGCCCCACCAGGGCGTCCTGTATGGACGCGGCGACCTGTTGCAGCGACTGCGTCCCTACAAAGTTCGTCCCTCCAGCGACGAGGTGCCGACCCGCTGGGAGACCGGGACTCAGAACCACGAGTGCCTCGCGGGAATGCTCGGCGCATTCGAGTACCTGGCGGAGCTTGGAGGCGCGGATCGCGTCGTACGCCCGGCGCTTGAAGCGGCCATGGATCGCATTGGCAGTCACGAGCGGGCGCTGGCGGCGCGGCTGATCGATGGCCTCCGGCAGATCCCGGGGATCCAGATCTACGGGATCACCGCCCGGGAACAGCTCGACCGCCGGGCGCCCACGGTGTCCCTCACCTGGCTGCCGCATCGTCCGGAGGCGGTGGCGCGCTGGCTGGCGAGTCACCAGGTCTTTGTGACCCACGGCGACCACTACGCGACGGAGCTCATGACCAGGCTGGGCCTGGTCGAGCAGGGCGGCACGCTGCGGATCGGGATGGCCCACTACAACACCGCCAGCGAAGTCGACCTCGTGCTGGAACTGCTCGCCGGGTTCCCCGGGTAATCGCGCCCCGAATCAGATGCTGATCAGCACCACCCCCGCCAACGCCAGCCCGATGCCGGCTTGCTGCGGTCGGCCCAGGCGCTCGTTGAGGACGATCCGCGCCAGGATGAGGGTGGCGACTGGATAGAGCGACGAGAGAATCGACACGACGCTCAGCAGTCCGAGGGTCGTCGCCAACGCGAACAGGACATCGGCACCAACGTCCAGGATGCCGATGGCAAACAGGGCCGGCAGGTCGGGGAGCCCCACCCTGATGCGCGAGCGGAAGACCACGCCGAGCAGGAGCAGCGCGAGCACACTCCCGGACCGGGTCGCCAGCACGCCCCATAGCGCATCGGGCCGGCTCGCATAGCGGATCGCCACCAGGAAGACGCCGAAGGCCAGCGCCGCGAGCAGTGCCAGGCCCACCCCGGGAAGGAGCCGTCGCCCGGACTCCGACGGCCGGCGGTCGGCGGCCAGCAGCGCGATCCCTCCGAGCGCTGCCGCCATGCCCACGAACTGCAACGGGGTCGGTCGCTCGCCCAGCACGAGGCCGACGAGGATGGGGACCACTGGACCCGTTGCCGCGATGGTCGACACGACGCTGATCACGCCGATGGCCATCCCCCGGTACACCGCGGACAGGCCGACAAGCCCGGCAAACCCGGCCACCGCGCCCGCAAGGATCCAGGTGCCGGGCCGAGCCGGCACGCCGCGAACGATGACGAGGATCGCGATCAGCACGAGCGTGGGTGGTTGCGAGACGAACAGCACGACGAACGCGCCCAGGCGCCGGGTCTTGAAGCCGCCCAGGAAGTCGCCGATGCCCCAGCTGAGGCTGGCGGCAAGGGCGAGGAGAACGGCCGTCAGCGAGCCACCCGACGAACCGTGGTGCGAGTGAGGCGATCGCCGATGCGCTGTCGCCGGCCCGTGCGGAGGAGTAGCACCGCATCGACCGGCCACAGCGGGAGGAGGACTCCAGCCAGGTTGCGGAGGGTCGCGCGCCACCACCCCGGAACGCCGCCCTCGGGTCCGTAGACCGAGATGCCCATCAGGGTCTTACCGATCGTCTGACCGGTCCGCGCCTCGATGGGGACGCGGTACGCCAGGGCGATGACCGCCAGGAGCAGGATGCCTTCCGGATCGAGCACGATCTCGGAGCTGTCCATCCCGGATATCGCCGTCAGGATCAGGATCGTGACGATGAACACGATGGCCAGGTCGATCAGACCGGACCAGACGCGGCGGACCAGCGGGTAATGCCGCCAGCTGCCCCGATCGCGTCCGCGGAAAATGGCGGCGTCGATCGCGTCGGCCATCTGCCGCCGCGCGCCCAGGACGATCGGGTCCAGGGCAGACAGGGCGCCGCGCCGTGCCAGCCAGCGTATGGAGAGGACGACGGCGAGGGCGGCCAGCAGCGTCACGGCGATGACGAAGAATCGATGCTCCGCTCGGTGGAAGAGGCGGACCGCCGGTTGGCCGGCCAGCGCGCCCAGCCCGACAAAGATTGCGATGTAGATGACCACCGAGGGGATGAGTCCGGCGGCAAACGTGAGGCGCGGCATCCTGCTGACGCCGGCCACCTGAGTGGTGCTGATGCGGAGCCCTGGGATCAGCCGGCCGATGAAAACCGCCGGCGCACCACCGCGGTGCAGCATGCGGGTCGCTCGTTCCAGAGCCGGCCGAAACCTCAAAGCGTCCGCTGCCTTCATCAGAGCCGGCCGGCCTACGGCGGCAAAGACTTCCCGGCCGACCATCGCGCCGAGGATGGTGGCAAGCAAGAGGGCGGCCACCATGGGGATTGGCTCCACGGTATCGCTGGCGACGGCGATCCCGGCAATGATCAAGAGAAGGTCGCCGGGTGCAAAGGGGATCGGAATCCCGGTCTCCTCGATGAAGACGAGACCCGCGATGACACCGATCAGCAGGTCTCCACTCAGATTGCCGATTGAGGTCAGTGGATTCATCGCGACGCGGGCTCTCCTGCTTTACCGGCAGCTGCTAGCTGATCAGCTCAGCAATCAAGGGGATGGGCATCGACCCGCAGCCGAGGAAGGCGTCGTGGAACTTCTTCAGCGTGTACCCGGGACGGCGTTGCATGTCGCGCCTCAGCTCGAGAATGAGGAGCTTGCCCAGCGTGTAATTGAGATACATCGGGTCCCAGGCGCCGCGGGTTGCCTCCCGGGTGGCGGGCAGCTCGGTCATGAATCCGACGGATTCGAAAACGTGAATGGCGTCTGGCATCGCCATCCCCTGGCAATGGAGGCCGAGGGCGACCAGGAATCGGCAATCGCGCAGCAGCGCCTCGAGGCGTTGCGCCAGTTTCTGCTTGGGATCGTTCGAATAGCCAATCTCCAGCATCATCTCTTCGACATAGTGGGCAAAGCCTTCGCCGGTGGTGTACGTCCAGAAGAGTTGTCGCGTCGGCGAGGCCGCGTGCCGTTCGAACAGGCCCTGGACGTAATGGCCGGGATAGGCCTCGTGAATCGAGGTGCCCTCCAGTGTCGCGTAGTTCATGTAGCGCAGCCACTCTTCGCTCTTGGCCTCATCCCAGTCCGCGCCGGGCACCGTGACCCAGTAGTGGCTGTCGGTGGCCACGCGTTCGAGCGGTCCGGCGCTATCCAGGGCGGCACTGATGTACGCGGCGTACGACGGCGTTGGTTGGACGAGGCAGCGGCCGTTGCTGGGGAGGGACACGATGTCGCGCTCCACGATGAAGGCGCGGAGGCGGCTCAGCATGGCCGTGACATCATCGATGATGGAGCTCGCCGATGGATGGTGATCCCCCAGCCGCGCCACCGCGGCGCGTACGCCTGCGCCGGGCGCGATCTGTTCGGCCGCGGCCTCGGCCGCCGCTCGATTTCGGTCGATGTCAGCGTGCACCATGCGCTCGAGCGTCGCCACATCGAGCTGCACGAGCTCGCGCAATCCCAACAGGCGGAGGAAGCGGTCCTCACCGAGAGCGTAGCCGTCGTCCGCGGTGGCGAGCCTGGCCTTCAGCAGTGACCCGAAATCCCGGGTCTGGCGGGCCGCGATCTCGATGGCGTCCAGCGTCTGCGCGTCATCGCGCGCGGCGGCGCGCACTTCCCCCTCCAGGTATTCGACCTGCCCGTCGATCGCCTCGATTCCGATCTCGAGGTTTGGCCTGGGAAGCGCCCGGTCCAGGTTGTCCCGCGCCGCCTCCAGAAAGCCGCCATAGCCGAGGAGGTGGCGGCGGAGAGCCGACAGCCGGTCGCCGAGCGGGGCGTACGGCCGCTTCAAATAGAAACTGATGTCCAACTCGCTGGGGCCGGCGTAGAACATGGGCTCCACAAACGGGAGCCGTAACTCGGCGAGCTCGAAACGTGCCGCCTGCAGCTGCGCGACCAGCGCCCGACGATCGATCGATTCATCCGGGGTGAGTCCCTGCACCTCGTCGATGGTGGAGAGCTGCTGATCGATCTCTGCGACCCGAGCGCGAATCGCCGTCTTGGAGAGGTCGCCGACCACACCGTCGAACCGGTGATCGCCGACATAGCGAGCGTGAGTCGGCGAAAAATGAAAAAAACCTTCGATCACTCGACGCTCGGTCGCCTCCCAGGCCCCCACGGCGCCGCCTAGGACGACTTCTTGGGCCGGCGGCTTCCCCGGCGATCCGCATGGGCGCGCATGAAGGTGTAGGTCTTCTCCGCGGCGTAGCCTCTGTGCACAGCATCCTGGATGCGCGGCCAGAATTCGTCCTTCACCCAGTTACGCGCCACCAGCACTTCGACGCCGGCGAGGCGAAGGTCGCCCTTCTCCAAATCGGACGTTGTGTCCCCTCGCTGCAACGAGCGCACGGCATCGAGGCTGAGGTTGGGAAGAAGCCATCCGTGCGGGATGAGGACCTCGGCCTGCCCGCGCCGCTCGTCTGGCACGGAGCAACTGTACAACGGCGACCGCCCGAGCCGTACCGTATGCTGCTCACGTGCCGGTCCTGAAAACGCTCCACGTGCTCGGCGCGATCTTCCTGCTGGGGGGCGTCAGCACGCACGCACTGCTGCGGCCCATGGCGGCCCGGGCGGCCGACGTCGCGCAGCACGCGCTCTACCAATTCGGCTGGCGGGTGCAAGTGGCTCTCGTCTACACAGGATCGGCGCTGGTGCTCGTCACCGGCCTGCTGCTGTGGGTCGGGCATTTCAAGCTCTTCACCGGTTGGCTCCTCCTCGGCTTCCTTCTTTATGTGGCGGCGGCAGGGCTCGACGGCGCCTTCCTGGCCCCCAACCTACGGCGCGCGCGCGGCGCGCTGGCGGAGGGATCGAGCTCCCTTGCCGGCGCGGCGATGACGATCCAGCTCGTCGCCTGGTTGCTGCTTGTCGTCGTCGTCTTCCTGATGGTCGCGCAGCCCTTCTAAGCGACTTGGCGCCGCTGGGACCGATCACGCTGACCGGGGCGCATATCCGGCTCGAGCCGATGCGTCCTTCGCACGCGCGAGCCCTCCTCGAGGCCGGACGCGATGAAGCCATCTGGAGCTGGATGCCCGCTCGGCCGGTGACCCTCGAACAAATGGATCGCTTACTCCAGAAGGCGATGGAGGCCGAGTCGCAGGGCCGCGAGTATCCTTTTGTTGTCGTCCGCCTCGAGGACAACCGGGTCATCGGCAGCACCCGCTACCTGGACGTGCAGGAAGCCGATCGCAATGTCGAGATCGGCTGGACCTGGTATACGCCGGACGCGTGGGGCGGCATCGTCAACCCCGAGGCGAAGTACCTGTTGATGCGCCACGCTTTCGACGACTGGCGCGCCGTCCGGGTCGCGCTCAAGACGGACATCAAGAACCTGCATTCTCAGGCGGCCATCAAGAAACTGGGGGCCCGCTTCGAAGGAACGCTTCGCAACCAGCGCATCCGTCCGGACGGCAGCTATCGCGACACAGTGATCTTCTCGGTGATCGAGAGTGAGTGGCCGCAGGTGAAGGCCCGTCTCGAAGAGCGGCTGCGCGTCTAGCCTTTCCCGCCTTTCAGCACTCGCAGCCCACCCAGATTTTCGCGTACCCCCTCGAGGGGGAGAGGCAGCGTGAGCGCGCCATTATTCTCCCCGCCCCGTTTGCGAGTCAGGGTTGCGGAGGGGGCGGCTTGCTGGCGGCGTACCCGGTAGCCGCTGGCGACTTTCGTCGCTGCCGCCTGGGCGGCCGCGATCAGCTCGGCGGCCGCGACGTCCGCGCCGGTGAGCGCTTCTGGCTCGAAGGCGACCATCTCGCTGACGCAAATCTGCCGCAGGGGATCGATGATGACGACCGCGACAAAGGGCTCTTCACTTGTAATGCTCGGATGGATCTGTGACCACGGAATGACATTGCCCATGACGGGAGACTACCTCCCGGTTTTGACAGCTGTCTGTCGCAACTCGGCCCCGCCGCTGGACGACGCACCCGCCCGGTTAAGTCGTGACTTCTTCTTGGACCTGGTCGGGGTTGGCTGACCCATTGGCCGGCGCCCCCTCGGCAGACCCCGCGACGAGGGCTGGGCCGGGGAGCCGGATGATGGTCCAGTCGTCGCCCTTCTCGGCGCGCTCGGCGAGCGCCTCGTCCTTCGAGAAGAGGATGACCTGGTGGTCGAGGCGGCTCAATTCGTTCATCGCGGCGCTCAGGCGGCGGCGATCGGCATGCACCAGCGCCTCGTCGAGGAGGAGGGGCGGGGGCTCTGCGTTGCCACCGATGATCCGCGCCAACGCCAGCCGTTCGAGCAGGTAGATCAGCGAACGGGTGCCGAGACTGAGGTTGTCGACATCCTTATAGGTGCGCTGATCCTGGGTTCGTACCTGCAGCGCGAGGTCGTCCCCGATGCGGACATCACGGTAGCGGCCGTTCGTGATCGGGGAGAGTTGGCCCTGGAGCTGTGACTTGAGCCTCGGGATCACCGCCCTGCGGACCGACTTGGCCGCCGCTTCGAGCGTTTCGATGGCGAGGTCGTAGGCGTGGGCCTCGGCTTCGAGTTCCTGGAGCTGCTCGCGGGCGGTCGCGATCTCCTCTTCGAGCGAGGCGACGTCCCCGGTTTGCGTGAGCCGGTCGTTCAAGAGCTCCTCCGCCCGTGCCCGTTCCTCCTGTGCTCGCTCCTTGCTGCTGCGGTGCTGGTCGCGCTGCCGTTCGAGCTCGGCCAGCGGCACCGCGGCGAACTCCGCCACCGCCGCCGGGTCCACACCCCGGCTGACCTCGCTAATCTGGCGAGTCAGGTCATCGACCAGTTGGCGGAGCGATGCCCCTTCGTCGTTGGGCGCGGTGCCCCGTTGGCCCTCCAACTCGGCGAGCCGTGCGCTCGACGCGCGATACGCCTCCGCGTGCCCGACGCCAGCGTCCCAGGCCTGGGCCGCGCGCTCCATATCGGTCTCGGCGATGCCGGCCGGCGCATAGATGGCGGCGAGCTGACGAGCGTAATCGTCAGCCTTGGCGCGCTCGGCGACCGAGCGCTGGCCCGGCGCCCGAAGTTGCTCGAGCTGGGCGTCGAGCTGCTCGATCCTGGTGCGGACCTGTTGCGCCGTGCGTGCGGCCTCGCAACTCGCAATGAAATCGCGGGCGGCACCGAGCGCCTCGCGTCGGTCGAACCCCAGCCGGTCGAGCAGGCTGTGCAGTCGCTGGCGCAATGACTCCCGCCGCTGGTCCATCTCGGATTCCGCGCGGGAAGCGTCCTGCGATCGCTCGCTGGCGGCATTCCAGGCGAGCGTGTCCTGGGATAGTGATTCGATCTCGCGGGCGACCTCGTCAACAGCCTCCTCGGTCGGCGCGGGCTGCGGAAGGCCCCACGATCCGACCAGCTCGCGCAAGCTGCGCCCTGCCGCTTGCGCGCGTTCCTCCAACTCGGTCGCCTGGCGGTCGAGTTCGAGACGTGTCGCGTCGTAGCGCACCTTCTGCAGGTGCTCGACCAGCGCCTGCTGCAGTTCCGCCGAGCTCCGGACGCCCCAGGGCTGGAGGATCTCACGACGTTTCACCCGCGCCTCGTCCTTGGCGCGGAGCCGGCGATCGACCTCGCGAACGGCGGCGCCGCGCACCCAGATGCCGATGCCGGTGGACAGGACACCCATGCCAAGGAGGAAGAAGGCGGCCCCGCTGAGGGGTAGGGGCATGCCCCCTTGCAAGGCGAGGAAGGCAACCAAAATGGCCATCGCGGTGAGCAGCAGCCCGCCCAGCATCGCCCCCAGGAAGGTGCGCTGCCGACTTCGGGCGCGCTCCGCCATCGCCTCCTCGCGTCGCATCGACTCCTCGGCCTGCTGACCGTTCTTGATGACGTCCGGGACTTCTTTGTAGCGGGCGATGTCGTGTTTGAGCTGCTCCAGGCGCGGCGGCAGCTCGGCGCCCGCCCGGCGGCGTGCCTCGAGCGCGACGTTGTGGCGTTCGTGCCATTCGGAGAAGACGCGCTGGAATTCCATCTGTCGGGCGGGCCAGTCGAGGTTGTTCCCGATGAGCCCCGGGTGCCGCTCCGCGATCCGCCGAGCCTCCTCCGCTGCGGCTTGGGCCCGGAGGTGGACCTCGGGCGCCTGGGTATCGGCGACGTTGAGTGTGGAGAGTAGCTCCCGGACGGCGGGCTCGTTCCCGAGCGCGGCCTCGTCGATGCCGCGGGCTCGCGTTTCGTGGCCCTGGGCCTCGGAATCGAGCTTCTGGCGCTCCGCCTCGAGCTGCTGCACCTGCGCACTCGCGTCCGCCGCCCGACCTTCGAAGTCCGCCTGTGTTTCCCTCGATGCGCGCAGGTGGCTCCGCAGTTCCTGCACCTCCGCCTGGCGGTCGAGTGGGAACATCGCGAAACGGGTGTGCTCCTCCTGGCGGACGCGTTCCTCGGCGAGCGCCTGCTCGAGCGTGTCGACCCGCTCCAACCGGTGACGCGCATCCCGCAGGCGGGACGCGAGCAGGGCCGCCTCGAGCGTTTGGACGATTCTCAGCTCGGCCTCGGTCAGGGCCGAGACGGTCTCCCGCTTCTGCGCCAGCTCGTCGACGGCGGCGCGTGCCTGGCGGGCGGCCGCAAGCTGTCGCTCGAGCTCCGTCAGGCGAGCCTCGAGATCATGTAGCGGGCCGGTGCGCCCCCGCGGCTTGCCGATCCGATGGGTCCGCTCCTGGCGAAGGCGGTCGAGCACTTTCTGCGCCGTCCGGTCGGGATGCGCCGAGTCCGCCAGGGCGACGATCGCTTCCTTGATCGTGCCGGCGTCTTCCAGCCGCAGCACTTCGCTGCGCGAGATGCACGCCGTGTTGGTGTAGATATCGCGGCTCACGCCGAGCAGCTGGCGTCCGACCTGCAATCCGCCCGAGGCGTCCCGCTCGAAGCGGTCGCCCAGCTCCGCGCCCGTGCTGGTGTCGAAGACGCGAACCGTCTCGGCGTCGAGATCGCGCTCGATGCGCAGCTGAGTCCCGTCCTCCAGCACGACCTCGAGCGCCAGACCGAAGTTGCCGCCTTGCCAGGGCCGCCAGCGGTCGGCGCGCTCCACCAGCGCTGAGCGCGCACGATCCCCCGACTGCAGCCCGTAGAGGCCGGTCACGATCGCCTCCTGCAGGGTGGACTTGCCTGCCTCATTCGGCCCGACGACCACGTTCATCGTGGGACCGAAGCGCAGATCCATCCCCTGAAGGCTGCCGAAGCCGTCGATCTCGATTCGGGTTAACTGCACGGCGAACTCATCGGCGTCACTCGTCGAAGGCGTCGAGTGCGAGCTGCAAGGCGCGGCCGACCGCCTGTTCCTCTTGACGAGACCCCTGCTTGTGATCCACCAGCTTGCGCACCATCTCGCCCCGGCTGGTGAACTCCTGTGCGGCGGCGTCGAGGTCGTGCGACATCCGGGAGTGGTCACGGAACTCCAGATAGGCGAAGCCGTCGCTGCACTCCATTGCCAGCGCCTCTGGATCCAGGGTCAGCGCGTGGTCCCGTTCACCGACCAGCGTGGCCCGGATGATGCCGCCATCGAGCTGCCTCTCCTCCCGCATGGTCATCACCGCGTTGCGGACCTGCTCGAGGCGGGTCATCCCCGTGACGTCAATCGTCTCCTGGGCGAACTGCCGCAGGTTGATATCTTCCAGCAAGACCTGCAGGTCGGCGTTAGCGTCGACTGTCAGCAGCGCGGTGCAGTGACGGCCGGATTCATTCCAGCCGAGAGGCTCCGGGCTGCCGGGATAGGTGATCGACTCACTGGTCCTGCCGTCGTGATAATGGCCAAGGAGGGCGTGACGAAAGCCGGCGTCCTCGACCTGGGCGGGCAGGATGGGTTTATACGGCGTCACGCCCTCTGGCACCTGGCTCATGTCTGATGCGTGCAGTAGCAGTAGATGCGTGCCGGCCTCGCGCCGCGGGAAATCACGCAAAGCCGCCTCTGCCACGTCGGGACGCATGAAGCCGGCTGCCCAGATGTTGAACTCTCCATAGCGGTAGGGTCGCAGATCCTCATGTGCCGCGACCGTGACATTTTCCGGCCAGCGCAGGTAGCGGTAGGGTGAGCTCGGCACTGCCGGATCTGCATGGCCAGGCGCGATCAGGACCGGCAACCGGGCATCGCCGAGGGTTTGCACGATGAAGTTTGCCGTTTCGCGGGTCACGTGGTCATGCTCGAACAGGTCGCCACCGCAGGTGATCAGGTCGGCCTGGGCCTCTTTGGCCCGTTCGATGATGCGTTGGAGGGCGGCGCGAAGATCCTCACGGCGTCGTTGTGCCCCGACGCCGTAGAGGCGTTCACTCGCGAAGGACCGGTCGAGATGCAGGTCAGCGAAATGGAGCAGGCGAAGGGCCACAAATCCCCCGTAACCACGCGAATTGTGCCTGGCGCGATGGCATAAGCGGGCGCGAAAGCGTGCCCATTATAAAGGTTGGGCTGAATTTGTTCCGAAGCAACCGGTGTGGCGATACGTACGCCTAGACTGGACGGCGAAGTGGGCTCGTTCGAGAAGGGGGATCGTGGGGCCCGGATCTTGAAGATCCAGACCCTGCTCCAGGGCAATCCCCACGGTTTGGCGACAGGCGAGATCGCGCGCCGTACCGGCGTGAATCCGAGAACCACCTATCGGGACATCAAGGCGCTCGAAGCGATGAACGTGCCCGTCTATGAGGACAACGGGCGGTTCGCGATCGACCCGAACTACTTCGTGGCTCCCGTGAAGTTCACCCTGCGCGAGGCGATGGCGTTGTTGATGGGTGTTCGCTTGATGCACCGACATCGCGACCAGGCTGATCCCGACGTGGCCGACGCGTTCACCAAGCTGGCGGCCGTGCTACCGGCGCCCGTCGCGGAGTACGTTCACGCCACGGTTCGTCAGATGGCCGATCGTCCGTCGAATCCCATCTACTCGCGGGTTCTCCAGACGATCGCCCTCAGCTGGGCGGGGCACCGGGCAGTCCGCATTTGGTACCCGACGGCGAATCACGAGGTCAAGCCGCGCGTGATCGAGCCTTATTTCCTCGAGCCTTCCCTGATCGGTCACAGCAGCTACGTGGTGGCGCGCGATCGCGGATTGAAGGAGATGCGGACCTTCAAGCTGGAGCGCATCACGCGGGCCGAGCAAATGCCCGAGACCTATCAGATCCCGGAGGAGTTCGATGTCAACAATTACCTGGCGGGCGCCTGGGGAATCTTCCACTCGGGCGAGCCGGTCGAGGTGCGCATGCGCTTCTATCCGCCGGCGGCGGCACGGGTGAGGGAATCCATCTGGCATCCATCCCAGGCGCTCGGCGATGGGCCGAAGGGCTCGGTGAACATGACGGTCACCGTGACTGGCACGGTGGAGATCACCCCGTGGATCCTGGGATGGGGCGATGCGGTCGAAGTCCTGGCGCCCGCGGACCTGCGCAAGAAGATCAGCGACATAGGCACGAAAATGGCAGCTCGCAATGAGGATCAGGGTGGGGGCCGTAAGAAAGGAGGATGACCGTGAGCGTTTTTCAGACCGTCGCAAAACTGAAGCCGTCGCGCATCTGGGACGGGGTGCTCGCGCGGACGGTGAATGGCGACCGGCTCAGCATCGGTTTCGTCGACATCGATCCGAACGTGCAGGTTCCGGAGCACCGGCATGAGAACGAGCAAGTCGGGTTCGTCCTCCGCGGTTCGGTGACCATGGTGGTCGACGGTCAGGCACGCGAGTTGCGGGTGGGGGAGACGTACACGATCGCCAGCCAGGTTCCCCACTCGGCCAAAGCCGGCCCTGACGGCGTCTCGGTGGCGGACGTCTTCGCACCGGTTCGCGAGGACTGGAAGTCCAAACCCACGGTCGATCCGTTTCCCGGTCGCTGGCCGGAGAAGTAAGCTTCCCTGTCCGCTGGCGGGCGAGGGTCGTTGAAGGGTTAAAAGAGGCCGCGGTACTCCCCGCCATCGACGGCGATCGTGGTCCCGGTGATGAAGCTGGCGGCGTCGCCGGCCAGGAAGACGACCGCGGCGGCCAGCTCCTCCGGTCGTCCGTGCCGGCCAAGGGGAATGTTGCGGATGCTCGCCGCCGTGAAATCGCTGAGATCGACGCCGAGGGTGAGCGCCTGGTGACGATTTTCTTCCCTGATGCGATCGGTTTCGAAGCGGCCGGTAAGAATCGAATTCACCCGCACCTCGGGCGCGGCCTCTTTCGCGAGCGTCTTTCCCATTGCGACTACCGCGGGTCGCAACGCGTTGGAGAGCACGAGATTGTCCACCGGCTGATGGGCGGCGATCGACGTGAGGTTGACGATCGCCCCGCCGCCGCGCCGTAGCGTCGGGAGGGAGGCGCGCGTAAGGCGAACGGCGCTCATCAACACCAGGTTGACGGCTTCCGCCCATGCCTGGTCGTCCAGTTCGGCGACGCTGCCGAGAATGGGCCCCCGCGTGTTGTTGACGAGCACCTCGAGGCCGCCGAGGGTTGTCGTCGCCCAGGCGACGAGGTCGCGGCACTGGTCAGCCTGCCGGACGTCCGCGACCCGCGCCACCACGTCGTAACCCTCGTCGCGCAGCGCACCCGCGGCGGCCTGGATGCGCTGCTCATCGCTCGAGGAGATCGCCACGCGACAACCTTCCGCGGCCAGCGCCCGGGCGCAGGCAAACCCGAGCCCCCGGCTGGCGGCGGTCACCAGCGCCCGGCGTCCTCGGAGCCCGGTTTCCACCGGCCAATACTAAAAGGGCCGCAACGATCCCTAGGCGGCGACGCGCGGTTGCTGGCCGCAGACAGGGCACGGGGTCCCCGCTTTGAGCTCGGCACGCTTGAAAGCGTGGGCTCCGCAATGCGGGCAGAGCGCACCCGGCCGAAGCGGAACCGCCTGCTCCGCCTGCTGCATGCGCTCGCGGAGATGGCTGTCGTCGTCCTTCTCGATGAAGCGCGGATCGGTGGGCGTCTGCGTGGTCATGCGGCCTTCAACTCCTGCGGAGCGAATTGCTCCGGCCGCAGGCGGTCACCGATGGCCCGCCCGATGACTTCCGGATGCAGCTCGACGCCGCGCTGGAAGGGATGCACGCTCAGGATGGCCGGCACGGTTCGATTGCCCAGCTGCACATCGAGCACACGGCCGTGCAGGGTGGTCATCCGACCCCATCCATCCCAGGTTTGCATCGTTCGCCACCAGAGGTGGCGAGCGACCGGGCCGCCCATGGCGACGACGAGCTGCGGGTGGATGCTCTCCAGCAGGCTGTGCAGGTGGCGATCGATGCATTGGTTGGTGGCCTCGTCGGTCACCAGGTCGGGGTTTGCCGTCGGGCAACGGACCGCCCAGGTGTGGAACGCGAGGTCCATCCCGTCGTGCTTCTCCGGTTTCTGCCCGAGCCGGCGGCGCGCGCCGAGCAGCACGGCCCGCACGTACTGGTAGTAGGGCTGGGGCGTGTCCGAGGTCATGTGATGTTCGAGCCCCGCTTCGTGATCGAGCCACTCGCTAAAGGCCGCGTTACTGGCACTGGCGGCATCCAGCGGGCTGGGGCTGAGGAAGACGATCGGCGCGCGCGGGTTTCCGAAGCCGATCTGCGGCCGGCGGAGCGGCTCAGCCAGTCCGACGCAGGGGCTGTCAGCGCCCCGGTCGGCTTCGGCGATGGCGCAGCCGTGCAGCCGCTTGAGCGCGTCCGAGCCGAAGAACTGCACGTATTGCTGGCCCTTGCTCACGCTGTGAAAACGACGCCGGGTGGCCCGTGAAGCTTGCGCCCCTGCGACTAAGATTTTCTCGATGGCTCCTGTCCCCGGCATCGACGTAACTCAGTTGCGTGAACGTCTCAAGGCTGACCCGGCGCCATTCCTCGTCGACGTTCGGGAACCCTGGGAGTATCAGCAGGGCCACGTCCCGGGCGCCCGGTTGATCCCGTTGGGGGAGCTGGAGCAGCGGGTGAGCGAGGTGCCCCGCGATCGGCCGGTCCTGGCCATCTGCCACAGCGGGCAGCGGAGCCTGGCGGCGGCCGGCTACCTGCAGCAGCTCGGATACGCCTCGGTCAGCAACGTCGACGGCGGCACAGCGGCCTGGATCGAGCGAGGGTACCCGGTCGATCGTTAGCCCGCCACAATTTCTGCGGCGCCTGCGACAGGCAGCTGTCAAAACCGCCTGCTTGACTTTGACCATGGACCCAACCACCATTGACACGACCATTCGTCTTTTTCACGTCCTGAAGGAGTCCAAGTGAACGTCCTCGAACTGGTCCTCGTGGTACTGCTGGTGGCCACCCTGCTCTGCCTGGTCGCCCTGCTGCTCCGGCGGCCGGCCGCGAGCGGGCCATCTGATGCGGTGCTCGCGGCGCTGACAGACCTGGGAGCCCTCAAGTCGAATGTCGAAGCGGTGAGCAATCAGCAGAGCGCGCTGAGCCAGTCGCTCGGCATGGTGCAGACGGCGGTTCAGGGCGTCGAGTCCAGGGTCCTCGAGAGCTCGGCCGGGGTTCGAGACGCGATTGGCAAAGACCTGTCGGAGGCGCGCCTCGCCATGGAACGTTTGAAGGTCGACGCGGAGGAGCGCCGCCGCATGGAAGAAGACGTCCAGGCATCGGCGCGCAGGATCGAGACGGTCCTGCTGGGCAGCCGCACCCGGGGTGCCGCTGGCGAGAACATCCTTCAGGATGCGTTCCGGCAGTTCCCTGCCGAGATGATCGACATGAACTTCCACGTCAACGGCAAGGTCGTCGAGTACGCACTCATCCTCGCGAACGGCAAGCGGCTACCGATCGACAGCAAATGGCCGTCTCCAGAGTTGCTGGACCGGCTCAACGATGGCTTGCAGGAACCGGGGAAAGAGGCAACGATCGTCCAGGAGATCGAGCGGGTTCTTCGCCTGAAGGTCCGGGAGGTCAAGCAATACATCGACCCAGCGGCGACGCTTGGCTTCGCGCTTGCCGCCGTTCCCGACCCGGTCTTCAATGCGTGCCGCCGCGCGCATCTCGAGGCGTATCGCGAAGGCGTGATCCTGATGCCTTACAGCATGACCATCCCGTACGTACTGGCGCTCTTCCGCCTGCACCTGCAATATGCGAAGTCGATCGATCTCGAGAACCTGGAAGGCTACTTGCAGCAAATCGACGACAACGTCGCGTCGCTCGACCGCCTGCTCGAGAACAACATCGCGCGGGGCAGCACCATGATCCAGAACGCTTTTACCGAAGCCAAGCGCAACCTGGGGCAAATGCGTGGCGCACTGGCCGCCTTGCGCGCGGCGCCGCAGGCGGGGTTGGGACCGGAGGCAGAACTCGACCAGGTGGAGGAGCCCGACCTGCAACTGTTGATCTCCAGCCGCTGATCTCCGCCCCGCGCTTTGGGGAAGGGTTACGGTGGGGCGTTACGCGAGGCCCGGTGTCCGGGCGAGCCGCATGACGAGCAGCAGCAGGAGGAGCAAGCCACCACCGACCAGCATCATCATCGTGCTCGGGCGCTGCGAGGGGTCGTCGATCACGAGCGCGTCACTCGCCAACGTGGTACCCGCTTCATTGGTCACCGCGACCGAGTAGCTGCCCTGCGACAGGTTCTCCGGCAGCTTCACGAGCAGGTGATTCGCATCGGGAACCTGAATGGTGGTCGCCGGCCGGCCGCCGACCTGCACGGTGGTCCCAGGGGTCAGGTGCTGGCCGAGGATCATGATGTTCGGCAGCACGCTCGGGTTGACCTTCACGGGGTTGAGTTGGAAGATTTGCGGCGGAAGAACGGCGATTGACCTCGCCGGGGCGGGCGCAGCCGGACGCGTGGGCTTGGATGGCTTGGTGGCCGCGTAGGCCGGGAGGGTCAGGGCGAGCGCCAGCAGGCTTGCCAGACCACCCGCTGCCAGGCGCCGCACTGCTGTCATGGAAATCCCTCTACTACACCTAACGCGCCTGCCCTTGCGCGCCACGTGGCGATTCGGCCCATTTCCTCTGCGCACAGGGACGTAGCCGTAACCCCTGGCGCAACAAAAAGCCCCTGCCCAGGGGGGCAGGGGCCTGTGATCTGCCGATTTAGCGGTTTCCGCCTCCGGGCCAGGTCTGCTCCGGGGGCCGCTCGCCGATCTTGATCCGTTCCGGGCCGCCGGACGCGCCTGGCTCGGACTCGCTGCCCATGCCGGCCTCGCTGCCAAATCCACCGAACGAAGGCATCGGCGGCTCAGCCGGCCGCGCCACGGGACGCCCGCCGCCGGTGAACGAGGTCGATGGTTTGGGCGCTGCCGGGGCTGCCGCGCGTGGAGCTGGGGCCGCCGCGCGGACCGCCGGCTTGGAGGCGGCTTTCGGCGCGCTCGCCCTGGCAGGGCTCTTCCGCTTGGGCGCGCTTCGCTTGGCGGTGCTCTTCTTGGCCGTGGTCTTCCTGGCGGTCGACCGCTTCGGGGTGCTCTTCTTGGCCGTCGTGCGCTTGGCGGTCGACTTCTTGCCGCCGGCGCGCTTGGCCGTCGATTTCTTCGCAGTCGACTTCCTCTTAGTCGAGGATTTCTTCTTCGCTGGCATTTTTCCTCCCTCGGATGCGCGATGCAGAGTTCGCGCGTGGTTCATGCGGATGAGGACCCGCTGCTGTTACCTGCGATTTATAGCATCGGCTCTCCGCAAAGACAAGCACTTCCCCGCGTGGTGCATCAATAGCCGATCACGCTGCTGGTACCCGGTCGCGGATCGCCGCCTCCGCTTAGCATCCCGTCCTCGATCCGGATGACCTGGGCGGCACCCCCCGCGGCCCAGTCGCCGATCGCCTGCACCCGGTGGCCACGCTCGCGCAACGACCGGAGGACGGCATCGCCGAAGCGGGCCTCGAGGCTCAGGCTGGAATCCGACCAGGTCGTCTGCCCGCCCATCGTCCAGCGGGGCGCATCGAGGGCCGCCTGAACGGGCAGGCGCAGGTCGACCAGGTTGGTGATGAGCTGCAGGTTGGTCTGGACTTGCCAGAACGACCCGGGCGTACCGCCGACGAGCTGGGGGTTCCCGTCCTGCAACAGCATCCAGGAGTTCAGCGTGTGCACGGGCCGTTTGCCCGGCGCCAGCCGGTTGGGGCTCTTCGGATCGAGGCTGAAGCAGTCCATCCGGTTGTTGAGCAAAATCCCGGTGTCGCCCGCGACGACGCCATTGCCGGCATAGAGGCTATGGATATAGGACACCACGTTACGTGCCTCGTCGACCACGCAGAGATAGGTCGTGTCCGCGTGGCCGGCCGCTTCGTTCTGAAGGGCCGCGGCGTGCCGCCGGTCGATCCGCTGCGCCAGGGCCCGGCCGCGCTCTTTTGAGAACAGCCTGTCGATCGCGGGCGGGGACGAGCCGGGATCCCCAACGTGCTCGAGGCGTTCGGTGAGGGCCAGCTTGTGCGCCTCCACCTGGAGGTGGACGCGATCCGCCGGGTCCCTGGGCAGATCGAGGCCGTCCAGGATCTTGAGCGCGATCAGGACGATCAGCCCCTGGGACACCGGCGGCTGCTCCGCGACCGTCCAGCCGCGGTACGTCGTCTGGATCGCGTCGAGAACGTCCGTGCGGTGCTCGGCCAGGTCGCGTTCGGAAAAGAGCCCCCCGCCTCGATCGGAGGCTGCCACGATCGCCCGGGCGATGGGACCGCGATAGAACGCCGCCGCTCCGTCCGCCTGGATGGTCCGGAGCGTGCGGGCAAGGTCGGGTTGCCGAAGCCGAGCACCGGCCCCGGGCGGCCGCCCATCGGGAAAGAAGACCGCCCTGGTGTCGGGGAACTCTGCGCCGATGGCGGCCATTTCGGCGTTCTGGCGCGCTTGGCGGGCGGTGAGAGGAAAGCCTGTCTGCGCATAGCCAATCGCCTCCTCGAGCAGCGTGCCCAGCGGCCGCGTACCAAAGCGCTCGAGCGCCACCTGCCAGGCGTCAACGGTGCCTGGGACGCTGGCCGCCAGCCAGCCGGACTCGGGAATTCGACCGAGGGCCAGGTAGCGGTCCAAGGTGGCGCGGTGCGGAGCGGCCCCACTGCCGTTGATCGCAGTCACTGTGCCCCGCCCGGCCGGCGCCACCAGCAGAAACGCATCGCCCCCCAGCTGACCGCTCCAGGGCTCGACCACGGTGAGCACCGCTCCGGCTGCGACCGCCGCGTCGATTGCGTTCCCGCCATCGCGCAGCACCCGGAGGCCGGCTGCACTCGCCAGCGGGTTGACACTCGCGATCATGCCATGCGGCGCGCGCCGCGCCTCCTGGGCCGGCCAGCCGCCCATCAGTGGGCGTTCAGCCAATCCAGCACCGTCGCGAAGAGGGCGTCGTGCTCCAGGTCGACGGTAATGGCGTGCCCCGAGCGTTCGAACCAGATCAGCCGCTTGTCGGCCGAGCCGATGGTGGCCACGATGTGGGGCGCGTTGGCCACGTCGACCGTCCGATCGCGACGGCCATGGGTGATGAGCGAGGGGACGGTGATGCGCGGCAGTTCTCGGTCGACGACGCGCAGCAGCGCCATCAGGCTCTCAATGCAGACGGTGGGGCGGCGGGCGTAGCTATGCAGCAGGCGCACGGCGCCGGGGTCGCCAAGGTCCACGTCGTCACCAGGCTCATGCCAGCGCACCACGTACTTGAGCCCCCGAATCGCCTTGATTCGCCAGTCGCGGAAGTAGACGGGCGAGCTCATCGCCCCCATGGTGAAGATCCCGCGCACCCCCGCATGGGTGGCCGCCAGGTGGAGGGCGAGCGTTCCGCCCAGCGACTGGCCGCCGACGAACACCTCGGCGCAGTCACGCCGAAGCTCCGCCAGAGCATCCTCGGCGGAGCGGACCCAATCGGGCCAGCGGGTTGCGGCCATCGCCTCGGGCGTGAGCCCGTGTCCGGCGAGTAACGGCCCCATGACGTCGTAGCCGCGCGCGGCCAGGAACTGCCCCATGCCGCGCATTTCCGGGGGCGTCCCGGCAAAGCCGTGGATCAGCAGGATTCCGCGGGTTCCGCCGCGAAAGCGGAATGGCTGCAGCGCCGCGGGCTCAGCCGGGCTGCTCCAGACGGATCTCGTACTGACAGCCATCAAGTTCGCAGTGTATCGGCCCGCAAGTTCGCGCCGCCGCGTCCGGTTATACGAGCCGGGCGAAGACTCGCCCGTCGGTGGGACACCGCTGACCGAACCTGGGGGTGAACAGGCGCTATGGCGATCGTCGGGTGGCTCGTGGCGTTGGCGCTGGGTATCATGCTCGCCCTCTTTTCGGTGGGCAATCAGCAGCCGGCGGTGATCAACGTTCTCGGCGCCACCTACAGGGACATCCCGACCTGGGTCGTGATGCTCGCGTGCGCCGCCATCGGTGCGCTGATGGTCCTCGTCATCAGTCTCGTCGACCGGGTGCGCTGGTACATGGCCAGCCGCTTCACCAAGAAAGTTCTTTCCGAACACAAGAAGATGATCATCCAGCGGGACAACCGGATCAGCGAGTTGGAGCAGGAAGTGCTGCGGCTCCGCGGAGCCGCCTGAGACAGCGATGACCCTCAAGGCCTGCCCGCACTGCGGGTACCGCTACAACGCGCCCGAGAACCAGACGTGCGGCAAATGCAAGGGCTACCTCGCCGCACCGGCCGTCGCCGCCGCCGTGATTGCGCCGCGGCGTTCGCTGCTGCCGCGGACGCTGCCCGAGTTCGCCTGCTACCTGGCCGTTCCCATCGGCGCGCTACTGGGCTTCCCCAACCCGATCGGCGCCGCCTTCGGCTTGCTGATGGCCGGGTTGTTGATCAAGGTCGTGCGGCTCGATATGGAGCGCTTCTCCAAGGGACTCCTGATCGGGATCGTCGTCGCGGGCGTCTTCTTCGTCTACTTGATCTTCCTGCTGATCTTCAGTTTTCTATTCAGTCTGCTTGAACCCGTCCTTCAACCGCTAGTAGGGCGCACCTTCAAGCACTAGCGGGGGGCCTTCGGTGCGGCCCGCTCGCTACCTGGTCCGTCCTGGCCTGGCCGTTTTGCTGGTGATGGCGGCGCTTCCGGCCGCGCTAGGCCCGAGCTCGGCGCGCCCAACCGCCCAGGTCGCGCGCGTCCTCCCGACGACCACGCCGACCCCATCACCGAGTCCTATTCCGCCATCCGCCACGCCCGACCCGCGACCGGCGCCCTTGACGGTCGACATGGCCGTCGGCCAGATGATGGCGGCGAGCTTCGGTGGGCCCAACATCACCGATGGGCTCCGCCACCTCATCCTGGACGAGAAGGTCGGCACCGTGCTGATCTTTAGCGACAACTTCACCGACGCGGCCAGTCTTGTGCGGTTGACCACGGAGTTGCAGCGGCTCGGACGCGAAGCCGGTCTACCGGCGCCGCTCCTGATCGCGGTCGACGAAGAGGGCGGCCGGGTGATGCGGATCCATGACGGTGTAGCCCCGCTTCCGTCGGAACTGGATCTCGGTGCCCGCGGTCCGGATGGTGTCCGAGGGGCAGTGGCGGCCACGGCGTCCGGCCTTCACGCGCTCGGCATCCAGCTCGACCTCGCCCCGGTCGCGGACCTGCGTTGGAATCCGGCCGACGGCGTGATCGGCGACCGCTCGTTTGGAAGTGATCCGCACGCGGTTGGGCCGCTCGTCGCGGCCGCGGTCAACGGCTTACACGACGCAGGGGTCGCCGCGACCCTCAAACACTTCCCCGGGCTCGGCGGGGCGGCCGGTGATCCGCACAGCGCCATGCCGACCGACCCCGAGAGCCTGGCGCGCTGGACCGCGACCCAGGCCGTCAGTTTCAAGGCGGGGATCGATGCGGGCGCCGATGCCGTGATGACCACCGCGGTGGTCGTTCCCGGTCTCGACCCGAGTGGGACGCCGGCGCTCTTTTCCCGTGCGGTCGTCACCGGACTGCTGCGCGAGCAGCTGCAGTTCCAGGGCGTGATCGTGACCGACGGCCTCGGCATGGGCGGGATCACCACGCTCTACGGGCTACCGCAGGCGACCGTCGCCGCCGTGGTGGCCGGCAACGACCTGGTGCTGCTGAACAGCGCGGACGCCGCCTACGAGGCGTCGGCGATCGAAATGGTCAAGCAGCAGGTCCGCAGCGGCGCCATCCCGATGGATCAGGTGCAGGCGTCCGCGGCGCGCGTGATCGCCATGCGCGCGCGTTGGCCCGCCTGGGCACCGTCGGCGGTCGACCTGTCGGCGGCGCCGCCGACAATCGACTCAGCCTCGAGCCGCCGCTGAGCTAGCTTTTTCTCCCCACCGGCAGCACTTCGCCCTCTCCTGCTTGCGGGGGAGGTGCCGTGCTGGGGCGCACCAGCCAATTGAGCGCATTCACGTAGGCCTTCGCTGCCGCCTCGATGACGTCCAGTGCCATCGCGCGGCCGATGACGACGTGCGATCCCTGGCTCAGCGTCACGACCGCCTCGCCCAGCGCGTCCGTGCCCTGGGTCGCCGCCGCGAGGCTGAAATCCTCGAGCTCCGCCGGCACTCCGGTCACGTCCTGGATGGCGCGAAAGACAGCATCGAGCGTCCCTGTCCCGTTCGCGCTGCCGGTTTTGACGGTGCCGTCATCGGTGAGGGAGATCTCCGCGTTGCACGATACCCCGCTCTGTGAATGCACCTGAACATCTTTGAGGGCATACCGTCCGGGCGTGGTTCGGCCGAGTGCCTCATCGACGGCCAGCTTCAGATCCTCGGCATAGAGGACGCGCTTGCGCTCGGCAAGGCTCAGCACCAGCGAGTAGACCGATCCCAGCTGCTGCTCGTCCAGTTGAATGCCCATCGTCCCCAGTTCCTCGGCGAGCCGGCGCCGGCCCGCTGCCGTGCCAAGCTGCCCGTGCTGCGGCGCGTAACCAATGTCCTCGGGATCGATGAATGCGGGAACAACTGATTTAGGCCGGCGTGGTGGCGCGAAGACGGATGTCGGGAAGGCTGCTCGCACTTCTTCGATCCAGCGCTCCCACCCGGAGTAATCCATCGTTGCCAGCATGGCAACATAGGCGTCGAAGCGGACCAGCAGCGCCGCGGGCTGGTCGTGATGTTTGACGATCAACGAGGTGCCGCTTTCCTCCAGAGCCTGAAGAATGGGATCGAGGTTGCGGGCGAGTTCGGGAGCGGAAATAACTTTGAGCACGATGCCCATCGTAAACCGGCTTTTGATGCGGGTCAAATGAGCGGCCCCGGTGTGGAAAGGCCGCGAGAACGTCATCGCTGGTTCTCATCGCTGGCCGTCTTCCTGGCGGTTGGCGCCTGTCAGGCGGCTCCCACGGCGTCCCCGACGCACGGCGCGACGGCGGGCCCAATCACGCCAACGCTCGCGGCCTGCCCCGCCTCGCGGGCATCGCTGGGCCCGGAGGTCTTACTTCGGAATCAGCCGGCGCCGGATGACCTCGCCTTCGACAACGACGGCCGCCTGCTCTTCAGCGACATCAACGCTGGAACGGTCTCGGCGCTGAAGGCCGACGGTTCGGTCGAGCGCATCGCCGGCGGCATGTCGGCGCCGGAAGGGATCGTCGTGCTGGCCGATGGGCGGATCCTGGTCGGGGAGCAGGGCCGCAATCGCGTCGTGGCCATTGATCCGCAAACGCACGCCGTCAGCCTCTGGCACGCGTTTCCGAACCGGACAGGACGCGACGGCCTCGACGGCATCGGCCCCGTGCTCGCGGACCGAGATGCGTCGGGCAATCTGCTGGCGACCGGCGGCAATGTCATCGTGCCGGACAGTCCCAACGGCGTGGTCTGGCGCGTCACCGCCGATGGCAAGACCGCCACGCAGATCGCGAGCGGCATGGTACGTCCCGTCGGAGCCGCCCTCGACGCGACCGGGCGAATCTTCGTTGCCGACGAGGGCGGCACGCTCTGGGTGCTCGATCCGGCACGGCGACCATTCGCCACCTTGCCCACACCCGACGATGTCCTCGTCGCGCGAGGCGGTGACATCTTCGTCAATACGCTCGGGGACAACGCGATCCATGAGCTCGACGCGCAGGGCCATCAGGTCAGCGTCATCACCGGCATCCAGCAGCCGCAAGGCATCGCCCTCGATTCCGCCGACAACCTGTACTACACCGAGTTCAACACCGGTCGGATCGACCGCGTGATCCGGACCTTCGTCCTTGATACGCCCAAGGTGACGCGCACCCCTCGCGGCACGTACGTCGTCTGCCCGGCCATCCGTCGCGCGCAAGGCTTCACCCGGCCACTGGGTCTCTTAGCCCCATCCAAGTCTTTGACCCTGCAGCTGCTGCAACCCGGGACCGCGTCATCCGGCGCGGTCGAGGTTCAGACCTCTGAGCCTTCGATCACCATCACCATCGGCGACGGCGGTCTTCTGTCGCAATCGCAGGCCGTTCAACTGTCGCCCTGACTCATTCGTTCCCTTTGATCGAGGCGAGCGGCACCAGCTCATGCTCGATCGTCGCGAGACCCGCCCGGATGACGGCTTCGACGACCTCGCGAGACGACTTGTAACAATCCTTCGATTCGTCGATGGGGACCACGCCATCGGTGTTGACGACGACGCCCGCGTCGCGGTAGGCGGTATTGACCACGTTCTGTATCAAGGCCTTCTTGGCGGCATTGCGCGACATACGGCGGCCGGAGCCGTGGTTGACGCTATAGCCACTCGCATGGGCCTGATCCGCCGCCCGCAGGATAAAGCTCGAGTCCCGGTTGCTTCCCGGAATGAGAATCGGGTGTCCAGCCTGCGGGTCGTCGTAGCCGGTTGGAAACGCGCGAGTTGCGCCCTTGCGGTGCACATGGACCCAACCGAACTCCGGATGGTGCTCGCGCTGGACGAGGTTGTGGCTGATTTCGTACACGAGCGAGAGTTCTTTACCAAAGACCTCCTCGAATGCCATCGAGATCTGCTCCAACATGACGAGCCGGTTCACGATGGCGACGTTCCCGCCCGCCGCCACCGCGTTCAGATAATCGGGGTAGTGCGCTGACCCTGGCGTGAAATAGCCAAGGTCGAGCGCCTTGATTGCCGGGTTTTCCCCTTGTGCGAGGTGGAAATAGTTGGTCGCCAGCCCGTGGCCAAAGCCGCGGCTGCCGGAGTGCAGTTGGATGTAAAGCGTGTCGGTGCCCAGGTTGCCCTGCAGTTCGATGAAGTGATTGCCGCCGCCCAGGGTGCCTAGCTGCGGCACGCCGCGCTCCGGTCGTCCCGGACCGCCCCATGGCGGTTGCCACGAATCGTCGACGGGGAGCCGGTCACGCTCGGTACGCGTTCGGTCCACCCGCTCGCCGTAGCGCTCCGCGTAGTAGGCGGCGCCGCCCCGGATGATTGCTTCGAATTCCTTCTTCGTCAGGCTCTTGAGCTGCGTACGACTGACCTTGCCCGGTCCAAGCGCCACGCGCCGCGTGACCTCTCGATTGAACCGCAGCCGATTCTCGGGCGTCGCGGCGGCCAGCGGCACCTCACTGGAGGCAGACATCATCCCGCAACCAATGTCAAATCCCACCGGCCCCATGGCCACGGCACCGGTCTGCGCGTCCGTCAGGAGCACCGTGCCGATGGGCACGCCGTAGCCGTGATGCACGTCTGGCGTGATCGCGACCAGCTTGACACCGGGAAAGCTGGCGGCGTTCACGATCTGCGGATAGATCGACTCCTCGACCTGGTCGAGCAGATTGGGCGTGAGGAACAGCCGCACCGGGACGGATCCGAGCTCCTGCGCGTGCAGCGTGTAATAGCCCTTGCCCGAGTCCTTGACGGCCGACTTCCAGCTCACTCGCGCACCGCGCAGTAAGTCTATGACCGCTTCCTATACTTGGCTTCGTATGTCGACAACCAAAGCCGGCCTCGAGGATGTCATTGCAGCGAACTCCGCGATCTGCGACATCATCGGTGCGCAAGGGAAGCTCACCTACCGGGGGATCGACATCCACGACCTGGCCCGCAACTCCTCGTTCGAGGAGACGACCTACCTGCTGTGGTTCGGGTCGCTGCCGACGCGCGAGGCGCTGCATCGGTTCAGCGCCGAGTTGGCCTCACACCGAGCGCTTCCCACCCAGATCCTAACGTTGATGAACGACTTTCCGCGGAGCGCCACACCGATGGACGCGCTGCGGACCGCGCTCTCTGCGCTGGCCTTCTACGATCCGCAGGCGCACGACGTGTCCCGCGAGGCGAACGTGACGAAAGCCATGCGAGTGACCGCGCAGACGGCGACGATCATCGCGGCGTACGAGCAGATCCGGCGGGGCCGCAGGGCCGTCGACCCGGAACCGGACGGGAGCCACGCCGAAAACTTTCTGCGGATGCTTTTCGGCGCCGAACCTGATCCTCTCCACGTCCGCGCGTTGGACCTGGCCCTTATCCTTCATGCCGATCACGAGCTCAACGCGTCAACGTTTGCCGCACGGGTGACGGCAGCCACCCTGGCCGACATGTATTCGGCGATCGTCTCGGCGATTGGCGCGTTGGCGGGTCCCCTGCACGGCGGCGCCAATGAGCAGGTGATGAAGATGCTGCAAAAACTTGGCGAGCCGTCCCACGTCGAGGCCTACGTCACGCAGCGGCTCGCCGCGCATCAGAAGATCTCAGGCTTCGGCCACCGCGTGTACCGCACCGAAGACCCGCGGGCCACTCACTTGCGAGAGATGTCGCGAGAGCTCGGAGAACATATCGGCAACCTGCGCTGGTACGAGATTTCGCGCAAACTCGAGGAGGTGGTGATGCAGCAGAAACACCTCTATGCCAACGTCGACTTCTACTCGGCGTCCTGTTACTTCACCATGGGGATTCCGATCGACATGTTCACGCCGGTCTTCGCCGTCAGCCGGGTGGCGGGCTGGGCGGCGCATGTGCTCGAGCAGTACGCCGACAACCGCCTGATCCGGCCGCGGGCCGAGTACGTGGGGGAGAAGGATGTCGCCTACGTCCCGATCGAGCGGCGGGTCAAAGCCGCCAGCTAAGTCAGGCGAAAACTGCGCGAACGAACTCCGTTATATTAGTGGCGCCCGAGGGCGGAAACCCGACAACAGGAGGTCGTTCGAACTCGTCCTACTGCTAAACGCCTCACTTCAGCCGCTGAACGTGATCAGTAAGCGGCGGCTGGTCGTCCTGCTGACCAAGCAGCGCGTCACTTTCATTGACGATGTTGCCCGGCAGGCGGTCGAGCAAGCAATGGCGCGGCGTTGCTTTGGTCAGGACGTTGTCATCGTCCGGCTGCTGTCCAACATCCAGATCCCCAGGCGCCTGCTGCGGGCGAACCGGCGCAACCTCCTCCTTCGCGACGATGGCACCTGCCAGTACTGCGGCAAAGGGATGCCGTCCTCGCAGCTCTCCGTCGATCACGTCGTTCCCACCTCGCGTGGGGGTGCCGCCAACAGCTGGGAGAACCAGGTAATCGCCTGCCGGCGCTGCAACGGGCGGAAGGGCAACCGTTTGCTGAGCGAGGCGGGCATGCGGCTGATCCGGCCGCCGCGCGCGCTGACCCAGGAATTTGCCCACCTGATCTTCTTGCGCTACCCGCAGCTCAAGCACGCCTACGACCGCCTGCTTTCCAGCGCCCGCGCCGCCGTGTAAGTCGCGCCGCTATCGTTCCTCGCCGGGGCTGGGCCTGGTTTTCTCCCCGCTTTTCCACGCCGGAGCGGGGCCCTGATTTTCTCCCCGCTTTTCCACGCTGGAGCGGGGCCCCTGATTTTCTCCCCGCTTTTCCACGCCGGAGCGGGGCCCTGATTTTCTCCCCGCTTTTCCACGCCGGAGCGGGGCCCCTTTGAAAGAATCGGTGTGCCGTCTCGATTATCCGATGTGCCCTTTCGACTCCTGGGCGTCGTGGCGGATCCACACCAGGCCGCCGACTTCTGCGGAACCGTGTTTGCCCACTATGCCGCCTCGGGAACCGATGTGACCCTGGTCTGTGCCGGTGCGCGAGACTGGCAAGGAGTGGACCACCTGCCGGCGCTGCGCCGGCGAGGCGTGCGTGACCTCCTGTTGCTCGACTATGCGCCGAGCGAGCTGACCGCGGCAGTGCTCGAGGACCTCCTTGCCGACGTCATGGCCAGCGTCCGCCCCCACGTGGTGGTCGCCGATGGCACACAGCCGGCCGTTAGAGATGCCACGGCGTGGGCGTTCTCACGCGTGCGCCGTACCGTCGGCGGATCGGCCGCCTTGCCGGCCAAGCTCTATTACCGGACCTCGGGCAGCAGCCCGCTGGTGAGCGTGACGACATCGATCGCCGTAGGGGCCGGCCGGTCGGCGGAACTATTTGTTCGAGCCTTTCCCGATCCCTGGGTTACCGGGGTTCTGGAACGAGATCTCTTCGCCGGGGTGCCGGGCGAAAGCCGGACGCTGTCGACCCTCGACCAGCAGCTCGCCGGCTGATCCCGAGAAGCCGTTTTATGATAGCGGTATTGACATATTAGGTGCAAACCGGGTACAAGTATATCAGTACCAACTTTCACAGGTAGGAGGAAGAACGGATGCATCTCATCGTATTTCTGATCATCGGCGGTATCGCGGGCGCCCTGGCCGGGCGGGTCGTAAGCGGCCACGGGTACGGAGTCCTCATGGATGTGGTTGTCGGTGTCATCGGCGCGTTCCTCGGCGGGTGGCTGTTCTCGACGTTGCTCGGCGTGACCAGCGGCGGACTGATCATCAGCTTCATCGCTGCATTCGTCGGCGCCGTGATCCTGCTGTTCCTGGTCCGGTTGGTGACCGGTAATCGGGCAGCGGCCTGAGCCAAGTCCAGGTAATTGAGAGCGGGTGCCCGTGGCGCCCGCTCTTTTTTGCACCCTGGCGAAGTTCCGTCCCCCGCTCGCGGGGAGGGTAGGGTGGGGGTATGAAGGCCCACGGCCGCGGCGCGCTGATCGCGGTCATCGTGCTGGCGCTGCTCGCCGTGTTGGCTTACACAGGCTACGCGGGCACCGCCGTATACCAGCACCTGGACAGCGGCCGACAGGAACTGGTGGCAGCCCTGGCCGGCATGAAAGCGTCCGTTCAGTCCGCCGATCCAGCGCAACTGCGGGTCGCCGCCGACCAGCTCATGCAGGCTGAGCGGGACTTCAGTGACGCCGGCCGGCGAGCCCGCAGCGACCCGGCGTTGCGCGCGGCGAGCGTGGTCCCGGCAGCGGGACGGAACCTCGATGCAACGGCGCACCTGGCGGCCATCGGCGCCGATATGAGCCGGGCTGGACAGGCTGCCGCGGCGGTGGCGATCCAGGTGGCGAGGCTGAAGCAACAATATGCCGGACGGACGCTTACGCCGGAAGACCTCCAGTTCGTGCTTCAGCAGGCGCAGGGCATCGCCCGGGATTACAGCGCGTCGACACAGGCGATCGGCCAGCAACTGCGCGCGGCGCACGCCGAACGGGCGCAAGTCAATACCACCGGATTGGCGGGTCCGCTCACGGATGCCTTTGACGCGGTTGATCGAGCCCTGGCCGAGGCCGACACCGCCTTCCTCCGGTTCCAGGACGTCAGGCAGGTGCTGTCAGATTTTCTGGGCGTGCGCCTGCCGGCCTAGGTTGGTCAAGAGCGCGCCATGGAATGCGACCGGTTTGTAACGCTCTCCGTCACAGAGCGGCCTGATAATTTCGGCAATGGCCGCCGCCCGCAATGCGCCGCGCAAGGGCCGGCAGCGCTCCCAGGACCCGGCCGAGAGTCTGATCAACCTCAGCAATGAGCGGCTCACCGGACTCTTTCGCTGGACGCTGCTGATCTTCGCTGTCATCCTCAACAACCTCAACCCGGCAGCCAGCTACGACCAGGGCCGGATCAACGCCATCCTCGCAGCCTGGGGCGTTGTCTGCCTGAGCACGGTGCTGCTGCTGTTCCTGCATCAACGTCCGGGGCGAGCCTTCAGCTACACGACGACCGCGGTCGACATGTTGGTGGCGACGATGATCACCTATGCCTCCGGCGGCTACCAGAGCCCCTTCGCCGTGCTCTTCTTCCTCGTCATCACCGTATCCGCGCTGCGGTTCGGGGCCGGGGGCTCCGTGCTCTGCGCGTTGCTCGTCGCCGTGCTCTACCTGACGGCGGGCGCCGTCGCCCCGCTGCAGAACGGTACATACCTCGCCACCGTCTCGGACGAGCGATCGATCATCCTGCAACGGCTGTTCCTCTTCGTGGTCGTCGCCGTGGTCGGCTCGGTGATGGCGCGCGCTGTATCGGCCCACCAGGAGCTCGTGACCCGTCGTGACGTCGAGGCCAAGCTGATGACCGAGGTCAACATGGCGCTGGCCAACGCCATCGAGGCGAAGGACAGCTACACCCGTGGGCACTCGGAGCGGCTGGCCAAGCTGGCAGGCGCCTGCGCGGAGCGGATGGGCCTGTCGCGCGACGAGGCGGCCGCGGTCCGGCTGGGCGCGATTCTCCATGACGTCGGGAAGATCGGGATCCCGGACCGCATCCTCCGGCAATCGATGGCGCTGACGGAAGACGAAATGGCCTGGATGCGGCGTCATCCTCAGATCGGCGCGGACATCATCGGTCCCGTCGAGGGCCTGCACCATGTCGCCCCACTCATCCGGCATCACCACGAAAAATTTGACGGTACCGGCTACCCCAAGGGCCTCAAAGGCGAGGACATTCCGCTGGGGTCGCGCATCATCTCGGTCGCCGATGCCTTCGAGGCGATGGTGGCCGACCGGATCTACCGCCCGTCCCTTGGCCTCAACAAAGCGCTGGAAGAGATCAAAGCGGGTCGCGGGAGCCACTTCGACCCGCGGGTGGTCGACGCCTTCCTCGACCTGATCGCGACCGACACGGTGCATCTGCCACTGCCGACCAAGGACCAGGGCCAGAAGCTGGTGCCCAACCGTCCGGACGAGCCCGTCCAAACCGCCGCCTGAGTCGAGTACCGTTACCCTTCAGTGGAAGTCGCGCCCGGCATTTTTCGGCTAGAACTCCCCATGCCGTTCGAACTGAAGCACGTGAACGTCTATTTATTGCGCGACGGCGACGCCTTTACGCTGATCGATACGGGCCTACAAACCGATGAATCCCGACAGGCCCTGAACCAGAAGCTGGCCGACGCGAAGGTCCGCGTCGAGCGAATCAACCGCATCCTGATCACACACATCCACCCGGATCACTTCGGCCTTGCCGGCGAGCTGCGGGAGCGATCCGGCGCCGAGCTCATCATTCATCGCCTGGAAGTTGCGCTGATGGAACCTCGCTATGCGCGCGCCGAAGACCTCGTGTATGACGTCGGTAAGTGGCTGAGCCTCAACGGAGTCCCTGAGGAGGACGCGGAGTTCGTCAAGAGCGCATCGATGGGCGCCCGCAACTACGTGTCGGTCGTCGAACCGGACACCCTGCTAGAGGGCGCGGAACGGCTGCCCATCGACGATAGCGAGATCGAAGTCATCTGGACACCGGGCCATTCGCCGGGCCACTGTTGTTTCTACTGGCCGGCGCGCGGCGTGCTCTTGTCGGGCGATCATTTGCTGCCGAAGATCAGCCCCAACATCGGCTTGCACCCGCAATCCGGCGCGGACCCCCTTGACGATTACATCGCGTCGCTGGAGCGCGTTCGCCAACTCGAAGTTGAAACCGTTCTGCCCGCGCATGGCGATCCCTTTTTTGATCACCGCAGCCGCATCAAGGAAATCATCGAGCACCATGAGGCGCGCAAGGCCGCGCTGGTCCGCCTCGCCGCTGGCGCTCCGAAATCGGGCTGGCAGCTGGCCGCCGACTTGTTCCAGGGCATCATGCAGCGCAACGTCTTCCAGCAGCGCCTCGCGCTGCAGGAGACGCTGGCGCACTGTCAATCGCTGGCGGTCGAGGGCCGACTGCACAAGCAGGTCAGCCGCGAGTTGGTGACCTGGAGGGCCGCCTAAGCTCGCTGCCGCTCGACCTCCTCGACGAAGTCCTCCACGAGGCGCAGCACGGTCGAGAATTGCTCCGAGTGAACCTGGTGGCCGCCCGGGTCCAGTACCTGGAGTCGGGCGTTCGGCAGCCCGCGCTGCAGCTCTTCGGCGCGGGCGAGCGGCACCATACGGTCCTGCCGTCCGTGGATGATCAATACTGGTTGGCGGATTTCACTCAGCCGGTCGCAGAGGTCGTGTCGCTTGACTGCCTGGTCCTGGCGAACGATAGCGTGCAGCGGCATCTTGCCGAAATGCGTCGCGTCTTCCTGGACCCAGTCGGGATGCGCGGCGATGAAGCGCGCCTCGTAGAGATTGGCGTAGCGGCGCAGCGGGCCCTCGACCGTCGGCGCGTCGGCCGGCGGCGGGCGCTCGCCGCCGCAGTGGGTCGCACCCAGGATCAGGCTGCGCACGGCGTCGGGATGCGCGATGGCGAGCTGCTGCAAAATCATCCCGCCCATGGAGAGCCCAAACCAATGCGCCGACGTTTCGCCGCTATCTCGCAGTACCGCTAGCGCGTCCTCGGCCATCAAGCCGGTGCTGTACGGCGTGTCCGGTTTGTCGGAAGCTCCGCTGCCGCGATTGTCGAGCGCGATCACTTTGAACCGCGGCTTGAACGCCGGGACGTAGCGCCACCAGGCCCCATCGATGGTCGAGGTCCGTCCGCCGACCAGCACCAGCGGCTGGCCACTTCCCTCGACGATGTAGTGCAGGCGCGTCCCGTCGGCGGCGCTGGCGATCATTCGCGCATTAGCATGATGGTCGAGATGGCAGGGGCATCGTCACCCAGCGGCAGCGCGGTTCCCGAGCCCGCCTGGCAGGCCCTGCGCGGTCTCGATCCACAGGTGGAGGACCAGATCGTCACCCTGGCGACCTGCCTGGCGCTCGCGGAGCAGCGGTTCCAGCTGCTTTTCGAGGACGTGCTGCCGCGCTTTGCGCAGACGCCAGATGACCTCACCGGCGAAGCCGATGTCCTCGCCGATGCGCACCATGCGTTGACCTTGCTCCAGGAGAGCCTGCACGCCACCTCCCGGCGGATGCTCGACGTGCTCGACCGGGTCAGCCGTGAGCTCGGCGAGTAGCGCTAGAGGCCCTGGCGGTCGAGCCGCTCCCAGGGTGGGTGCTCACTGCCGAGCTCGCGCTTGATGTCGGTCGCGCGCTCCACGATGTCGAAGCTCTGCTGGTCGGGTTGCGGCGGCTGCACCTGCCAGGGCGCAGGATCGTACTGAGAGTGGTGGACTGGCGGGCGAAAACCCCAGGCCCGCCGTGGCATCACGCCCGCGGCCTGCCGGAGCACGAGGGGTTGGGCCACCGGCGCGTCGTACTGCAGCTCGCCGGCGCCGGGGCGCAGCGCCATGACCAACCCGGTGGCGATCATGGCCACCGTCCAGCCCCCCATGATGATGATCGACCAGTCGACCAGGCTCATCGACTCGCCATTGTAAGCTGCGTGACTTTCGTCCTCGGTCCCGCCACCGTCAAGACTCAGTTTATGAAGTGAGCCAAGGCCTAAACTGAAGAACAGACCTCGCCAAAAGGAGGAGCAGATGGCAACCGCCACAGCGACGTCGCTCAGCAAACTCGAGTCGATCCTCGGAAATGACGCCCAGGACTTGCTCGAGCACGAGTGCAAGACGATCCCGAAGTCGCAGCTCCACCTCCCTGGGCCGGACTTCATCACGCGGATCTTTTCGACCAGCGATCGTCCAACGCGCGTCCTGCGCAGCCTGGAGTCGCTCTTCGACCACGGCCGTCTGACGGGCACGGGCTATCTCTCGATCCTGCCGGTCGACCAGGGCATTGAGCACTCGGCCGGCGCGTCCTTCGCCGCGAACCCGGCGTACTTCGACGGCGAGAAGATCGTCGAGCTGGCGATCGAGGGCGGCTGCAACGCGGTCGCGTCGACGTTCGGCGTCCTCGGTTCGGTCGCGCGCAAGTACGCGCACAAGATCCCCTTCATCTGCAAGATCAATCACAACGAGCTGCTCACGTATCCCAATAAGTACGATCAGATTCGCTTCGGGACCGTGAAAGAAGCGTGGGAGCTCGGGGCGGTCGCGCTCGGCGCCACCATCTACTTCGGATCAGCGGAGTCGGACCGGCAGATCCAGGAAATCTCCGCCGCCTTTCACGAGGCGCACGAGTTGGGGATGGCCACGGTGCTCTGGTGCTACGTGCGCAATCCGGCATTCACCAAGGACGGGGTCAATTACGAAGTTGCGGCCGATCTCACCGGACAGGCGAACCACATGGGGGTCACCATCGAGGCCGACATCATCAAGCAGAAGCTGCCCGAGACGAATCGGGGTTTCGAGGTCTTGAAGTTCGGCAAGACGGCCAAAGCGGTTTACGACAAGCTGACCACGGATCATCCGATCGACCTGACGCGCTACCAGGTCGCGAACTGCTACATGGGCCGTAGCGGCCTCATCAATTCGGGCGGCGCCTCCTCAGGGGAGAGCGATCTGACGGAAGCGGTCAAGACGGCTGTGATCAACAAGCGTGCGGGAGGCACCGGCCTGATTACGGGCCGCAAGGCCTTCATGCGGCCGATGAGCGAGGGCATTCAGCTGCTGAATGCCGTGCAGGACGTCTACCTGATGGAGGAGGTCACGGTCGCCTAAGCGGCCGGCGGCGGCGATACAATCCGCCCATGGCAACCCCCCGTCTTCGCGCCACTGATTCGGGCCAGGTCTACAACATCGATCTTCCCGAATTGAAGGTCACGCGTGACGACGTCGATGGGATCTACGTGCTGCACGGACGCGGCCATTTCCAGACATTCGACACGCGCGAGGAAGCGTTCGACCGCAAGAAGGAGTTGGACTACAGCACCTTTCGGTAGCCGCGGATTCTACGGGTAAGGGGAACGACCATGGGAGAGCCAGCGACCAAGGACAAGCCGTGCATTTGCCACGTCAAGAAGTCAGGATGGCCATGGAAGGCTACAGGCGAGACGCAGGGCGGTCAGCGCGAAGAGAAGTGCCGGATCTGCGGCGCCACGCACATGGTGACCGCCTAGGCCTAGGGGTCGCCCATCCAGTCGGCCGACTGGGGGAGGGCTCGGTGTCCCCGGCTGGGGCGCAGGTGCAGGACCCGCTGCAGGTCGGCACTCCGGTAGAGGCGCGCACGCTTGATGCCCTGGCGGTAACTCTGGAGGACGCCCCGGCTGACGTAGGCGTAAAGCGTCGCCGGCTTCACGCCCAGCAGCTCGCACGCCTCGGCGGCGCTCAGGTAGGGCTCCCCGTGGACCTCGATCACGTTCATCTCAAGCGTACGTGAGTCGATCGTTGCAGTCAATAGATTGCAATGCAAATCAACATATGCATACAATTGAGGGGTGCTGGATCGCGCCGAGCCCAATCTGCTGCGCGAGGACTTTCCCTACATCCGCATTCCGCCGATCCGCTTCGAGGCGGATGGCGTCCCGCAGGCCCTACCCGCGGATATCTGGATCACGGATACCACCTTCCGCGACGGCCAACAGGCGCGCGCTCCCTACACGGTCGAGCAGATCGTCCACCTCTACGACCTGCTGAACCAGCTGGGTGGGCCAGTGATCCGTCAGACCGAGTTCTTCGCCTACACGCCCGTCGACCGTGATGCGATCGCGGCCTGCCAGCAGCGGCCGGGCCCCGAGATCACCACCTGGATGCGGGCCTCGCTGGACGATCTGAAGGCCGTCAAGACAACGGGCGTCAAGGAAACCGGCATCCTGGTGTCCGCCTCCGACTACCACATCTACCTGAAGATGAACCGCACGCGCCGGCAGGCGGCCGAGGATTACGCGCGGGTTGTGGCGTCCGTGATCGATGCTGGGCTCCGTCCGCGATGCCATCTCGAAGACCTGACCCGCGCCGACCTGGAGGGCTTCGTCGCCCCCTTGGTCACGTCGCTGCAGGAGTTGGGCCGGCGGGCCGGCGTGCCGGTCAAATTCCGGCTCTGCGACACGATGGGGTTCGGGCTTCCCTGGCCGGAAGCGTCCCTGCCGCGAGGTGTGCCCCGGCTGGTGCAGTTCTTCACCGGCCCGCTCGGCGTCGCGCCCGAGCATCTGGAATGGCATGGCCACAACGACTTCCACCGAGGCGAAGTCAACACCGTGGCCGCCTGGCTCTATGGCTGCGCGGCGGCAAATGGTTCGATGTTCGGCTTCGGCGAGCGGACCGGCAACCCGCCACTCGAGGCGCTGGTCATCGATCACATCGGTTTGCGGGGGGAGACGCCCGGGGTCGATCCCACGGCGATTACCCGGGCGGCGGCTTATTTCCGCGATCATCTCCTCACGCCGCTCCCGGCGAACTATCCGCTCGCTGGGGCCGGCTTCAACGTCACCAGCGCCGGCATCCATGCCGACGGGCTGCTGAAGAACGAGGAGATCTACAACATCTTCGACACGGCGCGCATCCTCGACCGGCCGCTCGGGATCACCGTCAACGACCGTTCGGGGCTGGCCGGAATCGCCTACTGGATCAACACCACCCTGGGGCTGAAGGGCGCCGCCCAGGTGCGCAAGGACGACCCCCGGGTGGTCGCCGTCCACCGCGAGGTGGAGCGGCAATACCGGTCCGGCCGGAGCACGGGGTTCTCGCCCGACGAGATGCAAGCCCTCGTCAAGTTGCATTTCGGCAACGCCCTGGCAACGAGCGCGCGCAGCTAACAAGTTGCCCGGATGGGCGCAGTTGATACTGTCAAGCATCCCTCCGATGAGCACTGAAGGCGACGACCTGACGCCCGCTCCCCAGCCCGATCCTGGGCAGGGTATCCCGCCGGCCGTGCCGGTCGCTCCTGTGGCAGCGCCTCAGTCCTGGTTGCTCCGCCATCGACTCCTGCTGATTCCCGCCGCCGCGGTCCTCGCCCTCGGCGCCGTCAGCGCGGCAGCCGTGTTGCTGCTCGTCAAACCGAACAGCGCCGTCGAGAAGATGGTGCCTGCGACCGCGGACGTGATTGCCGTGGCGAACCTCGATCCCTCCGTGACCCAGAAGGTCAACCTGCTGCGGGCCGTGCACAGCTTCCCGGATTACAAGACCGATAAGGCCATCACCGACAAGCTCGACGGGGTCCTCAAGGATTCGGGCCTGTCGTTCAGTGGTGATATCCAGCCCTGGCTCGGCTCCGAGATTGGCGCCAGTGTCAAGCTCAATCTCAAGAGCGCCATCGACGGCAGCACGGCGGACAGCCCGTCCGCCTTCTACGCGGTGTCCCGCGACGACACCAAGGCGCGGGCCATGCTGGCGAAACTGCGCGGGAGCCAGTGGGCCAAAAACTATCGGTGGAAGGATGAAACGTACAACGGCATCACGATCTCCGTCGGCACGCCGACCGACACATCGGGGAAGACCGGTGCGTACAGCATTGTCGATCACGTCGTGGTGCTCGCTACCTCGAGCGCATTGATTCACGAGATCATCGATACCGATCAGGGCAGGGCCCCACGCCTGGTGGACTCGAGTGATTACAAGGCCACCCTCGCCGGGTTGCCCTCCGACCGGCTAGGTTTTGTGTACGTCAACGGCAAGTCGGTGGTTGGCGACGTGAAGAACTTGGCGACGACCCCAGCCCTCGGCCTGGCGCTCAAGGACGTGAACGACCTCGACGCGCTGCAGGGGATTGGAGCCACGCTTTCCGTGAATGGCGACGGCCTCCTGGCCGATGTCCTGGTGAAGGTCGACCAATCGAAGCTCTCGCCGGCAACCCGTGAGGCGCTCACGCACCAGGGGCGGGCCGACACCCTGGTCAGTTGGATTCCGAAGGCGAGCGACGCGTTTGTTTCGATCACCGGCCTGAACCGAACCATCCAGACGGTGCTCGACCAATCGGGCAACACGGCGTCCGTGAAAGCCGGAACCGATGCGGTCGGCCTCACCGGCCCGGCCGGTGTTCTGCCCCATCTGACCGGCGACGCTGGGCTGGAGGTCAGCTTCGGCCAGAACGGTCTGCCCGCCGGCGCGATCCTTGTGGGAACCGATGACGCGCGCACGATGAACGCGTTCTTCGCCAGGCTACTGGCGCTGGCGGAGGGCGCGGCGGGTTCGAGCTTCGGCTCTCCGTCCGGTGTCGCCGTGACGCCGCCGGCCAGCTCCCTGCGCAAGACCACCTACCGCGGCGTCGTGATCTCTTCCTGGGCATCCCCCTTGCTCGGTCAGCTCGGGGCCGGCGAAACCTTCATTCCCTCGTATGCCGTGCTCGACGGGATGGGCATCCTCGCCTCAACGCCGGCCGAAGTCAAGGCGATCATCGATGCGCACAAGGGTGCGGCGACCATCGCGTCCGATCCGACCTACAAGACGTCCAGTGCGGCGTCACTGCCCAAGCCCGCCGCCATCGTGTACGTCGACATCGCCAGGCTGTTGAACGCGATCCGTCAATCGCCTCTCGGAGCCCAGGCTGGCCTGAGCTCCAGCAGCACGCTGGGAGCAAACGCGGACCCGTTCAAGGCGGTGATCATCACGTCGGCCAGCCAGGCGGACAGGGCGACCGAACGCGTCTTTGTGATCGTCCGCTAGACAGCCGACCGAGGATCCTGCTACCCTAGTGACTGACGTGTCAGTCAGTAGCCGGGCCGCCAGCGAGTCGCCGCTGACCCAGCGGCAGTGGGTGCGCCGCGGCGAGCTCCTGGAAGCCGCCCGGCGGGTCTTCGAACGTGACGGCTACCACAGCACGACCGTTAGTGCCGTCGTGCAGGCGGCCGGACTCTCCCAGGGAGCGTTCTACCTGTATTTCGCCGACAAGAAAGGGGTGTTCGCGGCTCTGCAGAACGAGATGGCGACGCTGCTGCGCCGCCGGATCTACTGGGCCACCCGGGATGAGACCGACGCCCGCAGACGGCTGGTGGCCGGGCTCGAGGCGTTTTTCGAGTTCTATCAGGAGTACGCCGCGTGGAGCCGCCGGCTGACGATGGAGGGGCTGGGCATCGACGAGAGTTTCGAGGCTCGGCAGACCGAGTTGCAGCAGACCCTTGCCGCCGCCTTTGTGCCGACCCTCACTGAGCTCGCTGTGCGGGAGACCGCGGTGGCCGCCTTCGCGCTCCTCGGGATGGCGGCCCAGCTCGCCTACTGGCAACACTTTCAGCGCCTCAAAGAGCCGTCCATGAGCGCTGCCGCGCTCGCGCAGGCGTGCGCCAGCCTGTTCCTCAATGGCGCCGCATCGATCCCAAGCTCGCCATCACAAGAAGGAGGCCGATATGCCTGAAGCCAAGGAAGTTTTCACCGAGATCCAGAATCGCATCAAGTCCCATCCGGAGAAGTCGGCGGGTCTGAATGCGACCTACCAGTTCGACCTGAGCGGCGAATCGTGGACGCTGCAGATCGCCAATGGCGCGCCCACGCTCACCCCGGGGCCGGCGCAGAGCCCCAACACGACGCTGATCGCCACCACGGATGACTGGATGAGCATCGCCACCGGCAAGTTGAACCCCGTGACAGCGTTCATGCAGCAAAAGCTCAAGGTCAAGGGCGACATGGGGCTGGCGATGAAACTGCAGGGGCTGTTGCAGTAGTGACGGACGCGCGCTGGGTCGGCCGGAGCTACGAGACGGCGCCCTATCAGGTCACCGAGCAGTCGATCCGGGATTACATGGCGGCCGTGGGCGACCTGGGGGAGCAGGGCGAGTTGATGGCGCCACCGACTTATGCCATGGTCTACGGCTTCGACGCCTACTGGCAGCTCTGGACCGACCAGGAGGTGGCCCTGGACGTCGCGCACCTGGTGCACGGCGAACAGCGCTTTCATTTCCAAAGGCCGGTTCGTGCGGGCGATCGCATCCGCACCACGGGGCGCCTGACCGCGATCAACACGCGCGGCGACATGGACCTGATCACGTTCGAACTCAAAGCGAACGATGAACAGGGTCGGCCGGTCTCGGATGGCACGGCCCTCTTCATCATTCGGAAGCCATGAAAACGATGAGTGCATTGGATTTCGAAAACGTCAGCACTGGGCACACGCTGCCCTCGTTGACCAAGCAGGTGACGGTCGAACAGATCCGCCAGTACGCGGAGGCCTCCGGCGACCGCAACCCGATCCACCTGGACGAGGGCTTCGCGCGCTCAGCCGGCCTGCCCGGCGTCATCGCCCACGGGATGCTCACCATGGCTTTCGCCAACCAGATGGTGACCGACTGGCTGGGTGATCGTTCCCTGCTCAAGCGTCTTCAGGGGCGTTTCGCCGGGATGGTTCTTCCCGGCGACGAGGTGACCGTCTCAGGAAGCGTCGCCTCGAAAGACGATGCGACACGACGCGTGCTGATAAACCTGGTCGCGACCAATCAACGCGGAGAGAAAGTCTTCAACAAAGGTGTGGCTGAGGCCGAGTTCCCGCCACAAATGAGCGGCCCCGGTGTGGAAAGGCCGCGAGAAAGGAGCACAACCGATGCCGCTTGACTTCACATTGACCCCTGAGCAAGAAGACATCAAGGCGCTCGCCCACGAATTCGCCGAGAAGGAGATCCGGCCGGTGGCGCCGCACTACGACGAGACCGAGGAGTTCCCCTGGCCGGTACTGAAGAAGGCTCACGAAGTGGGGCTGACACCGGTCGCGGTGATGCCGGAAGCCTACGGTGGTGGCGGCCTCGACATGATTTCCAACATGCTGATCGCAGAAGAGCTCCACTGGGGCTGCGCCGGCATCGCGGTGGCCATAACCGGCACCGGGCTGGCCGCGACCGCCATCTTGGCGATGGGCAGCGAGGCGCAGAAGCAGAAATGGATCCGCGAGTTCTGCAGTGCCAAGAGCCCGGTCGTGGGTGCCATGGGACTCACCGAGCCGGGCACTGGTAGCGATGCCATGGCGATCACGACCACGGCGAAGAAGGTCGACGGCGGCTACCTGATCAACGGCACGAAGCAGTTCATCACCAACGGCGGCATCGCCGACCTGCACGTGATCTTCGCCAATACGGACCCGAACATCGGCGCAGCCGGCATCGCGGCCTTCGTCGTCGAGAAAGGCAACAAAGGCCTCAGCATGGGCCGGAAAGAGAAGAAGCTCGGCGTGCGCGCCTCGCACACGGCGCAGGTGATCCTGCAGGACTGCTTTGTCCCGACGGAGAATCGCCTTGGCGGCGAGCCCGGTGACCCCGATGCCGGTCCCGGCGCGCTGGGTGCGCTGCAAATGCTCGAGTACTCGCGGCCCGCAGTCGCCGCCGGCTCGCTGGGCATCGCCCGCGCCGCCTATGAGTACGCACTGGACTACGCGCAGCAGCGCGTGGCCTTCGGCAAGCCGATCATCAAGCACGAGGGCATCGGCTTCAAGCTGGCTGAGATGGCGATCAACATCGACGCCGCGCGCCTGCTTACCTGGCGGGCGGGCTGGATGGCGCAGAACAACATGCTCTTCACCCGCGCCGAGGGCAGCATGGCGAAGGCCTTTGCCGCCGATATGGCGATGCAGGTCACGGTGGACGCCGTCCAGGTCCTCGGCGGAAACGGCTACATTCGCGAGTATCCCGTCGAGAAATGGATGCGCGACGCCAAGATCTACCAGATCTGGGAGGGGACATCCGAGATCCAGCGGCTGGTGATCTCTCGAGCGATCTCCGGCGAGCGTCGCCCGCTGACACGCGAGCAACCCAAGCCCCAGATCCGGAAGGCGAGCTAGTCATGATCGATCTGAAGGGGAAAGTCGCCCTGGTGACGGGCGGGTCGCGCGGCCTTGGCCGGGCGGACTGCCTGGCTCTGGGCCGTGCCGGCGCCGACGTGGTCGTGACCGACATCCTGATCGAAAGCGATCCGGAGCTGGAGAAGACGGCGGAAGCCTCGCAGAGCGTGCTTTCGCAGGCGATGGCTTCCCAGAAGGCGGTCTATTCGGAGAAGACGTCGAGCGAGATTCGCGCGATGGGGCGGCGTTCGGTCGCCCTGAAGATGGACGTGACGAATCGCGAACAAGTCAAGGAAGTCGTCGACCACGTCGTTGAAGAGTTCGGCAGCCTCGACATCCTGGTCAACAACGCCGGCACACTCGATCACATGGGGACCGTCGACAACCAGGTCGACGCGCTCTGGGACCGCGACCTGAAAGTCAACCTGACTGGCGCGTTCAATGTCTCGAAGGCTGTTTGGCCGCACATGAAGCAGCGGAACTGGGGCCGGATCATCATGATGTCGTCGATCGCCGGCGCGCTGGGAGGCTTTGGGCAGGCGAGCTATTCGACGACCAAGGCCGGCCTTGTCGGCCTGGCAAGAACGCTCGCGCTGGAAGGCGCCCGCTACAACATTACGGTCAACGCCATCGTGCCCGGCATCATCGGCACCGAGGCCTTCAAGATGGGCCGTCCCGACATGAACGAACGCATGATCAAGCGCGTTGCGCTGCGGCGTCCGGGCGAGCCGGAGGATATTGCCAACGCGATCACGTTCCTCTGCTCGCCGGCAGCCGGCTACATCACCGGGGTGGCACTTCCCGTAACCGGCGGCCTGGACCTGTTCACGTTTTGATGGCCGGCCTACTGGACGTCTCCACGACCGACTTCGTGACGACGATACGTATGAACCGCCCGCCGGTCAACGCCCTGGTGCCCGAGCTCCAGGAGGAACTGATCAACGCGCTCAAACCGCTCAAAGCCGACGATGCGACACGAGTGGTGCTGCTTACCAGCGCCATTGACCGCTATTTCATGGCCGGCGCGGACCTCAAGTCCATGGGTGGCGATGGCGGGTTCGATCGGGAGAATCCCGAGACGCTGGAGCGCGTCGCGCAGATGTCGCGCCGCAGCCAGGCCGCGTTCAGCGAGATCGAGCATTTCCCCAAACCGCTGATCGCCGCCATCAACGGGCATGCCCTTGGCGGCGGATGCGAGCTGGCGCTCGTCTGCGACTACCGGCTGATGATCGACGACGGCCGTTCGACGATCGGTCAGACCGAACCGAACGTCGGGCTGATTCCGGGCGCGGGTGGGACGCAGCGACTGCCCCGTGTCGTGGGTCGCGCGCGCGCGACCGAAATGATCTTCGAGTCGTTACGGCTGAAAGCGCCCGAAGCGGCCGCCATCGGGTTGATCACGGCGGCGATCCCCGCCGATGGCTTTCACGAGGCCGCGCTCGGGCGTGCGCGCAAGCTGGCGCAAGCCGCGCCGATCGCGCTGCGCTTGGCGAAAGAGGCGCTGCTGGCGGGCCTGGAGCGGTCCCCGGGCAAAGGGTTCGAAGTCGAAGCCGAGAACTTCGGGAAAGCGGCCATGACCGAGGACGCCATGATCGGCATCATGTCCTTTGTCGCCAAGCAACAGCCCGAATTCAAAGGCAAATAGCCAGAGACTTCCCACCCGTGCCGGAAAGGGTAGGGGCCCCCGTGTGCGAATCAGCCGACCGGCGTGAACTGTTTGACGCGGTCGCGGATGGCGTCGATCACGGCCTCGACTCGGTCGGGATCGGGCCCTGATGCGCGCAGGATGAGCTCGCGTGTTTCCGTCTGCGGATACGACCCCAGCGACACGTCCGGATATTCGCGTTCGAGGTCTCTCATGACGTCGTGGAACATGCTCTCCGGCGCGAGATTGTAGCGCAGTTCCCGGACCGCGTCACCATGGCTGCCCGTCAGGTAGCGAATTTCGATGTCCTCGTAGACCGAGCGAAGCTCGTGTGGCACACCTGGCAGGGCAAACACGTAGCGATCCTGTCCCAGGTCGAACGCGAGACCGGGGGCCATGCCCGCGCCGTTGCGCACGAGCATCGCACCCTCCGGCAGCATCGCCATCCGCCGGTTGCCGGCATTGAGCCCGGCAGTACCGCGGCGCGCCGCCATGTTCATGATGAACATCAGGTTCTGCATTTGCGCTCCGACCTCGCGCCGGTAGACGAGCGGCTGGTCGAGCGCGCGGGCCAACGCGACATAGGTCCGATCGTCCGGCGTCGGCCCGAGCCCACCACAGACGAAGATCCGTGAGAGCTCGGGGCGTGCCACATGTTCTCGGATTGCCGCGACGATGTCCTCGTCGACGTCGCCAATGGTCGTCATCCTCCGCACCGGAAACCCACACTCGAACAATCGGCCCGCCAGCCAGTTGGAGTTGGTGTCCACCGTGAATCCGCGGAGGATCTCGTTGCCGACGACGATGATGCTGGACTGCGGCACGCGCCCATAATGACAGGGAATGCCCAGATCCGCCTACGATCGCAGCAAGGGCGTTGAATCGGTCACCTGGCGCGAGTTTCCCCTCGGAAAAGGCATCGCGCTCTCGATCCTGGACGAGGCGACGGCAGCCGGACGGCAAGCAAGGGGCCAGGCCCTGCTCGACGTCCTCGACGAGGCCGCGGGCCTTCCACCCTGCAAGCTGACGGTGGCCGACCGTCCGCAGCGCCACCGCTCGCGCGGGGGCAAACTGGAAGTCAAAACCTACGGCTACTACCGGATCGCCTGGGAGTCGACGCCGCGGCGCGGGTCCATCCGGATCTACAACCTGACGGCGATTCGGCAACAGGTGCTCGCCCCCAAAGTCTTTCTCGAGACGCTCCTGCACGAATGGGTACATCACTACGACTTCACCGGTCTGCAGCTGGAGCGCTCACCACATACCTCGGGCTTCTTCGCCCGCATTCGCGACCTGGCGGAGACGCTGGGCGTGGGCTTCGTGGCGCCGCCCAAACGCGAGATATCGTCATCTGGGCCCCCCGAGGACGTCATGCTCGCCAAAGACCACCTGCGGCCGGGGGGTGTGCCGCCGCCGAAGTGGATCCGGGACCAGGTTCTTGCGCTCTTTGGTCGTCCGAGGTCATAGTCGTTCGGACGGTACAATACGGCGGGCCTTTTTTGGGACGCCGACACTAAGGTAGGGAGGCGCTGAACCTGTTCGTCGCGGCTGCAATAACCATCAATGACTCGACAGTGACGGCTGTCCTGGCTCTCGTTAGCGTCGCGGCATTGATTGCACTGGCATACGGCGGGCTGCTGACGCGCTGGGTGCTGGCATCCAACGCGGGAAACGAGACGATGGGACGCATCGCGCGCGCCATCCAGGAGGGCGCGGCCGCCTACCTGAACCGGCAGTACGCCACGATCGCGGTCATCGGCATCGTGCTGGCGCTGGTGCTCACCTTTGCCATCAACTGGGAGACCGGGGTGCTCTATGTTGTGGGCGCTGGTTGCTCGGCGCTCGCCGGCTACGTGGGGATGAACGTCTCCGTGCGGGCGAACGTGCGAACCGCACAGGCGGCCACTCGCGGGCTCGACGCGGCGCTCCAACTCGCATTCCGCGGCGGCGCGGTGACAGGCCTGTTCGTCGTCGGACTTGGATTGCTGGGCGTGGCGGTCTCCTATTGGGTCTTTCAGAAACCCCAGTCGCTGGTCGGCCTCGCGTTCGGGGCCAGCCTGATCAGTGTCTTCGCCCGCCTCGGTGGCGGCATCTTCACCAAGGCGGCCGACGTCGGCGCCGACCTGGTCGGCAAAGTCGAAGCCGGCATTCCCGAAGATGATCCGCGCAATCCGGCGGTGATCGCGGACAACGTCGGCGACAACGTGGGTGACTGCGCCGGCATGGCGGCCGATCTGTTCGAGACCTATGCCGTGACCGCGATTGCCGCCATGCTGCTCGGCAGCCTCTTGTTCCCTGGAAAAGTCCAGTACGTGCTCTATCCACTGATCTTGGGCGCTCTTTCGATCATCGCGACGGTGATCGGCACGCTGTTCGTGCGCCTCGGACGCAGCACATGGATCATGGGCGCTCTTTATCGAGGTCTGGGCGTCAGCGCCGTCCTAGCGCTGGCGGGATTTCTGGCTGTGACGCTGCTGATCGGCCTGGATATCAACCTGTTTTGGGCGGCGGTGGTTGGCGTCGTGGTGACCCTCGCGCTGGTGGGTATCACCGAGTTCTTCACCAGCGCCGACTATCCACCGGTGCGGCTGATTGCGCGCGCCTCAACGACCGGCGCTGCGACGAATATCATTGCGGGCCAAGCGATCGGCATGATCAGCACGGCACTGCCGGTCCTGGTGATCGGCACGGGCATTCTCGTGTCCTTCTATCTCAATCAGCAGCCGTCGGCCGGTGACTTCGGCCTGTACGGCATTGCTATCGCAGCCATGTCGATGCTGTCGATGACCGGCATCATCGTGGCCATCGATGCCTATGGCCCCATCACGGACAACGCCGGCGGCATCGCGGAAATGGCGAACCTGCCGGAGTCGGTCCGGAATATCACCGACCCGCTCGATGCCGTGGGCAATACAACGAAAGCCGTCACCAAGGGCTATGCCATCGGCTCCGCCGGGCTCGCCGCGTTGGTGCTCTTCTCGTCCTACACGCAAGAAGTCGGGCGCGGCGCGCATCTGGCGTTCGACCTGACGGACCCACTGGTGATCGTCGGGCTCTTTTTCGGCGGCATTCTGCCGTTTCTCTTCGGCTCGTTGAGCATGCTGGCGGTCGGTCGCGCCGCCGGCCAGGTGGTTGTCGAAGTTCGCCGGCAGTTCCGCGAGATCAAGGGCCTGATGGAAGGCACCGCCCAGCCCGAGTACGGGCGCGCCGTCGATCTCGTCACGCGGGCGGCCCAACGAGAAATGATCATCCCCGGGCTGATCCCGGTCGCCGCACCCCTGCTGGTGGGCTTCAGCCTCGGACCGAAGGCGCTGGGCGGCATGCTCATTGGGTCGATCGTGACTGGCATCTTCCTGGCGATCCAGATGACGTCGGGTGGCGGTGCCTGGGATAACGCCAAGAAGTACATCGAGGACGGCCACTACGGCGGCAAAGGCACGGAGACCCATGCCGCCGCCGTTACCGGCGATACCGTAGGCGATCCCAACAAAGACACGGCCGGGCCGGCGATCAACCCCATGATCAAAGTGGTGAATATCATCGCGATCTTGATCGCGCCCATGGTCGCCGCCCACTCGCTGCTTCACTAGGCCGCTGCGCCCGTTACGCGCCTTCTTGGCCTGTTGCTCGCAACGGTTCTTGAATACACTTGACCCATGGACGAATACATGCTCGAGATCAACGATCTGCGCCGCCGGATCGCCAAGCTCAAGTTCGAGCGCGGTTCGGTCGTCATCATCGAGGAACTCGAAGCCCAGCTTCGGATCCTGAAGGCGATCTACGAGTCCGCCACCGGTCTGTTCTCGGCTGGTGAGCAGGATCGCCGCCTGCAGGCCGGCTTCCGGGAACGCCAGCTCGGTAGCTGGACCTTCGAGAACGTCTATTTCTATGTGTACGAGCAGGCGGTTGCGCTCGAGCCCGACGGGCAGGATCTCGCCATCCTGATCTGGCGACACGATTACGCTGGCCCACTGCTGAGCACGGTCGCCGCCAAGTAGATCGGGCAACGGGTGGCGGGCTGCCAGGTGTCGCGGCGTCGCCGCGTATCCTGAGACGGACGGTGCGCCCCGAGATCAATTCCGCGTTGGCCCCGGTGCCACGACTCCCATCGCCTGCCGAGGGCCAACGGCATCGTTTGTTGCTGCCGCTGGCGTTCACCGGCGGGCTGGCGAGCCTGGGCATCGAGTTCTCCGCCGCGCGGCTGCTGGCCCCATTTTTCGGACAGTCGCTGTTCATATGGGGCACCCTGATCGGGCTGATCCTGATTTATCTGACCATTGGCTATTACGCCGGCGGCCGGCTGGCCGACCGCCGTCCGGACGCTCGGCTGCTGTTTCAGTTAACCGGCGGAGCGGCTCTGCTGACGGCCGCCATCCCGCTCGTCTCGCGGCCGATCCTGTCGATCGCGCAGAGTGGCTTCGCGCAGGTGTCCGTCGGGTTAGTGCTCGGCTCGCTGATCTCCGTGATCGTGCTGTTCGCCGCGCCGGTGATCTTGCTCGGCATGGTGTCGCCCTTCGTGATCCGGCTTCGGATTCGGCGGCTGGAGACGGCTGGCAATGCGGCGGGCGCCGTCTACGCCCTGTCGACGCTCGGCAGCATCCTCGGGACGTTCCTGCCGGTGTTCTGGCTGATCCCGACCTACGGGACACGTCCGACGATTTTCGTGCTGGCGTTTTTGTTGGGTGCCATCTCGACCGCCGGGCTCTACGAGCCAGGCCGGCGACGCCTGTATTTGCTGATCCCCGTGGCGATCGTGGCCATGGCGCTGCTGTCCGGTGGCGCGATCCGGGGCGCGGCCTATGGGGTCCGCGTCTATGAAACCGAGTCGGCCTACAACTACATCCAGGTCGTTCGTTCTGGCACAGAGACGCAGCTGCTGCTGGACGAGGGCACCGCCGTGCACTCGATTTACGATCCCAGCAGCCTCTACACGCATGGCTACTGGGACGACGCCCTGCTGGCGCCCTATTTCGGCTCGGGCCGCCCGCCGGGCCGGGTGGCGCTGGTTGGGCTTGCGGGCGGCACGGTCGCCCGTCAGTTCACGGCGATCGACGGTCCGATGCCAATCGACGGTGTCGAGATCGACCCGAAGATCGTCGACGTCGGCCGCCGCTACTTCGACATGACCGAGCCGAATTTGCATGTCACCGTCGCCGACGGCCGCTACTGGATGGCGACCCAGGCTGGTCGGTACGATGTCATCCTGGTCGATGCCTATCGCCAGCCGTACATTCCGTTTTACTTGACGACGCGCGAGTTCTTCAAGAGTGCGAAGGCGCACCTGGCGCCCGGCGGTGTGCTGGCGATCAACGTCGGCCGGACGCCCACCGACAATCGCCTCGTGGATGCCCTGAGCGGCACACTGAACGCGGTCTTTCCCAACGTGTTCGTGATCGACTCGAACGGACGATTCACGAACAGCATGATCTACGCAACCGCCAGCCCGGCGACCGTCGATCAGTTCATCGCGCGGGCCAGCGCCGAAACGAATCCCAAGCTCCAGCCGATCGTGGCCGAGGCGCTCCAGAGCGGCGGCGTTCGGCGGGTTGGCCCCAACGGCATCGTCTTCACCGACGACCTGGCGCCGGTGGAGCGTCTGATCGACGACATCATCCTGAGCTACATCCGAAGCTCGCGGTAAACTTGCCCTGATGGCTGTCACGCACCTCTCGGAAGAGGTCGTTCTCAAGGCCCTGTCGACGGTGCAGGATCCTGAGCTTCACCGCCCCATGATGGAGCTCAAGATGATCCAGGACGTAGCGGTGGTCGACGCGGAGACGATCGGCATGCGGGTCGTGCTGACGACGCCGGCCTGCCCGCTCAAGAACAAGATTCACGACGACATCGACGCCGCGCTGGCGACGCTTCCCGGCTCACCGAGGTCGCAGATCAAGTGGGACGCGCAGGTCTCCCGCACCGGCGGCGTGCCGCAGAAGCAGCAGGTCCAGGGCGTCAGAAATATCATTTCTGTGGGCGCCGGGAAGGGTGGCGTCGGCAAGTCGACCTGCGCTGTGAACATTGCGCTGGCCCTGTCACAGCTTGGGGCGCGGGTGGGCGTGCTCGACGCCGATGTCTACGGGCCTAACGTGCCGATTCTTCTGGGCGCCGAACACGAGAAGCCCTACGCCGAGAACGAGAAGATCGTCCCCATCCAGCGCTACGGCCTGAAGATAATCTCGATTGCATTCTTTATCGAGGCCGATAAGCCGGCCATCTGGCGCGGACCGATGCTCTCGGGCGCGGTGCGGCAATTCTTGTTCGACGTCAACTGGGGCGAGTTGGACTATCTCGTGGTCGACCTGCCGCCCGGGACGGGCGACGTGCAGCTCACGATGTCGCAGAGCATCCCCATGACGGGGGCCGTCGTCGTCTCGACCCCGCAGGACGTGTCCACGGCCGACGTGGGCCGCGCCATCCAGATGTTCAACACGCTGAAAGTCCCCAACCTGGGGTTGGTCGAGAACATGAGCTACTTTGTGTGCCCGCATTGCGGTCAGCGCGAAGATATCTTCGGCCACGGCGGTGCCAGGGCCCTCGCCGAGCGCATGACGATCCCGTTCCTTGGCGAGATCCCACTGGATCGGCGCATCCGTGAGGGCGGCGGCCCGGGTGTCCCGCTGATGGTGCATGAGCCGGATTCGCCACTGGCCGCGGTGTATCGCGACGTGGCGTCGCACCTGGCGGCCCAGGTCAGCATCCGAAACTTCAAGCAGGCGAGCGTTATTCCGCTACGGACAATCTAGCGTTATAGTTCGTAGTCGTTGAGTCCTCGACGGCGCTTGGTCGCGGTCTGCGGTGAATCAGACCCCCAGACGTCACTCGCCGATCTGGCCTTCGAGTTGGGCCGCGGCATTGCGCAACGTCATGCGGTCCTGATCTGCGGCGGCCTGACCGGCGTGATGGAACACGCGGCTCGCGGCGCCCAGGGGGCCGGCGGGCTGACCATCGGCCTGTTGCCAGGCGAAGATCCGGACGACGCGAACGCGTACATCGACATTGCCGTGGCGACCGGGCTCGGGCAGGGCCGCAACGCGATCCTGGCCCGAACGGCCGATGGCGTCGTCGCCCTCGGTGGCGGTCTGGGCACACTGTCCGAGGTTACCCTCGCCCTGCGCAATCGGCGGCCGGCGATCGGCATCAAGACCTGGCGCTTCGATCGCGACGGCCGCACCGAGCCGGAGCTGCCCGTTGCCGCGAATGTGACCGAAGCGCTGAACTGGCTTTTTATCCAGATGGGTAACGCGTCTTGAGTGCGCCACATCAGCTGGATCAAGCAGCCCGCAGCGGATTTCGCCAGGCCTTCGGTTACGCGCCGGGCGCCGTCGCGGTCGCTCCAGGTCGCATGAACATCATCGGCGAGCACACAGACTACAACGAAGGCTTCGTGCTGCCGGCCGCGATCGATCGGCACACCGCCGTTGCGCTTCGCTTGCGGCGCGACGCGCGCGTCGCCCTGCGGAGCGATCGATACCAAGCGCCGGTCGATATCGCAGGGCTGCCCACCCGCCGGCTGGGGACCTGGGCGGACTATCTCATTGGCGTGGCGCGCGAAATCGACCAGCGCCATGACCCCGGACCGGGGTTCGATGCATTCGTGGCATCGGACCTGCCCGTCGGCTCCGGGCTGAGCTCATCGGGCGCCCTCGAGGTTGCGTTCGCTGTCGCCATGCTGGCTGCCCGCGGGATCGAAATGACGGCGCTGGAGACCGCCGAGCTCTGCCAGGCCGCCGAGAACGGCTTCGTTGGCGCGCGGACCGGGATCATGGATCCCTTTACGGCGCTGAAGGCGCGAGGCGGCAATGCCATCCTGCTGGATTGCCGGTCGATGCGCGACGAGCAAGTGCCGCTCCCCGACGGCCGCTATGCGTGGCTCCTCGCGGACAGCCGGGTGCGGCATGAGCTGGCCTCGTCGGCATACAACGAGCGCCGGCGTGAGTGCGAGGCCGCCGCCGCCGCGCTCGGGCTGCGCAGCCTGCGCGACGCAACGGACGCCGACCTGGTGCGAATCGCCAACCCCGTTGAACGGCGCCGCGCCCAACACGTCGTGACGGAAAATGCCCGGGTCCTGCAAGCCGCCGACGCGCTCCGCCGGCGCTCGCCCCGGGGCCTCGGCCCGCTTCTCTATGCATCTCACGAGAGTCTTCGCCTCGATTTCGCGGTAAGCTGCCGGGAGCTTGACTGCCTCGTGGAGCTCGCCGCCGGGATGCCGCAGGTGGTCGGCGCGCGGATGATGGGTGGCGGCTTCGGCGGCTGCGTCCTGGCCTTGCTGGAGGCGACTGGCGTCGATGACGTGCAACAGCACCTGGCGGAGGGCTTCGCCGACGAATTCCACAAGGCACCCGAGTTCTATCGCGTCCGTTCCGTGGACGGCGCCATGAGCGAGAGGGCGGCCTGAGATGCCGCTGAATGACTGCCTCTCGCTGTTTCCAGCCCAGGCGTTAAACCGCCAGGACCTTACCGCGGGCTGGCGGATGGCCATCGCCACGCTCGGCGAAGGCGAAGATCGCGGCTTTTCGAGCACCGACTTCGACGACGACGCCTGGGCGCCGGTGCCGGTGCCGCGCCTACACGGTGCAACGACCGGCAACGAGGCGATCTGGTACCGGGTGCGCTTTCCGCGGCCTCGCCACCGCCAGCGAACATTGCTGCGATTCGAGGGCGCGTTCCTGGTTGCCAACGTCTGGCTCAATGGCCGCTTGCTGGGCAGCCACTACGGCTATTTCGCGCCCTTTAGCTTCGATATTTCGTCGTTCTTGCTCGAAGAGAACGTGCTGGCGGTCTGCATCGAGGCGCCGGTGGAGACCGACCTGGCGGCCAAGCGCCACCTGATGGGCCTCTTCAATGATTCAGATACCAAGCCCTATCCCAGTCGCGAGCTGGGCCGGCTTGGTGAACAGTACGTCTGGCACGTTCCGATGGGGCTCTGGCGGCCGGTACTGCTCGAGCAGGTCGGCCACGTCGTGGCCGAATGGATGCACTGTGAGCCGCGCGTCGAACAGGGGGATCTCGCGCGGCTGGCGCTTCGCATCCGGCTGCGCAACCTCGATGGCCGGATCATGACCGGGGAACTGGCGATACGAATCGGCGGGAACAACCTCACGTCGGCGCCGTTGGAGATGCGCCGCGCTTTCAGGCTCAATGGCCACGATGTCCAGGACCTGGTCGTCGAGCTCGCGTTGCCGGATCCGCAGCTCTGGTATCCCTGGGCCCACGGCGAGCCGGCGCTCTATCGCGCCGAGCTGGAGATCACGGCGGACGAACGGCGTAGCGCCAGCCTGAGTGAGACCTTCGGCATCCGTGACGTCGGGCTGCAAACGAGGGCCGAGGGCTGGACCTTTGCCGTCAATGGCCGCCCGATGTTCATGCGCGGCGCCAATTATTGCTCAGAGTTTTTTCTCGATGCCGCCGCTGACGATGTCTTAAAAGCCGACCTTGAGCTGGCCCAGCAGGCCAACATGGACATGCTCCGATTGAACGCGCACGTCGAGGCCCCCGCGCTGTACGATGCCGCGGATCGGGCCGGGCTCCTGATCTGGCAAGACATGCCAATCGTTGGCTCATACGTGCATCGGGCCGACGTCCGGTCGCTGGCGTTTTTTCGCGAAGCCGTCAGCTCGCAGGCCGAAGAGCTGGTCCACGTGCTGTTCAACAAGCCGTCGGTGATTTGCTATGCGGTTCATGCAGATCCACCGTGGAGCCGCTCGCTCGCCTGGTTGGGCGAGCGTCATACGGAGCAACTGAATCGCGACGTCGACGAAGAGGCCGCCACGCTCATACGAACGCTCGACCGATCACGGCCCGTCCTCGCCGGCGCCGGCGACCAGGACCTGCACTGCGGCCAGGGCTGGTCCCAGGGACACTGGCGAGACCTGGCCGACTTGAGCCCAGCGTTCGTCTCCGAAGTGGGCGCCCAGGCCTTGCCAAACGCGAACTCGCCGGTCTGGCGCCACTTGAATCGCGGCTGGCCGGTCGCCGATGACGACGAGAGCTGGCGCTACGCCGGCTACCAGCCCGCCGAATGGGCGCGCAGCGGTATCGGCTCACCATCGACGCACCCGAGCCGCGATGCGTGCGTGCGAGCCAGCCAGGAGTACCAGGCGCATTTGCTGCGCTTCGCGATCGATCGCTTCCGGCGCCAGAAGTTCGCGCATTGCGGCGGCGTTTTGATTTTTCAGCTCGTCGATAACTTTCCGGCGATCACGGCGTCCATTGTCGACCACGCGCGCCGGCCCAAACGCGCCTACCGGGCCGTTACCGAGGCGTTTACGCCGTTATTCTTGACGATCGACCTTCCAGAGAACGAGGCGGCCGTCGATGGCCTGCTGCTCCGGCTGCCCCGGGGCCGGTTGCAACATCTGCGTATTGTCTGCGTCAACGACGACCCCAGGCGTCAGGGCCGGGCGCGCCTGCGCTGGCGTATCGAGCGCGAGCGCGCCCACGAGACGGCCCTGTGGCGCGAAATTCGTGGCTGGTTCGCGAAACGGCGCTTCAAGGGCCGCGACTGGATTACGATTCCAGATCAGCTGGACCCGGCGGCCGTGATCGCCGAGCCGGCCGTCCGGCTGCATGCGGACGGTGTCTACCGCGTGATGGCCGAGCTGGACGTCTCCGGCCAGGTCATCGCCCACATGGAGCATCGTTTTCTCGTCGGCGATCCTCCCCGGCCACATGAAACGCTCAGCGCAGGTCGGCCGGGCCGGCTGGCTCTGCGGGCTGCCGAGGCGCTGGCGGAAGCTCGACCGTAGCCGGCAAGCCATTTAGTCGACAGATCTCGGCATACAAGCGGGCGCTGGGGCGTGGCCGGCGCTCCTGGGTCACCGGATCGCACGCGATCAACCCGAATTTGGCGCTATAACCCTCGGCCCACTCGAAATTGTCGAAACATGTCCAGTGAAAGTAGCCGCGCACGGGAACGCCGGTCTGGATGGCCCGCAGCATGGCGCCCACATGGGTGAGCAAGAATTCCGGCCGCTTCGCGTCCGCGGCGTCGGCGATGCCATTCTCGGTAACGAGAATGGGCAGTTGTTCACCCAGCAAAGACCGTAGCGTCCGGTACAGGCCCTCCGGATACAGCTCCCAATTGAGGTCTGACCTCGGGGCGCCGGCCGGGAGCACGCGCTCGCCAAACAGTTCGGCGCGATAGCGGTGGTTGAATTGCACGAGTTCTCTCGCGTAATAGTTCAGGCCAATGAAATCTTGACTGTGGCGCGGCCCGCTGGCTCGTCCGGCACGCGTCAATGGAAACACGAGCCGTCCGAGTCGCAGTGACGTGAGCATCGTCTCGTTGAACACCCGGTTGAAGGCCGCGGCGACCACGCGGTCCTGGGGCATGAACCACCGCGCCGGGTCGAAGACACGCAAGTGATGCGCGAGGCCGATTTGAAGATCCCCATGCCGTGTCTTGATGCGCTCGTACGCCATCCAGTGTCCGCGCAGGACGTTTACCAGGACCCGGGCGGCGGCGCCCAGGTCGCGCGTCCCGGGGGGCCACTCGCCCCGGAGGTAGCCCTGGTAGGCGATCACCGTCGGTTCGTTGATCGTGATCCAGAAGCGGGCCAGCCCTCCAAGTTCGTCCGTGACCCGCTGCGCAAACCTGGCGAAATGCTCAGACGTCTGGGGGGCGTCCCAGCCGCCCGCCCGAGCGATCCAGGTCGGATTCGTGAAGTGATGCAGCGTGACCAGCGGCTCCATGCCGCGGTCACGAAGGGCTTGCAAAACGTCGCGGTAATGCGCCAGTGCCGTCGCGGAAAATTCCCCGGGCGCCGGCTCGATCCGCGACCACTCAACGGAGAAGCGATGCGCATTCTGGTGTAAATCTCGCAGCAAGTCGAAGTCGGTCGAGTATCTCTCGTAATGCTCGCAGGCCGGATCGGAACGGTCGTTATTCTTGATATGCCCGGGGACCTGCTCCCATGCCCACCAATCGTTGCCATGGTTGCCGCCTTCGACTTGGTGCGACGCCGTGGCGGTGCCCCATAGAAAATTCTCGGGAAACCGGCCGGCGATCATGGCTGCTGCGCGACGATCGCCAACACGATGCCAAGAATAATCAGCACGAGAAGCAGCACCAGCACGACACCGAGAGGCCCCACGACGGCGGCCACGGCACGCTCGGTTGATATCGCGTAGTGATCTCGCGTCGCGATCACGAGCAAAGCGTTCTGCCAGAGAAAGACGGCCACAGCGACGAGGGTCGCGAGCTGGCCGAAGGCCAACTCGGCTCCAGCGGCGCCCTGCAGTTTGAGCAGCGCGTCCACGAGCGCCACCGGCAGGGCGACAAGGCCCACGAGCGCGGCGTAGCCGACCAGCTTCGCCAGGCCGGCGAAATCGCCGCGTCCGCCCAGCGCTCGGGCGATCACGTGGATCAAGCCGGCCGCGGCGCCCCAAAGAATCGCACTGATGGCGATGCCATAGAGGGGTAGAACGAACCGATGCATGTAGACCCAACGGGCATAGATATCAGCCCCCTGCGCCGTGAGCGAGGGCAGCGACGCCAGGTTCGCCGGAGGCCGATATGGCCCCAGGGCGGCAAGTTCAGCAGCGGCCGCGGGCAGCGTGATGGAAAGCCCCAGCGCGGTCATCCCGTCGGCCAGCCGGCGGCGGGCATCTATGAGCCTGAGTGCCGAGAGTGGGTGACGGACCAGCTCCACCAGGTCCGCCAACAGGAACATCGCCGGGCATTGTAGCCGGAAGCCACCTATAATCCCGCGAGTCCATGGCGAAACCATCTAGCGACGCCTCGAGCGCAGGGCTGGCGGACCGGACCACAGGCCTGGTCGGCTGGACGATCGCCTGGCGGGCCGCTAGTGCCGTCACGACGCTCGCGTTGGGGGCCTTCCTGATCCGCCAACTCTCCACCGACGAGTATGGCCGCTATACGTTTGTCCTGAGCGTCCTGGTTTATATATCTCTGCTGGCCACGTTCGGTCAGGACCAGGGATTACTCCGCTACCTGCCGGAGGTCCTCGGCCGCGGCGACCGGGCTGCCGCCCGGGATCTTGTTCGCAAGAGCGCCATCGCCGTCGTGGCGGTCTGGGCGCTGACAAGCGCCGCGGTCTTCGTGTTGCGGCCGGTGATCGATAGCATCCTGCATGCCCACGTCGCCGACCTGCTGGCCCTCGGAACCGTCTTGCTCCTCGGCGGCATTGCCACCGGCGTCCTCTCCTTCGCGCTGGTGGCGGTTTACGACATGCGCAGCCAGGCGATCGCGACGCCGATCGCCGGTGCGCTCACCCTGGTGCTGGCCGTGATCTTTCTCCGTCGCGGCGGTCACCTGGGCAGCGTCCTGGTCGCGGGCGCGATCGGCCAGTCGGCGCTGGCAGCCACGTATTTTCTTGTCCTCGTTCGTCGCATCGAACGGGCGCAAGGCCTTGCGGGCGACCGCGTGGGGTGGCGGAGATTGCTCGTCTACGCGAGCGGCTGGCTGCCCAGTCTATTGATCGCCTCCGCCGTCGGCCTGCAGTTCGAGAATATTTTTCTCTTGCGATTCGTCGGCTCAAAGGCCGTGGCCTATTACGACACTGGATATAACATCCCACAGCGGCTCGTCTCGTTGATTCCCAGCTTGCTGACGGGCGCCTGGGTCGTGGGTACGCTCGAGGGCTGGCGTCGCGAATCGGACCGGGTCCGTGCCGCCGTGATGGCCTTCTACAAGGGCATCTTCCTGGTGGCGTTCCCGGTGGCCTTCGCGGGCGGCGCCCTCCTCGGACCGGTGATCCGGCTTTATACCTCCGGCCGCCTGCCACCGGCCGAAGGGATCGCCCCGGTCATGCTGCTATTTCTCGTTGCGGCCTTGCTGGCCACCCCCTGGGGCCTGGTGGTCCGCGTTCGCGAACTGGCCTGGTTGAACGCCTTGATTACGATCGCCCAATTGGGCTTCGCCGCCTTCGCGGATTTCTGGCTGATAAAGAATTTTGGCCTGTGGGGCGCGGTCCTCGCCGTGGGACTGACGACGGCGCTGACCCTGGTATTGACGTTCGTTGCCTGGCGAGCGTTCGATCGAGCCACGCTGGTGATTCCCTGGGGCTATTCGGGACGATGTCTCATGGCCGCCTCGCCGTATTTGCTTTTATTGCCATTTGCGTTCATTCACCTGTCGACGCGACTCACGGTCTTGATCGCCGTTTTGGCGACCGCGCTGACGACGGTCGCCTGGGGATATCTGGTCAGACGGTTTGGCTTACTTTCCGAGGGTGAGGTGCCGTTACTGCATCAGAGCCGGCATGGGCCCGTCCGGCTCGCGTTGCGATACCTCGCCGAGGAGTGACAGATACTGGGCGAGGCGCTAGGCCGGTCCGCGCTATTGGAAGATGACCGCCATGTTGTTGAAGTCGCGCCAGACGGTCTCGAAGAGCGACTTGCTGATCCAGTACTGCGTGCCATGAAGGGGGTCATTGACCCGGACCTGGGTCGCCGAGACGCCGCTGAGAATGACCGCGTGCTCGACGTAGGAGTAGCGAACCTTTCGGCCGTCCCACGCCGTCCAGGTCCCCATCCAGGGACGCGTCCAGTTCGTCTCGATCCAGATCTCGACCGGATGCTGGGCGGATAGCGCGCTATAGACCGTGGCCGGGGCAAACCCTTCGCCGCCGTAGGCATTCGGCATCCCGTGCGAGTGCGCAATCGCGACGATCACCGGGTAGTAGACGCCGTATCCCGTCGGCGTGTAGTCGTTTCCCCAGACGTTGCCCACAAAGTTCGCATAGGGATCGCCCCATTGGACGACCGTGTGGTTCGGGCCCATCACCGGCGCGCGGGTATCCGGACTCTCGTACGCGAACAATGCCGAATCGCTGTAGTAATGCCCAAAGGTCGCCAGGCCCATGCGCAAGGCGCTGGTTTCGCAGTCCAGCGTCATTGCCTGCGCATAGATCGGCACTGGGATCGTCACGTACCCGGCGGACGGCGCCCATGCCCGCGGGGCGGCGGCTGCCGCGGGTGCCGGCGTTGGGTCCGGCGGCGGCGGGACGTATTGCTCGTAGATTTCCGTGGGCGTCATCGGCGCTTCCAGTTCGATGGGATGCTTGATGCGAGAGATGGCCACCTGCGTTCCGGTGAACGGCAGCGTCTGGGCGATGGGCGCCGATCGAGCGATTGGCTGCGGGCGAACCGGGCTCAGCATCAAACTGCCGGCGATGGTGCTGCCCAAGATAGAGATTGACGCGAATGTGCTGATTTTCATGGAACGTTCCGTGTGTTGCGTTCAACCTAACGGCGCTCCATTGCGATAGCGATATCGAGCGCGTAGTCGTCTTTGAGCCGTGACCCCGGCGTTTCGCTTGGGCCTCGTGGCGTTACTATCTGGAGACTTGCTGACAGGCAAAGTCGCGATTGTTACGGGAGCGGGCCGCGGCATTGGCGAGGGGATCGTCCGCAAACTCGCGCAAGACGGGGCCACCGTCGTGTGCGCTGATATAAATGAAGCGGACGCACACACCGTTGCATCGGGTCTGAGTCCCGCCGGCCTCGGCGTGAGACTTGACGTATCGAAGGCCCCCGAGTGCGATGCCGTCGTCGAGAACGTCCACGCTCGTTACGGCCGTCTGGACATCCTGGTGAACAATGCCGGGATCAATCGTGACGCCATGCTGCACAAAATGACGGACGAGCAATGGCACCAGGTCATCGCCGTAGATCTTTCGGGCGTATTTTTCATGACCCGGGCGGCGAGCCGCATCATGCGCGCCGCAGGAACGGGCCGGATCGTGAATATCTCTTCGGCCAGCTGGATGGGCAACATCGGCCAGGCGAACTACGCGGCGGCCAAGGCCGGCGTCGTCGGCCTGAGCCGGACGGCTGCCAAAGAGCTGGCGCGCTCTCAGGTGACCGTCAATGCCATCTGCCCGGGCTTTATCGACACCGTCATGACCCGGAGCATTCCCGATGCGATCCGCGAAAAGCAGGTCGAGAAGATCCCGCTCGGCCGCGCCGGCCAGCCCGCCGACGTCGCCGCCCTGGTGGCATTCCTCGCATCCGACGAAGCGGGCTATATCACGGGCGAAGTGATCAACGTCGGCGGCGGCTACGTGTTGTGAGGCTCGCCTCGGTCCGGGAGGCTGTCGCGGCGATCCCGGACGGTGCGACGGTCGCCGTCGACGGCTTCACGCTCATGGGCGTAGCCGAGGCGCTCTACGAGGGCATCGAAGAGACGTTCCGTCAGACCGGCCATCCGCGGGACCTCGTCATCGTGCATGCCGCCGGGCAGTCGAATCGGAAAATTGGCTTCGAGCACTTCGCCGTCGAGGGGCTCGCGAAACGGATCGTCGGCCCGCACTGGGGCTTGATGCCAAGAATGTCGTCTTTTTTGGGACAGGGCCTGGCCGAGGCCGTCTGCTTGCCGCAGGGGCAGATCTCGACTCTATATCGAGCCATTGCCGCCGGCCGGCCGGGAAACCTGACGCGGATCGGTCTCGGGACGTTTGTCGACCCGCGAATCGAGGGAGGCAAAGTCAACCAGCCCGCCCGTGACCACGCGCCGGACTACGTCGCGATTCAGCACATCGACGGTCAAGAGTTCATGCTCTATCGCAGTTTCATGATCGACGTCGGCATATTTCGCGCCAGCGCTGTTGACGCCGACGGCAATTGTTCCCTGGAAGAAGAGGCGGTTACCCTCGATGCACTGGCGATTGCCCAGGCGGCGCATAACGCGAATGGCCTGGTTATCTGCCAGGCAAAGAACCTCGTCGCCCGCGGGGCCATCGCGCCACGGCAGGTCACGGTTCCTGGCTGTCTCGTCGATCTCGTTGTTCAGGCGCCCGATCCGGAACGGCAGCATCGGCAGTCAGACGGCGTGTTCTACGACCAGGGTTATATCCTGGCGTCTTCCGGCGCTGAGCTGCCCCGGGTGGCGTACTCGACGCGCCTGGCAATCGGCCGCCGGGCCATTAGATTTCTTCATCGGGGCGATATCGTGAACATCGGCACTGGTATTCCGGGCGATAGCGTCGGGCCGGCGCTGGCCGAGGCCGGCCTATCGAGCGCGATTACGCTCACTGTCGAGTCCGGAGTCTACGGCGGGGTGCCGGCGGGCGGCGTCGACTTCGGCATCACGAGATACCCGACGGCGATCATTCCGCATGCCAGCCAGTTTGATTTTTACAACGGTGGGGGACTGGATGCGACGTTCATGGGCGCCGGCCAGATAGACCGTGAAGGCAATGTGAACGTGAGTCTTCTGGGAGGGCGCGTGATCGGCGCCGGCGGCTTCATCGACATAACCCAAAGCGCCAGGCTCGTATGTTTCTGCTTTACGCTCGAGGGCCGGAACGAAAAGTTTGTCGATCAGGTCGACCATTTGACGTTCAGTGCCGAGCAAGCGCGCAGAAATAAACAGGTCGTTCTATACGTCACGGAGCGCGCCGTGTTCCGGCTCGAGCCGCAGGGTCTTGCAATGATCGAGATTGCGCCTGGCCTCGAGGTCAGAGACGTCCTGAACCAGATGCCTTTCCCTGTCCGAGTTCATGAGCCGGTGGCGCGAATGCCAGAGGATATTTTCAAGCCGACCGTGGCGCCCTTCGACCTGCCTGAACGTCCCGCAGGCAAAATGAGACATCCAGGGGCCGTTAGCTCAGGTGGTTAGAGCGGCCGGCTCATAACCGGTTGGTCGAAGGTTCGAGTCCTTCACGGCCCATTACTTCGCGTCCTGACCCGTCAGAGCTTTTTTTCGAGACAAACGCTCGTGGGCGAAGTCGCGTACTCTCCCCAACAGTCGATCTGCGTGAAACCGGCGCGGCCGTAGAGTCCCAGCGCCTCAGGCGAGTTTGTGCCGGTCTCGAGCACGAGGCGCCGCGCACCCAGCTGGGCGGCGGCCGCCTCCAGTCTGGCCAGGACGGCCCGGCCCACGCCACGCCCGCGCTGGCTGGGCTCGACGTACATGCGCTTGACTTCTGCCGTTGTGGCGTCAAGCAACCGGATGGCGCCGCAGCCGACGGCGCGGCCAGCCTCGCGCGCCACCAGGAACGTCCCCCGGCCGCCTTCGAGATGGTGGGCTTTGAGGTTCGGCCCGAAGCGCTGCTCGGGCGGATACAGCTCGGCCAGGCCGGTGTCCAGCGCCGCGATCAATCGTTTCGCGTCGTGCGAATCAAACGGTTCAGCTGTGATTGAAAGGCTCAAGTCGCGATTATCTGCGTTGGGCTTAGTCCCAGGCAACTGATAGGGTCGGCACGTGCCGGACGGGCAGTCGTTCGATCGATTCGCTGCTGACTACGATCGGTTCGCAAGCCTCGAGCCCGGTAGCCTGCGCAATTGGCTAGTAAAGCAGCTGCCTGCTCATGGACACCGGGCTCTCGACGCCGGGTGTGGGGCGGGCCGCCACACGCAAGTGCTTGCCGAGCGTTTCGACGAAGTCGTCGGCGTCGACATTAGCGAGCCATTGATCGACATCGCTCGCCGACGCCGGTCACGTCCGCACGTGCGCTATCTCGCCTCCGACCTGATGTCTTTCGCGGATGCCGATGGGTTTGACTTGGTCTTCAGCTCGACGGCGCTGCATCACCTGCCAGACCTGAACGCGGCCCTTTTGCATTTACGAGGCTTGGTGAGGGCGGGCGGCGTCGCGATCCTGATCGACAACATTGCCTCGCGGCCGACGCCGCCGCGTTGGGTTCATGTCCTTGGGGCCGTGCGCCACGTACCCGGTGACATTGCGCGTCTCGGCTGGCGCCAAGCCGCCTGGTTATTGCACTTCAGGACCAGCGCAGCCTGGCTGGAGCACCTGGCGAGCGATCGGTATCTCTCGCGCCAGGCATTCGAACGTCACTACGGGTCGATTTTTCCAGGTGGGCGATTTCAGAGCTTTGCCTACGCCCATGCGCTCGTCTGGACAAAGAAAAACCCCGCGGCTGTTGCGCGGGGTTCTGAGGTTCGCCGAGAGCCCTAGGAAACGACATCAGGCCGAACCGTCACGGATACAACGGCGAGCGGCCTCGGTTCTGTCGGATAAATCGCTTCAGGCCGATCGCGAGTTGGGCATCAACGACCCGGGCGGCGGCATCGCCGTGAACCGTCCGTCTTTGTGGCGGACCAAACGCCAGCCCTCTTCGTGGACCATCCGGTGATGGGGTCGACACAATAGCGCCAGGTTGGGGAGCGTCGTCGCACCGCCTTTGATCCACCAGACCAGGTGGTGCCCATCGCACCAGATCGTCGGCCGGCTGCACCCCGGGAACACACAATGCTGGTCTCGTGACTCGAGCGCGCGCCGGGTCGACGCCGGGATCGTCCGGCTGGCGTGGGTGAGCTCATGGTCCAGCTCGCCCTGGCCGGTGATCCGGATGATCGCGCTGTCGCAGGCGTGGCGCTGGACGGTCTCCGCCGGTACGGTCCCGCCCCCATCCAGCTCACCCGCTGGGGCCCCCGGCGCCCCCGCCAGCGTGTCGAGACTGGCCCGGATGATCAGTTGTGGCCGCGGGCCCGCGCCGTCGCGCCGGCTGCCCGTTCCCTGCCGGCAGAGTGCCATCAGCGCATCGGCGCCGCGCTGGCCGTAGCTGCGCGCGTCATCGTGGACTGGCTTCATGAAGGGCTGCAACGCCGTCCGCAGCGTCGCGCCACCTTCCGCGTCGAGCACGCCGTCCAGCCGGACCAGACCGTCGACCGGCTCGCCGATGTGCAGGTAGCGCCGCTGGTAGGCGTGGTTTGCCTCGGCCAGCGCCCCCGCGGCGTCCACTCGATGCTCGAAATTCTTCGCGATGCCGGTGAACGTCCCTGGGTCCATGGTCTGCGCCGCCTGCAGCAGGCTGGCCTCTTCTTGACGAACCGCCGCGGCGCCC
>DATEHI010000086.1:0-3632 GCA_035279665.1 Candidatus Dormiibacterota bacterium | reverse complement strand
TTGTTCCAACAGGGTGCCGCTGCTGCCGGGCCGGTTTGACATGCTGGTCTCCTCTGTGCTGCGGGGTGGAGGTGGCTGCGGTTGCTGTCTTCCGCGAGGTGGTTTCCGCGGACGCCGTCATCAACGAGGCGTTTTGCGCTCAGAACGCCGACCGCCGACCCGGTGTCTGGACCGGGGGCCCAGCGAAGATCGCCTGGACGGCGCCAGCAGCAACATGAGCGACGGCTTCATCGAGGACCCTCCTTGCCTGACTAGATCGATACTAGCTTCATGATGAGAGATCTGCTACAAATCGGGAAGTGAGTCATCTATTCCATATACTTGCGGTGTGGATCGGGACTGGACCGCTGAGGTCCTCGACCGGTGGTCGACGCTCAGCCCCAAGCTGGACATCGAGTCTTCTGAGGTGGTGGAGCGGATCGGCCGCATCGCGCTTCAATTCGGACGCTGGCACGACGAGGTCTTCGGCCGCCACGGCTTGAACCGAGGCGAAGTGGGTGTGCTCTACGCGCTTCGGGGGGTCGCAACCCCTCAGCGGCTCTCGCCGACCCAGCTCTCGCGCGCCTTGATGCTCTCCTCGGCGGGCATCACCAGCCGGCTCGACCGGCTCGAGCGCCGCCACCTGGTTGCGCGGCGCACCGATCCTGACGATCGCCGAGGCATCCTGGTCGAGCTCACCGAGCAGGGCTCCAAGGTCGCCGACGAGGCGGTGGTGGCGGGGGCGGAGGCGAGCGCACGGATGGTGTCCAGCCTCAGCCGCGACGAGCTCAAGACGTTGGGCCGTCTGCTCCGCAAGCTGCAGGCAGGGCTGGAGCCGGCCGGCGGACCAGGGATTGGCTGAGTGCGGTAGAGGGGTCGACGAGGTCCGCCGGATCGGCGTCTCGACGCGGCCATCGAGCGCGGGTGGTGAAGGTCCGTAATCGCTCCGGCCAAATGGCCGGGGGGCCACGAAAGCGGTCAACTGCCAGCGATCACGGAATTGACCCCCTGAACGGCTGATTCGATCACCGAATTGACCCAGGGGTCGATCACGGAATTGACCCCTCCCCTGGGCAAGTCCCAAGGCGTGGCACCCTGCCTCCAAAGTTTCGGACCGAGGAGGCGTAGTGGCACGCAGGAGGATCGAAGTGAGCGACATAGTTGAGGTCCTGGTGCACTGGCAGGCCGGGCGCACGGTCAGACAAATCGTGCGCACCACTGGAGTGGCCAGAAACACGGTGCGCAAGTACCTGGCAGCTGCGGAGAAGGCTGGCCTGAAGCGCGAGCCGGTGCTGTCGAAATCCGAGCTGACGGCATGGGTGAGCAAGTCGTGTCCGGAGCTGGACGGCGAGATCCGTACCGACTTCTGGACTGAGCTGCGTGGGCTGCACGACGAGATCGCCGAGGCCCTGAAGCACTCGACGATGGCGACGGTGTGGCAGCGCCTGCATGACGCGGGCAGAGTCCGCTGCAGCGTGATCACCTTCCGGCGCTTCGTGCGCCGGGTGGTGCGCGAGGGCGACCCGGCGCGGATCACGGTGATCCGGCCGCCGGCGGCGATGGGCGAGGTGGCCGAGGTCGACTTCGGCGTGCTCGGCATGTGGGTCGACCCGGTGACCCAGGTGCGGCGTCGGCTCTGGTTGTTCTTGATGGTGCTGGCGGCGAGCCGGCACATGTACATCCGGCCGGTGTGGAAGCTGGACCTAAAGACGTGGATCCGTTGTCACGTCGAGGCCTTCGAGTTCTTCGGCGCGGTGCCGATGCGCATCGTGCTCGACAACTTGAAGGACGGGGTGATGAAGGCGAGCCTGTACGACCCCAAGTTCAATCGGACCTACGCCGAGATGGCTCAGTTCTACGGCACCCTGCTCGACCCCTGTCGGTTGGAGAAGCCGCGGGACAAGCCGGTGGTGGAGCGAAACGTTCCCTATGCCCGCGACTCGTTCTGGTCCGGTCGTCATTTCGGAAGCTTCGACGCGATCTTGCGCGCGGCACCGATCTGGTGCATGGAGACGGCCGGGAGCAGAGTCCACCGGACGACTCGACAGCGACCTCTCGACCTCTTTGAGCTCGAGCGCAAGCTGATGCTGCCGCTGCCGGCCGGGCGGTACGAGACGGTCAGCTGGCACAAGGTGAAGGTCCCCCGCGACATCCACATCAACGTGCGTGCCGCTCTCTACTCAGTGCCCTGGCGCTACCAGAGTCAGTGGCTGCAAGCCTGCCTACGCGACAAGACGGTTGAGGTCTTCGACGGCGAGGAGCTGGTCAAGACCCACATTCGAGTTCCGGCCGGCCAGCGCCAGACCGACTGGGCGGACTACCCCCAGGAGAAGGCGGCTTTCTTCGTTCGCAACGCGCCCTGGTGTCGGAAGTACGCCGAGCACATCGGCCCGAACACCACGTTGGTCGTCGCCAGCCTGCTCGAGGACGGCGCGATTCACCACCTGCGCCAGGCGCAGGCCATCCTCCGTCTTGCCGACGTCTATCCGGTCGAGCGCATGGAGGCTGCCTGCCGGGTGGCAGCGCTCACCGACGGACAGTTCATGACCGTGCGCAACCTGCTCAGCAGCGGACGTGACCAGCTCGACGTCGCCGTGATCCACGAGCGCGCCAACACCGCGCCCGCATTCCTGCACGGCCCTGAGGTCGTGCTGGCAGGAGGCATTCGATGAACCCTCACACACTGCAAGCCAAACTTCGCTCGCTCAACCTCGGCGGAATCGTGAACACGCTGGAGACACGAACCGCACAGGCCCGTGATAGCGAGCTCGGGCACGTCGAGTTCTTGGAGCTGCTGCTCGAAGACGAAATCGCGCGTCGCCAGTCGAACTCTTTGCAGGCGCGCATCAATCGCGCCCACTTCGACGAGGTCAAGACCCTTCCCGAGTACGACTTCCATTTCAACCCTAAGGTCCCAGCCAGCCAGATTCGCGACCTCGCCACCTGCCGCTACCTCGAGAACAAGGAGTCGGTCATTCTCTACGGACCGGTCGGCTTGGGCAAGTCCCACGTCGCCCAGGCGTTGGGGTGGGAGGCCTGCTCGCGTGGCTACACCGTGCTCTTCACCAAGACCTCGCACATGTTTCAGGACCTCGCCGCAGGACATCTCGATGGCACCTGGGAGCAGCGGTTGCGCCGCTACCTCAAGCCCCATCTGCTCATCCTTGACGACTTCGCCATGCGCGACTTCACGCCGCAGCAGTCCGAGGATCTGTACGAGCTCGTCGGAGAGCGCGTGCGCGCCGGCTCGACGATTACGACTTCCAACCGAGGACCCAACGATTGGTATCCGCTGTTCCCCAACCCGGTCTTGGCTGAGGGCATCCTCGACCGCCTGCTCAACTCGGCCCACCAGATCCTCATGAGCGGCCGCTCTTTCCGGCCACAGCAGCGTCCCGACCGCGCTCAGCGGGGTGTCGACAGCCTTCTCGGCCCCGAAACCGGCGACGACCCCGAAAGCCGAGCCGCTACAACGCCCTCAGACGCCCGCAACGACGAGGCCGAGACCAATGGGTCGTCCGAAACCACCAGAAAGGAGGTGATCGCCAACCGTCACAGCCGGTCCATCGCGGCCCGGCGAGGTTAGGATGGACGCGCCCAGGGGTGGGTCAATAACGTGATCGTGCCCAGGGTCAATAACGCGATCGCCGGCA
>DATEHI010000085.1:0-3572 GCA_035279665.1 Candidatus Dormiibacterota bacterium | reverse complement strand
TCGGTTTCTGCCAGGCCGGGCTGCTGGTAGATGCCGATCAGGTTTCCCGCGGGGTCACGGACGGTCGCGACGACCTCACGGGCCTTCGGGTCAACCGCCTTCACGATCGCACCGCCGGCAGAGACGATCGCGTCAACCGCCAGAGCGGCATTGCCGACCATGATGTAAACCATCAGCCCGGGCTCAGCAGCGATCGGCCGTCCGACTACCCATGTACCGCTGACCTCGTTGACGGTGTCGTCGAATGCCAGCGAGCCGTCACCGCGGCGTCGCGTCTGCCATCCGAAGGCACGCTGGTAGAACTCGGCCGACTGCTGGATGTTCTTGGCCGAAATCTCGATGTAGCAAATCTTGCCGGTCCGATAAGTGGGCGTGCTTCTTGGTGTGGTCACTGCTCGAGCCTACACCCCAATATCTTTGCGGACAAATCGCAACGCGCCAAGGCCCAACGCCAGGGCGGCGACCGCGATCAGGCCCAGCACCGAGGTCAATGCCAGCCCGTGGATGAGCGGCGTGCCGTAGTAGTAGAAGGGCGAGAGGCGGAGCGTGGCACTGGGCAGGAATTCCGGCCCGATGAAGCTGATGAAGAACCAGATGAGCAGCAGGAAGCTCAGCAACCCGGTGTCTGCCGCTGTGCGCAGCCACCCCGAGGCCAGGTACCCGATGGCGGCGATCAGCAGACCGAGCGGGATCATGCCGAGCGTGGCGGCCGTGAGGTTGCCCGCATCGAGCGGCAGGCCTGCCGCCGCGGCGGCGCCAATCGACGCGAGCAAGGTGATCACGCCGATGAAGACGGTGGCGGTGCCGAGGGCGGCGAAGCGGGCCAGCAACACCTCGAGGCGCCGCTGCGGAGTTGCGAGCAGCAGCTCGAGGCGGCCGTCCTGCTCGTCGGCGGACCATCCGTTGACCTGGGTGACGGCAAAGGCCATCAGGAAGAGCGGGAGGAAGACGAAGATCGCGCTCAAGAAGCCGGCACTGACGGTGGCATCGCCTCCACCGAGGGTCTTGATGAAGTTCAGGACGGTGGGCGAGCTCGCGAACAAGGACGACAGCCTCGACTCCATCTGCTGGACAGCGAAAATAATCCAGCCGGCGAAGCCCGCAATGCCCAGCGTCCACCAGAAGGTCGGCATCGCGATCATTCCCAGGCTGCGCGCGTAGACCGAGCGCAGCGACCAGTCTCCGACCGGCAACGCCCGGCTCGCCGGGCGCTCGGGGAGCCGGAGCCAGCGTGGGAGCGGGACCGTCCCGCCGACGTCGCGACGAAGGAAGAGCCAGACCGCCGCGCCGCTAAGAACCACGGTGAGGACGAGTAGGAGGAGCATCGCGCCGGCATTGACGCCGTAGCCTGGCACCAGGGCTTTGCTCAGGTTGTAGTAGTAGACCGGAGAGAAGCGGGAGATCCATTCAGTGTTGGGAATTACCCGGCGGACCATGTCCAGGACGATGAAGATGAGCAGGAGGCCTGCCGTCCAGCCCGCCGCAGGCCCGGACTCCTGGGTGAATTGCGAGATCAACAGCGCTACGCCGCCAATCACGGCGCAGAGAAGCGCGAGGTTCAAGCCGAAGAGGAGCCCATCGCCAAGGCTGAAGCCACCACCGAACTTCTGGCCGCCCGCGAAGGCCAGTAGCCCGATCAACAGCCCCATCGCGAGGAGCGCGGTCCATATCGCGGCCAGCTTTTCGAGGGCCACCGCCAATCGAGGGCGCGGCAGCGAGAGCAACACATCCAGCGATCCGCGATCTTCCTCGCCGCGCAGCATGCGGCTGGCGGCCAGCAGCGGCCAGACGGCGATCAAGAAGATGAAGACACCGATCTTGAAGGTCGCGTAGCCACCGATTGTGTCGACCGCGACCACATCCGCGTTCCACGCGAACGTCGAAGCCAGGCCGACCAACTGCGCTCGCGCCTGCGGCGTCGTCAGGAGCGTCGCGACGCTCGCCATCGGTGATACCACGACGAGGCCCATGCCGATGCCCCAGCCGAGGATCGGGATCCGGTAGTCGCGGAGGGTCTTGAGGAAGACGCTGCTAAGCCACATGGTCCGGCACCGTGGTACGCGGAGCGTCCGCTTCGTAGTAGCGAAGGAAGATATCCTCCAGGCTCGGCTCGTAGCTCGTCAGCGACACGACCGGATAGCGCGCTGCCGCCTTGATCACCGCATCCGCCGGTCCCTGCATGGCGAGGTGCAGGCCATGTCCTTCATCCAGCGCCTTCACCTCGATCACGCCGTCCAGCGTCTTGAATGTCTCGGCGGGGATCGCCCTGGCAAAGGTGATCGTCATTTCGTAGCGCTTGATGGCCTTCACTTCGGCGACATCCCCCAGGCGCACCAGCCGACCATCGCGGATGATGCCCACCGTCGAGCAGGTCTTCTCGACTTCGCTGAGGACGTGCGACGAGAGAAAGACGGTCCGCCCTTCATCGCGCGCTTCGAAGACCAGGCGATCGAATTCCTGCTGGTTGAGTGGGTCGAGGCCGCTCGTCGGCTCGTCGAGAATCAGCAGGCGCGGGCGGTGCATGAAGGCCTGGATCAGGACGACCTTGCGTTTGTTTCCGGTCGAGTACTGGCGGAACCTGCGGCTGGTGTCCAGCTCGAAGCGCGCGATCAACTGCTCGAGGTAGGTGTGATCGACCCCCCCGCGTAGGTGCGCGAAATACTCGAGGATCTGCCCGCCCGTCAGATTGGGATCGAGCGCGGGCTCACCCGGCATGTAGCCGATGAGCCGCTTGATCTCCAACGATTGCTTCCAGCAGTCGAGCCCCGCGATCCGCGCGGCGCCGGCATCGGCGCGCAGCAGCGCCATCAGCAGCCGGATAGTCGTGGTCTTGCCCGCCCCGTTGGGGCCCAGGAAGCCGAACACCTCGCCCTCCTCGACCTGGAATGAGACATCGACGATGCCGCGCTTCCCGCCGTAACTCTTGGTGAGTCGTTCCGCCTCGATGATTGCTGCCATGGATCTCCTTATCAGCCGAACCAGAAATGGAGGGTCGCCTCATCCGTCAGCATCAGCGACCCCATCGGTGTCCCGAGGATCCGTTCGAATGCCTCGGTGAATGAGGCAACGAATCGCCGGACGACCTCGAAGGTGATGGTGCCGGCCTGACGGGCAATGAAGTGCTCGTTCGCGAGCTCCTGAAAACCGAGCATCAACGCGACGAAGACCGCGGCGGTCTCGTCGGGAGAGGCAGAACGGAAGACGCCCTCATTGATGCCCTGCTGGATGACCGCCGAGAGGAGCGGGACCATGCGGCTGACCGTCAACCGGCGGAGCTTTTCGCGGACGATCGCGTTGCCGTCTGAATTCCAGACCTCGATGATGGCGAGCATCAGGTCCTTGTGCTCGGCCTTCCGGCGAGCGATCCCCGCGAAGAAGCGCTCCAGCTTCCGCAGGGCCGGCACCTTCCCGTCATGCAGGACCGGCGCCAGGTCCGCGATCGCGCTGTCGGCGAAGCGTTCGACGACCGCCTCCAGCAGCGCCTGCTTCGAATCGAAGTAGTGGTAGAAGGCTCCCTTCGAGGCTTCGAGCTCGTCGAGGACATCCTGGATGCTCATCGCCTCGTAACCCTT
>DATEHI010000084.1:0-3504 GCA_035279665.1 Candidatus Dormiibacterota bacterium | reverse complement strand
GGGCCGCTTTTACCAGGTGAAAGGCTTCGAGGACTTTCCCCGGCCAATGCAGCGCCCGCATCCGCCGTTCCTCATCGGTGGCGGCAGCCCCAAGCTGCTGCGCTTCGCCGCCCAGAATGCGCAGATCGTCGGCATCGCACCTCGCGTTCGCCCGGATGGCACGGCGGACGTGATGGGTTGCACGCTCGCCGGCAGTGAGAAGAAGGTCGCCATCATCAGGGAGGCCGCCGGCCCGCGTTTCGACCAGCTCGAGATCAACACCTACCCTTCGCTGTCGGCACTCTCAGCGACAGTGACGGATCAGGCTCGCCCGGTAGCGCGCGAGATCGCCGACCAGATCCGCCGGCGCTATGGCGTCGACCTCTCCGAGCAGGACATTCTCGAGTCCCCACACGTCTTCATCGGTAGTGTGGACGGCCTGGTCGAAAAGTTCCAGATGCTCCGCGAGCGGCTGGGGATCAGCCATATCCTCGTCGGCGACGACTACCGCGCGTTCGCGCCGGTCGTAGAACGCCTCCGCGGTCAGGTCTAGCGGCTAGACAAGTCTTTCTACTCGCATCATGTGATGTCTTGCGGATTCTGCCTCTTCGGGCACGTCGGGTTGCCCGGCAGTGTGCGTTCTCGAACCTTGACCGCCTCGATGCCGTGCATTGTTATTGACATGGCCGCGAAGCGGACGAACACGGCCGTCCCGATGAAGCAGCGACAAGCTAGCCCTGCCCACGGAAAGGATCATGGCCGGACGCCGGTGCCGTCACGCCGGGAGAAGTCGGCGGCAGGGCCAATTGCGGCGCTCAACGAAGGGCGCCGGGAAGCGCTACGCGACGCTGATGTGCTGGAGCTGCAGAGAGCAGCCGGCAACACCGCGGTCAGTGCGGCACTGGAGCGTGGTGCGTCGGATCAACACGCCGGCTCCACCGCCGTCCAGCGCGACGCCGCGACGGCGGTCGGGCCGCAAACGAAAAAAGCCGCCGGTCCCAAAGCGGGTGGATCGGGCGTGGAGCGCCTCCTCGGAACCCTGATTCCCGAACTGCTTCCTCGCATCCCCCCCGATCAACTCGATGCTCTGCAACGCCGGTTCGAGGTACGCGCCAGCAACGCAGCAGTGCAGAAGCGCTACAAAGCGCTCCTGAAAGAGCGCGAAGAGGGTGGCTGGTATTTCGAGACGTCACAAGGCACCGCCCAGGTGAGCGACAAGGCCGAAGCGTGGCAGCGAAAGGTTAACCAGCTCACCGGCAAGCTCCAGCCCGAGCCCCCCGGGCAGGACCAGTTCACCGTTCCGATCCTCATGGTGCTGGATCCCGGAATCCTGAATAACGTGCCCGCGGGTGACGAGGAAGCCGAACGGACGTTTCGCGTTTCGGTGTGGCGGGACCTGATCCGATTTCCGATGGTCACGGGAACTCTCACGGAGCGGGCGATGAGTGCGCTTGAGCGCAGCAAACTAGGCGAGGATGCTCCCTCGACGACGCCAGATGTGACTCTGGAGTCTGGCAGGAGGAATTTTCCCCATACCAAAGGAATCATCACCTTCGACGATCTAACGACCGAGCGGGGCGGCCCGTTTGCCAGAAAGTACAAGGACGAAGTGACCAATCGTCCCGACGTCGTCGAGCTCAGGAACGCGGTGTTTGACCTCGAGGAGGCGGTCGACAATGGGAAAAACGCGCACGAGGCATTGACCGAAGCCGGAAAGGCGCATCCCTGGGTCAAGAGTATTTCCGAATGGCTGGGCGGCCCTAGCCTGGGGGATTACATCGCCCTGGTGCGCGACGTGAAGAAGCACCCAGAAAAAGGAACGCTCGAAGAACGCGAGGGAGAATTAGAAGCGCCGGAGCCGCCACTCACGATCTGGACGGCGCCGAAGGACGAGGCCGCGTCGGTCCTCGGCCTGATCAAGACGCGGCAGATCAAGCTCGCCGTGATCAGGCTCATGGTTGCGCAAAAGATGGTGCAGGTCGTTCTCGAACGATTCGAGCGCTATCACCACCGGGTGATGAAGGGTGCGGGAACGGCTGTGACAATGCTCGAGGCTGCGAAAGCCGCGGGAAAGGCGGCCGAGGCATATTTGACGGGCGGCGGCTGGCTCAAACTTGGCGTAACCGCAAAGGCTGCGGCCGCCGGCGCCTACTCGTTCGCCCAGGGTGCTGCAGGGAACGTAGGCGCCTACTTCTTTGCGCCTTCCGAGGCGAAAAACTGGGGCGCCATAGGAAAGCAAGCCGGCATCGACGCAGCCGTGGAGCTGCTCGGTGGCACGCTGGAGAGCAAATTCAAGGCGACCTTGGAGACGAGGCTGGAGCACCACCTGAAGGCGTATCCCGAGGCCATTCAAGAGCGCGTTCTCGAGGCCGCATCGAAGGCAACCGCCACGGTATACAAGGTGCCCGCCGAAGCCGTCCTCAAACACTTCGTCGCAGGTCAGAAGCTGCCTGGCAGCGTTGAAGAACTGGCGGACAAGATCGCAGAGGAGGCCCTGAAGGACGGTGCGTTTGGGCTCTTCCTCTCCGAGAAACAGCAGGTCCCAGCCAAGGCGGCCGAAGTCCTGTTGACGTCAAAGAAAGAGGGCGAGGCGAAACACGGGGAGTAGCTCGCGCCGGTCGTGGAACGCGTATGGGTGGAACTAGCGGCGAGGTGAGGGAAATCTGGATTCAAGGCCTGGTGGCAAGCGCTTGATCGACCGACGGTTCCAAATTCCCATCAACACCAGGGCGAGGAGGAAGACGGCGGCACCCGTCAGCGCGATGCCGAGTGGTGGAATCGCGATCGCGAGAGCGCTCAAGGCACCGATCGCGCCCGCGACGGCCGCAACGATCACCGTCAGCATCCCCGGCAGGGTCTGCGGCACGTGGAAGACCGACCCCAGCCGTCGGCCGGCCGTGATGTCGATACCGAGTGTCTGCAGGGCGCCGGGCAAATCGTCGTATGGACTGGTAATGAAATACTGCTCCAGCTCCGGGTGGAGGTCGACGTACGCGTGGCGGAGCCGGTTCATTCCTATCACCCACCGGTAGTCATCGCCATTGAGCACCGTCAGCCGCGAGATGGTGATGATGCCGGCGAACATGACGAGCGCGAGCAGTGGGATCGCGATCGAGATGAAGATCGCGCCGAAGTGATCGGCCTGCGCGACCAGCGCCAGCGCGATCAACGCGCCCGAGAGGATGGCCAGGAATATCGTCACCCGGCTCAGCGCTTCGTTGTAGGTCAGCGTCCGGGTTGCGAGCAGGCTCCAGTGCTCGGTGGCCAGGATCTGCAGCTTCGCCCCGATCCCGGCGTCGCGTGCCTGTCCAACCGTCGGAATTTCCGTCGACATTTCTCTCTCCTTCTATACGAATAGGTTCGCCCGAAATCGACTTACCGTGGTGGTGGCAACGAGATCAGTACAGCAGCAAAGGCCAGCACGACGGCGGCGCCCCAGGCCTCGATGCGGTGGCGCCCGAGCAGGGCGATGACAACGGCGGCGGCAACGATACCGGCTTTTACCAGCAGAACCCAACCGTAACC
>DATEHI010000083.1:0-10002 GCA_035279665.1 Candidatus Dormiibacterota bacterium | reverse complement strand
GACCGCGGTCGCGCCCCCCACCACAGACACCGACGCCACCGTCATCTCGCCGAGGACCTGGCTATATGATCGGAATGCAAACCCTGTCGTCGAAATCTCGTTCGGCACACACCTTCCCGTGGTCCAAACCGATGGCCAGCGCCTCCTGCTTGGACTGCCGGGCGGGCGCGAAGCCTATGTCGCCACCTCCGCCGTCGGACTGGGCATTGGTTCGCCGCTCCCGACCAACGCGCAGGCGATCCTTACCACCGCACGCCGTTTTGTCGGGGTCCCCTATTTGTGGGCCGGGACGTCAGCCTTCGGTTTTGACTGCTCGGGTCTGACCTACATGGTCTATGCGGCGCACGGGATTTTCCTCCCGCGCGATGCTGATGCGCAGGCGAAGGGCCTCGGCCCGGTGGCGCGGACGGCGCTGAGGGCGGGCGACCTGGTCTTCTTCGGAACGAAGAGCAACATCCACCATGTCGGCATCTACGCGGGCAACGGCATGATCATCGACTCACCGCACACCGGAGCCGCGGTCGAGGTCGTGCCGCTGACCACCTACCCCGACTACTTCTCGGCCGGGCGCGTTCTGCTGCCCTGACCCTCCGACTGACTCGTACCCTCGCCGGCGTCTCTAGTCCCGCCGACGATGGTGAGGGCGAGGCCAAGCTCGATTTTCCCTTGGAGGAGCGCCCGCCCGACGATCGCCCCCTCAGCCCCAGAATCCCTGATTGCCTGTAGGTCGGCGTAAGTCGCGACACCACCGGCGACGAGCACAGGGACCCCCAGCGGAAGGAGGGCGGAAAGTCCGGAGAGATTGGGGCCGCGCAGCGTTCCGTCACGCGCGGTGTCCGTATGGATGAAGCGGCGTGCGCCCAGATCCCGCAACTTCTCCGCGAGCGCGACCGGGTCCTCCGCGGAGTCCTGTCGCCAACCCTGTATGAGCACTCGTCGATCGCGCGTATCAAGACTGAAGACGAGGCGTGAACCGAAGCGGGAAGCCAGCGACGCCGTTCGAGCCCGCGATCCCGTCGCGGCCGTACCGACGATCACCCGGGCCACTCCTCGCCCCAGCGCGGCTTGGATCTGTTCGAGGTCGCGAGCGCCGCCGCCCGCCTGCACCGGCACCCCCGCCGTCGCCGCAATTTCGGCGATGACATCGAGGTGACACCAGTGGCCGAGCCGGGCTCCGTCAAGGTCCACGACATGCAGCCAGGTGGCGCCCGCCGCAGCGAACCCTCGGGCGAGCGCGACCGGGTCGGGGCCGAAATCGGTCACCCGGGCGAAATCGCCTTGCTCCAGCCGCACGGCGCGTCCGCCGAGGAGGTCGATCGCGGGGATGATCAGCATCCGAAAATTCGGCCGGGCGACAGACCTCCTGTCATCGTGTTAGCATATTAACATGCTAAAGCGACGGCGGCGGATCCCGACGCCACGACCCAGGTCTGGCCCCCCTGCGGCGACCTGGATCACTCCCGCCACCACCGATCTCTTCAAGGCGATCTCCGGGTTGAAGTCGCCCGAGGAGACCGAGCGCTTCTTTCGCGACCTCTGCACCATCCCCGAGCTCCACACGCTCGCGCACCGCTGGGAGGTCGCCAAGCTTCTCGACCAGGGCGTTCATTACGCGGACATCGCGCAGCGCACCGGCGCCAGCACCGCCACCATCACCCGCATCAATTCCTGGCGGCGCTTTGGGATGGGCGGCTACCGCTTGCTGCTGGACCGGCGCAAGGCACGCACGAAATGAACGGTCGCTCGGGGCTCACCGATGGCCGGCTGCGCCTCGCGATCCCGAACAAGGGTCGCCTCGCCGAGCCGGCGATCGTGCTCTTGCGGGAGGCGGGCTATCAATTCGAGGCGGACGACCGGCGCCTGTTTGCGCCGTGCGAGAACTACCCCCTCGACCTGCTGTTCGTGCGGGCCGAGGACATCCCGGAGTACGCCGGGGATGGCGTCGTCGACCTGGGTATCACCGGCTCGAACCTGGTCGAGGAGCGTGGCAGCCGGGTCGCGCAATGCATGGCCCTCGGGTTTGGCCACTGCCGGCTGGGAGTGGCCGTCCCCGACGAGCGACCATTCCAGCAGCTCAGCGATCTCGCGGGCCGGCGGGTGGCCACGTCGCATCCCCGGACCACGGCACGCTTCTTCAAGGAACGAAACCTCTCCGTCGAACTGATCGAGATCAGCGGCGCGGTCGAGATCACTCCCTTGCTGGGCGTGGCGGATGCCATTGTCGACCTGGTCTCGACCGGCAGCACGCTCGCGGTGAACGGGCTGCGCGCCATCGAGACCATCCTCGAATCCGAGGCGCACCTGATCAGTCATCGGCATCTCACTCCGGAAAAGGCGGAGCGCAAGCGCCAGCTCGAGACGATGCTGGCCAGCGTGATCGCGGCTCGGCGCAAGAAGTACGTGATGATGAATGCGCCCGCGGATGCGCTTCGCCTGATCAAGAACGTGATCCCTGGGATGCAGTCGCCAACCGTGATGCCGCTGGCCGATCCGTCGATGATCGCCGTGCATGCCGTCGTGGACGCCGACGCGGTTTGGGCGCTGCTCGGTCCACTTCAGGCGGCGGGGGCGACCTCGATCCTCGTGCTGCCGATCGAGAAGCTCATCCCATGATGGCGGTCGACGCGCTCCCACCGCCGGGGACCGCCGCTTACCGCTTGCTCGTCGACCGTGCACCGGTGCCCGAGAGCGTGCGGGAACACACGCGAGCGCTGCTGCTGGACGTCCAGCGACGCGGTGACGCAGCAGTGCTCGATCTGACCGAGCGTTTGGACGGTGTGCGGCTTGCGCAGACGAGCGTCCCCAGCCAAGCCATGAGGGCCGCGCTGGAAAACCTGGATCACGGATTGCGAAGCGCGCTCGAGGCCGCCGCCGCGAACATCGAAGCGGTGCACAGCGCGCAGCGCTTCCGGGAGGAGCCGGTCGACGTCGTGAGAGGCGTGCGCGTCTGGCGGGAATGGCGTCCGCTCTACCGCGTCGGAATCTATGTTCCGGGTGGGCGGACCGTATACCCCTCCTCTGTGCTCATGCTCGCCATCCCCGCCCGCCTTGCCGGCTGCCGGGAGGTCGTTATGTGCTCACCGCCGCAGGGTGATGGGCAGGTTGCCGCCGTAATCCTGGCTGCCGCGGGAATCGCGGGCGTGACCGAGGTGCACGCGATCGGCGGCGCGCAGGCGATCGCGGCCATGGCATACGGCACCCAGTCGATGCGCCGGGTGGACAAGATTTTTGGCCCCGGCAACGCCTACGTCACGGCCGCCAAGCTGGCGGTGTTCGGTGAGGTGGCGGTCGACATGCCGGCGGGACCGTCCGAGATCCTGATCCTGACCGATGGGTCGGTCCCCGCCGCGTGGATCGCGGCCGACCTGCGAGCCCAGGCAGAGCATGCGCCCGACGCGCGCGCCGTGCTGGTCAGCACCGACGCGGCAATCGCGGCCGATGTTCGCGACCTGGTGGAGGGTGACCTCGCCGAGCAGGTCCGAGTGCTGACCGCGACGGACCTGGATGCGGCGGTTGCCTTCGGTAATGACTTCGCAGCGGAGCACCTGACCCTTGCGTGCGCCGAGCCTGAGCGATGGCTGGCTCGGATCACGGCCGCCGGATCCGTGTTTCTCGGCCCGTATGCCCCCGCGGCGGCCGGCGACTACGCGACCGGGGCCAACCATGTGCTCCCGACGGGCGGGGCGAGCCGCTCCTTCAGCGCCCTCGGCGTCGATGCCTTCGGCCGCACGCTACAAGTGCAGTCGCTGGACCGGCCCGGCCTTGCCCGGCTCGAGCCCATCGTCGACGCCATCGCCGGGGCCGAGGGGCTCACCGCCCATGCTGCATCCGTCCGCGCCCGGCGGAGCGGCTCCGCCGTCGTCACGGGACCCGACGGTCCACGGCCGCGCGGCGCAATCCTCGAAATGCAGCCGTACGAGTGGGAGCCCCCGAGCGCCCGCATCGCGAGCGAGGCCGGCCTGCCCGAAGCCGACGTGGTGCGCTTCGACACCAACACGTCGCCCTGGGCGGGCGCGTCTCTGAACAAGCTGGGAGCCCTGGCGCTCAACGAATACCCCGACACCAGCTACACGATGCTCACCAGCGCGCTGGCGAGGTACACGGGGGCCCTTGCGGAGACGATCACCGTTGGTGCCGGTGCCGATGAGATCCTCGATCTGCTGGCAAAGGCCTATGTCGGCGCGGGCGATCCGGTCGTCCTCACCCGTCCCACGTATGCCATGTTTCGGATCGTCAGCGAGATGGCCGGCGGTCGCGTCGATGCCATCCCCGGGGTAGGGCTGGACCTCGACCAGGACCGGTTCATGGAACGGTCACGCCACGCCCGCCTCACCTGGTTGTGCAATCCGAACAATCCCACTGGCGAGCTGCTGCCGGTCGGCTTCATCGAGCGGCTCGCCGAGGCATCGCCCGGCGTGGTCGCGGTGGACGAGGCCTATTTCGAGTTTTCGGCCGTCACGGCCGCCGAGCTAGTCGCTCGGTTTCCCAACCTGGTGGTGGTCCGCACCTTGAGCAAGGCCTTCGGGCTGGCGGGTGTCCGGGTCGGCTACGCGCTCGCGGGGCCACTGATCGGCGCCGCACTCCGCCGGGTCCGCCCGCCGGGCAGCATCAGTGTCGTCTCCGAAGCGCTTGGTGTCCAGGCATTGAGCGACCTCGACGGGATGCGTGAGCGCGTTTCCCGCATCGTCGCCAGCCGCGACACGCTGTTTTCGGAGATCACAGGTCTCGACCTGCCGGTGCATCCCTCAGCGGCGAACTTCCTCTTGGTCCAGACCGGCGAGGGGGCTGCGTCGTGGCTCCTGCGTCGCGGGCTGGTGGTGCGGACCTTTCCGAAGGGGTCGCCACTCGCCGGATTCCTTCGGATCACGGTGCGGACCGCGCAGGAGAACGCTCGCCTGGTCGACGGGCTGTCCGAATGGAGAGCGCATGCCGGCTGATCGCTTCGCCGCAAAACAGCGGCAGACGAAGGAGACCGACGTGTCGGTGCGCCTGAGCCTCGACGGAGACGGCACCGCGGAGATCGCGACGGGCGTCCCATTTCTCGACCATCTGCTGCGCGCGCTGGCGGTGCATGCTCGGTTCGACCTGGACATAAAGGCACGCGGCGACCTGGAGGTCGACGCGCATCACACCGTTGAGGATGTGGCCATTGTCCTGGGAGAAGTGCTAGCGGCAGCGCTCGGCGATCGATCGGGCATCGCGCGCTTCGGCGACGCCATCGTGCCGCTCGATGAGAGCCGGGCGACCGTCGCCCTCGACTGCGGCGGCCGTGGCTACGCGATGATCGACGTGCCGCTCCGCGGCGTCATGATCGGATCGCTGCCGGCAACACTGGTCCCCCATTTTCTGGAGGCCTTTGCACTGCACAGCGGTGTGACCCTCCACGTGATCGCCTCGGGGCGCGACGACCACCATCTGGCCGAGGCGACCTTCAAAGCCCTCGCCCGCGCGCTGCGGCAGGCGTGCACGGTGGATCCGACCCTGCGCGGCCGAATCCCGAGCACGAAATGATCGCACTCATCGACTACGGCGGCGGCAACCTGCGCAGCGTGGAGAATGCCCTGGCGCGCCTCGACGCGACCTGCACCATCGCCTCGGCCCCCGTGGATCTGGCCCACGCTCGGGCCATCATCTTTCCGGGGGTTGGTGCGGCGGCGCCGGCAATGGCCAGCCTGCGGGAGCGGGGCCTCGACCAGGCCGTCATTACCGCCATTCGCAACGGCATCCCATTCCTGGGGATCTGCCTGGGGATGCAGCTCCTCTTCGACTGGAGCGCCGAGGACGGAGCCGCCTGCCTGGGCATCTTTCCCGGCACCGTGGAGCTGATGAAAACGCAGGAGAAACTGCCCCATGTCGGCTGGAACACCATCGAACGCGTCCGACCGCACCCGGTGCTGGAAGGGATTGAGGGTGAGGCATTCTACTTCGTGCACTCCTACGTGGTCGTGCCTCGATATCCCGCGGTCGCGGCAGCCGAGACCACCCACGGTGTTTCGTTCGTCAGTGCAATCGCCCGCCAGGGTTTGGTGGGCGTACAGTTCCATCCCGAACGCAGTGGTCCTGCGGGATTGCGCCTAATCGAGAACTTCCTGCGCTTCGCGGATGCCGAGGCCGCGGCCTAGCGCATTTCACATGTTGCTCAAGCGGATCATCCCCTGCCTCGACACCGCCCACGGACGAGTCGTGAAGGGAACGCATTTCCAGCAGCTGCGGGACCAGGGAGATCCTGTCGCCCTCGCCCGGAAATATTCTGAAGACGGTGCTGACGAGCTCACCTTCCTCGACATCGACGCGACACCGGAGGGCCGGGCGACGCTGGTGCGTCTCGTCGAGCGGGCGGCTCACGAGGTCTTCATTCCTCTGACTGTTGGTGGCGGCATCCACGATGTCGATGAGATCCGGACCCTGCTGCGCGCGGGCGCCGACAAAGTCTCGATCCAGACGGCGGCGGTGCAGCGACCGGAACTGATCACCGAGGGCGCACGCGCCTTCGGCTCCCAATGCATCGTGGTGGCGATCGACGCGAAACGCGTCGCCGGGAACGGCTGGAAGGTGTTCACCCATGGAGCGAGGACGCCGACGGAGCTCGACGCGGTCGGCTGGGCGATCGAGGCACAGCGTCGAGGCGCCGGGGAGATCCTGTTGACCAGTATCGACGCGGATGGCACGCGGGCGGGCTACGACGTCGAACTCACGCGCGCGGTGGTTGACGCCGTGCAGATCCCGGTCATTGCCTCAGGCGGTGCGGGGCACCCGAAAGACCTGGTCGCGGTGCTCAGCGAGGGGAAGGCCGATGCCGCCCTCGCCGCCTCCATCTTCCATAGCGGGGCGTTCCCCATCCCACATACCAAGGCGTACCTGGCCGATCATGGCATCCCGGTGCGCCTATGAACGCGCCTGACGTCGGGACGCTGAGGTTCGACGAGCGGGGCCTGATCGTCGCCATCGCCCAGGATCGGGCCACCGGCACCGTCTTGATGGTCGCGTACATGGACCGGGAGGCGCTGGCCCGCACCATCGAAAGCGGCGCAGCGCACTTCTGGAGCCGCAGCCGGCAAGCGCCCTGGCACAAGGGGGCGACCTCGGGCAACGTCCTGCACGTCGAGGAGATCCAGGCCGACTGCGATACCGATGCGCTCCTCCTCTCGGTTCGTCCGGCGGGCCCGGCATGCCACACGGGACAGCGCTCCTGCTTTGCGGAGCCGGTCACGATCCTCGACCAGCTCGATGCGACGCTACGCGAACGAGAGGCGCAACGCCCCGCGGGGTCCTACTCCGCGAAACTGTTCGACGGCGGACGGGCGGCGATCCTCCGCAAGGTCGGAGAGGAGTCGGTTGAAGTCCTTCTCGCCGGCGCTCAAGAAAGCGACGAGGCGCTGACGAGCGAAGTGGCCGACCTCTGGTTTCACACGAGCGTGCTGCTGCGGGAGCGTGGCCTCAACGTCGCCGACGTGCTCGCAGTCCTGACGCAACGGCACCGCGCCGCGCCTCGCTGATCAGGCTGGTGCGCTCACGAGGTGAGCCAGCGGGGGGCCCAGCACAATGCCTTCCTTCGAGATCTCATAAGCCCTGATCTCGGGTTCGTGGTGACTGGCTCGGGTCTTGAGGACCGTCAGGGCACGCGTGATGCGCGAATCGGTCCGAACATACTGGAGCATCAGGACGTTATCGGATAGGTGGGACATACCCTGCTCCGAGATGCGCATCACCTCGAAAAGGTCGGGCACCTCGAGGGTCATGAACAGGCTGACACCTTTTCGAACCAGGCGTTGCGTTAACGAGTACATCCATTCTCGAAATCTGATTGGATCCCCGATGGTGAAGAAGAGATCCGCAAGGCTGTCGATCAGGACGCGCTTCGCGCCGGTCTTCTCGATCAGCTCGAGAAGTTCATAGACCCATTCATCGATGTAGACGTCGACGGGAGACCGTGCCATGAGGTGGACGTCTTTGTTGTCGAGGGACCACCCGAATCCCTGGACAATGCGGGACAGCTGCGTTCGATTTTCCTGGAGCGTCGCGATCACACCGGGCTCGCCCTGTTCGGCGCCCCGAAAGATGAAGTGCAGGCTGACGAGCGTCTTGCCGACGCCGGACGGGCCGCAGACGAGGGTCGTCGAACCCGCCCAGTAACCGTCCCCGAGGATTTCGTCGAGCGCGTCGACGCCCGTCGACTGCCGCTCAGCGCTCAGCGCGTAGTCCGAGCCATCGAGTGAATCGGCCAGCCGAGGAAAGACATGCAGGCCGGATGAGCTGATGCGGTAGGCGTGCTCCCCAGCGGCGAAACCGCTCCCCCGCAGTTTGAGAATCTGCAAAATTCGAGTCTGCCGTTCTGCCGTCCGCGCCGTACCGAGGGCGATGATCGCGTCGGCTACCGCGAACTCCGGGGCGCTCGTCGAGTCGGTGGCGTCATACTCGCCAACCCAGAACGAGGACGCGGCCAGCGCTGTCAGACGGCCGGCGAGGTCGTGGAGAAAGCGGCGGAACTCGCCATGATCGGCCGCAAACGCGTGGAGCGCCTTGAAGCTGTCGATCGCCACCAGGCCCGGGTGATGCTCCTTGATCAGGTCGTCGATCCGCGTCAGCACCCCTGCCAGACCGTGATCGGATAGGACATCTCCCAGGTCTTCGTAGAGGACGCGTTTGCCGATTGCCTTCGCATCGAAGAACTCGAGCGACTGTCCATACCGGATGACCTTGTCGAAGGGCTCCGATACGGTTGAGAGATACAACGCCGGCCGCTCGACTGTGGCGTTGCGGAAGATGTATTGCTCGACCAGGATGGTCTTGCCGCTGCCAGGTGCGCCGATGATCAGGTTGATCGCGTTGGCGGGCAGCCCGCCGTGGAGGATGCCGTCGAGCCGTGCCTCACCGCTGGAAAGACGCTCGGTCACGTCACCCTGGCCCGGCTGACTGATCGGGCCAGGGCACTGGTTCCCAGCAGATCGCGCACGGTCGAGATGAGCCGAAGCGGCTCGATTGGCTTGTGGAGGAAGGCGCTGGCCCCCGCCTGCAGGGCCTCGTCGGCGCTGTCGAGGGCAGAAACGGCAAGGACCCGCGTGCCGACCCTGGCCGTGAACTCGCGACAGAGGCGAAAACCGGCGCCACCCGAGATCAAGAGGTCGAGCACGACCAGATCCGGTGAGCGTTCTTCGAACTGCAGCCGGGCCTGGATGGCATCGAGCGCAGTCGCGACCTCGTAGCCCTCCGTCCGCAGAAAGTACTCAGAGAGCTCAGCCCCGTAGGGGTCGCGCTCGGCAATCAACACCAGGGGACGAAGCTCCGCCTTCTCGCCGTCGCCGTCTGAAGGAAGCCGGCCCGATGCCAGTTCCTGGCTGAGCACGCGGTGCGCGTCGGCCGCGCTCATCCCGGACTCGAGTTGCCGCTTGACGAATTGAAGGAGCTCGAGCTGGTTGCGGGAGTAGAGGCGCTGCGAGCCGCTACTCCGGTGCGGGACGATCACCCCATACCGCTCTTCCCAGGCCCGCAGGGTCGACGCCGGAACCTCCAGCATCTGGGCCACTGCGCCGATGCTGTAGACGGGCTGTTCGCCAGCGGCACCCATGGCTCCCTAGTATGAAGGTCGAGGAGGTAGTTCCGCAACACTTATGCACATGTTTCCTCTACCTCATCCGTATTCCCCTCTTGCCAAAGCCGTGAGCCTGCCTTATGCTGTGTTTCTTGAAGGCAATGCGGAGATATTGCGTAGCTTGTGAGGGGCGAGAGTGACTGCACGACCTAGCGACGCGTGTCCCTATCCGAAGCCGTTTACCGCCGACTTCAATGAGTGTCCGACGTACCAGACACGGCATGCCATGGTGGTCGACTCCAATGACCGGCCGCTGCGCACGATTTGGTCGTGCCGGCACCTGGAGACGAAGCAGATCCCGGGAGAGAGCGGCCACTACTACGGCGCATGTCAGCTTGGCGACGCGAAGGGTCGCCAGGAATGGGTCCAGAGGATCGGTCCTGAGCGGATTCGCCACATCCAGAAGCTACGCG
>DATEHI010000082.1:0-2970 GCA_035279665.1 Candidatus Dormiibacterota bacterium | reverse complement strand
GGCCATCCTTTACATCAGGGTTTCAATCGTGGATGTGACGAAGCCGGCAACTCCGATCACGCTGGACAGTTCCGGCACGCTCAAGCTCGACATGGTCGATAACGGCAACCCCGGGACGCTCGATCTGCTTGGTGTGACGGTTTCGAAATCGAGCGGAGCCCTGTGGTTCGCCAGCGACTGGAATGGGAGCGCGACGGTCAAGGACAACCTGGCCGAGGGAAACCTCGTCGTCCGTTAGGCCCAGCTTAGGGTCGGACCGATGGTAACGCCTCGTGTGTCGGTCTAGATGAGCGATGGAACACGAAGAATCTTGACGTTTTTGGTGGCGCCCCCTCCCAGCGTCGGGCGCCCCTCGAACGTTTGATAGATCGGCTGTTCGATGTCGTGCGGCAAAACACCCCGCACTTGCGAGTTAGGTCCGGTTGCCGGGGTCGGGCGAATACAATATGCCCTGCGCCTGCATAGCTCAGTTGGTAGAGCAGCTGACTCTTAATCAGTTGGTCGGCGGTTCGAATCCTGCTGCGGGCATGGTTTGCGAATACGAAAGCCGCAGGGTGGGGGTGGGAACTACCCCGCGGCCGGTGTTGTATGTAAGGTGATGCCTCAACAGGGCTGGCGGTCTCGCCGCGTCGCTGCGGCTGTGGCTATCGGCGCCCTCATGGTCGGTGTATCCGTCCTGTTCATCGTCTTGCAGATCCGCAATCAGGAGGCCGCCGACGTCGCGGTACTGCCGCCGATCATGCCGACGGCTGACGCGCCCTATGCCTCGTCCGAGCCACAATTCGCCATTCCGGCCGCAGTCACCGCGTCCGACGATGCCAGGTCGAATATTGTCCTTACGCAGCCTGAGGTTCACTGGGTTTTCGCCGACGGGCCAAACCTTCCGCCGCTGGTAAGTCCATGTGGCGGCTACCTGCCCAGCGACAGCGCGAGAGTGGGCGGCCACCAGCTCGCGCTCGTGTCGCCCACCCTTTGGAAGCTGAGTCGCATGGTTGTCTACCGCGACGTCAACGCAGCCCAACAAGCGATGGCCGAACGCCGCAGCGCCGTCCAACACTGCGCCCGTCATGACGACGGAAATGGGGTGGCTATCGCCTGGATCTGGCAGCCGCTGCAGATCGGCGACGAAGCCATGGCCATCGGCAGCCAGCGATATCGGGGCTCGACGGCCCTACCCGGTCACCAGCGCGGAGTCGTGATGCGCCAGGGCCGGACCCTCGTGATGTTCGTCGATTACGGGCAGAGCCGCACCCCGGTGACCCTTTCTGAAATCAGCGGGTACGCAAGCGTGGCCAAGCCATTTGCGACGACACTCGCCTCAGCGCCCTGGAACTAGTCCCACCAAAAGGTCCACACCCGGCTGTTTCGGAGGGAATCCCCATAGGTGGCCACTGTTCCAGCCCCTTGCGTGATGTTGTCCGGGCAGAAGGCGAAGTGCTCGGCCGCCAGGGCCAGCGCCGCCTGCCGGTCGCGCGGCGGGATTCCAACCGTCAGCGTCAGCGTGGCGAAGCCGATCTCGACCACGCGGGCTGCCCATCGATCCTCCCAGGTGCGAAGAACGGCCGACATCGGCGCGGGATCCTGGTGCACGTTCACTGCGCCCATCCATCCGAGCGCGGTAATGGCGTCGGCGGGCCGGCTGGCGGCAACGAGCGCGATGCGGCGTGAGCGGAAAGAGGTGAGCGTGGCGCGATCGTCGGTCGGGTCGCTCTCCCTCGCGAACAGCCGGCCAAAACCCGACGGCGGGTTGACGGTCGGAGCGGCCGCCATCCCGGGGAACTCGATCCCAAACGGTTGGGCGGGCTCGAGCGACTCCTCGTCCTCCTCGTCGAAGTTCTGATTCCACATGTCCGCCAGGACCTGGCCGGCGTCGAAATGATCGGTCCGGCGAGGATCCATGGGACTGAACTCGTGGCTATCCCATGGCCTGGTTTCATCGCCTTCCATGCCGGTCAGCAGCACCGGAACAAGGCCCCTCGCGGCCGACGCGGTGCGCAGTCGATGCAGCAGCCCGCCCGAGTCGGCCAGCGCGGCGTCCGTGAGCCAGGCGACGGGCTCCGAGATCATCTCGACCCCAGGAGCGGCCATCGACAGGTCGCCGGTAATTCGCCGGCCTGCGGGCAAGCGGACGTCGCCGATGTCGGCGGGGCCATCCTCTGGGAGCGGCGGGACCTCGTAAGTTGGTAAGACCGGTGGTCGGGTGATGCCTCTCGTTTCGACGTACCCCTTGGCGAGCTTCTCGTCGATGAGCTTCGCGACGTGGGCCGCAGCCGCGGTCTCAGACCCGAGGTCTTTGGTTTGCGTCTGCCCATTTGTGCCGAGGCGCCCAAAGTGGACCGTTACCTCGGAACCGTCGTGGCCGATCTCCCAGAATTTGGCGGATCCGCCGCCGACGAACTCGAATCGACGCACTCGCTCCACAGTCTACGGGCCTGGGAACCACTCCTTGAAAGCGGCGGCGAGCTTAGGATCGCCGTGCACTTCGACACCGTGTTCCTCCGGCTTGCCGCGACCCATCAGCACCCAGTAGAGGCTTTCGGCGGTTCCGCGCATGGCGACGTCGGCCTTCGCATGACCTTGTTCGGCTACCGCTTCGCCGCCCTCGGCCCGGAGGATCCATTCACCGTCGCCATCGGTGCGGTGGAGGTGGAAGCTTGCCGACTTGCCCTTGTGCGGCGACCGCGGATGGAGGCGCACCATCCTGGTGATGGCGTCGCCCAGCGCCCGATCGGAGAACCAGTCGGGAATCGGGATTGACCGGCCGATCGCCGGCATCAGGTCATGGCCATGAATGATGTACTCGTTCAGCCGCATGCCACGCAGGACGGGCATCGGGACCGGGCCGATCGGCATGGTGACGATCGCCTCGGGCGCCTGCAGGACCGCTTCGGCGACAGCCGCGACCGTCTGCTCGGACTCCGTGTGAGCCATCGCTTTCAGCTTCGACGGCTCCCAGGTGGACACCACTTC
>DATEHI010000081.1:0-46128 GCA_035279665.1 Candidatus Dormiibacterota bacterium | reverse complement strand
GTTGGCAACGCGGCGCCGGCCGCGCTTCCCGGCGCGGCGGACGTCGCCACGCCGGCCGCCAACACGACGGTGAACCAGGCCGAGCTGCTGATGGCCAGCCTGCTGCACAGCTCGACCGCCAACTGGAACGCCGCCGTCCCGCCCGCCGGCACCGAGCTCTTCACCTACAAGGCGTCACCGCCCCGGGGCAGCGTCCACGGGACGATCCAGGGCAACGCCGCCTGCATCTTCAACTAACCGGGCCTTGGCGTCGTCCAGCGGCCCATCGCGCACTCGGCCGAAATCACGACGGCCTCGTGTGCGCGTACAGGCCGCATTCGACGCCGGCCCTATTACGCGCGAAAGCGCGGCTCGCCCTGCGGGCTCGCTTGACACCGCAACTGCGCGGTTCGTTAAGCGATCTTGGCTTCGTCGCCCTCGACGGCTCCGGCGATCCGTTGGGGTAGGGATGACGTCGCAAAGGCGGCGACCAGCCGGGGATCCCACTGGGTCCCGGAGCCCGCAGCGAGGATCTCAAGGGTCTTGGCCACGGTGTGCTTTGGCCGGTAGGGCCGGTCGGTGATCATCGCCAGGAAGGCGTCGGCCACCGAAACGATTCGCGCCATGATCGGGATGGCCGGTCCCTGCAGTTTGTCGGGGTAGCCGGTCCCGTCCCAGCGCTCGTGGTGATGGCGGATGGCCGGCGCCAGCACGGTAGCCGGGCGAAACGGCCCAGCGATCTCGGCACCGAGGATGGTGTGCTGCTTGATCTGGTCGAACTCCTCGGGCGAAAGCCCCCCCTGCTTGGTAAGGAGGGCCTCGGGCAGGCCGATCTGGCCGATGTCATGCAGCAGCCCGGCATGGAAGGCGACCTCCTGATCCTCGGCATCGAGGCCGATCAGACGGGCCAGCGCCTGGGCGGTGAGGGCGACGCGGTCGTCGAAGGGCGCCTTCGATTCGGTCGGGTTCTCCCGCTTGACCAGTTCGCGAAGGCTTTCCTGGGTGCTGTTGAGGTCGCGGCGCAACTCCTTGAGGCGGAGCAACGCCCGCACCCGTACCTGGAGGTCGCGCAGCCCGACCGGCTTGACGATCAGGTCATCGCCGCCCGCCTCTACCATCTTGGCGCGCTCCGGCCGCGGATCGAATCCGGTCATCATCAACACCGGGATCTCAGCCGTCACCGGGTCGGCCTTCAGTCGCTTGGTGGCTTCGTGGCCGTTCATCACCGGCATCTCGATATCCATCAGGATCAGGTCCGGCTTGAGCTTGCGGGCAACGCGGATTGCCTCTTCCCCGTTGTTGGCGGCTTCCGTCCAGAAGCCGAGGTTCGAAAGCTGCCCGGACAGCAGGTCTCGATTGGCGCTGCTGTCATCCGTGATCAGGATGGTTCGGCGCTCGGGCATCGGCCCGGATGGGGGAGCGTCCACTGGCTGTAAGACGTAGGAAGCGGGACCTTCCTTCGTTGCAGGGAGCAGTGAAGCGTCGCGTCACACAACCGGCGATGCCCCTCGCCATGAAGCTGCCCAACCTCCTCTCGGTCGAGGAAGTCGCGGCAGCGATTCAGCGGCATCCCGAAGTCGTTCGGCGTCAGGCGCGCGATGGTCGCTTGCCTGGAGAGAAGATTGGCCGGGTCTGGTTCTTTCGCCCGGAGCGGTTAGCAGAAGCCGGCTTCGGCCAATTCCTGGCGCAGATGACCGGCGACAACGCCGCGGGCCGGCCGGGCGAACCGCCGGTGACGCCCCTCGTGAGGGCGCTCGGTGAGGCCGGACTCCAGGCGTTGCAGCACCTCGACCGCCGTGCGATTTTCGGTGCGGTTGGACGCCGGCTGGCGGATGCGGGACTATCGACCTACTTCTTCGATCGAAGCCCTGATGGCAAGGGTCTGACCACCGCCTTCGTCAACGCCCTGCCGCCGGCTGCCGAGCTCGCGAAGCTCACCGGCCGGCAAGGCATTGGGACCTTCCTCCCTTTCGAGCGTATCCCGATCCTGCAGGAGGTGTGCACGACCCTCAAGCCTCGATACGTCGGCGACCCCGACGAGCTGGTCGGGCGCGTCGCGATGGTCCTCCAGCCTGAGGCGGCCGGGAACGCCCGGCGACTGAGCGAGCTTCTGCAGTTGAATACGGTTATTTCCGCCCCCCTGGTGGTTGCGGATCAGGCGATCGGGGCAATCAGCGTCGTCGGGCCCGGGCTGCGGGAGTCCGACCTGCCGGCCGTGATGGCGTTCGCCAATCAGACCGCCGCGGCACTCGAAACGGCGCGCCTGCTCGAGGAATCTCGGGAGATGGAAGAAGCCATGGTTCTGACGCTGGCAGGCGCCGTCGAGCTGCGCGAGGCGCTGCACAGTCGCCCTTACGAGCACGCCGCGCTGGCAGAGCGACTTGCCGAACGCCTCGGGTTCAACGCGGCGCGCCGGCGGAGGGTGCGTTACGCCGCCCTTCTGCAAGACCTGGGCAAGATCAATCTCCCCGACAGCATCTTGAAGAAGCGTGGCCGGCTGGACGCCGAAGAACGGGCGTTGATGATGACGCACCCGGTCGTCGCGGCGGACGTCCTGCGCCGCTTCAAACCCCTTACCGACCTGGCGCCGCTCGTCCGCGCTCACCACGAGTGGTTCAACGGCAAGGGCTACCCCGACGGTTTGAAGGGTGAGGACATCCCGATCGAGACTCGGATCATCTCCGTGGTCAACGCGTTCTTCAATGTCACGTTCGATCTGCCGATCAAGACCGATTCGACCGTGGCCGAGGGCCTGGAGGAGTTGACACGGTTCGCCGGCATCAACCTTGATCCGAAAGTCACGGAAGCCTTCGTGATGATGTGTCACGAGGCGGAGTCGAGCCGGACGCCGTGGTTCCAGGAGCTCACGTCGGCGCTGTTTTCCGCGCATCCAGCCCCTGCCGGCGTACGAGACATTCTTTCGGTGGCCGACTCACGGGAGCTTCGCATCGTCTACCGGATCGCACAGGAAACCACCGCCGTGCTCGACCTGGATACGCTGTTGACCCGCATCGTCACCATCATCCGTGAGGTGATGGGCTACTACATGGTGTCGATCTTGCTGCCGGTGAACGATGCGAGCGAGCTACGCGTGGGTGCCCACAGCGGCTATGCGCTCGACATCACGGGGCTGACCATCCCGGTGGGCGAGGGCATTACCGGCTGGGTCTACGTGCACGGCGTCCCCCACATCGTGGCCGACGTGCAGGCCGATTCGCGCTACATCGGCCTGGACGACCAGGTCCGCTCGGAGCTCGCATTTCCGCTCGTAAGCCGGGGTCGCGTCGTCGGGGTGCTCAATGCCGAGAGCCAGCAGACCGACGCCTTTTCGGAAGCGGACGTCGCGCTGATGTCGGCGGTCGCATCCCAGCTGGCTTCGTACCTCGAGGTGGCGCAGCTCCACGACACGCTCAAACGTGAGGCGAGCCATGATCCCCTGACCCGGCTCAACAACCGCCGGCATTTCCTCGAGCGCATCCAGCAGGAGATCGCCCGCGCCAGCGAGGGCGGCGAGACCTTCTCGATCGTCTTCCTCGACGTCGACGAGCTGAAACGGATCAACGACACCTACGGCCACCTCGCTGGTGACGCACTTCTTCGTGAAGTGTCCAATGCGCTGATGGACGCGGTCCGCGGTGAAGACGTGGTGGCCCGTTACGGCGGCGATGAGTTCGTCGTCCTGTTGCCCTCGACGCCCGCCGCGGCGGCGGCCAGCGTGGCGCAGCGTATCGCGGATGGCATCGCACGCCACCGATTCATGGCAGGCCGCGAGTTGCTCCAGATCCCGGGGGTCAGCCTCGGCCTGGCGAACTTCCCCCAGGACGGCGCGACGGCCGAGGACTTGCTGGCGTCGGCGGACGCCACGCTGTACCGGCAGAAACGCCGGGCAAGCGCTTAGCCGAAGACCTGCTGTAAGTCGTACAGCTCGCGCGGCACCCGGCGGGTTTCCGCGATCACGTCCCGCAGCGGCACCACCGCGACCTGTCCATCGCGCCGAATGGGAATCATCCCCGCCTTGCGGTCTACCAGCAGGTCGGTGGCCGCGACCCCCAGGCGGGTGGCCCAGATTCGGTCGACCGGGGAAGGCGAGCCGCCTCGCTGCAGGTGGCCGAGGACGGTGACCCGCGTCTCGAAGCCGGTCGCATCCTCGATTCGCGTGCTGAGCGCATCGCCGACGCCTTGCTTGGCGAGCTGAATGTGGCCGAAGGCATCGCGCTTCTCCGCTCCGGCCGCCAGTGCGGTCGCCGGTTCGAGGGCACGCATCTTCACGCCCTCGGCGACGACGATGATGCTGAAGTCCTTGCCTTCACCGCGACGATGATGCAGGTGCGCGACGACCGACTCGAGCTCGGCCGGAAACTCCGGGATGATGATCATGTCGGCGCCGCCCGCCAGGCCCCCCACCATCGCAACCCACCCGGTGTCGCGACCCATCACCTCGACCACCATCACGCGATGATGCGCGGAGGCGGTGGTGTGCAGCCGATCGAGGGCCTCGACGACGACCCCGACCGCGGTATCGAAGCCGATGCAGAACTCGGTGACGGAGAGGTCGTTGTCGATCGTCTTCGGGACGCCTACGACCGGGTAGCCGGCGTCGCTCATGGCGGCTGCGACCGACAACGTGTCATCGCCACCGATCGCGACCAGGCCGTCGACACCGCTGCCGCGAAGTAGGCCGATGACCTGTTCGACGCCCCCCTTCTCTTTGAGCGGGTTGGTGCGCGAAGTGCCCAGGATGGTGCCGCCCAGCGGCAGGATGCCGCGCACCGAGGCTGGTGTCAGATCCTCGAGATCTCCGGCGCCGAGTAATCCAGCCCAGCCGTTCTTGATGCCGCTAACCTGGAATCCCTGCTGAAACGCGCGGCGCGCGACGCCGCGGATGGCTGCGTTGAGACCGGGAGCATCGCCACCGCCGGTGAGAACGCCGATGCGCACGACGCCTAGTGTAGTTGGCTTACGGCGAGCGGCGACCGCTCGAGGTCAGATTGAGGATGAGCATGACGGCGCCCAACGCGATGATGATCACTCCGAGGACGAGGCCAGCATTGTGGTCGAACTGATAGCCGCCGATGCCGATGACGCCTTCCAAGAAGGCGGCACCAAGGAGGAACAGAACCAGCGCGATACCCACCAGCCGTGTCCCGGCGCGGACGTTCCCCGGGCGGCGCGCGGTCAAGCCATAAAGGATCATGCCCAGGCCGATCGCGCCCGGGAAGACCAGCGCCCAGGCATAGGCCCAGCTCTCGTAGTGATCGGTCGCATCCTGGAAGAGAAGGATTAGTCCCGTGACGCTAATGATGGCGCCGAGGATTGAAAGGCCCTCGCTGACGGCTCCGCTCGCGGTCAGGGCGACGAAGAGAATAACAAGACCTGGGACGATGACGAAGAACGGCCAGCCGTAGTGTCCGACGTCGACATGCACGAACTGACCGGCCAGCAGGATCGCCCCGATCAGGACAAACAGCCCGCCGACCACCGTCGACTGACGGCGGCCTCGACGCGGCGGCTCGCTAACGGCGGGGCCCCGGGCGTTTGCGGATGGTCCCTCGGCCATGCGCCAACCTTACGCTGGCCGCGGTCGCCGTCAAGGGCCGGCGGCGGCCCCTGGTCCGCACGGTGGATGACGGGCAGAAGTCATTCAGCACACACTCGGGGCAGCGGGGCGTCCGGGCGAGGCAGATCCGGCGGCCATGCAGGATCAAGCGCAAGCTGAACCCGGTCCACTCCTCCGCTGGCAACATCCTGGTCACCTCGGCTTCGATTTTGACCGGATCGGCGCTTTTGGTCAGCCCGAGGCGTCGCGTCAGCCGCTTGACGTGGGTGTCGACGGCGAACCCGGGAATGCTGAAGGCGACGCCGAGCACGACATTCGCGGTCTTCCGGCCGACGCCGGGCAGCGTGACGAGATCCTCGATTCGCGGTGGCACCTCGCCATGGAAGCGGTCGACAAGGGCCGCACTGGCGCCAATGATCGTCTTGGCCTTCACGTGGAAGAAGCCGGTGGGCCGGATCATCGCCTCGACCTCCACGGGATTGGCATGAGCGAGCGCGGCAGCGTCCGGGTATCGGGCGAAGAGTGCCGGCGTGACCGAGTTGACGGACCGATCGGTGGTCTGCGCCGACAGGATGGTCGCAACCAGCATCTGGAAGGCACTCGTGTGTTCCAGCTCGGAGACCGCCGGGTAGAGCGCCTTGAGGCGCTCCACCGCCAGGCGCGCCCGATCCTTCTGGGTCATCCGTGCTTTGGCAGCTCTGGCATAGGTCCAGCGTAACGATCCAGTGACGGCGCACGTGCGAGTGGCCCGCAAAGTTGATCTTGGCAAGCCGTTACTCGCGTTGTGGGCGCGCCCTCGGCCGACGGCGGCCGGTCCTCGATGCACAGCCTCCGCTGGTACATCAGCGTTGGCTTCCTCATGGTCGGGGTTGGCCCCCTGATCTTTTTCGGCGCCCAGCGAATCTCGGCGCTCTTCACCACGCAGAACAGCAGCATCCAGCAGAAGCACGAGCCGATGGCGGAAAGCCTGGCGCAGGCGATTTACGGTTACCTGCTGGATCAGACCTCGGCCCTGCAGAGCACGGCATCGCAGATCGAGTCCGACAACGACTCCGGCATCCCCCATCTGAATGACGCGAGCTTCAACCCGGCGCACATGAACCAGGAGCTGGCCGCCGCCCACTCGGCCCAACCCGCGCTGCTCCGGCTCTACGTGGGGAACCTGGCGGGACGAGCGGTCGCCGCGGCGCCGCCGGCCGGCGTCGGCGTCGACTACGCCGAATGGAATTACGTCAAGGACGTGCTGAACCCGGGCCGGAGCGGGCCCAAGTACTCAGACGTGCTGCAATCCCAAGGCAATTCAAGCGTGGCCGCCGTCATCATTGCCGTTCCTATCCTCGACACGGGCCGACACCTGGTCGGGTTTCTCGCCGGCGCCGTGAACCTTTCGGAAGTGCAGCGTCTGTCGAGCTACAGCCGGATCGGCGTAAACGGCCAGGCGGTGGTGGTCGACCGTCGCGGCCGCGTGATCGCGCATCCGCGCGACGACTGGCGGCTGGAGGCCAAGGATCTCTCCTCGTCGGCCATCTTCCAGCAGTCGCTTGGACAGGAAACGGGTGTGAGCTGGTACACCGACCCCGACGGGAACGTCCCGCGGGCCGCCGGCTTCGCCACCGTGCCGGTGGTCGCCTGGAAAGTATGGGTCTCGCAGCCAGTCGCCGAGCTTCGGTCCGAGCTGACCCCCTTGATCCAGAGCACGGTCGAATGGCTGGTGGTGGCCATCGTGCTGGCCCTGGTGCTCGGCTTCCTCGGCGCCGCCTGGATCACTCGCCCGGTCGATGAGCTCAACAGGGCTGCGAGCCGGATTGCGGCAGGCGACTTCGTGACCCCGCTCAAGGTGCGCGAACAGTTCGCGGCGAAAGAGCTGCGCGCCCTCGCCCACACCTTCAATCAGATGGCGCACCGCCTCAGCGGCGCTTACCAGACACTGGAGGAAAAGGTCTCGCAGCGGACCTCGGAGCTCCAGGCGGCAAACCAGGAGCTCGAGCGGGCCAACAAGCTGAAGTCCGAGTTTCTCGCCAACGTATCGCACGAGCTGCGGACGCCGCTATCGGCGATTATCGGTTTTTCCCAGATCCTGCTCGACGGCATCGACGGGCCGGTCAACGAGGACCAGCATCAAGACATCCTGCAGGTCAACAAGAGCGGCCAATCGTTGCTCGCCCTGATCAACCAGATCCTCGATCTCAGCAAGATCGAGGCCGGCAAAATGGATCTTTCGTTGGAGCGAGTCGAGCTGCCCAGCCTGGTTACCTCGATGCTGGAGAGCATGAGCCCGCTCGCCCAGGAGAAAGGGCTGCGCATCGACACCCGTTTCGGACCCGGGTTGCCGGCAGTCGAGGCCGATGCCACGCGGCTCAGGCAAATCCTGATCAATCTGCTCTCCAATGCAGTGAAGTTCACCGAGCGCGGCCACATCGAGATCAGTGCGCAGCCGTCCGGCCGCATGGTCCGGATCGCCGTCAAGGACACCGGCATCGGGATCTCCAGCGAGTCGCAGCGAGTCATCTTTGATGAATTCGTCCAGGGTGATGGCAGCAGTACGCGGCGGCATGGTGGCACGGGCCTCGGCCTGAGCATCGTGCGCAAGCTGGTCGAGATGCATGGGGGAGCGATCACCGTCATCAGCGAGCCGGGGCTGGGCAGCACCTTCACCTTTACCGTGCCGGCCTGGGCAGCGGGACAAGCCGCTCTCGGACCGGCTCAACGACGGCCCTTGCGCCGCCCCAATCAGGGTTTGCCCGGGACCGTGATCCTCGTGGTCGACGACGACCCCAGCGTCCGGCAGTTGATTTGCCGCCACCTCGAGCAGGAAGGCTGGAAGACCGTGCAGGCATCGAACGCCGCGGACGCACTGCAACTCGCGCGCGAGAGCCGGCCGATGCTGATCACGCTCGACATCATGATGCCGGACGCATCCGGATGGTGGGTGCTCGAGAAACTCAAAGAAGATCCGCAGACCGCGGGCATCCCCGTGCTGGTGGTCACGATCGTCGAGGACCAGCGGCTGGTATTCGCGCTGGGCGCCTCGGATTACCTGGGCAAACCCTACGATCGCGCCGCGCTGATCGCGAAAATCCACCGCCTGTTGCCCACGCTCGCCGGCCGGCGGGTGCTTGTCGTCGACGATGATCCGGAGGCGCGCATGATGCTGACCAAGATCCTCAAGGAGGAGCAGGCCGAGGTGATCGCCGCAGCCAGCGGCGATGAGGGGATGGCGCTGATCGCGCAATCGCCGCCCGATCTCGTCCTGCTCGACCTGATGATGCCCGGGATGAGCGGCTTCGAGATGGTCGCCAGGTTGCGTGCCCAACCTGCGGCCGCGGCCATCCCCGTGATGATCGTCAGCGCCAAGGAGCTGACGGCCGAAGACGTGCTCACCCTAAATGGTCATATCCAGCGATTCGTGGCAAAGGGAACGATCGAACCGGAAGGCCTGACCAACGCGGTTCGCCAGATGTTGGGTCAGAGTAAAACGCAAGGAGCCGCCGCATGAACCAACTGATCCTCGTGGTCGAAGACGACGCGACGATGCAAAAGATGGCGCTCAAGATCCTGCGCTCGCGCGGCTTCCGCAGCGAGCTGGCGCTCAACGGCCGTGAAGCCGTGGCGATGGCCGGGGTGCTGAAGCCTGCGCTGATCCTGATGGACCTCTCCCTGCCGGAGATGAACGGCTGGGAGGCCACCCGGGCGCTCAAGGCGGACCCGACCCTGGCGCACATCCCCGTGGTGGCGATCACCGCGCACGCCATGGTGGGTGACCGTGAGACCGCGATCGCGGCCGGGTGCGCCGAATGCCTCACCAAGCCGTACGAGCTCGACGAGCTGATCGCGCTGGTGGAGCGCTACGTCGGTCCGGCACAGGCCCAGGCCAAGATCGCGTAACTCGCCGTCACTCTCCGTGTCTGACTGGCGCGTGACGATCATGTAAACGGCGCAAACCTGGGCGCCGCGTGCGCGTTGCCCGACCCATGGCCGGTGTTTTTGGCCGCTGGCGCGCCCCCCTCCTCGGTGGCGTCGCTGTCTGGCTCCTGAGCTTCCCGCTCGTCACCTCACACCCCGCTCCGATCAGCATGGCGTCGGCCGCCACTCCTCTCCAGCGGGCCTCGAATGACGCAGCGCACCGTGGGCTGCTCAAGGAGGAGCAGGCCCTGGCCGCGCTGCAAGTGCTGGCCACGGCGGCCGCCAGCCCGATGCCGCTGGTGGCGGCGCCAGTCGCAAGTGCCATCCAGCCCGTCGCGCCGCCGGCGCCTCAGCCCCGGCCGGCGCTGGTCGCCCGGGCCAACACCATCGTCATTCCGCGGCTCGGTCTCAGCCAACCCGTCGGTTGGTACAGCGACTGCCTCGGACGGGCGCCGGTTCCCCGGTGGGGCACCTGGCGCTGGAGTTGCGCCGGAGCGAACAACATCTATGTGATGGCGCACAATCCGGGAGTCTTCACACCGATCCTGGGACTGCGTGCCGGGGATATCGTTCTCTATGGCGATCCCTCGGGCCGAGTCCACACCTACCGGGTCAGCTCGACGACCATCGTGGCTAATACGCAGATGTGGCCGCTGGGCGCGACCCCAAGCTCGTCCCTGACGCTGCAGACGTGCTGGACCTGGGACGGCAGCCGCGACTTCATCGTCCGCGCGGTCGAGATCTAGTAAGCTATGCGGCCTTTCTCTCGAGCAAGTCGCGGCAGCGGTCGAGCCAGCGCGTCAGCAGCCGCTCTTCCTCCTGCAGCTCGGCCATCTTTCCAGGGTACTGGTCGATGTTGGCATGCAGGTGGTTGAAGCGATCGCGTGTGAGCGGGTCCGTCCCGAAGATGTGTTTGAGCGCCTGCGCTCGCTGATGCTCGCGGGTCAGTTCGGTCATCTGCTCCTGGACCCGATCGAGTTCGCCCCGCATATCGGCCGCGATGTCGCGCACGATCTCCGTATCGATCGGCTCCGTTTGTACGAGTTTCATCGACGCACCCCCAGTGTGAAGTCCGGCGCTTTGCGATCGGGATAGAGGGCGGCCAGCGCTGGCGTGAGCGCCACCTTCTTGGAATAGATCTTGGCCATGGCGGTCGGACGGATCCCGGTCGGGCTGAGCTTGCCCTGGATCTTTCCGTTTCCGTCGACACCGGTTTCCTCGAAGAGGAAGACATCCTGCAGCGTGATCGTGTCGCCCTCGCGACCGACGATCTCGGTGATGTTCATGATGCGGCGCGAACCGTCGCGCAGTCGTGACTGCTGGACAATGAGGTGGATCGCTGAGGCGATCTGCTCGCGGATGGCTCGCTGCGGCAGGTCGACACCGGACATGAGGACCAGCGTTTCAAGCCGGGCCAGCGTGTCGCGCGGCGAGTTGGCATGAATGGTTGTCAGCGAGCCGTCGTGCCCGGTATTCATCGCTTGCAGCATGTCGAGCGCCTCGCCGCTGCGGCATTCCCCGATCACGATCCGGTCCGGCCGCATGCGGAGCGCGTTGACGACGAGTTCCCGGATGCTGACGCGTCCGGTGCCGTCGGCCCGCGCCGGTCGGGACTCGAGACGGACCTTGTGCGGCTGGCGGAGCTGGAGCTCCGCGGCATCCTCGATGGTGACGACCCGCTCCGTGTCCGGGATGAACGACGACAGGACGTTCAGCGTGGTGGTCTTGCCCGAGCCGGTGCCGCCGGCCACCAGGATATTGAAGTGGGCCTTGACGCAGGCTTCTAGAAAACCCGCTGCCTCGGCGGTGAGCGAGCCGAAATTGATCAGGTCCTGGACCGTGTACGGATCCCGCGCGAACTTTCGAATGGTGAGCGACGCGCCGTCGATCGCCAGGGGCGGGATGATGGCGTTGACCCGCGAGCCGTCCGGGAGGCGGCAGTCGACCATCGGTGACTCCTCGTCGATCCGGCGCCCGACGAAGGCGGCGATCTCGCGAATCACCCGGATCAGCTCGGCGTCGCTGGCGAACTTGACATCCACCGGGCTCAGCTGACCCTTACGCTCGACGTACACCTGGTTCGGCCCGTTGACCATGATCTCGCTGATGGTGTCGTCGTTCAGCAGCTCGGTAATGGGGCCGTAGTCGCGGCCCGCCAGGGCACTCAGTAGATCTTCGACTGGCAGGTCAGGCTCGGCGAGGTGAAAGGTGACAGCCGAACCCATTACGGCCGACGATACGGTCGCAAGGCTACGGCGGACCTAACAGGAGTTCGACCTTTCGCGGACGTTAACCCGACTGTCAAATCGGGGCCCGGGAATGGTCGCGAGCCAGCTAATAACCGTAAAGATCAGGCTCGCGAGAGTCTCTCAGCGCTGTCTCAGCAGGTGCCGCCGGCGGTCTCAGGCGGCGGCGCGACACTGACCCTGTCGAAATCGTCGAACACACAGGAGGTCGTTTCAGAAATGATCGGCAAGGTATTCGCAGGAATCGCAACAGCAGGCGTTTTGGCGGGCGTGCTCGCCACCGGAGCCATGGCGGCGCCGGCGGCAACGGCGGCGGCTAACCCTGCCAAAGCGCAGCGGCCGGCGGCGAAGGACGTGTTCGGCGGGACGGTTAGCGCGATCAGCGCGACGCAGCTGACCGTCAAGAATGCGAAGGCGGGCAGCAAAACCTTCCTGAGGACCGATGCCACGGTGGTGGTCAAGGGTCGGAACCAGAAGGCAAGTTGGTCAGAGATCGAAGTCAACAGCCACGTCACCGTTCGGTTCGACGCGCGCAACGGCAAGCTCTACGCGAAGCGGATTCGCATCGGCCTCGCGCACCTCGCGGGGAAAGTCGAGAACGTTACCGGCAACGTGATCACGATTCGCGCTCGCGACGGCAAGGACGTCAAGCTGACCGTCAGCTACAGCACGAAGTATTTCGAAATCCTCGGCAAGCATCAGCGCAAGGCCGGTTCGCTCAACGACATCAAGGCCGGGATGCGGCTGAGCGGCGCGGGCACCTACGACGCGAGCCACAACTTCGACGCCGCGGCCATCGCCTACCGCAACAAGTAACCCCCTCCTTCCTCAACAGCCCCGGTGCGCTCACCGGGGCTTCGTCGTTTTAGGGGGCGAGGCGCTCGATTCGCCACTTGCCTGTCGCTTGCAGCGAGTAGCGGATACGATCGTGCAGTCGGTTGTCACGATGCAGCCAGAACTCGATTGATTGAGCAATGACGCGATAGCCTCCCCAGTTGGTCGGTAGGGGCACCGCGGCACCTTCATACTTCGCCGCCAGCGCGTCCACGGCGTCCTCCAGTACCCTGCGGTTTCGAATCACGGCGCTCTGCGGTGACGCGAGGGCACTGAGCTGGCTGGCGCGCGGACGGTTGTGGAAGTAGGCCGTCGATGCCTCGGCCGACTGCTTGACGACCGGGCCCGCCACACGCACTTGCCGCCCGAGCTTTGGCCAGTAGATGACCAGCGCCGCGCGCGGGTTCTCCTCCAACTCTCGCCCCTTCTGGCTGTCGTAATTGGTGAAGAAGCCAAAGCCTCGCTCGTCCGCGCCTCGCAGCAGCACCATGCGCGCCGAGGGCTCACCCGATCGCGTGCTGGTGGCGAGCGTCATGGCCTCTGGGAGAATTTCCCCGGCCGCGACTGCGTCGTTAAACCAGGCGGCGAACTGCTTCAGCGGATCGGCGTCGACGGTGTCTTCTGCGAGCAGCGGCGGCTCGGCTATGGCAGCAACCCGTGCGACCAGCGGACACTGCCGTCTCTGTCCACGGCCGCGTGCTGGCGGGCGATCACCCAGACGCCGGCAGCCTCCAACTGCGCCTGGGCCTCGGTCTCATCCAGGTCGGTGCTGGCCAGAAGGTCCCAGCGGCGGGGCTTGATCGACCAGCCGAGCGCTTCCATCTTCTTGAGAAGGACGGACAGCTTTCGCAGCCGGTAGGCGAGCGATTCGCCCAGAGCCAGCACCGAGGCGCTCGCCGGCGCTGAGTCGGCGGTCGTGCCGTAGCTCTCGTAAAGGCGCTCGATCCATTCCGGGACCTCGCCGTCGACGGTGCTGGCCAGCTCCTCCCTTGGAGGGCCAAAGAGCGAGAGCTTCAGGCGCGCCACCACCCTATTATCCGTGGCAGTGTCCGTCATCCCGCCCTCGGGGCAGCAGTTTGTCCTGACCTCCGGGGATCAGCGCGCGGTCGTGACCGAAGTAGGAGCCGGACTCCGCGCCTACACGGTCGGCGACCGTGACGTCATCGACGGTTTTCCGGAGGACGAAATGGCCACCATCGGGCGCGGCCAGTTGCTCCTCCCCTGGCCCAACCGGATCGAGGATGGGCAGTACGAATTTGCCGGCCGGATGCATCAGACGCCGCTCTCCGAGCCGGAGCGGCACAACGCGCTGCACGGCCTCACCCGCTGGGTGAACTGGACGGCCGCCGAGCAGAGTGAGGACCGCGTCGTGATGTCGCTCGTCCTCCATCCGCAGGAGGGCTACCCGTTCACGCTCCGCCTCCAGGTCGACTACCGGCTATCGCCCGGCGGCCTGACCGTCAATACCTCCGCGAGCAACGTCGGCAAGGCGGCGGCGCCCTACGGCACCGGGCATCATCCGTACCTCACCGTCGGCACCCTTATCGATCAGGCTCGGCTAAAGCTGCCGGGCCTGATGCGGCTGGAAACCAACGAGCGGCTGATCCCGACCGGTCGCCTGCTGGCCAATGCCGGGACGGACTACGACTTCCTGGAGCTGCGCGCGATCGGGTCGCTGCGGATGGACACTGCCTTCGCCAACCTGGTCCCAGACACGGACGGCGTGGTTCGCGTGCACCTCCAGGCTCCTGGCGGGGACCGGCGGGTCACGCTCTGGATGGAGCCGGCCTACAAGTTCCTGATGGTGTACACGGCCGACGCGATTCTCGATCGGGTCCGCCGGCGCCGGAGCATCGCGATCGAGCCCATGACCGGTGCCCCGAACGCCTTCCGCAGCGGGGACGGGTTGATCGTTCTCCGGCCCGGACAGTCCTGGAGCGGCAGCTGGGGAATTTTGCGCTAACTTAGGCCCCTCGACGTAGCCCGTCGCGGTCTGCCAATATCAGAGGCAGGGCATCACGCTTCGGCTGTAGCCGTCTGGAGGGAAAGCTGCTGGTGTACGGCAAGATTTACGTCCCCCTCGATAACTCGGACCATTCCAATGCCGCCATCGAGATGGCCGTCCGGCTGGCGGGCGCCACCAACGCGCGCCTCGTGGGCAGCCATGTCTATGCCGCCCGTATGCACGACGTGCGCTTCAAGCAGATGGAGTACACGCTGCCGGAGGAGTACCAGCACGAGCAGGAACTTGAGCGGCAGCGCAAGATCCACGATTCGCTGATCACCCGCGGCCTGCAGCTGATCTCTGATTCCTACCTCGACGTGATGAAGGCCGCCTGCGATCGAGCCGGCCTGCCGCTCGAGTACAAGACCTTCGACGGCAAGAACTGGGAGTGCCTGGTCGACGACATCGCCGAGTCCGACTACGACCTGGTGGTGCTTGGCGCGCTCGGCATGGGCGCCGTCAAGGACAGCATGGTGGGGAGCGTGACGGACCGCGTGGTGCGTCGCATCCGCGTCGACTCACTCGTCGTCCGCGACACGCATCCATTTCGCGACGATGCCTCCGAACGGATCGTGGTCGCCGTCGACGGCAGCCCACAGTCCTTCGCCGGGCTGCGGACCGCGATCGACCTCGCGCGTGTTTTCGGGAAGAAGGTCGAAGCCGTCTCCGTCTACGATCCCTACCTCCACTACGCGATGTTCAATGGCATCGTCGACGTTCTCTCCGCCGAGGCGTCGAAGGTCTTTCGCTTCAAGGAGCAGGAACAGCTACACGAAGAGATCATCGACACCGGCCTGGCCAAGATCTATGAGTCGCACCTGCGGGTGGCACAATCCGTGGCGCGCGATGAGGGGATCGAGATCAAGACGACGCTTTTCGACGGCAAGGCGTTCAAGAAAGTCCTCCAATACGTGCGCCAGGATCCACCCTGGCTGCTGGTGATCGGCCGCATCGGCGTCCACTCGGCGGCCCAGATGGACCTCGGCAGCAACACCGACAACCTGCTTCGGCTGGCACCCGTCAGCGTCCTGCTCTCGAGCCGCACCTTCGTGCCGCCCATCGACGTGCAGGCGGAGGCGAGCGTGACCTGGACGGAGGAGGCCGAGGCGCGCATGGAGCGGGTCCCGGCCGCCTTCCGCGCGATAACCCGCACCGCCATCTGTCGCTATGCGATGGAACGCGGACACTCCGTCATCAGCTCCTCGATCATCGATCTCGCCGTCTCCGAGGTCATGCCCGAGCACGCCGCGCGCGCGATGGGAGTCGAGCCCATCCGAGCGAAGACCATCATGAGCAGCGACGAGAGCACGCCTACCTGGATCTGCCGGCGGTGCGGCCGTCCGGCCCGGGTGGAGAAACCGCAGGCCTGCCCAGTCTGCGAGGGCACTAGCTTCCAGCCGGTCGACAAGGCCGCGGTCGCCGCCGCGGCAACTCGGGAGGGAGGAACGGAGGAGGAGGAGGCGTTCGACGGCTTCAAGGTCAAGTGGACCGCCGAGGCCAAGGAGATCCTCAACCGCGTTCCCAAGGGATATGAGCGGCGCCGGGTAAAGGCGCGCATCGAAAAGATCGCCCGGGTGCAACGGCTTCCCAGTATCACCCGCGACTTCGCCGACAGCAACCTGGACGAGGCATATGGGCCGGTGGCCGCGGTGGTCAGCGACACGCTGCCACCGGCGCCAAAGCCGGCGGGCGATACCCCTCTGATCTGGACCGACGAGGCGGCCGCGCGTATGGAGCGCGTGCCCGGCGGATTCATGCGGATGATGGCCCGCACCAAGGTCGAGGAGTTCGCCCGGAAGATCCGGGCCGAGACCGTCACGGCCGAGGTCGTCGAGGGCGGCCTCGTCGACGCTCGGATGATGATGGACCAGGCGCTCAAGGCCTACTCGCCAGAGGTCGTCGAGGCCGCCATGCAGGCCCATGGCAACAAGGACGGGAACGGCACCGAGCCGCGCGAGCCTTCGCCGGGCTGGACCGAGGATGGAGTCCGGCGCCTCAACGAGGTCGAGATCCGCGCCGAGGAAAAATTCGACCCGTCCCGCGCCCGCGAGCTGGCCCAGCATGCCGCCGAATCGCGGGCCGCCCGCACCTCGGAGGCGATCAACGCCGCCTTCCTCGAGCGGCTGGGTATCAAAATCGGCTACGGACACCCGCTCAGCCCCAAAACGTTCGAGCACCATTTCAGCTGGACACCCGAGGCCGAGGCAAGGCTGGCGAACCTGCCGTCCTATTGCCGGGAGCTGAGTCGTTGGCGGGTCGAGTGGACCGCGGCCAGGAAAGGGCTCGGCCCGGTGATCACGCCGGAGGCGATGGACGTCAAGTTCGAGATGTGGGACGAGGTCTCGCAGGCGCTCCAGGCGAAGGGCCCACAGATGCCGTGGGAGCCGGACGCGGAGAAGCGGCTGGAGAACATGCCGCCCTTTGTCAAAGGCCAGGTGATGGCGGCCGTGGAAGGCAATGCCCAGGAGCTCGGCGAGGAGCGCGTCACGACGAAAGTGATGGATCGGGTGATCCAGAAATGGATCGAGACCGGCGATTTCCATGAAGGCCGATACGGCTTCCGAGCCTAGCCCGCTCGCGGCGACCGCTCTGACCCGCACCTATCGCGGGGGGAAGGGCGTCTTCGACATCACGCTCAAGCTCGCCGGCGGCGAGGTGATGGGCTTGATGGGCCCGAACGGCTCGGGGAAGACGACCCTGCTCCGTATGCTGGCCACCGCCGCGACGCCAACGGCCGGCCAGATCTGCTGGTTCGGCAACACGAATCCGCACGACCCGTCGGTGCGGCGGCGGATGGGCGTGATGCTCGACCAGCCCGCGCATTTCGACCAGATGACCGGTTATCAAAACGCCTGGTTCTTCGCTCACCAGTTCGGGCTGTCCGATCAGCTCGCCCGCGACCGGCTCGATGAGCTGTTTTCTTGGTCCGACCTGTGGGACGCGCGCGAGCAACTCGTCGGCGAGTACTCGCTGGGGATGAAGCGAAAGCTCAGCCTGGTCGAGGCGCTGGTCCATCGGCCCTCGATCCTCCTGCTCGATGAGCCGACGCTCGCCCTCGATTACCGCGCCGAGCTCGACCTCATTGAACGGCTCCAGTTGCTCAGCCTGACCGGAACGGCGGTGGTCCTGGCGACCAACGACGTGCACCTCGCCGAGCGCCTCTGCGACCACGTGATCTTCCTGCACGATGGCCGGCTGATCCGCGAGGGCCATGTGCCCGAACTGCTGACCGAAGTTGCCGGGTCCAAGGAGCTCCAGCTTCAACTGACCTCTCCGATCGCGTTGGAAAGCCTTCGCGCCTTACCCGCCGTCCAGGCGGCGAACGTCGAGGGCGATACGGTGCACATCATCCTGGCGCGCGGCGCCAACCCGGCCCAGGTGCTGGCGGTGCTGAACGGCACGGCGGACATGGTCAGCAACATGCGCGTTCGCCGGCCGAACCTGGGCGATGTGTTCCTGAAGCTGACCGGCGTGGCGTTGCCGGCGGTCCATCGATGACACGCGCGCCTTTCCACGTATCGCGCGGCCTTTCCACGCCGGGGCCGCTTATGACCGGGGCGCGCTCATGACACGCGCGCCTTTCCACGTATCGCGCGGCCTTTCCACGTATCGCGCGGCCTTTCCACGCCGGGGCCGCTTATGACCGGGGCGCGCTGATGATGCTGGCCGGGACGATCTGGCAGCGGGAGCTGGTCGAGTTTGCCCAGCGGCGGCGGGCGCTTGTCATCAAGCTCGCCTTTCCGCTCGTCTTCGGCATTCCACTGGTCATCGCCGCGCCGCCCCTGTACGCGGCCATCACCCTGACGATGCTGATCGCGATCATTGGCGCGCTGGGCGCGGGCGCGGTTCTGACTCGCGAGCGATCGAGTGGGCTGACGCTGCGCTATCGAACGCTGCCCGTCACCCCCGGGCGGCTGCTGATCGAGCGCCTCTCGATCAGTGCGGTCATCGACCTGATGCAGCTCACGCCGGTGCTGCTTTTGATCGCCCTGCGCCACCCGTCCGAATTCGCCTGGTGGCCCGCGCTCTTACTGAGCACGGCTGCGGTCCTCCTCATCGGGAACCTGATGGGGGCCGTCGCCAGCACCCTTTCCGATTCGCCGGGTGAGGTGATGCTGTACGTCTTCATCCCTCTGCTGCCGCTGCTCTACCTGTCGGGTGTCTTTACCCCGCTGACGCAGCCGGCGCTGCTGGTCGTCTCGCGATTCCTGCCGTTCAGTTACCTGCATGAGTCGCTGCTCGGGGCGCTCGGCGGTCAGCCCAACCTGGTGCCCTGGGAAACCATTGTCGGTGGTTTCGGGTTCCTGGTCGGCGCTGCCGGCCTGACCGGTCGCCTCGGCCGGCGGGTTCTCGAGTCGGACTGATCGCCGAATGCTGAGCGCGAGCGTCCTGGCCAGCTCCTATTCCATCAACCAGCCGGGCATCCAGCTCCCCTTCATCACCAATCGCTGGGCGGTCGGCATTTTCTTCCTGATTCACATCATCTTTGGCTCGTTCACGATGGGTGCCCTCGTCCTGGGTCCGACCTACGAGTGGATCGGGCTGCGCCGCGAGGACCCGCGATACGAACGGCTGGCTCGCTCGCTGGGCAACGTCAACCTCAAGATCTTCAGCCTGGGCGCCACCCTGGGCGGCTTCGCCGTCATCGTGCTCATCGCCTTGTACCCGACGTTCTTCGTCACGCTCATCACGCTCTTCTTCTGGCCGGCGGTAGTGGCCTTCAGCATCTGGTTCCTGACACTGGGCGGCATCCTGCTCTACAACCTGCGCTGGGACCGCTTCCGGCTGCGCAAAGGCGCCCACATCCTGATCGGGTATGCCACCGCCGCGACCGAGCACATCTTCCTCGTCATCATCGTGGCCCTCGACAGCTATCTCCTGACCCCGCAGCCCGGCCAGGGGGTGAGCGCGTTTTTCAATCCCTCGTACTGGCCCGAGCTCGGCCATCGGTTCGTCGGAAACCTCTCCTGGGCCTCGTTCTTCATCGCCGCGGTGGCTGCCATGTATGCCGCCGCCAGCCGCTTGCCCGCCAACCGACTTTATTACCACTGGGTGGCGCGTACCAGCCTGGTGGTCGGGTTCGTCACGCTCGTCGTCCAGGTGGTTCTGGGGGCGGTGTTCGTGGAAAGCATCAAGCAGGCGTCCCCGGGGGCTTTCCACTACTCGCTCGAGGGGCCCTTCGCCTGGCTCTGGTTGGTGCAGGCCACCTTCATCGCGATCCTCCTGGTGGGCAGCAACCTCTATTTCTGGCAGTCGCGGTCAACGGCGCCCGCGCCCTTCCTGACTGGGCTGGTGGTGGCCACATCGCTGGTCACGATGGCCCCGGCCGTCCTCTATCCCAAGGGCTTGTTCTGGGTACGCTACGTGGCGCTCGGCGTGGCGGTCCTGCTGAGCCTGGTGCACTGGCTCATCTCGCGGCCCCGAGCCCGTGCGAGGACGCAGGATCTTCGGCGGTCCAGCCAGGTGACCCTCGCGGTCACCGGTGCCAGCGCCCTGCTCCTCTTTCTCCTCATGGGCGTCATCCGGACAACCGCCCGCAGTGACTACACCATCTATGGCGTGATGAAGGAGTCGGACAGCTACGGGATCTTCCAGCCGCCGTCCAAAGGCTTTTATCCGTAATGGGCTCCCTCCAGACGTTCTTTTACCTGGCGCTGATCTCGGCGGTCATGATCGGCCTCACGCTGCTCTTCATCGGCATCGTGGCGGTCGGCCTGGTGCGCTGGTTTCGCCAGGCCGGGGGCCAGACCGCCCTCACCTTCTGGCTGATCGGCGGCGCGGTGACCGTGGTGCTGCTGGTCATCGTCCTGGGCACGGCCGGTGTCCTCTACGGGTTCATCAACTATGGCGCATCGTGACCCGCGGCGGCTGAGCCGCCGCCAGTTCGCCGTTCTCGGAACCCAGTTGTCGGGCGCCATTGTCGCCGTACTGCTCGGCATTCCGATCGTCGGCTTCCTCATCTCCCCCCTCTTCCGACAGCAGCAGGTCGTCTGGCGAAAGGTCGGCGACATCGCGGGCGTCCCCGACGGCGAGCCGACCAAGTTCGAGGTCGCCTTCCCGCTCGACGCGTGGACGACCGCGGAGGCCAACCTCGCGGTCTACGTGGTCAAGAGCGGCGACAACACCAAAGTCTTCTCCAACGTGTGTACGCACATGCAGTGTCCGGTGCGCTGGGATGGGACGCTGCACCAATTTCTCTGCCCCTGCCACGGTGGCCTGTACGACGTCAACGGCAGCAACGTCGGCGGTCCGCCGCCCAAGCCCCTACCCCAGTACGTGCATCGCATCGACGGCACCACGCTCTTCGTCCAGAACCGCTTCACTGAGGAGCTCTAGGTGGGCCGCCGGCTGCGCGCCACCTACGAGTGGCTCGATGAGCGGACAGCGGTTCGAAGCCTGCTGCGCAAAGGGCTCTACGAGGCGGTGCCGGTCCGCGGCGCCTGGTTCTACACGCTGGGGAGCGCGACCCTGGTGCTGATCCTCCTGCAGCTGATCACTGGCATCTTCCTGACGCTTCTCTTCGTGCCGTCTGTCACCGAGGCCTGGCAGAGCCTCAACTACCTCAAGCAGCATGACGCCTTCGGCTCCATCGTTCGGGGGATCCACCTCTGGTCGGCGTACATCCTGCTGTTCGTGATCGGCCTGCACATGGTGCGGACCTTTTTTTCCGGGTCGTACAAGCGGCCGAGGGAGCTCAACTGGGTGACCGGCGTCGGCCTGTTCGTCCTCGTTCTGGGAATGGCGATCACGGGCGCCTTCCTCCCCTGGGACCAGGCCGCCTACTGGACCGCCGTGGTGGTGACCAACATTCCCGCCTACACGCCGTTCATCGGCTCGTTCCTTCGCGCGCTCTGGCGCGGCGCCGACACGGTGGGCCCCATTACGCTGAGCCGGACCTTCGGCATCCATGTGTGGTTGCTTCCCGCCATCCTCTTTCCATTGATCGGCGCCCACCTGGCCCTGCTCCGCAAGCATGGCGAGTTCGGTTCCTACGTCAACTACCGTGGGGCGTATCGCAGCCGCGAGGGGGTTGACGTCCCACCGGCGCCCGCCCAGCGACCGATCGAGCCGCCGTATCCGGCCGCGCCGTCCGACGAGCTCTGGGCCGCACCGTTGCAAACCGAAGACTTCTATCCCCATCAGACGTTCAAGGACGGGATCATTTCTGCGGCATTGGTCGTCGTGGTCTTCATCCTGGCGGTCACGATCGGCGCACCGCTGGAGGCGATCGCCGACCCCGCGACGACGAGCTACACACCGGTGCCTGAGTGGTTCTTCCTCCCGCTCGATGAGCTTCTCGTTCTCGTGCCCCAACAGCTAATTCCCCTCGTCCTGGTCCTGCCGGCCGGGGGGGTCGTGCTGCTGCTCGCGCTGCCCTTCATCGACCGTGGCCCCGAGCGCAATCCATTCGAACGCCCCGCGGTGATGGTACCCGGCGCGTTCGCCGTGCTGTTTGTCGTCATCCTGACCCTGCTCGGCTCGGGCCGGCTCTTCAACCTGTGAGCGCGCTACTCGCCCTCATCGCCCCGGCCCTCCAGGTACTGGCGACGCAGCTGCCCGCGCAGGCCCCACAGGGTCACGATCTGGTCGGGGCACAGGTCGCTATCGGCAGCCTGTTCTCGCTCCACATCCTGATCGCGGGGCTTGTCAGTGGCGCCGCCGAGCTCGGCCCGGCGATCGAGTTCCTTGGCTACGTGCGTCAGCGTCGCAATTACGACCGTCTCGCTCACGGGCTGGGCCGCTTCATCACCTACTACTTCAGTGTCAGCTCAACGATCGCGATCCTGCTGATCACGGTCCTGCTCGTCGGCTTCTGGGGTCACTTCTGGACAACGATCGTGACGATTGGCTGGTGGCCGTTGTTCATCGAGGCCTGGACCTTCGTCCTGCAGGTCAGCCTCGCCTATCTCTGGTACTACACCTGGGAGCCGATGCGCGCCTTCAAGGGCGTGCACATGGCCATCGGCGGGCTGCTCGCCATCGCCTCCTTCCTGCAGGTCTTCATGATCGACGTGATCGCGAGCTACATGCTGACGCCGACCAATCCGCAGAATCCCGTCCGTCTCGCGCTGAATCCCACGTCGTACCCGCTGACCGTGCACCGGACAGTCGGCAACCTCGCATACATCGGCTTCGCCTTCGCTGGCTTCTGCGCCATCCGTTACCTGAGGTCCAAAACGGCCGAGGACAAGCGCTTCTACGACTGGGCGGGGAGCTTCGGTTTGCTCTGGGGCGTCTCGATGACCTTGCTCCAGCCCGTTATCGGCTACTCCTATGCCAAGGAGATCCAGCTGCACAGCTACGGTAGCTGGTACAAGATGATGTTCGGCACGTTGAGCCCGGTGTTCCTCTGGCAGATCACCTTGCTGGGGATCATGTTCCTCACCGCCACCATCTATTTCGCCCGTCGATTGCGAACCGATGAGGCGCGCGGGTCGGGCATCCTCAAAGTGCTCTCCGTTGGGATGCTGCTAACCGTATTGCTGGCTGCCCAGCCCTATCACCTCGGCCTCACGTATGACTCCGTGGCCGCCGCCGGCCTCAACCGGCCATTCTGGGAAGGCGGCCTGATCAACCCGCTGGGATCGATGATCCCCTGGAAGGTGCTGGCGTTGATGTTCTACACGCTGATCGCGATCGCGGCGGTTGTCTGGTATCTGCGCGGCCTGCCGGGCGTGGTGTGGGGAACGGCCCGCCGCGGCGAGCAGCGAATCCTGATGCTGATGACCGTTTTCACGATGATGATGATGGTCACCATGGGCTTCATCCGCGAGAACAGCCGGGGGCCGTTCCTGATCTCCGGTGAGATGACGATCCAGGGCCAGCAAGACGTGCAGACCGCCCAACCGACGCCGGCGCCGCCGTCCACCCCCTAGCCCCTACATCGCGCAGGGGCCGACCGACGAGACGGGCTCGGTCCGTCCCTGGGCCTGGTCGATGTCGGGTTGCACTTCGGCATCGGTCAGGGCGTATGCCGTCCCTTGCTGGCTGGTGGAGGCGGCGAAGATGACACCTATGACGTTGCCATCGATGTCGACCAACGGGCCGCCTGAGTTGCCGGGGAGCACGTCGGCCTGCACGATCCAGATGTGCCGCACGACGAGATTTTGTCCGTAGATGTCGCGGCCCTCCGCCTGCACCTCGCCGTTGACCACGGCGGGACTCACCTTCTCATCGCCGCCGCCCGGGTAGCCGATCGCAGCCCCCTGGGTGCCCGGCCGTGCGGCAGCCTCATTAATGGGCACGAGTGCCAGCCGCGGCACATAGAGGATCGCCACGTCGCGCTCGGGGTCGAAGACGACGACGCGGGCATCAAGGAGCGTCCCCGTCGTGGGACCTTGCACCTTGGTGTGCTGGGTCCCCGCCACCACGTGGGCGTTGGTCAACACCAAACCGGGTCCGACTGGAAAACCGCTGCCGTAGACAATGCCGCCGCAGCCGAGGCCCCGGATCCTCAGGGTTTCCGAGGCCGCGGCCTTGATGCCAGCCGTGTTGACTGAGGCGGGTAGCGGCAGAGGGGATGGGGCAACCGGCTCCAGGCCGGCAAACGCGGCCGAAAAGTTGACCCCGGAAACAATCGCCTCGACGCGGGCCAGGAAAGCCGGCGGTTTGGGAAACACGGCATCCAGAGTCCGCAGGATGGCGGATCGCTGAATGGCACTCGCCACCTGGGGGGTGGGACCGCCCTTGAGGCTCAATCCGAGGAACCAGGACACGGAGAGCAGCGCAACCGCGGAGAACGCGGCGCCGGCATAGCTGTCGATCCGGCCACTTTCCGGGTGGGCCAGTAGTCGAAGTCGGATCGGCTCGCCAACCCAGTAACCGACGCTGCTGCCGATGGCGCCGAGCACGATCAGGACCAGCACCGCCCCCAGCGACTTCACCGTCGAGTCGGTGATGTTGAGCGCGTCCATCAAGAGCGGCGCCAGGGCGGCGCCGATGACGACGCCGATCAGGAGGCCGGCATATTGCGCCAGCGAGAGCCAGAAGCCACGGCGATAGCCACTGGCGATGGCGAAGACGAGCGCCACCAGGATGAGGAGATCGATGATGGTGAAGCGCATCAGGCGTGGATGCGAAGGTCGCTTCGGGGCCTGCCGACACAGATGAGCGCGTAGCCCTCGGCAAGCTCCTCGTTGGTGATCAGCCAGGCCTCGGTCTGGTCGATGATGCCATCGACCTTGACCATGCAGGTCTTGCAGCGGCCTTTCCGGCAGTCGTAGGCGAGCGGAAGACCGGCCCGCAGCCCGGCTCCGAGAATGCCTTCGTTCTCGGCCACATCGACCGTCGTCCCGCTTCTCACGAAGGTGACGTGGAAGCTGCGCGCCATCAGCGGCTCCTGATGGCCGTGATGACCCGGAAGAGGTATTCGCCGGCCGCGACGAGGACAAGGACGACGCCCAGGGCCACCAACCGCGGCCGTAGCCAGCTTCGGTAAAAACTGCCACGCCAGGCTGGGCCGAGCAGGAGGGCGAGTGCGACGCCGGCCACGGCGATCAACAGGACAATGCGAAATGCAGTCGACACCGCGCTAGTCTAAGGGTCTTGCTTTGGCTACTCGAGACCGATGACGTGCTTGAACTTGTCGAAAAAACCCTTCTCGATCTGTTGCGGCTTGCCGCTGACACCGCCCAGCTGGCGTAGCGCCTGCTTCTGTTCCTCGGTCAGGTTGGTGGGAATGACGACCCGCACAAAGACCAGCTGATCTCCGCGACGTCCCGTGCGCAGGTGTGGGACGCCGCGGCCATGGATTCGGATCGTCTTCCCGTACTGCGTGCCGGGCGGAATCTCGATGCGCTCTGGCCCGTCTACGGTCGGGATGTCCACCGTGTCGCCCAGCGCGGCCTGCGCCACGCTCAAGGGCAGCTCGTAGACGACATCGGTGCCGTTTCGCTTCAACACCGAGTGGGGTTTGACCTGGATGACGATATACAGGTCACCCGGGCCGCCGCCGCGCGGGCCAACCTGCCCTTCACCGGTCAGGCGGATTTGTGAGCCGCTGTCGACGCCCGCTGGAATGTTGACGAGAACCTTCTTTTCCCCGGGCCGGTGTCCGCTGCCGCCGCAGGTCCGGCAGGGCTTCTCGATGACCTTGCCCTCGCCGTTGCAGCGGGGGCAGGCGGCGACGTTGACGATCTGACCGAAGATCGACTGGCTGGCGCGCCGCACCTGGCCGGCGCCGCGGCACTGCGGGCAGGTCTGCGGAAAAGTACCTGCTTCGGCGCCGCTGCCCTTACAGGCCTCGCACGGCTCGGCCCGCGGAATGGTCAGCTCGCGTTCGACGCCGAAGACGGCCTCCTCGAAGGTCAGCCGCAGGTCGAGGCGAAGGTCATCGCCGCGACGCGGGCCACTGCGCGCGCGTCCCCCGGCCGCCGCGCCAAAGAACATATCGAAGATATCGTTGATGCCCCCGAAGCCCGCGCCCCCGAAATCGAAGCCCGGCATGCCCTGGGTGCCGGCGTGGCCGAAGCTGTCATAACGCTGACGCTTGGCCTGGTCGCTGAGGACCTCGTAGGCCTCGTTGACCTCCTTGAAGCGGGCTTCGGACTGCGGGTCGTTGGGATTGCGGTCGGGGTGGAACTGGAGCGCCAGCTTCCGATAGGCGCGCTTCAACTCTTCGGCGCTGGCAGTCCGAGAAACGCCGAGGACCTCGTAGTAATCCCGCTTGATCGCCATAGAGGGGTACTAGGACTTTAACGCGCGAGGATGAGCAACCTTGACCAGCGTCGGCCGGAGTACCCGCTCGTGGAGCCGGTAACCGGGCTGCATTTCCTCGACGATCGTCCCTTCTTCGTGCTCGTCGGTCTCCTCCCGGGCAATCGCCTCGTGCCTCGACGGATCGAACTTTTCGCCGACGGCCGGAATGGGCGAAAGGCCTTGCGACTGCAAAGTGTCCTCGAACTGGCGCACGACCATACGGAGACCGTCGAACCAGTTGCGGTCGATGCCTTCTGGAGCATGGTCGAGTGCGCGACGCAGATTGTCGAGGATGGGCAGCAGCTTGCGCAACAGCTCCTCGTTGGCATACTGCGTGCGGTCAGCTAGCTCCTGCCGGGTGCGGCGCTTGTAGTTCTCGAAGTCGGCGGCGAGCCGCTGATAGCGGGCGAAGTTCGCCTGCGCCTCGTCGCGCGCTGCCTGGAGCTCAGGGTCAATGGGCTGCGGGACCGCGTGCTCGGCGTCGACCGCTGAGCTGGCCCTGGAGTCAACGACGCCTGGGTGGCTCTTCTGCACGCCTGGCTCCGGCTGGTCGGGCGATCGGTGCTGGTGTGGCATGTCCTGCTTTTTACCCATAGGCCTGGCCCACGAATCAGTTACCGAGGTGGGCGAGCACGTCGGAGGTGGCGTGACTCACCAGCCGCACCCGGGCCACCACCTGGCCGTATTGCATCCGGGTCGGCCCGATCACCCCGATCGTACCGCGGATCCGATCGGTCATCTTGTACGTGGTCAGCACCAGGCTGCACTCGCGCAGGCCGCTGCTGGTGTTCTCCCGCCCGATGATGATCTCGACGTCTTTCTCGAACGCCACCTGCTGCAGGACGGTCGCCAGTTGGGCGCCCTGCTCGAGCAATTCCATGAGCTCTTCCAGCCGGCCGACCTCGACGAACTCCGGGTGACGAAGGAGATTCCGCACGCCGTCGTGGAGCACCACCGTCTGTCGCTGCGCCTGGTGGGTGGTGATCGACTCGATCAGCCGCTCGATGATCAGGCGCTGCTCGGCCTTGTCGGCACCCAGCAGGTCCAGGCGAGAAGAGAGCTCGTCGGCAGTCTGACCCTTGACCTTGAGGTTCAGCATGCCGGCCATCCGGCTGAGGTCCTCCTGGGAGGTGGCGCGCTGAAGATGCACCACCTGCTGCTTGATGAGGTTGCCCTCCAGCACGAGGATGATCAGGACCGATTGAGGTTCGAGCGAGACCAGGTCGATGTGCTTGATCCGGGATTCGCTGACCTCGGGGGCTGTGACCAGTGACACGTTCTCGGTGACCAGGGACAACACCATCGCGGCCTTTTCCAGGATCCCATCGACACTGCGTGGTGCGCTTTCGAACTCCTGCTTCACCGTCCGCCGGACCGTCGCCGAGGCGGCCTCCGGCTCCATCAAGAAGTCGACGAAATATCGGTAGCCACGGTCGGTCGGAACGCGGCCGGCGGACGTGTGCGGCTGCTGCAGGTAGCCGGTGCCGACCAGGTCGGCTAGCTCGTTGCGGATGGTCGCCGACGAGAGCGCGATGAAGTACTTGGCGGCCAGCACCTGAGAGCCGACCGGCATCCCCGTCACCGTGTAGTCGGAGACGACGGCTTTCAGGATCTGCTGCTTGCGCTCATCGAGCGGCGTGGGCTCCAGCATGGTTGGCAGTCTCGGTCAGAGAGTGCTAACTCGGATTGTACCGGCTATTCTCGGTCCGTGCCCACCCCCGTGCGTGTCTACTCCGACTACGTCTGACCCTTCTGCTATATCGACTCGGTCGGAGTCGCACGGCTGGAGCGGGAATACGATGTCGAGATCGAATGGGTGCCCTTCGAGCTACACCCCGAGATCCCCAGGGAGGGGCGTGCGCGCAACGAGGTCTTGCCGGCGGCCTACATGGCGAGGGCCCAGGAGGGCGTGACTCGAATGGCCGCCGCGGTCGGCCTGCACCTTAGCTTGCACGACCGACTCATCAACTCCCGTGCCACCTTGCAGGCCGCCGAATTCGCGCGGGAGCAGGGCCGGTTTGCCGCCATGCACCACGAGTTGCTCGAGGCGTACTGGGCTGAGGGTCGAGACGTCTCCGACACGGCTGTTCTGCAGGACGTCGCGGCGCGCGCCGGCGTCGATGTCGCAGGGATGGAGGCCGCCGTCCAAGAGAATCGATTCGGCGACTACCTCGACGCGCGACGCGCCGAGGCGGAGGAGCTTGGGATCAATGGCATCCCGGCCCATGTCATCGCCGACCGCTATCTCGTCATGGGCGCGCAGCCCTACGACCTGTTCGAGGCAGTGATGGCGAAGCTCGACATCCCGCGGCGGGATGCAGGCAACGCCCGCTCCTAACCCGAGGTGCTGCGTCCGATGTAGTCGCCGAGCAGGCGGTTGAGGTCCGGGAGCCCCGGTCGCAGGCCATACCGCTTTTCGGCGCCGATGCTGAGACGAATCAGCCCGGCCGTTCGCAGCACTGCAAGGTGTTGGTGAAGCGTGGATTTGGATAAGCCAAGAGCCTGAACGAGCTCGGCCAGGCGCCGGTCCCCGCCGGCCAGCTCGCGCAGGAGTCGCAGCCGGGTCTCATCCCCCAGCGCCCGGTACATGAGGACCAGATCGCGGTCGGGCTCTCCCGTAACGATGCCGCCGGCGCGCGCGGCCCGATAGCAGATCACCTTGGTGCTATCCCAATCCGAGATCGTGATCCACGGGCGGGTCACGATCGACGGAACCAGGAGGACACGGTCGATGCCGGCCTCGCCTTCGTAAGTGATCCCGCCCGTCGCAAAATCCACCAGCTGATGCGGGGACATGCGGCGCGCGACCCTGGTCTTGACGGTGATGTCGGCGGCGAGCGCGTCGGCGTTGTCACCCATCGGTTTGAAAACCTCCCGGGACCACCTGGTGACCACCTCGATGGCCAGCCGCTTGACCTCCTTGGCGCCCATCCCGAGGAGGGCCTTGATGGTGTTCGCGTTACTCCCGTGGTCGCGAGCGGCCAACGCGACACTGGCCTTCGCCTGACCCGCCATCGCCGCCTTGACCAGTGTCTGACCCTCGGTCGTCCGCAGCGCCGGTAGATGGCCACCGATCAGGGCGATCAGGACGTCGACCGGGGGTGTCGCGCGGAGATGCGCCAGCAGGCGCTCGACGTCATGGGCACCGCCCGCCTCATGGACCATCCCCAGGAGAAGAAACCACCGTGGTCCGTCAGTGCCCATCAGCTTTTTGAGCGCGGTCCGAAGGTCGGGCGACGCCGCCGCCCGCGCCCGCGCGAACCATGCCTTGCCGACCTCATACGACTCGTGGGGCTCATCGCCGGTGAACATCGAGAGGCCCAGCAGCGCCTCGTAGCCCGTCCCGGATTCGAGGGCGGCCGCGAAGGGAGGGGGTGCGCTGACCGTCTGCCGCAAGCGGGGATTGGCCATCTATTCGGTTGTCATGATACGCTGCGTTCGGTGAAAGCCGAACGCCGGGCGGAGCCGGAGGCCGAGCCCCGGCGGTGGGGTGCCCTGCGGCACCGCGACTTTCGGCTCTTCTGGGCGGCGCGAGCCGTTAGCGTCGCGGGCGACCGCATTTCGTTACTCGCCCTTCCCACCATCGCGATCCTGCTCCTCGGTGCGTCATCGGCGCAGGTCGGTCTCCTCAACGCGATCGGGACGCTCGCCTGGCCCGCTCTCGCATTGGTTGCCGGGGTCTGGGTGGATCGGATTCGGCGGCGTCGTATCCTGGTGGCCACGGACCTCGGCCGGGCGGTACTGGTCGGCTCCATTCCGGTGGCCTTCGCACTGGGTCACCTTACCTTCTTCCAATTGCTCGTGGTCGCGGGCCTTACGGGCGGTATGACGGTCTTCTTCGATCTCGCTGCCACCGCCCATGTCCCCTCGCTGGTGCCTCGCACCGACTGGGCGGACGCGAACGCGAAGCTCGAGGTTGCCCAGCAGGCCGTCGCGACCGGAGCGCCAGGCCTGGCCGGACTGCTCATCACCCTGCTGTCTGCGCCGGTCGCGATCGCCTTCGATGCGGTTTCCTTCCTCGCCTCCGGCCTGCTGATCAGCGCAACCCATCCGGGCGCGCCTCAGCTGCCGGTTGAACGGCGACGCAGCCTGGCCGCGGAAGCGGCGGAGGGCGTCCGATTTCTTCTGCGAGATCCCGCCCTGGTCCGGATCACGATCGGCGCGGCCGTCTCGAATGTGGGCCTCATGATGGGTCTCGCCCTGCAACTCATCTTCTTATACCGGGTGATGCACCTTTCCGCGGCGGTCGTCGGCGCCTGCTTTGCGATCGGCAGCCTTGCCAGCCTGGTGGGCGCGGTCTACAACCGTCGAATCATGAATCGACTTGGCATCTACCGCACCCTCGTGCTGTCGACGTTCATCGAGGGCACCGCCTACATCCTCATCCCCGCCGGGACAGTCTTGCCGGTAATTCCGCTGTTGCTTGGCACGCTGATCCTCAGCGGTTTTTTCAACACCACCTGGAACGTCAGCGTGACCACCTTCCGGCAGACCCGCATCGCCCCGCAATTGATGGGCCGCGTCGGAGCGGCCGGGCGCGTGATCGGTTACGGGGCGTTACCGGTTGGCTCGCTCCTCGGAGGCTTCCTTGGCCAGACGCTTTCGGCGCGGCTCGGCGAGCGAACTGGATTGACCAGCGCGCTGGTCATCGCCGCGCTCGTCGCCGGAAGCTCGGCCCTGGCCCTGCTGGGAGGGCGCACTTTTGATCCGCGACCTATCCCTACGGCCGACTTTGACTAAGCAAGAAACGCCGCGCCGACCTGATTGGCCAACTCCACCCCGCGGCGCGTGAGCCGCACCTCCCCATGGTCCTCGACGAGAAGGCCGGCCTCCACGAGCCGCTCGCGCTGAGCCGGGAACCCATGTGCGGCGCCGGTCCCGCCCAGGAGGCGCACCCCGATCATGGCCGCCTCACCGCGGGCGCGTTCGGGTGACAGGGTCTCGCAGCCATCCGGCGCATGGCCGCCGCCTGACGCCTGCTTGATGTACGCCTGCGGCCCTTTCAGGTTCCACCGCCGCTGCGTGCTTGCGTCATCCAGCCGGAACATCGAATGCGCCCCGGCACCGCAGCCGAGGTAGGGCTGATAGTTCCAGGCGGCGAGGTTGTGCCGGCACGCAAATCCAGTTCGTGCCCAGTTCGAGACTTCGTAATGCGCGTAGCCGGCGGCCTCCAGTCGTGCCGCCGCAGTCCAGTACTGTTCGAGCTGATCATCCGCACCGGGCATTTTGACGACACCGGTCCGCACCTCCTGGCCGAGCCGAGTTCCCGACTCAACCGTTAGCTCATACGCGGAGAGATGCTGGACGCCTTCGGCGAGCACCGACTCCAGGGTGTCGAGCCACGCGACCAGGTTCACACCGGGAACCCCAAACAGCAGATCCGCACTGACATTCGCGAACCCACCGGCGCGCGCCCTGCCGATCGCCGCGATCGCCTCCGGCCCTGAATGAAGCCGTTCCAGGAAGCGCAGCGCGTCCGGCTGCAGACTCTGCACGCCGATGCTGAGCCGATTGACACCGGCTGTGAGCCAGGCCTCGACGTGCTCGGCGGTGACATTGCTCGGATTGGCCTCGAGCGTCACCTCCGCCCCGGGCGCAAGGCCGATCGCCCGAATGCGGTCCATCAACTGGCGCAGCTGGGCACTGGTCAGCAAGCTTGGCGTGCCGCCCCCGATGAACACCGTGTCGAGCGGACCGATGGGATACTCGCCACCGGCCACCTCGATTTCCCGGCTGAGCGCGTCGACATAGGGAGGAATCAAGCCCTCGAGGACCGCGTAGGCATTGAAGTCGCAGTATTTGCAGATCCAGGTGCAGAAGGGCACGTGCAGGTAGAGGCTGTGAATGCGTTCCATCAGTCCAGACTCAGCACGGCCATGAAGGCCTCCTGCGGGATCTCGACGTTGCCCACGCGCTTCAGCCGCTTCTTCCCTTCCTTCTGTTTCTCGAGCAGCTTGCGCTTACGGGTCACGTCGCCGCCGTAGCACTTCGCCGTGACGTCTTTGCGCATCGCCGGTACGGTCTCGCGCGCGACGATCTTGCCGCCAATCGCGGCCTGGATCGGGACCTCGAACAGTTGCCGTGGAATCAGGGTCTTGAGCTTCTCCGCCAGGCGGCGCCCCTGCGCCTGAGCCTTGCTGCGGTCGACGATCATCGAGAGTGCATCGACGGGTGAGCCGGCGACGAGTACGTCGAGCTTGACGAGATTCGCCTCCTCGAAGCCGACCAGCTCGTAATTGAGCGAGGCGTACCCCTTGCTGCGCGACTTCAGCTGGTCGTAGTAGTCGTGGATGATCTCCGCCAGCGGCATCCGGTAGGTGATGACCACCCGGTCGCCTGGCTCGTACTGCATGTTGAGGAACTGGCCGCGCCGGTCCTGGCTGAGCTCCATCATGTTGCCGACATAGGTGCTCGGAACGACGATGGTAGCCAGCACCATGGGCTCGCTGATCGCCTCGATCTGGCCCGGATCGGGCAGATGATCCGGGTTGTCGACCGGGATTTCTTCGCCGCTGCGCAGCCGCACCCGGTACTCGACCGTGGGGGCGGTGCCGAGTAGCGTGAGGTTGAACTCGCGCTCGAGACGCTCCTGCACGATCTCCATGTGCAGCAGCCCGAGAAAGCCACAGCGGAAACCAAAGCCGAGTGCTGCCGATGACTCCGGCTCGTAGACCAGCGCCGCGTCGTTGAGCTGGAGCTTCTCGAGCGCCTCCTTGAGCTGCTCGTATTGTTCCGTATCCGTGGGGAAGAGACCGGCGAAGACCATCGGCGTGACATGCCGGTAACCTGGAAGCGGCGCCGCCGCCGGCCTTGCCTCATCGGTGACCGTGTCACCCACCCGTGAGTCGCGGACATTGCGGATGTTCGCGATCAGGTAGCCGACTTCGCCGGCTGACAGATCGCCGACCGGCTCGCGTTCGGGGCGGAAGATGCCGACCTCGTCGACCTCGAAGGATTTCCCGGTCTGCATCATCTGGATACGCATGCGCGGTCGCAGTGTCCCCTCCAGGACGCGAATGTAGGTCACAACGCCTCGGTAGGCGTCGAACTTCGCGTCGAAGATCAGGGCCTGCAGCGGCGCATTGGAGTCGCCAGTCGGCGGCGGGACCTCACGCACGACCGCCTCCAGGATTTCCTTGGTTCCGATCCCCTGGCGAGCGCTGGCGAAGATGACCGATTCTGCGGGCAGGCCGATCACCTTCTCGATCTCTTCGCGGACCAGCTCCGGGTTCGACTGCGGAAGGTCGATCTTGTTGACCACCGGGATGATCTTCAGGTTGTGGTCGAGAGCCTGGTGCACGTTCGCCAGCGTCTGCGCCTCGATCCCTTGCGAGGCATCGACCACCAGGATGGCGCCGTCGCAGGCAGCCAGCGCCCGCGAGACTTCATAGGAAAAGTCGACGTGGCCGGGCGTATCGATCAGGTTGATCTGGTAGGTGTTGCCGTCGTCAGCCTTGTAGAGCATGCGGACCGCCTGCGCCTTGATCGTGATCCCGCGCTCGCGCTCGAGATCGAGTTGATCCAGCACTTGTTCGACCATGTCGCGGGGCGCCACGGTCCCTGTGTACTCGAGCAGGCGGTCGGATAGCGTCGTTTTGCCGTGATCAACGTGCGCGATCACCGAGATCGCGCGCGTCAGGTGGGTCGGTGTGGACACCCACGGAGTTTATCGGGCACTCGGGATATATCCGCGTCCCCTCCAGGTCAGGGAGAAGGGCGTTTGGGGCCCTCCGCTAGCTGCGGGAGGCCCTGGAAGCGCTGGGAAGGTTCTGGGCGATGCTACCGAGCTCCCGGCGGCCACCCGCTTTCACACGGTGCGCCAGGACCATTTCGGCCACCTCGTTGACCTCCGGGACCCCGACTTCGGGGACGCCCCGGTAGGCGGCCAGCGCCTGGGAGGCCTTCCGCCCCACCAGGTCGGCCCGGTGCCCGTCGACCTGCAGACTGACGTTGAGCTCGGCGAGCGCCCGCAGGATCCCGGCCGGCATAACAACCTGCGGGAAGCGGACGATCGCCTCGGCGATCCGCGTCCCGATCTCGGCATCTTGCTGCGCGAAACGCGCGCTGAATTCGGCCGGGTGCGATTCCCATTCCTCCCGTCGTTCGACGATCTGGACCCGCTGCCCGATGTCCTTGATGCCTTCGACATCGACCGTCAGGCCGAATCGGTCGAGCAGCTGCGGACGGAGGTCGCCTTCTTCTGGGTTCATCGTCCCGACAAGGATGAAGCGCGCTGGATGCCAGATCGAAATCCCTTCCCGCTCCACCACATTTACACCCATGGCCGCGGCATCGAGCAGCACATCGACCAGATGGTCGTCGAGCAGGTTGACTTCGTCGACATAGAGGATGTTGCGGTTCGCCTCGGCCAGGACGCCCGGCTCGAAGCGGCGCTCGCCGCTCTTGATCGCGGCCTCGATGTCGATTGCCCCAACGACCCGGTCCTCGGAGGCGTTGATCGGCAGCTCGACGACGCGCATGCGGCGGCGGGCGCGTGGCAGTGCCTCACCGCCCGCCAACCGGTCCTGGCAATCCGAGCAGAGCGACTCGGTCGCGTCCGGGTCGCAGCGGTAGAGGCAGTCCGCCACGACGTTGAGTTCGGGGAGCAAGCGGGCGAGCGCCCGCACGGCCGTCGACTTGCCCGTGCCTTTCTCTCCCCGGATCAGCACGCCGCCGATCGCAGGATGGATCGCATTCAGGACAAGCGCGAGCTTCATCTTGTCCTGGCCGACGATCGCGCTGAAAGGGTAGACGAATCGTTCCATCAGGCTGAACCTGTCCTAAGCATCTCACGCTGGACGCTGTCGACGATCGAACTTTGCGAGAGATCGAACAGGCCGTAGTATCGGCCGCCGAGGCGCTCGGCCAGGTCGCCACATACATTGAAGGCATAGGCGCCGTAGAGGCTCGTCACCCGGTTTCGCGGATAGCCCGGCTGGCTGCCGAAATCGCGGGTCGAGTCGATCACCATCGCCCGGACCCCTTCCTGCTTGATCTGGCCGGCCATGCGCTGCGCTTCGAGCAACGGCTCTTCGCCGAAAAGACTGATGTTGCCGCGGCCGTCGCTGATGAGCACGAGCAGCGGATAGACGTGGGGATCTCGCAGCCGCTCCGTTTTTATCAATTTCAAGCCAGTCATCAATCCGTGGGTGAGCGGCGTGGTCCCCCCGATGCTGAGCCGTTCCAGCCGGCGCTCGGCGAGGTCCACGCTCGAGGTTGGACGTAACACGACGCGCGCGTTGCGGCCGCTGAAGGCCACGAGCGCTACCTTGTCGCGACGGACGTAAGCATGCCTGAGCAGCGAGAGGATGGCGCCCTTGGTGGCGAGCATCCGTTGCTCGGCGTCCATCGACGCGGAGGCGTCGACCACGAAGACGATCAGATTTCCGGTCTTGCGCTCGCGAACCTTCTGACGAAGATCCTGGGTCTCCAGTTGGAGCTGGTTGATGGCATCCGGGGCGGCCTGCCGGCGGCTGAGCTGGTGGGGTGCCGCGGCGCGGACCGTCGCATCGAAGGCGACATCGGTGACCTTCTCCGCCTGCGAGCTGCGCACATACCGTCCTCTCTTCGTCTCGCTTTTCGTCGAGGTCCGCTTGCCGGCCGCGCGACGTGCCTGTCGCTCGCGGGGCAAGTCCAACTTCTTGACGGCAAAGGTCCGCAGCTGAATGACGGCGTCTGCGTCGGGGTCCATCGACTCGTTGCTGGAAGACTCGCGTGATTCCGATGTCGTCCAGCCTTCGTTGGACTCGCCACCGGATGCGCCTTCCTGCTGAGTGACATCGGAACGCACGGCTTGGGTCGTCTGCGTGGGGGCCGCGGCCTGGATTTGTGCCAGCTGTTCGGCGGCGCGCGAGGCAAGCTCCTGGACCTGGACCTGCTTATCGGTCAAGGGCTCACGCCTGCGATGCGCAAGCGCGAGCTCCAGAGCCTCGAGCACGTCGGGCAGCTCGACAATCGGTGCCCCGCGCAGCGCACAGATGGCCCGAGCGGTGCGTGCCACGACCAGGTCGGCCCGATGCCCGGCCACGGAACCGTCGAGGCATAGCCGGGCGATGAGCGTGCGGATCGCGTCCGGGAGCGAGACGCCTGCGAGACGGCCAGTCGCCTCCTGAAGCAGGTCGCGGAGCGCGGCCTCCCCTTCCGCCGCCGCTTGGTGAACGGACTGCGGGCTCTGTAGGAAATCGCGCTCGAGTTCCATGACGCGCAGCCGCTGGTCGATGTCGGTCAGGGTGATGACATCGACGCACAACCCGAACCGGTCCAAAAGTTGCGGTCGCAGCTCTCCCTCTTCGGGGTTCATCGTGCCGACCAGGATGAAATGGGAAGGGTGAACCACCGACATCCCCTCGCGCTCGACAACGTTGACACCCATCGCCGCAGCGTCGAGCAGGACGTCCACAAGGTGGTCGTCGAGGAGGTTGACCTCGTCCACATAGAGAAGGTTGCGATTCGCTTCCGCCAGTACTCCGGGCTGGAAGCGGCGCCTCCCTGCCCTGACCGCGGCCTCGATGTCGATCGACCCGACGAGCCGGTCTTCCGAGGCATTGATGGGGAGGTCGATGATGCGCATCGGCAGCCGCGTGACGGGCAGCGGGCCCGCCTGGGCGCGGCGCCGGCAGTCATCGCAGTAGTGCGACGGGGTTGCCGGGTCACATCGATACGGGCATCCCTCAACCGCATCGTAGTCGGGCAGCAGGCGGGCCAGCGCTCGCACCGCGGATGACTTCGCGGTGCCCCGCTCGCCGCGAATCAGCACCCCGCCGATCGCCGGATCGACGGCATTGAGCAGGAGTGCTTTTTTCATCTGCTCCTGGCCGACGACTGCGGTGAAGGGCAGCGTCGATTCAAAGGCCACGGTTAGAGTCTAGCCAGACCTCGCAATCCGAAAACCTCGCGCCGCAGTCAGGTTACGTAGGGTAGAGGCACAATTTGCCGATGGAACCGAGGAACGCGGCCGTCGAGCGGGAGCGCGTCCTCGCGCTCGGGGCAGTACTCGTCACAGTGACGCTCTGGGCTTCAGCGTTTGTCGGCATCCGCTCGGCGTCGCGGCAACTATCTCCCGAGGCGCTTGCCCTCGGGCGATTGACGATCGCCAGCCTCGCCTTGGGGCTGATCGTGCTCGCGCGACGAGAGCCGTTGCCCTCGCGCCGAGACCTGCCGGCGATTGCCTTCGTCGGCGTTTTCTGGTTCGCTCTGTACAACATCGCCTTGATGGAGGGCGAGCGGCGCGTCGACGCCGGCACCGCCGCCATGCTGGTCAACATCGGTCCAATCCTGATCCCGCTCCTTGCTGGTGTGTTTTTGCGGGAGGGCTTCCCGCCGCGCCTGCTCACCGGCTGCGCCGTCGCCTTCGTTGGCGCTCTCGTGATCGGTGCCGCCACCTCGAAGCATGGATTAGCGCCGAGCTGGGGCCTGTCCCTGTGTCTAGCCGCGGCACTCTTCTATGCGGTAGCCGTCGTTGCCCAGAAGCCTTTGCTCGCGCGCGTGTCGGCGCTTCAAATCACCTGGCTCGCCGCCACCGTCGGTGCGCTGGTCTGCTTACCGTTTGCCGGGGTGCTGTTTGCCCAGCTCCCACACGCGCGGCCGGAGGTGCTCGGCTGGATGGCCTACCTGGCGCTCGGGCCGATGGCGCTCGGCTTCCTGACCTGGGGCTACGCCCTCAAGCGCACGACCGCCGGACGAATGGGCTCAACGACGTATCTCGTTCCTCCGATTGCGATTCTGCTTGGGTGGCTGCTGCTGGGCGAGACGCCGCCTTGGCTCGCGTTTGTGGGCGGCGCCCTCTGCCTCGCTGGCGTCTACCTCGCCCGCCGCCGTTAAAGATCGAGTTCTTTGGCGATGATTTCGCGCATGATCTCGTTGGTGCCCGCGCCGATCGGGCCGAGTCGAGCATCGCGCCAGGCACGCTGGATCGGATACTCCATCATGTAGCCGTATCCACCGTGGATCTGCAGCGCGCGGTCGGCGACCTTGACGTCGGCCTCCGTCGCGGCGATCTTCGCCATCGAGACCTCCTTCGCGCAGGGCATTTTCTGCGAATGCAGCCAGAGCGCGTAGTAGGTCAGGTGGCGCGCTTGCTCGATCATCAGCGCCATGTCGGCGATCTCGTGGCGGATCACTTGCATCGACGTCAGCGTCTTCCCAAACTGCGTCCGGTTCGCCGCATACTCGACGGCAAGCTCGAGACTGCGCTGGGCGGAAGCCACCGCGCCAATCGCGATCCACAGCCGCTCCCACTGAAAATTCCCGACCGCCTGGTAGAAGCCACCGTTCTCTTCGCCGAGCCTGTTCTCGACTGGCACGCGGCAGTCCTGGAAGATCAGCTCCGCCGTGTCCGACGCCCGCCAGCCCAGCTTGTTCAGCTTGCGTCCGACGCTGAAGCCGGGCGTCCCGCGCTCGACGACGAGAACCGATAACCCCTGATGGCCACCCTCCGGCTTCGTCCGGACCAGGATGACGACCAGGTCGGCACTGACACCGTTGGTGATGAACATCTTCGTGCCGGTGACGATGTAGGCGTCACCGTTACGCCGGGCGATGGTCTGCACGTGCGCGATGTCCGAGCCGCCCGATGGCTCAGTCACGCCGAGCGCGACGATCGTCTCGCCTTTGATAGCGGGAGGCAACCAGCGCTGGCGCTGGGCGTCGTTGCCGAATTCGTTGATCGGCGGCGTCGCAATCGCCACATGTGCACCGATCCCGGCCGCCACCCCTCCCGAGCCGCAGCGGGCGAGCTCCTCGAACAGAATCGCTTCGTAGATGACGCCGGCGTTCGTTCCGCCATACTGCTCCGGATATTTCAAGCCCAGAAGGTCCAGCGCGCCGAATCGCGTGAACAATTCACGCGGGAATTGCTGGGCTTCTTCCCACTCATCGACGTGAGGACGGACCTCCTTATCGATGAAGCGGCGGACGGTGCCTCGGAACTCCTCGTGCTCCGGCGCGAAGAGGTGCGAACGCGGCACGCCTAGCTTTGCCAGTAGTGAACGAACTCCGGGTATTGGTCGACGGTCGCGTTCGCCAGCTCGTCTGGCATCCGCACGAACATGCCGCGGGCCTCGGCCAGCACCGTGCCATCGGTCAGCTCGACCGCACCGATGGCATCGACGGCGCCGGCTCGCTCGCGCGCGATCTCTCCCCAGACTCGCAGTGGTTGGTCGATCGGAGCCGGCTGCCGATAGCGGATGTCGAGCTTGCCCGTCATCAGCCATTGGCGACGAAGCGCACCCGTGCGACTCATCGTTTCATCGAGCATCGTGGCCAGGATCCCGCCGTGCAGCACGCCCGGGAATCCCTGGTACCGCTCAGACGGCAGGTAGTCCGCGATGATGCGCTCGCCCTCACGCCGAAAGGTCAGTTTGAGCCCCGATTCGTTGCGGTGGCCGCAGGCGAAGCAACGCTGGTATGTGGTTTCATCATTGAGTTTGTCGGGGTCTTGCACGGCCGCGACCAGTTTATCAGCCAATCTGGGAGAAACCTGCGAGTGGACCGACGCTCGGAAGCGATTGCACAGCTGCTAGAAACCGCACTCGCGGAACGCTTTGACGCGCCGGTCAGCGAAGTGCTCCAGGCCATGCCCATCCCGCTCGCCGTCATCGAGGCCGGCGATCTTCGGGCGCTCGCGCTCAATGAGTTGATGGCGCGGGTGTTGCAACGAGCCGATGCGGCCGGTCTCACCATCTCCTCCCTGTTGCCGCCCGCACATCCGCTGTCCGACCCTCGTCCCTTTCGGTCCGTCGCCGGCAGCGGTCAACCGTTCGCGGCCGCGGTGGTCATCGACGGCCAGACCTGGGAGTGGTTCATCCGTCCGCTCAAGGGCCGGGGCCGTGCCGTCGAATACGTTCTGACCGGTCTGGTCGCGAGCCCGCCCACCTCCCTCGATACCGATGTGGCGCGTCTTCGCGAGACGAACGCCGCCAAGACCGAGTTCCTGAACATGGCCGCGCACGAATTGCGGACCCCGCTGGGCGTGATCCTCGGCTACGGCTCGCTGCTGGCGCAGGGCGGGCTGAGTCCGCAGCACCAGAGGCTGGCCGGCGCGCGCATCTACGAGAAGGCGCGCCACCTCAGCCGCCTGATCATGGATATGAGCCTGGTCGGCCGCTTCGACGAGCTGGGGCCCTCGATGCCGCGAGAGCCGATCGACCTGGTCGGGCTGATGGAACACATCGTCAAAGATCAGCAGCGCCGCTCGGCGGACCTGGCTATCGACTTCAGCTTCGACGTCCCCCACGCCATGGTCACCGGCAATCCCTACTGGCTGCACCTGGCCCTGCGCGAGCTGCTGGACAATGCCGTCCGCTTCCGGCCCGGCCCCAGCGGCCGGATCGACGTCAGCCTGACCGAGGGTGACGGCAACTGGCGCGTCAGCGTCCTCGATGACGGCTTCGGGATCGAGCTGGAGACTCAAGGTCAGCTCTTCAAGCGCTTTGCCAGGATTGAGACCGACGCTAATCGCCACCTGGTTGGAATGGGGATCGGCCTCTACCTGGTGGCGGAGGTGGCGCTCGCGCACGGTGGTCGGGCATTGGTGGACAGCCGTCCCGGAGCGGGGAGTGAGTTCACGCTCGAGTTGCCCAGGCTGGACCAGAAAGGTGATAGCGGACAGGCGTGACAACCGTAAAGGCCGCGATCTATAGTTGAGGCGTCCCTAAGGACTGCTCCAAATGCTGAAAGTGCTCGCGCTGCTGGCCTTCGGCTATCTCCTCGGCTCCGTCCCTTCTGGCTGGCTGGTGATGAAGGTCTATCGCAACCAGGACCTTCGCAAGCTCGGCAGCGGCAACATCGGAGCCGCCAACGTCTTTCGCGCCGGCGGGCCGGGCGCCTTTACCCTGACCCTCATCGCCGATGGCCTGAAGGGCTTCATCCCGGTCATGATCGGGATCGCGCTTGGCCTGGGGGACAACGAGATCGCCCTGGCGGCGATCGGGCTGGCGGCCGTGATCGGGCACAACTGGCCCCTCTACCTCGGCTTCAAGGGCGGTAAGGGCGTCGCGACGTCCGGGGGCGTGCTGCTGGCCCTCGCCCCCGTGGCGCTCGTGCTCGCGCTTACGACCTGGTTCCTGATCATCCGCCTCACCAAGGTGGCCTCGGTCGCCTCCTTGAGCGCGGTGGCCGTGGGCTTCGTCAGCTTGATCGTGCTTCACCTGATCGGCTGGCAGGCATGGCGGCCGGTGGGCTGGTCAGTGATCGTCCTCGGGGTTACCCTCGCCGGCCTGGTGCTGATCCGGCACCGGACCAACATCGAGCGGCTCGCGCACGGCCGAGAGTTGAAGATCACGGCACACTGATGCCCGAGCGTCCAGCGGCGGCGCCGCCACTCCGCTTCCTCTTCTTCGGCGCCGGCGCGGTAGGGTCCCTGCTCGGCGCACGCCTCGCCCAGGCCGGGAGTGAGGTCACGCTGGTGGGGCGTGCCTCACACGTCGAGGCCGTCACGCGCGACGGGATTCGCATGGTCTCTGCGGGCAAGGTCAGCAGCCAATCGGTCCGGTCAGCGCGTCCGACCATCGCGGAGGCCGTCGGCCCATTCGACTATGTCTTCCTCACGGTGAAGGGTTACGACACGCTGGACGCGATGGACCAACTGCAGTCGGTGCTACGCCCGGGCACGATCCTCGGCAGCTTTCAAAATGGCGTGGGAAACGAAGAAGCCATCGCCGCGGCGCTGCCGGAGCAGGCGCTGCTGGCCGGCAGCCTGACGGTGCCGGTCAGCCTGGACGAGCCGGGCACGATCCAGTTGCACTCGCGGCGCGGCGGATTGGCGCTCGCTCCCGTCTCACCTGAAGTCAATGTCGGTCCACTGGTGCGCAAGTTGCGCGATTCCGGCTTCAAGGCCCGCCGGTACGCGGACTTTCGGGCGATGAAGTGGTCGAAGCTCCTCTTCAACATCCTCGGGAATGCACAGAGCGCCATCCTGGACCTGCCGCCGAGCCACATCTTTGCCGATAGCGAGTTGTTCCGCTACGAGCGGGCGGCGTTCCGCGAGGCCATCGCCGTCATGGACCGGATGCGCGTCGCCGTTGTCGCGCTGCCCGGCTTGCCGGCACCCAGCCTGCGGCGGGCGATGGGCTTGCCGGCCCTGATGGCCCAGATGCTGCTCGAACCTCGGCTCGGCGGCGCGCGCGGCAACAAGATGCCGTCCCTGTGGTGGGACCTGAGCCGCGGCAAGGGCAGGACGGAAGCCTCCTTCCTGAACGGCGCCATCGTCGACGCGGGCCGCCGCCACGACGTGCCCACGCCAGTCAACTCCGTGCTCTGGGCCATCCTCGAGAAGTCGACCAAGGTCCCGTCCGAGTGGGAGCGCTATCGCCGGCAACCCGACCGGCTGAAAGCGCTCCTTCGAACGGCTCTAAAGCTATAGGGTCCGGATCGCTCTACCTGCGCGCCGCCGTCGCGCTTGATGACTGCCGTCCCAGCTGGTAGAGCAGCAGGTAGACGACCGTTGCGACGATCGCACCGGCAAAGAAGCTGAGGTCGCCGAGTTGTGGGTTATTTGTCGGAACCGTGCCAAACCACAGTGGCAGCGAGAAAAATGTCGGGGGCTGGTCCCAGAACGGAGTGGTGGCAATGATCCCAGCCAGCATCGCGATGAACCCTTTCCAGTTCGCCCAGCCGGTGTCGTAGAAGACGTGCTCCGGGTAGCGGCCGCGGTGCAGGACGAAGTCCGTAATCACCACCGCCAGCCATGGCGTTATCCAGTAGGTGATCAGTAGCAGGAAGTTTTCGTACTTGCTGCCCGGCGCAACGTTCGCTTGCAAGAGGAGCCCGATCACCAGCCCGATGACGCCAAAGACGAGGGCCGAGATCGCCCGCCGCCACTGGACCGCCAGCTTGATGCCCAGCGTGAGGAAGGCCATCGATCCGGAGTAGATGTTTAGAACGTTGGCAGCGACAGCCCCTACAGCAATGCCGAGGAGGACCAGCACCTGAAGCCAGAACGGCAGCGGATCGGTGAACAGCGGGGTGGGATTGTTGCCAAGCTGTCCGATCGTAGCCGCAGCGGCGCCGGCGATTTCGAGCACGGTGCAGGAGACGAAGACACCAAGGCCGGCCGCGAGTGCGACGGTCCGGGGGTTGGAGTTCCGCGGCAGGTAGCGGCTGTAGTCCGAGGCGAACGGGTTCCAGCCGATGGCATAGCCAAACGCGATGAAGACGGCCAGGATGAAGGCGCCCGAGGCGCCGCCGAAGGCGACCGGGGCCTTCGCATTGAAATCGAGCCCTGGGTGTGCCTGCGCCAGGATGATGATCGTGGCGAGTCCGAAAACGATGGTGAGATACGGGAAGATGATCCGCTCGAACTGATGGATCATGTTATGCCCGATGAATGCCACGATGACCTGGGCGATCACGATGATGACGAAGGCCGCCGAGAAGCCCAGCACTTCGTGGTGATTGTTCAGTAGCGAGGTCAGCGTTACCAGGGCAAAGGTGCCGCTCACGCTGTTCACGATGAACCAGCCGAAACTGGCGGTGAGCCAGCTCAGTCCCGCCGGAAGGAAGTTCCCGAGGAAACCGAAGGAAGCGCGGCCTTCAACCATCTGGGGAACGCCGAAGCGCGGGCCCATCGTCGAGAGGACGGCGTGGGTGACTGACCCCATCAGGCTGCCCAACGCGACCCCGAAGACGGTCGGCCAGAAGCCCCCACCAAAGACGGCGATCGGGAGCACGCCGACGAACACGGTCGCAAACTCCATGTTGGGCGACATCCAGGTCCAGAACAGCTGAATCGGGCTGCCGTGGCGATCTCGGTCCGGAATGTATTCGATACCCCCCGGCTCAACGGTCGTGACCTTCGAGCCGTAGTCGCCTTCGCGAACGGGTACCTGCGCGTCTAAGTCAGTGGTTGTTGCCACAGTCCTCTCCCCATTCCCCACTTCACGAGTTGCCGGCTTCGAGCGAATTCTAGGGGGTTGACCACCCGGTGTCCAGCGCGCGTTTTACACTTCCAGGGTGCTCGATCTGCTGATCAGCAATGCCCGGCTTCCGCGATCCGAGACCCTGGTTTCGGTGGCGATCGAGGGGGACAGGATCGTCCCTGCCGGTGGTACGGCGACGCCCACCAACGTGATCGACGCTCGGGGCGGGCTGCTGACCCCGGCGCTGGTCGAGCCGCATATTCACCTGGATGCCGTCCTGACGGTCGGCCAGCCTCGCCACAATCTCAGCGGTTCGCTCTTCGAGGGCATCGCGATCTGGGGCGAGCGAGTCAAGGACCTGACGGTCGACGACGTGAAACGCCGCGTGTCGCAGGTCCTGCGCTGGCAGGTCGCCAACGGCGTTCTCTTCGTCCGCAGCCACGTCGACGTCTGCGATCCGAAACTCACCGCGCTCCGGGCGCTGCTCGAAGTCAGGGAGGAGTTTGCGGATCACATCACAATCCAGCTCGTCGCTTTTCCACAGCAGGGCATCCAGTCCTTCCCCGACGGCGAGGCGCTGATGCGGAAGGCGGTGGAGATGGGCGCCGATGTCGTCGGCGGTATTCCGCACTTCGAGCTAACCCGCGAGTATGGGGAACAGTCAGTGAAGTTCGCCGTGGCGCTCGCGCATGAATTCAACAGGCTGGTCGACATCCATTGCGACGAAACCGACGACGAACACTCGCGCTTCCTGGAAGTGCTCGCCGCCGAAACCATCCGCCTCAACATGCAAGGGCGGGTCACGGCCAGCCACACGACCGCGATGCATTCCTACAACAACGCCTACGCCGGGCGGCTGATCGTCAACGTTCGCCGGGCCGGGTTGCACATGGTGACCAACCCGCTCGACAACGCGGTGCTGCAGGGCCGCTTCGACCACTATCCCATCCGGCGCGGTCACACGCGGGTCAAGGAATTGCTCGCGGCCGGGGTCAATGTCTGCCTTGGCCACGACTCGGTGATGGATCCCTGGTACCCGCTCGGCAAAGCGGACCCGCTCCAGGCGGCCTTCACCCTCGCCCATTACGGTCAGATGTCCGGCTACGAAGAGCTCCGAACGTTGATCGACATGATCACCATCAACGGCGCGCGCACTCTGGGGCTGTCCGACTACGGGCTGGAGCCAGGCTGCCGTGCGGACCTGGTCCTCTTCGACGCACCAACGGAAAGCGATGCCATCCGGTTGATGGCGCCGCGCCGGCTGGTGATCCGCGGCGGCAAGGTGGTGGCGCGGACCGAGCCCGCCCAACATGTCGTTACGTGGAAAGGCCGGGAGGAGCCGGTCGACTTCATGCTTCCGGGCCCGCCGGGTCACTCGGCCTAGCTCAACACCAGCCTCCTCCGCGAAAGGATAGGCGGCGGGTCACAATTACATGAGGATGGCCCAGGCGCAACGGCTTCAGCTGGGCGCCACCACACCGTGGGGATTGTGGGCCGGGCTAGCCGTGCTGCTGATCGGAGGCGGAGCGCAGATTTGGGCGGCCCTCACGGCCATCGATCCGGCCGTCGCCTGGATCTTCTGGGCAGGAGCAGCCTTCTTGATCGGGATGTCGCTTCTCGGCGGCTACGTGTTCGCTCGGCATGCAACGGTCTTCGTCGAACATGGAACCCTGGTCGCCCGAACGCCTTTCTCGGTGCGCAGGCTGGCGCTCGCTGAGGTGGACCGCCTCGAGGTGCGTCTAAGGCGGACTCCCGGAGGAATCGCCTACCGCGAACTGGTCGTCGTGGATCAGGCGGGCGTGCCTCGCGCCAGCATCCTGGCGGACGACTTTTCCGATTCGAAGATTGCCTACTTCGCCAGCGCGACGGGTCTCCACTTGAAACTCGACTAGACTTCCTCGCCAGGCCCCCGTACACGGCCGGCCAGTGGCGCCGCTTGGGTGAGCAAGGGGATCGCCTCGCGAATGTACTCCGCGCCGGAACCCACCGTCCAGATCACGGCGAGCAGCAGGCCCCAGACGGCCACCGTGAATGGCCCAACCGAACTCACCA
>DATEHI010000080.1:0-2956 GCA_035279665.1 Candidatus Dormiibacterota bacterium | reverse complement strand
TGGTCGCCGTGCCATCGGTCTGGTCGATCCCGGTGAGACGGCCGGCCGCATCGCGGACACAGGCCATCGATCCGGACACGGAGGCGATCGTGAGCCGACCGGCCCCGGGCAGATCGGTGCGCCGTTTTTTCTGGCCATCGATCACATACACCGCGCTATCGAGGGCGTTGCGCGCATCCATCCCGGCGACGATGATCGACGTCGGACCGGTCACCCAGCAGCTCGTCGGCTGCAGTTCAGCGGAGCTGAGCGGTAGGTTGATGCAGGATGCCGGGCCGTTGTCAGCCAGCGGCACCGACGGCGTCTCCGCCTGTACCGGAAGGGTGGCGGCGAATGGGACGGCCACCCCCACTAGACACAGCAGTGCTAGCAGCTGTTTAAAAGGCATGCCCATCAAAAGGTCCGACACGAGGATACCAACCGGCGTGACTAGCAGCCGTAGAGCTCGGCGGTGATGCGCGTCGGCGAGTATGGACTGGATCCCGCGCCGGCGTAGATGGTGGCGGCCGGTGCCGGGATGTTTGTCTTCCAGCGCAGCTTGATGGTATAGATGGTGCCCGCCGACAGCGGGACCACGGTCTGAACATACGCGGCGTTCGGCGAGAAGATGCCGGCAAACCCACCGCTCTCCTTCCAGCCGGCGACGGTGCCGTTGACATCGATACCCAGGTCCTGGTTGAAGCCTGCGCGGCTCGTGAAGAGGTCCGCATTGCCGCTCAGGATGGCGATGCAATTGCTGCTCGGCGTGTAGCTCAGGCTCAGGTTGCTCGCGTCGACGTCCGTCCAGTTGACGCCATCACTGCCGACCAGGTAGTACTGCGCCGCAGACGCCCGGTCGAGCACTCCAGTGCCCGACGGGTAGAACCGGAGGCTGAGACGAGTCGGCGAATATGGCCCGCTGCCGGCGCCTGCCAGGATGGTGGCGCCTGGCGCCGGCTTATTGGTCTTCCATTGCAGCTTCACCGTGTAGGGGACGCCCGCCGACATCGGGACGGCGGTCTCGACGTAGGCGGCGTTCGGCGAGAAGGTACCCGCAAAGCCGCCGCTTTCCTTCCAGCCGGCGATCGAGCCGTTCACCGCGATCCCGAGGTCCTGGTTGTAGCCGGGACTCGCCGTCCAGAGATCGGCGTTGCCACTCAAGACGGCCGTCCCGCTGGTCGTTGGAATGTAGGAGAGCGTCAGGTTTGCGGTGTCCATGTCGGTCCAGGCGCTGCCGTTACTTCCCACCAGGGCGTACTGGTTCGCCGCGACCTTCGTTGCCACGGTCCCCGCGGAGAGGGGCACCAGCGCCGCGGTCAAGCGCGTCGGCGAATAGCTGGGGGCCGACCCGGCGCCTGCGAAGATGCTGACCCCTGGCGCCGGCTTGTTCGTCTTCCACTGCAGCTTGACGAGATAAGAGGTCCCCGCGCTCATCGGGACGACAGCGTTGACGAAGGCGGCATTGGGCGAGAACGTGCCGGCGAACCCGCCGCTCTCTTTCCAGGCGACGATGCTGCCGTTGACGCTGATGCCCAGGTCCTGGTTGTATCCGGCGGTTGCCGTCCACAGATCAGCGTTGCCGCCCAGGATGGCCCAGGAATTCACGCTGGGCGTCACCGTGAACGCCAGGTTGGCCGGGTCGATGTCGGTCCACGTACTGCCATTGCTGCCGGCCAGCTGGTACTGCGCGTTGCTCAGGGCCATGTGTGGATAGATCCCACTCGGAACCACCAGGTTCGAGGGGGCGGAGGGAGGGCTCGAGCCGGCGCCGTTGGTCGCGGTCACGGTAAAGGTGTAGCCGGTGCCGTTGGTGAGACCCGGGAACAGCACCGTGGTCGATCCGGCGCCGAACACGATCGGCGCGCCGGCGGTCGTGCCGTTCACATAGGGCGTGACGACGTAGCTGCCGATGCCGAGGCTGCTCAGGAATGGTGCGGCCCAGGACACGGTCGCGGCGCCGTCTCCTGGCGCGGCAACCACATTGGTTGGGGCGCCCGGCACGGGCAGCGGCCCGTTGACAAAGATCTCCACGTACATGAGGACGCCGTCCCAGGGGCCGCCGCCATTCCCATCGGACCAGGGCCCCGGCGCCGCGAACGCGCCCACGCCCACCTGGTTGTAGGCTCCAAGGATGTTGGCCCGGTGTCCCGCGCTGTTCATGAACGCGGTGTTGGCATTGATGACGCTCGTCGATTGCGGTGAGTAGTTATTCCAGGCGATGTTCTCGCCCACCTGGGTCCACTGCACACCGTAGGTGGTGAGGACCGGCCAGACGTAGGAGCCGCAGGGCGGGATCTGGTGGGAGAAATACTGGCGCTCGATCATGTCCTGGGCTCGCCCGTTGTAGGTCTGGCCGTTTGCGCAGACCTGGTGTGGGGCACCGCGGGCGATGTTGAAGAGCGTCGGGTTGGCGACCAGTGCGCCGAGCCCGTTCTGCGCGCGATCCTGGTTGATCAGGTCGAAGAGTTGCTGCTCAGCCGCCGCGTTGTCGAATGTGGTAGCGGCACGCGCGGTAACCGGCGCGTTGCCCGGGAGCTGCAGGCCTGCCAGGGCGGCAAGCAGCAGCGCAATACTGGCGTTGACAACGGGACGCCGGATGCCCCCCCACATCACACCTTGATTGTTGCCAGCCGGCCCGCGATAGTCCTCAAAGGCGGGTAACAGCCCGTCGCGAATCGGGTGAAGAAACTACCGCGCTGAGATCAGGAGCAGATAATCTCGGCGCTCAACCGAGTCGGTGAGAAGCGGCCGCCAATCGGCCCAGCCCCGGCATAGATCCGTGCGCTGCTCGTCCTTGCGTCGATGTTCGCCTTCCACTGGAGGAGCAAAGCAGGCGTGGTATTCATTGGCACTGGAATCACGCTCTGCACAAAAGCGGCATTGGGCGAGAAGGTTCCGGCAAAGCCTCCGCTCTCCTTCCATCCTAGGAGATTGCCGTTGACCCAGATCGCGATGTCCTGGTTGTAGCCGGCGTTCG
>DATEHI010000079.1:0-35611 GCA_035279665.1 Candidatus Dormiibacterota bacterium | reverse complement strand
TGTAGCCGCCCACTTCCTCGAGCAGGCTGCTGGCGCTCGGGCTGCCGATGTCCGCCACCTTGACCCGCACCGTCAACGAGCACGGGTTATCCGCCGACGGTGAGGCGGGACAGATGGTCGTGCCCGTCTCGGCTTTGCCCGTAAACGTTGCAGGCGGATTCCCGGCAGGTGAAGCCTCCGGATAGGTGATCACATGCGGGAAGCACGCGGAGACGGAGCACAGGTCGATACTCTGGGCCGCGCCAGCATAGAAGCTCGGCCGGTTGGCGGGTGTATTCTCCATCGCCGCGTAATAGATCGTGTTGCCCATCTGCCAGCGAGTTACGTATTGAAGGTTGGTACTTCCAGTGATCGCCGCGGCCGTCAGGGCTGGGTTGGACAGGTCCACCACCCGCATGGTCACGCTCAGCGTCTGGCCGTCCGGCGAAAGCTGAAGGCTGCTGGAGAGGATGTCCATTCCTCGCTGATTGCTACCGCCGATCACCGGGAAGAGCGCGTCCCGCGCTGGATCGCTAAGCCCGCCGACGGGAGCGTTTGATGGGCCGGAGACCGGGGTGCCAAACACGCCCATTCCAGAGGACTGGCGAGCGATCGTAATGACGCCTGCTCCCGAGTGATCGGCTGCCTGCGGGAACGTGGATGGGATCGGGTTCTGAATAAGCCCGTTCGAGGTGTCGTCATACACCACTTCGGCTGCCCCGGAATGGTCGATGTTGACGACGAAGAAGTCGGCGAGGTTGCGATTGCCAGTCGAGAGGATGCAATTCGTCCCCTGCAAGCAGATGTCGTCAAAGTGCATGGGATGCGGCGTCACCTTTACCAGCGTCGTTTTCGGAGCCGCGCCCGTGACCGCGCCCGACCCATTGGTCGGAAACACGACCTGCGACATGAAGACGTTCCAGGCTTGATTGCTGTGACTGCTCGGGTCGACCTGTTTGTCCGAGCCGTACCAAACGGCGTCGGCCATCCCACTTCCGCCGGCCTTGAGCCAGGGGAAGACATTGACTGCGTCCGCCCCAATCGCTCCGTCGCTAACCTGAACGGGCGCCGTCCAGTTCGTCCAGCTCGGAGCACTGGCCGCGCTCACGAAGACCTGTCGCTTGCTCGGATCGCTGCTACTGATGCACCAGACCGCAATCAAGTTGCGGCTGCTGTCCATTGATACGACAGAGAACAACGTGTCCGGCGAGCCGGTAGGCGTGTCCGCGATCTTGACGAGGTTCTTCAGGTTCTGGTTGCCGCTGCCGGCGTCGTCGAGGAAGTGGAGCGTGCCCGTTGCGTCCGGTGTGCCGATGTTGAGGTAGAGGCCCGGCCTGGCGGTCGTCGATGTCCCGCAGGTCTTGGCGTCACAGCCGGCCGCCTGAAGGACTTTCCCGGTGACCTGGTCGATGGCCGGATACCCGTCTGCACCAAATGGGGCGTAGGCTGCCAGCCCCACACCGGGGGGAACTTCGCCGGCGGTCCCATTGACGTAGGTGAGCCCATCGGTGCTCTTGTTCCACTGTGTTCCGCCTACGCCGTTGTTGTATTCGAGGTAGATCAGCGGGGTCGTGCCTCCGGCCTTCTTGTAGGCGGATTGGTTCGGCGTGCCGGGCGCCGGGTCGTAGACGGCCAGCCACTGCCGGTCGGCGCCCGGGATTGCCGCGCACCCTCCGGGAAATACATTCTCCTGATCGGCGGCTCCGGAATTGACTGGGCCCGTCGTCGCTACCCGCAGGCAAGCGAGAGCGTAAAGGTCCGCGAAATATTGCTTGCCGGTGCGGTCGAAATTGATGTCGGTATCGCCGCCGCCCGGAGCAGGGGCCAGAGTGCTGATCACGGGATCCGGCGGGGCCTTCTGCGCCATGACCCGGAAGGTGTGGCCACCGTCCACCGATCCGAACCATGTGCTCCGCTGAGTCCCGGTGCCGGTTGGCCCGCTGACGAACACCCGTCCCTGCGGGTCGATCGCGATGTCGGGCTCGCCGTTCGTATGGATCGGATCCACGACAGTCGGTGTTTCGAAACCAATCGATGCGGCGGCGCTGGCAGTGACCGATCGGGCCGGTGCCGCGTTGACCACTGAACCAAGCACGATCGCAACCGCCGGGACGATGACGCGCAGCCGAACCATGCTGACCTCCTCTACCGCAACTGAATGGAACCGCTGACCAACGCACCATTGACTGCATAGCCGTCGCTTAAGACCAGGCTGAAAAGTCCGGGTAGCGAACCGTTGTCGATGCCGAGCATCGCGAAGGTGACCGGATGCCCGGCGTTCGTGCCGTTGCCAAAGATCGTCACGGTGTGCGTGACGTCGTCAAACGTCGCCGCCGTTATCGAGGTGGAGTGGAAATCCGTCCCAGACGCCGGATCCTGTTCGTCGACAGATTCCATGGCGCCGTCACCCTCGCACTCATCCCGATCAAAGTGGAAATGCGCGCTGCCCGAGTTTCGCCCGTTGATGCTTCCATCCCCATCGGCCGGGTGGCAGATCTGAAAGGGTGGCGTAGCTACTGCAGGGTCGAAGTCATACGCCGGGGCGACATCGACCAGGTTGAAGAGGTTGCCGCCGATGCCGGCTCCGGAGAGGTTGGGAATGCCCTCGGCGTTGACATTGAGGGTCATGCCGGCGGTGGTGACGCTGTACAGCAGGCTGCTTGGGTCCGGCTCCTTGACGGCATCGACCGGCACATTGATCGTGATCAGCCCGGGCGCCGTGGCCGTGTACGAGCCGGTGACTTGCGTCGACCCTGGGTAGGTCATCGTGACGCTCCCGGTAAACTCCAAGGCGTTCTGGCCAACCCAGAAGGTAGGTGGCTGGCCAGCCACGGACTCCATGTAAGCGTGGAAGAACGCGCCACCGTGCGGGTCGGTGCTCGACGGTACTTTCCATTGCGTGTTCCACACGAGCGTCGTACCCTGCGCACCAGGAGCGGGCGCCAGACTGCTCAGGTCGGCGACCAGCGCTTTGATCCGGTACTGGGTTCGGTCCGTCGACAACGAAATCTGTGACCCCAGGATTTCGAGGTTCGGCTGGTTGGCTGAGCTCACTCCGGCTGAGTCGAGCGTGGCCGGATGCTCTCCAACCGTAACCGAGTTGATGCGGAGCGCGGCGCCGTGCACGACGGGCGCATCGGCGAAGACGCTCGACCCACCGTTTTGCCGCACGAACATCCCCTGCGACGCCAGCGCCTCCGTGTCGCTGTTCGAGTCGGCGTACGAGATATTCGCCTCCCCCTGACGGCCGATGCGAAGTTGCAGGAAGTCGCCAAGGGTCCGGTCGCCGGTTTGACCGCCCATGAGGGTTTGCACGCTGCCGCGATGGATGGAGTGCTCACTGGCCAGGATCGGCAACGTCCAGGTTGGGTTCGTGCTCGTGAAGTTCAGTGACTGCATCAGGTATAGGCTCCAGTCGCCCTGGACCGAACAGGGGCCATTCCCAGGGAACCTGGGCTGGGCCGCCGTGCCGTACCAGGCGACGTCGATGGCGCCCGAGTCGCCCGCCGCCGGCCAAGCGAAGACGTTAGTGGGCAAGCCAGGCGTCGGGAGCTGTCGAGGCGTCGTCCAGTGATCGCCCTGGCTGGTCGACACCGAGTAATACAGGAGCGTGTCGCCGATGATGGTGTTCGGGCAAGGTCCGCAGGAAGCCTGCTCCCAGACGGCGAACAGATTTCCGGCGCGGTCGATCGCCAGGGTCGGGAAGTCGCCGCCATTCACCGTGGTCACGTCGCCGAAAATCGCCTCGTCGATGCAGTTGGCGTACCCGGTTGGCGTAAGCGGGGTGACGGCGACGATGTCACAGCGCGCCATCCGGATCTGGTTCAGTGCATCGTTGTTGTGAATGACGAAGACCCGCTTAACCGACCCGTAGGTGAAGACCTCGTCGTTGCCCATGATTCCCTCATCGCAACCCTGGGTCAGCACCTGGGGAGCACCGAACACCAGCCCCGCCGTCTCTGGCGCATTCGGTAAGGGGGAGCGGGCGAACACCAGTTTGTTACTAAGGCCGGCAGTGGACGATGTGCACGCTCCAAGGGATAGCGGCGTCGCGTTCGGCGCAACGTTGTACGCGAGGGTGATCGATCCGCCTGCCGTCGGATCGCCATCCACCGCGTACCAGGGTCGGTCGTCCGGGGCTGTCAGCACGGACGTGCAGGTCGGACTGGCCGTCAGCGTGCGGCCCTGATCGTCCGAGCGGGCGGTCCCGTAGTTGGCCAGCGCGAGATCGTTGATGTAGAGCCGGTCGGCCGAATCGGTGGCGAGCTCGGTATCGCCCCCGCCGTTGCACATCGGCAGCTTGCCGGCCGGCTGGGCCGCCGCCGGAATCCACTTGAACCGCTGCCCGCCGTCGAGCGAGCGCCAGACATAAGAGATGTTGGAACCGAGGCTGCCGGGAACGCTCGTGTAGACCCGGCCGTGAGAGTCCAGGCGCAGGTTCTGCTCGAAACCGAATCCCTGGATGCCGCTGATCGTCGGATTCCCAAACGTCGGCAGTGCCGGCGCGGCCGCGGCGACCGGATAGGCGCCTCTTGTCGGGATGAGCACTATCGCAGCGAGAGCGCCGATCATCAGCGTTGCGGCCCAAGTCCTCAGGGGTGCCCCGGTCATTCACCCTCCTGACGCAAACGCTGGCTCGGCCAGCCATCTCCACCCTGCCACCACGCGTCGTGGTTGCTTACTCCGGCGTTGTAACACACCACGGGGAGGGGTGTCAATGAGAACTTTGCTAATCGTTTGCGCATCGTTTTGCGCCTCAAGCGGGTTGACACCACGGCATGTGGTTCGCTACTGTCCGGGGGTGGAGTCAGGGGCGGCGGTCAGCCAGCTCGTTCGCCTTGGGCTGACCAGCTACGAGGCGCGGGCCTACATCGCGCTAACCGGTCGCGACTCTTTCACCGCCGCGCAGGTGGCTCGGGTCGCCGGCCTCCCCCGCCAGCGGATTTACGACGTGCTCGGGAGCCTGGTCCAGAAAGGGCTCGCCGTGGCACGGCCCGGAAGCGTGGTGAAATACGCCGCTACGGAGCCGTCACTGGCCCTCGAGCTGCTGATGGCCACCCGCCGCGAGGAACTGCACAGTATGGAACAGGGCGCGGCTGCAACCGTGCGCGCCCTGACGGCGGCGTTCGTCGCGGGGCGCGAGCAGACCGACCCGCTCGAGTACATCGAGGTGCTGCGCGACCCGGGCGCCATCACCGCCCGCTTCGATGAGCTCCAGTCCTCGATCAAGCGAGAGATCCTGATCTTCACCAAGCCGCCCTACGCCAGGCCGCCGCAGGAGAACCTCGAGGGCCTCGCCGTCGTTCGTGAACACGAGGCGCGGAGCATTTACGAGTTTTCCGTTTTCGATGATCCGGCCGTCGCGGAGGGCGTGCGCCGCTTCATCGAGCAGGGCGAGCAGGCGCGCTTCGTCCGGGAGCTTCCCCTCAAGCTGGTCATCATCGACGAAACCATCGTGATGTTCGGCATGGAGGACCCGATCGCCGCCAACACCATGGAGCTAACCATGATGGTGGTGGAGCACCCGGCGCTCGCGATGGTGCTGAAAACCGCGTTCGATGCCTACTGGAAGCAGGGCATCAGCTTCGAGGAAGCGCGCGGCGAGCTCGCGGCGACTGGGTCGACGACAGGCTGAGCATCATGCGGCCGGTGGTGCTTCGCCACTGGCGGCCCGCCGCATCGCCCGTATCGACTTAAGATCCGCTGTTTGTTTCGGCGCTTGCCTCCGCGGCCTGCGGCGCGCGTGTCGACGGTCGCTTCGCCGGCGCCGGTATCGATGGTGCGGCGCTGCCAGGATCCATGGGAACCGTGACCTGGTCCGGGAGCTTATCTTCGGCCGGTCGAGACAATCGAGCACTGAGGACGTTGCGCCAGCGGCGAGCTCTCTCGGTTGCTGCCTTCGCGGCGCCCGAAACCTGTCGTACCGCCGCCTCCCGTCGAGCACCACCCCGTTCCGGATCGCCCAGGTACGCCCCGACGGCGCCAACGACAGCCGCAACCCCGAGCCACAGCCGGCCCACACCACCCTTCTTCGCGCGCAAATGTTTTGAATCTTGTGGCTTCATGGCATTGCCCCTTGCAATCTCCTAAAGAGTGGACGACGGTTGGTTCGCTTAGCCTATACCATCGTCGAAGCCTCCGGCTACGGACCTGTGCGGCCCCGAAGCCATCACTCGAGCCTATCGTTACGGTCATGTCGCGTGGAGCCGGCGACGCTGATGTCGTGGTCGTTGGCGCGGGTCCGGCCGGAGCCGCCACTGCACTCTTTGCTGCGCGACGTGGTCATCGAGTGATCGTATTCGACAAGCAGACATTTCCCCGCGACAAGCCGTGCGGTGAAGGGCTGATGCCTGGCGGACGGCCGGCCCTGCGTGAGCTGGGCCTCGAGGATGCCGTGGTCGCCAGTGGCGCGCCGCCACTCGAGGGAATCCAGTTCGGGCTTGCGGAGCACCCACCCATGGCAGTGCCCTTTCCAGAGAACAACAGCGAGCACGCGGGACTGGGAATCCGGCGGCTCACCTTCGATGCTCTCCTGGTCGACCTGCTCGGTCACGATTCCCGGATTCAGTTCTGCCCCCACACCGAAGCGCGCGACGTCAGAACGGGGACCGACGCCATGGTGACTGTGACAACCGCCGTCGGCGAGGTCCGCGCTCGCTTCGTGGCCGTGGCCGACGGCCTGCGTTCCGCGTTTCGACATCACCTGGGCTGGACAGTTGGCCCGCGACCGCCCCACCGGTACGGCATCGTCGCCCACTGGATGATGGACGCGCCCGTCGATCCCTGGGTCCGGATCACCTTCGACCATGGCCTGGAGGTTTACGAGGGCCCGGTTGCGGGCAACCAGCGGATGGTTGGGCTGCTCTGCTACCAGGATCGCATGCGTGAGTTCGGAGGGCGACTCGAGGCGCGTTACAGGGAGATCGCGCTCGGGCTCCGACCAGAGCTACGCAACGCCGACCTGGTTGGCGCCGTTGCCGCGGTCGGTCCCTTCTGGTATCGAGCCTCGGAGGTTGCCCAGGGCGGCGTGTTCCTCATCGGCGATGCGGCCGGGTTTAGCGACCCGATCACGGGCGAGGGCGTCGCCGCCGGCTTGCGCCAGGCCCGCGCTTTTGCTGCAGCGCTCGAGTCGCCGAATCCCGAAGACGCCTATCGGCAGGCGCACCGCCGGCTTACGAAAGACCCGCGTCGCGTGGCCGCGCTGTTCCTCCGGCTGAGCCGCACGCCGGCCCTGGTCGAGCGCGCCGTGCGCGGCCACCAGCGCTCGCCGCAGACGCTAATGACCTTGCTCGGGATCGGCTTCGGCTACTGGGGATTCAACCGCGTCACGCCGCGGGAGTGGATCCGGATGTTCAGCGGCCGCTGACCAGGCGCGGCAGGAATCGAGGTTTGTCCGCCATCCGCTCGCGGTAGGCCGGTATCGCCATCAGCAGCGCGTCCTCTTCACTGATCCGCCGGCGGAGGAGTAGAGCATTAGCCACGCCGAGAACGACTGCACTGGCATAAGCGCCGCCTATCAGCGGCAGGCCGAGGAATTCGAGGCCGAGTGCGACGTAGTTCGGATGGCGGATGAAGCGGTACGGGCCGCGGTCGACAATGCGCAAATCGCTCGGCACCACAGCGCGTACGGTCCATGATCCCCGAAGACTGATCAGCACGCTGAGGCGAAGAGCGAGCGCGGACACCGATGCGATCCAGCCGGCCGTGGCGGTCGCGGGAGGCGGCGGGTGCCCGCGCCACCACCGCTCGAGGGCGGGAATGGTGAAAAGGCCGACATTGACAAGAGCGATCCACTTGAAGACCGAACTCCCAGCCTGGGGCGCGGATGGCTGGCGGCCTCGGATCAATCGCTCGTTGCGCGCAGAGTAGAGCAGCTCGAGGCCGCGCTGCGAACCAAATGCGAGTAAGACCGCCGCGTACCGCCGGGGACTCACGACAGCCGCATCAGCGCCAGTTCGATCGAAAGACCTGGACCGAGTGCGATCGCCAGCACCCGGCCGTGCGCCCCCAAGCGCTGCATCTCCTCCAGCACGAAGAAGATGCCGGCGCTCGACGCATTGCCGTTGCCGGCGAACACCGATCGCGAGCTGGCGAGCGCGTCCGGAGGCAGATCTAGCGCCCGCTCGATCGCGTCGACGATGCGCGGGCCTCCCGGGTGCGCCGCTACCCCATCGAGGTCCGCCAGGCCAAGACCGGCCTCCCCGAGGAACGCCTCGACCGCGCCCGGCAGGTGCTTCTCCACTACATCGGGAAGCTCGCGGCTGAGGATGACGCGAAGCCCACCGTCGCGCAACTCGTAACCGAGATGGCGGGCGCCTTCCGGCACCAGGACCGTGCCGGCGTGCTCGAGCGTCCAGCCGGGACCGTCACCCCCACGCAGAACCACGGCGCCGGCGCCATCGGCAAATACGATCGCGGCCACGAGGCTGTCGACGGAGCGATCGTCCGGCTGGAATGTCAGGGACGGGATCTCGACCGCGAAGAGGAGCACGCCTCGCTGCGGGTAGGCGCGCAGGTAGTCGAGACCACGCGCCAGGCCCGCCACCCCGCCGCCGCATCCGAGCTCGGTGATCGGGAGGCGCGCGACATCCGGCCGCAGGCCGATCAGCGGGATCAGCTCGGCGTCGAGCGACGGCAGAACGACCCCGGTGCAGGAGACCCCGATCACCAGGCCGACATCCTCGGGGTCGATGCCACTTCGTTCCAGGGCAGTGCAGCACACCCGCTGGGCGAGCACGCGGGCGTGTTCGAGATAGGCGTCCGTCTGCTGGCTCTGGCTACGGCGCTCCATGAGCGACGTCAGTGGTTCGGCGAAATAACGCCTTCTCGCCCCCTCGGCACCCTGTAGTCTGGGCATCCGGCGCCCGCGTGCCCGGCCGAGTGCGTCCCAGACCTCGTCCACGGTTGCGGTGATCGGCGGCACTGCCGTCGCCATGCCGGCGATCTGCGCGTGGCCGAGCGGCATCCTTATTAATGTCATCAGTCTGATGCTAGGCTGGCGCGATGGTCGTTCGTTTGGCCGAACGTGAAGATCGCCCGCAGCTGCTCGAGTTGATCAAGGGGTATTTCGCCTTCTACCGCACCCCCTTCCCTGCCGAGTCGAAAATCGAGGCCATGCTCGATCTGCTCGAGCGGGATCCGGCGCTCGGTGTCCAGCTCGTCGCCGAGGAGGGAGGCCGCCTTCACGGTTTCGCGAGCCTGTACGCCTGTCTCGACACGCTGGTCGCCGACCGCATCCTCGTCATGAACGACCTCTTTGTCGACCCCTCCCTTCGCAATCGTGGCGTCGGTGCGGCGCTCTTCGACGCCAGCCTGGCTTACGCTACGGCGCACGGTTACGCCCGGCTCGACTGGGTCACCGCCGCTGACAACCAGGACGCCCAGCGTTTCTACGATCGCCACGGCGGCCGGCGCGGGCCCTGGACCTCCTATAGTGCGACGCCCAGCAATCGCCCGGACCGCTGAGCAGGTAGACGCAGGGAATTCCGCAGATCGGCGATATATACGCCAAATGCCCAAATTCCCCCCGCTCGAAAAGGACCCGTTTGACACCGACGACGAGATTCAGCGGCTCGCCAAGGTCAGCGGGCAGTCGGTGACGGCCCAGTCCCGGCAGCAGTTGCTGGCGCGGGATCCCTCGTTCGACGACGCCTCGTTCCTCAACCAGGCGAAGGCGACCTTCATGACCCTGCAGAAGGCCCGCGCCGACCGCACCCTGGAGTCGTTTCGGAGCCAGCTCACCGACCTCATGTACAACCAATGGAAGGCGCGCGCCGATGCCCAGTCAGCTCGGCATCGCCGCACCGTGCTTACCCGGCTCGATATCGACAACGCAAGCATTGCCCGGATTCTTGTCGAGCCCGACGCCGACATCATCACCGTCGAGTTCGAGGGCACCGTCGTCATCGGCGCCCTGGACGAACGCAGCGGACGGATGCCCACCGGTACCCCGGTTCCCGACGGCTTTACCGAATACTGGACCTTCGTCAGACATGCGGGCGACCCCAACTGGCTCCTCGACGAGGTGGGTGGACCGGCTGACTGGCGCCTAGCCAGCTGACGGCGTTTCCGATCGGACCGGTGCGATCCTCAGGCGCTCTTTCGCTTGCGCCGCGCCGCCGGCTTAGCGCGCCGCTTGGACGCCTGCCGCGCTTGCTCCACGCTGGCCCGCAGCGCTGACATCAGGTCCTGTACACCCGTGCCCGCCGGCACCTCGATTCCCGCCGGGCGGGCAGAGGCGGCCCGGCCCTCGATCAGCGCAGTGAGGCGCTCGCGATACGCATCGGGATACCGCTCGGGCTCGAACGGTCCGGATAGGGTGTTGATCAACAGCGACGCCATCTCGCGTTCGTTCTTCCTCAGGTCCATCGGCCTGGACGGTTCGAGGTCAGCGGCCGGCAGGATCTCGTCGGCATGGAACATGGTGGTCAGCACCATCAGGCGGCCTTGCGGACGTAACGCGGCGAGGTATCGCTTGCGGCGCAGTACGAACCAGCAGATCGCCATCTTCCCCGTGTCCCGCATCGCATCGACCAAAAGCCCATAGGCACGCGCGTAATCTCGGTCGGGCACGGCGTAATAGCTGACGTCGAAGTAGATAGGGTCGACCGCGGATGCGTCGACGAACTGCTCGACGTCGATCGTTCGGGTTGTTTGCGGGGCGAGCTCCTCCAGTTCCTCGCGATCGACCGTGACGTAACGGTCCTTGGCGACCTCGAACCCTTTGACGACATCGTCCGAGGCCACCGGTTGCGGCGTCGCCTGGCGTGCCTCCCTCCCCATCGGAGGTCGAAGCAACTCCCGCCCCATCTGCGGGAGGGCAGGCTGCGGGGCAAGATCGCCATCCAGTCGGGCGGGACTCTCCCTCCCCCGCTCACGGGAGAGGGTCGGGGTGGGGGGAGCGACCTCGATCACCTTCTGGTGGCGGATGCGCTGCCCACTCGACCGATCGATCTCGTGAAAACGTACGTCCTTTCGCCGGGTCGCCGGGTAAAGGCGCACCGGCACGCTGACCAGGCCGAAGCTGATCGTTCCCGACCACACCGCGCGCGCCATTCTCTGATTATCGCGCTGGCGGGCGCCGTATCATAACCCGAAGTACGTGGGCATGCTGGAGCGCGCGCTGGTCGAGTCGACGATCCCGGCAAAGGATCTCGAACGCGCGCGGGCCTTCTACGCCGAAAAGCTCGGCTTGACACCGACCAGCGAGGAGCGCATCGGTCTTCGTTACCGCCTCGCGGACGGCACGAGGTTCCGCCTCTTCCGCAGTGGCGGCGTGGCATCGGGCGCCCACACCCAGATGGCGCTGATGGTCGAGGACCTCGTGGCGACCGTCAAGGAGCTTCGTTCCCGCGGGCTGACCTTCGAGGAATACGACAGCCCAGGCCTCAAGACGATGGACGGGATCGCCGACGTTGGCTATGCTCGGGCCGCATGGTTCAAGGACAGCGAAGGCAACCTGATCGGGATCTCGCAGCCAAGCGCGTGACGGCCGTCAGGCTGCCTGGTTGAGCTCCATCGGATAACCCGCCGCGCGCCAGGCCGGCAATCCGCCCTCGAGCATCCACGCGTCATAGCCCTGGCCCCGCAGAACGCGGGTAAGCCGAGCGCTGGCGTCCTCATCCGCACAGGTGCAGTAGGCAATGATGGTCTTGTCATGGGAAAGTCCGGGCAGCCCCTTGACGACATCGGCGGCGTGCCGATTCACGTCGAGGAGGTCTCGCGGTGACACCCGAACCGCCCCAGGGATCTTCCCCCGGACTGCGCTCTCGATGAATGGGGAGGTCACGTCCAGCACGATCGCCTGGCCGGCCTCGATGGTTTCTCTGGCTTTTGCGGCGTCGATCCAGTAGGGAACAAACGTCATTTCTCTGCCTCCAATGCTTGTCACGGTCATTGAACCATTCACATAGTGAGTAAACCATGGATGGCAGGGGTATATTCCCGTCATGGTCATCAAAGTTGAAAGAAGACCGAAAGAGGCGCTCTGGAGCCTGCTCCGGGACGATGCCTTTGCCAGCCTGCGCGACGATTTCACGGCCCGGGTCGCCGAATGCGACCTTTCCCTTTCCCAGGGCAAGCTGATCCGGGAACTGGCGAAGCCGGAGTCGCAGCGTGAGCTCGCCCGCCGGCTGCACTACGATCCGTCCAATATCACGGCCCTGGCAGACTCACTTGAGAAGCGCGGATTGGTAGAGCGCCGCGCGGATGCCTCGGATCGGCGCTTTCGCCTGCTGGCGCTGACGCCTGCGGGGGAGCGGCTCCGTGCGGCGCTGGAGGACCTGCTGGCCCAGCCGCCCCATTTCCTCGACCGGCTGACGCCGGCTGAGCAGAAACAGCTGCTGCAGCTGCTGGCCAAGCTCTTCGAGACCGAACGCCGCCGGTCCCGCTAGCGCGCCGCTTCGACCCGTCCCGGCATCGCGGCATCGGCCTCGCGCTGCAGCCGCGCCTCATTGCGCCGCAGAAAGACGATGACCGCGATGATCAGGATGATCCCGATGACCGCCAATGCGGCGTCGACCGTGCCCGAGAGCCGGAGCAACTGCTGGCCGAGCAGGTAGGCGGCGACGCCGTAGATGGTCGACCAGATGATGCCGCCCGCCGCATTGAAGATCAGGAAGCGGCGCCAGTGCATTCGGTTGACCCCGGCCAGGAAGGCCGCAAAGATGCGCAGCACAGAAACGAATCGCCCGAAGAACACCACCTTGGGCCCGTGCTTGTGGAAGAGGTATTGCCCGAGCCTCAGGCGGTTCTCCTCGAGACGGATGTAGCGTCCATACCGTTTCAGCAGCCGGTAGCCACCGGTCCGGCCGATCACGTACCCGATGTTGTCGCCCACGATCGCACCCGCCGACGAGGCGACGATGACCCAGAAAATCGAGAGCCGGCCGGTTGTCCCCGCATAAATGGCGGCGGTGACCAGCATCGTCTCCCCCGGAACCGGAATGCCGATACTCTCGATGCCCACGAAGACGAAGACCGCGAGGTAGCCATACGTGGCCAGCACGCTGTCGAGGTTGCGCGCGAGGAAATTTAGCACCGCCGGACGAGCCTACCGCAGACACCCCGGGCGCCGGCTAAATCCGCTTCGAGCTAACGGCCCGCGGCGACAGCAGCCCCCACCATCCGGTTCCGCAACACACCGATGCGCTCCACTTCGGTCTCCAGCACATCGCCGGGCTTGAGGAATTCGGGCGGTACCCGCGCGAAGCCGACGCCGTCCGGCGTCCCGGTCGCGATCAGGGCGCCGGGCAGCAGCGTCATGCCGACGGAGAGCCAGACGATGAGCTGCTGAACCGAATTGATCATGTCCCTCGTGTTGCCGTCCTGTTTGGTTTCGCCATTGACCCGCAGGGAGACGCGCAAGTTCTGTACGTCCGGGATCTCATCGGCCGTCACCACCCATGGCCCGACGGGCGACGAGGCATCGAGGCTCTTGCCTTTGAAGAACTGGCCCCCCCACCCGTTCTGGATGTCCCGGGCGCTGATGTCGTTGACGATGGTGTAGCCGAATACATGACTCATCGCGTCGCCAGCGGTGATGTTGGCGCCTCGTTTGCCGATGACGACGCCCAGCTCCACCTCCCAATCGATCTTGTCACTGATGGCGGGATCGATACGGATGTCGTCGTAGGGTCCGGTGATCGAGGTTTGCGCCTTGGTGAAGACGGTTGGCGGCTTGATGTTCTCGCCCCAGGCGCGCGCACTCTCGGCCGCGTGCTTCTCGTAATTGCGGCCGATGGCGAGCACATTGCCTTTGGGCGGATCCAGCGGAGCCAGCAGGGTCAGCTCCTTCAGCTTGCGAACCATGGGGCCCGAGCCCTTGACGGACGCAACCAGACCGTCAAGCCGCCGCATACCATCTTCACCGCTCTCGATCAACGACAGGATGTCGGCCGGCGCACCCGATGACCCGTTGCCTTGCGCGAGCCGGCCCACGTCGATCACGTCCTCTGAGGTGCCCGGGCGGATCACCCCAAGGCGTCGCTCCCCACCCTCCCGGAACATCAACAGCTTCATGTCTTCGTTACCTCCTCCGAGTCGCTTGCCGGCGAGGGCCGGGTGACGGCTCCCAAAAACAATTCCTCGAAATCCTGGCGCCCGAGGAGTTCGCCCGGGCGACCTTCCAGCCTGATGGATCCGGAGACCAGGACGACAGTCCAGGTCGCGACCTCCATTGCCGCGCGCGCCCGCTGCTCGACGAGTAAGACGGCTTTTCCGAGATTTGCCAATCGACGGACGTGGTCGCGTAACACAGTGTCCGCCAGCTTCGGTGAGAGGTTGGCGGTGGGTTCGTCGAGGATCAGCACCTTCGGGTCGAGCATCAGGACCCTGCCGATCGCGAGCATTTTGCGCTCACCCCCGCTGAGCTTGTCAGCGCGCCGCTTGAGCATCGGCGACAGCGCAGGGAAGACCGCCATGACCTCGTTGATCCGGCCCTTGATCTGATCCCGCTTCAGCAGGTAGCCGCCCATCTCCAGGTTCTCCAACACGCTGAGCGGCTCGAAAATGTCGTTGACCTGGGGCACGTAGCCGACGCCCCGACGAGCCAGGTCCTCGGGAGCACGGTTGGTGACGTTCGTGGACGCGAGCCATACGCGCCCGTCACCGACCCGGAGAATGCCGACCAGGCTCTTGAGGAGCGTGCTCTTCCCAGCTCCGTTCGGCCCGATGATGGTGACGACTTCGCCGGGTCCGACATCAATCGATACGTCGCGGACTACCGGCACGCCGCCATAGCCCGACGTGATCCGCTCGGCCCTAAGCGTCGGGGCCGGTCGGCTGGCGACAGGCGGGCTGCTAGCCGCCAAGGTACGCGTCGACAACATCTCGCTGCCGCCTGAGCTCGGCCATCGACCCCCCGCCGATCACCTTGCCCTGCGCCATCACCACGACCGGGTCGCACAGGCGGTCGACCATGTGCAGTTCGTGCTCGACCATACAGATCGTCAGGCCCTCGTCGCGCAGGGCCTCCAGGTAGCTGGCGATCTCGCCAGCGATCGACGGATGCACGCCGGACATGGGCTCGTCCAGGAGCAGCAGCCGCGGGTGGAGCATGAGGGCCCGCATGATCTCGATCAGTCGCTTCTGCCCACCGCTCATGTCGCCCGCGTAGTCCGATTCCTTGGCGGTCATGCCGAACCGGTTCAGTAGGCCGCGCGCCTGCTCGACCAGCCGCTTCTCATCCGGCATCCAGTAGCGCTTGCCCAGCAGCGCGCCCAGCAACGATTCGCCGCGGTTATCGGGCGCCGCCACCAGCAGGTTCTCGAGAACGGTCAGCAGGCCGAATTCCGACGGCAGTTGAAACGTCCGGACCAGGCCTCGCCGGGCCCGCTGATAGGCGGGCAGCCGGGTGATGTCCTCGCCCTCAAAAACGATCCTTCCGGACGACGCGGGTAGTGTGCCGGCGAGTACCGCCATGAATGTCGATTTTCCAGCGCCGTTCGGTCCGATGAGCCCGGTGATGCGTCCGGGCATGATCTCGATCGACACCCCATCGACCGCGTGCATACCCTCGAAGTGGCGATGGATGTCCCAGGCGCCGAGCATCGGCTCGCTACGGGGCACGTTTTCCCTCCACCCATCGCGTCTCGTCCTTGACGGCGGGCGCGCCGGGAAAGACACGACGCTGCTCGGGCACGACACCCTTGGGGCGGAACCACAGGAAGCCGAGGATGAGGAGGCCGATGCAAACCCATTCCAGGGCGGGGATCAGGTTGGGCGGGCCGATGTTCATCCGTCCCAACAGCCGGGTGACCTCCTCGAAGCCGAGCGGCACAAGTAGGGCGCCAAGGATGGCGCCAACGTTGTTGCCTCGGCCTCCGACGATAACCGCGGCAAACAGGATGATGGTCTCGGGGTACAGCCAGGTTGAGGGCGCCCAGACCTGGAGGAAGCCGACGAGGATCGCGCCCGACAGCCCGGCGATCGCGCCGCCGACGACGAAGATGGTCATCTTCAGCGCGGTCGGATTCTTCCCCAGTGCGCTAGCCGCGAGCTCGTTCTCCCGCATCGCGCGCAAGGTGCGACCGTATGGCGAGTTGACGATCCGCGCTGCAATGAACCAGACGATGGCGACGCAGATCGCCGTCAGGCCGATATAGAGGTACTGATAGCTGTTGGTGTTGGTGTTGAGCAGGCCGTCCAGCGGCTGCGGGACCAGCGCTAGGCCGGCCGCGCCGTTCAGCAGCGGTCGCGCGTTGTTGATCACTGTGTTGGCGATGATGGACGTCACCAGCAGCGCGATGGCCTGGTAGTCGGCACGCAGACGGCGCAGGACGACCACGCCAACGGGGAGGGCCAGCAGAGCGCCGGCGACCGCGCCGCCGAACCAGGGCAGGGGGAACGGAAGCTGATAGCCACCGACGTAAATCTGGAAGCTGTAGTCAGGCGCCGTGTCGGGCGGCATCGAAAGAACCGCCGCAGCGTAGGCACCCGCTGCCTGGAAGACGATGAAGCTGAAGTTGACGACGCCAGAGACGCCAAACTGCAGGTTCAGCGCCAGGCAGGCGATGATATCGACGCCGGCAAAAATCAGCAAATTTGCCGCGTAATAGGTGTTCATCCCGCCGCTGCCAGCGCCCCTCGTTTCGCGAGCAGGCCCTGCGGCCGCAGGACCATGACCAGCACCAGGATGGCAAAAGCCACCACCTGTTTGTAGTCGGGCGACCAGACCGCGGCGCTGAGCTCGGTGACCAGGCCGATGATCACCGCGCCGATCATGGCCCCGTACGGCTGGCCAGCCCCGCCGAGCACGGCGGCCGCCAGCGCCGTGATGAGAAAGGCGGCGCCGCTGGCAATGGTGAACGAATCCGAGTCGAGCGCGGCGACCACGCCGGCCAGCCCGCACAGTGACCCGGTAATCAGCCACACGGCGTCGATCACACGCTGCGTTGGAATGCCGCAGTTGCGAGCTAGCGTGGGGTTCGCGGCGGTGGCACGCATCGCTTTACCCAGGCGGGTGTAGCGCAGCAGGGCATGGACGGCCAGCATCACCGCTATGGCGAGCACGATGATCACGATCTGATTGACGGTCAACGCGATGGCGCCGAAGTGGAGCAAGTGGCTGAACCGCTCGCGGTATGCGACGCTGAAGTATCCAACGATCGGCAGCATGGCGTTGGAGATCATCAACGACACCGCGAGCGACACGATGACCATGCCCAGCAGTGCGGTGCCCTTGCGTTGAAACGGCGCGTAGACGAACCGGTTGATCAGGAAGGAGAACACGGCCCCGAAGGCTGCGCCGCCAAGCATGGCGATCCAGACGCTGACGCCCGCCTGGTTCAGGTAGTAGGCGAAAAATGCCGACGCGATCATCACTTCGCCGTAGGCGAGGTTGATCATGTTGGTGATCCCGAACTGCATCGTGAACCCGACCGCAGCCAGCGCGATCACCGCCATGCTGACGAGCCCGAAGCCGAACGCCGCGATCAGTAAGCTCACGGCGTCCGGCCTCCTCGCCGAGAAAAGGTTCCTCTAGATCCCGCCCGCGTCACTCAGTTTCTTGGTCTGGTCTGGCGTCAACGCCGCGACCTGGACCTCGCCGCCCTGGGCATCGTACTTGACCAGGATGTAACCGGACTGCGAGTTGTTGTACTGGTCGAAGTTGTTCTCACCGGCGGCGCCGACGTAGCGGATCGACTTGCCCGCCTTTAGCGCATCGAGTCCTTCTTTGTATAGGTGGACGACCGTTGCGCCGGAGGAGCCGTTGGCGATCTCTTTGATCTTCGGGTTGTAGACGGTTGGATCCTTGCTGTTAGTGGCGACCATGGCGAGAGCGGTCATGATGATGCCGTCGTACAGGTGCAGCGTCGAACCGCGCTGGCCGTACTTCGGCGCGTCGGCAAACGTCGATGCCGCCACCTGCAGGTTGGCTTTGAACTCGTCGTACGCCGTACCGGCGAAGGTGTAGCCGAGGTCCACGCCGCGGTAATACTGCACGACATCGTTGACGCCGACGGTCGACGTCACGTCTTTGAACCAGGCGGGGTCAATCGTGGCCGAGGTGCCGACAAAGGGAATGGTCTGGCCACCATTGAGCTCTTTCACCTCCCCCAAGTAGGTGCCGGCCGAGCCGAGCGCCTCGGTGAAGATCACGTCCGGCTTGAAGGCCAGCATGGTCTGGACCTCGGTCCGGAAGGATGACGCACCCAGATGGATGGGGAAGTTCTTGACCGTTTTGCCGAAGTGCTGCAGCGCATTCGTCGCGGGCTGCACGAAGCTCTGCGAGCCGATGTCATCGCCGAAGACGAGCGCGACCTTGTTCCACGCGGGGTGGTTGGGGCCGTACATCACCCAGCCGACCATGCCGTAGGCGTCGAAGATGTCCGCCGGCACCAAACGGTGGAAGTACGGCAATTTCGTCTTGTTGAACTCGGACTGCCCGGTCATGCAAAACATCGGGATGTGCGCCCGGTCGACAATCGGGGCCACCGCAGAGGCTTCGTCCGACGTACAGCCGACGACTGCCATCATGTTGGAGTTGCTGGCGATCATCTGATTAGCCGCGGGCGCCGCGTCTGCGGGCTCGCCCCGCGTATCGAACTTCTGACAGGTGACATGGCGGCCTCCGACGCCGCCATTGTTGTTGATCGCGGGTACTGCGGCCAGGCAGGCCGCGTAATAGGCGGGGCCGAGGTTTGCGTCCACGCCGCTAAAGGGTGCGAGCACGCCTACGAGAAGATCCCCCGAACCGAGCCCGCCGCCAGTGGAGCTACTCCCGCCGCCGCACGCTGTCAGCACCAGAACCAAGGCCACCGACGGCACCACGAGGAACTGACGCAAGCGCCCATGTACCATGACGTCTTCCCCTCCGTAAGGCGAGATTGTACGCTGGATTGTCGACAATATTTTGCATAATCGCACACAGAGGGCTAAATGAAAACCACGGCGACCGCGCAACCGGGCCAGCGGTCCAGGGCGGCCACGCCTCCGGCCCCCACAGACCGGGGTGGCGATGTCTACCAGCGCCTGCGTAACGAGATCGTCAGTGGCGGCTTTCATCCCAATGAGCGGCTGGTGGAAGCCGACCTCACCCTTCGGCTGAACTCGGGCCGGACCTCGATCCGTGCCGCCCTGGTGCGACTCGCCCAGGAAGGGCTCGTGGCCCGGGAGCCGAACCGCGGCGCCCGTGTCCGGCTGGTCTCCGATCGGGAGGCTCTGGAGATCGAGGAAGTCCGAGTCATCCTCGAGCAGTTGATCGTCCGTCACGCCGCCCCGCGAGTCACCGCTGCCGACCTGCGCAGTCTGCGCCGTTCGATCGTTCGGATGCGTGAGCGGCTGGCCGAGGGCGATCCGATGGGTTATTCGGAGCTCAATGCCGAGTTTCACCAACGGATCTGGGCGATCGCCGATCATGGCACTGCCGGGCGGCTGCTGGCCAACCTGAAATCCCAGAGCATCCGGTTCCAGTACCGTACGATCCTGCGGCCGGGGCGGACGGCCAGCTCGATCCACGAGCACGAAGTCATCGTCGAGGCGCTCGCGAGCCGGGATCCCGATACCAGCGAGGCGGCCATGCGCCAGCATCTTCGCCACGTTGTCGAGACACTGCAATGGGCGATCGACGCCCAACGCCATCAGCCAATCTGGCTGCCACGCTGAGCGTCGAGCAGCTTCGTGGCGCCGTAGATCGTTCGAAGAACGGGAGCGGCGATCCCCAGCCGGTCGGCCAGCTCGACAACGGACCCGGTCAGCGCGTCGACCTCGAGCGGACGTCCAGCCTCGAGGTCCTGAAGCATCGATGTCTTGTGGGCCCCGACCCGCGCCGCACCGCGAATGCGACGGTCGATCGAGACAGGCAGGCCCACGCCGACCCCCTTCGCTACCAGCACCACTTCTTCCATCGCTGCTCTCACCACCGCCGCGGTCATGGCCGACTCGGCGATCTCGCCAAGACTGGCCCTGGTCAACGCACTTAGCGGATTGAAGACGGCATTGCCCAGCAGCTTGACCCAGATTTCCTCACGAATCTTGGCGGTCATGGGTGCCTTCAGTCCCGATCCGGTGAGGGCGCCGGCAATCGCCGCGCCGCGTTCGCTGTCGCGACCATCGAGCTCGCCAAGTGAGAACCGGTCCCCTTCCACATGCTCGATTACGCCCGGCGTTCTGAGGTTGGCCGCCGGGTAGACGACACAGCCGATGATCCGCCCGGGGTCGATGGCGCTCGCGATCACGCCCCCCGGATCGACCGTTTCGAGGTGGAGACCTTCGAGGTCGCCACCGTGTCGCTGGAAATACCACCAGGGAATACCGTTCAGAGCACTTACCACTGTCGCGTCTGGCCCAAGGGCGCCGGCCAACTGGCGCGCAACCGGCGGGAGACTGTGCGCCTTGAGCGTCACGACCACCACGTCACAGCCGCGGATCGCGCCGATGTCATCCGTTGCGTGCGGACGGACCGTGAATTCCTGGCTGGCTGCGATCACGCGAAGCCCCTGCGTCTGGATGGCGCGCAAGTGTGGCCCACGCGCCAGAAGCACGACGTCCTGGCCGGAACGCGCAAGCAGGCCGCCGAGGTACCCGCCAATCGCGCCGGCGCCGACGATGGCGAACCTCACCGGGCGAGGAACTGCTCGGCCACGAAGCGACGCTGCACCTTGCCGGTGGGCGTGCGCGGAATCGACTCGACGATGTAGATCCGGCGGGGCACCTTGAACTCCGCCAACCGGGCGCGGCAATACCTGACCAGTTCCTCGGTCTTTTGCGGTTCGCGCAGGACCACTGCCGCCGCCACTTCCTCGCCCCAGGTTTCGTGCGGGATCCCGAAGCAGACGGCCTCCTCCACTGCCGGATGCGACTCGAGGACTTCGTCGATTTCACGGGGCGAGATCTTCTCGCCGGCCCGATTGATCAGCTCCTTGATCCGTCCCAGAAGCGTGAGATAGCCGTCGCCGCCGATCGTACCGATGTCGCCGGTCCGAAACCAGCCGGCGGTGAAGGATGCGGCATTTGCTTGGGGGTTGTCCTCGTAGCCATCGATCACGTTGGGTCCGCGGATGGCAACTTCGCCATTTCTGCCGGGCTCGCGCGGGCCACCGGCGTCGTCCAGGATCGCAATCTCAACGCCGGTTCCCAGACCAACCGAGCCAGGTACGCGCTGTCCCGGCGGCAGCGGGTTCGACGCGATGTGGTGGCTGGCCTCGGTCATGCCGTAGGCCTGGAGCACGGGGACACCAAAGCGCGCCTCCATGCGAGCCATCTGCGTTGGGGACAGCGCGGCGCTGCAGGATCGGACGAAGCGCAACCGCTCAGTGCCTGGCGGGCGATCCGCGGTCGTCCGCATCAAGATGAACTGGTGCGGGGTCGGCGAAGCAGTGAACCACGTCGGTCGCGCCTCGCGGGCCACGGGCCAAAAGCCCATCGGGGAGAAGACGGGCGGCACGACTGCGGTGCCGCCCGAGGCCAAGGTTGCCAGCGCACAGACCAGGCCATGGATATGAAAGAGCGGCATCACGCAGAGAGAGACGTCGTCGGGACCGAGCCCATAATGCCGCACGATGTTGTCGACCGATGCCATGAGGTTGCGATGGCGCAGCGGCACGCGCTTCGGCCGACTCGTCGTCCCGCTCGTGTGTAGCACCAGCGCGATGTCATTGCGGTCCGGCGCGGTGGCCGGTAGCACGCCCTGGGGCAAACTGCTCGTTTCAAGGACCATGCGTCCCTGACGATCGAGCGCGGCGTCGATCACAGGGCCGCGTTCGCCGAATGCGCGCCTTGCCTCACCCGCGCCTCCCGGTGGCACGACGAGGAAGGTGGCGCCGGTGTCGTCGAGGTAGAAGCGAAACTCACCCTCCGTGTAAGCGGAATTCATCGGGCAAGCGGTGGCTACCTGGGCCACGGCAAGAAACATCGCAATGGCGTCCGCGCCTCTGGGAAGGACGATCGCGACTCGGTCGCCCGGCTTCATGCCAAGTGCGGAAAGCTGGTGGATCGTCTCGGACGTCAGGTCGCGCAGCCCCGCGTAGCTAAGCGTCGGACCCTCGGGGACGACCATCGCCCTTTGAGCATCCGGCCCCTGGTCGAGCAGTCCCGTGATCGTCATCAGACCCCGCTCAGTTTGGCATAGGAAGCGCGTCTGTCTCGGATCCTCGATAGCGCCAGCGCCCCAGGCTGCCTGCGACCAGCACCGGCAACGTGATCAGCGCGGCCACCAGGAACACCGTGTGGTAATCGTGGTTACTTGCAAGACCGGCCGCCCCCGAGGTCGCCAGGGCGGCGCCGGAGAATATCGCCGTCGCGAACAACGAGGTGGCGGTGCCACGAGCCTCCGGGACGACGTCGGTTGCCCAGGTTTGGAAGGTCGACTGCATGAAGGCATAGGCACCCCCGGCCAGGACACTGGCCGCGAGGATGGCGGCCACGCTTTGCGTCGCTCCGGCGAGCAGGTATCCGGTCAACAACAATGCGGCGCCACCAGCGAGGATGAGTGCGGCCGGCAAGCGCCGCGCCACATAACCAAACACGCCGATGCAGAAGAGGACGGAGACGCCGTAGCTCGCCACCACTGCCCCGGCGATGGCTGAGCTCTGACCGTTGGCCTCGAGGGCGGGCGCAAGGTAGGTGACGAAGCCGAACATCACCGCGCCCACCACCACCGCGAGCAGCAGCACGAAGACGGCCCAGCGGTGGCGCAACACCGTGGCGACTTGCTCGAGCGGGTTCTGGCTAGAACGCGTGACCAACGACTCCGGCAAGCCTCGAAGGGCAATCGCCACGGCCAGGGCGATGGCGCCGGGGATGAGGAAGAAGTAGCGCCAGCTGAGCGCGTGCGCGGTCAAGCCGGCACCGAGCGTACCCGCCGTGGTGCCGAGGGCCACGAAGACCAGCACGTTCGTGATCGCATGCTGCCGGACTTTGAAGGGGAAGCGATCCGCCAGGTAGACCAACGTCGTCGGAAAGACACCGCAGGCAATGCCGCCGGTGACAAAGCGGGCCACGAGCAATGCCGTGAGGTTCGGCGACAGTGCGGAGAACACGTCGGCGAGGGCCGTTCCCACGAGCGCCGCCCTGATGACCCGCACCCGCCCGAAGTGGTCCGAGAGCACACCATAAAGCGGTGGCATGAGGCCGTAGGCGAGATAGTAGAGACTCGCGGCCCCCGAGACGGCGGCGAGCGACGCGTGGAAACTGGCGGCGATCGGGAGGAGCAGGGGCGCAACCGCGAAGCGATCCGCCATGGTAGCGAAGGCGCCGATATACAGGATGCGCGGTACCCCCCGCTGGCCAGCCGTCGCCAACGATTCTGCGCTCAGCCGGCTGGCTCGCGCACGCCGACCTCGTCGAGGTGCGCCAACAGGTCACGCGGGTCGTCGTAGACGCGGTAGGCACCGGCCTGCTGCAACTCCTCGCGCCCGTAGCCGCCCGACAGCAACCCCACGCCCAGGGCGCGCGCCCGCTGTGCGGCCAACAGGTCCCAGACGCTGTCGCCGAAAACGATCGAGTGAGCGATGTCGACCTCCAAACGAGCGGCGGCCGCCAGGAACAGATCAGGGTCGGGCTTAGCGTGGGCCACGTCCTCCCGGGTGATCACGACCTTGGGCTCGACGCCGAGCAACTTAATCGATGGACCCGCGGTTTTGGTGCTACCGCTGGTGGCGATCGCCCATGGCACGTTCTGCCGGGTCAGTCGATTCAGCAGGTCGTGGGCCCCGGGGAGGGGGCGGACCTCGCCGAGCCGCCGCACGAAGGCGTCGGCGTGTTGTGCGAGAAGCCGCTTCGCCTCCTCAGCGCTGAGCTCCTTGCCGGTTTCGCGCAGCAACGCGTTGACGAAGAGGCCACCGCTCATCCCGATGCGCCGGTGGATTCGCCAGACGGACAGCTCCATGCCGGCTTTTGCGAGCACCTCGTGCCAGGCGAGCACGTGCTGATAGACGCTATCAACCAGGGTCCCATCGAGGTCGAAGAGCAGCGCGGGCACCGGTTCCGCCACACACGTAGTGTGGCACGGCAGAGCTGAGCGGCGATCTGCGCGTCTTTAACCTGCGTTTAACGCCGCCCCGTAGACTGCGCGCCCATGCGAAAATGTCCCGACTGGCCATCAGTGCTCACGATGGAAAGAAACCGGACCTCGTTGCGTTCGCGGTGTTCAACCCCGTCGGCGGCGACGTCCAGATCGCAAACCGCGTGGTGGAAGGCAACGTCGATGCCGTGATCTTCATGGTCGATCCGCTCGGGCAGCATCCTCACGACCCGGACATCCAGACGCTGCTCCGGATCTGCAACGTGGCCAACGTACCGCTGGCGACCAATCGCGCGACGGCCGATGCCCTCATCGGCTCGCCGCTGCTAGACGCATCCAGCTAATATCGCTCCGTTCGATCTCCCTGGGGTAGGAGGATCACCGTCAGCACCGCATTCCTGTTGACATCGCTCATCGTCGTCGTTTCGCCCGGGACCGGTGTTCTGTACACGATGGCGGCCGGCCTTTCGCGCGGCACTCGGGCGAGTGTCATCGCGGCAGTCGGATGCACCCTCGGAATCATTCCGCACATGGTGGCGGCGATCACCGGGCTGGCGGCGCTCTTACACACCAGTGCCGTTGCGTTCCAGGCTCTCAAGTACGTCGGTGTGGCCTACCTTCTCCTGGTCGCCTGGAGAACGCTGCAGGAGAAGGGCGCCCTAATGGTTGAGAAGGAGACCGCTCCCCGCTCGACGACGCGCGTGATCGTGTCCGCCATCCTGGTCAACATCCTCAACCCGAAGCTCACGATTTTCTTCTTTGCATTTCTGCCGCAGTTCGTGAGTGCCAGGGATCCAAATGCGTTCATCCGCATGGTCGAGTTGAGCGCCGTTTTCATGTTGATCACGCTTGTCGTTTTCGTCGCCTACGGGAGCTTCGCCGCGGCGATCCGCAGGCACGTCATCTCCCGGCCCACGGTGTTGACCTGGATGCGCCGTGTCTTCGCGGGCGCATTTGTCGCGCTCGGCGCCAGGCTCGCGTTCGCCGATCGGTGATGCCCGGAGCTAGAGCCAACCCGCCTCGGTCTACCGAACCGGCACTTCTTCTCCGTCCTGGGCCCAACGCGTATGGAAGGACCCCTCCCGGTCGACCCGCTTGTAACTGTGGGCGCCGAAATAGTCACGTAAGCCCTGCACGAGGTTCGCCGGCAGGCGGTCACGCCGGTAGGCATCGTAGTAGGCAAGCGATGACGAGAACGCCGGCACCGGGATCCCGCGGTCGACGGCCACGCTGAGCACCCGCCGCCAGGCGTCCTGCGCCGACGCCATCGCATCGCGGAAGTAGGGCGCCAGGAGGAGGTTCTTCAACTCGGGCTCCGCCGCGTAGGCATCGGTGATCCGATTGAGGAAGCGAGCGCGAATGATGCAGCCGCCGCGCCAGATGCGGGCGATCGCCCCCAACGTCAAGTCCCACCCATATTCGTTGGATGCCGCTTGCATCTGCTCGAATCCCTGCGCGTAGGCCACCATCTTCGAGGCGTAGAGCGCGCTGCGCACGTCGTCAACCAGCGAGCCGGGGGCAGCCGCCCGCATCGCACCGTTGGGGCCGGTAAGTGTCCGCGAGGCGAGTTGCCGGTCGGCCTTGAGCGCCGACAGGAATCGAGCGAAGACCGCCTCGGTGATGGCGGTCACCGGGATCCCCAGGTCCAGCGCCGACTGCGACGCCCACTTGCCGGTCCCTTTTTGCGCCGCCTCGTCGAGGATGACGTCGACGAGCGGCCGGCCGGTCGCGCGGTCGCGCTTGGCCAGCACCTCGGAGGTGATCTGGATCAGGTACGACTCGAGGTCGCCCTTGTTCCATTCGGCAAAGATGCGCGAGAGCTCTTCCGCACCGAGGTTGAGCGCGTGGCTGAGCAGGTCATAGGCCTCCGCGATCAGCTGAATGTCGGCGTACTCGATTCCGTTATGAACCATCTTCACGTAATGGCCGGCGCCGCCCGGACCGATGTAGGTGCAACACGGTTCGCCGTCGACGTGGGCGCTGATCTTCGTGAGCATCGGCTCTACCTGCTGATACGCGTCCTCCGCGCCACCCGGCATGATGCTCGGCCCGAGCAACGCCCCTTCCTCGCCGCCGGAGACGCCGGTGCCGATGAAACGAAGTCCACGTGCCTCCATCGCCTTGCCACGCCGCACCGTGTCAAGGAAGTACGAGTTGCCGCCGTCGATCAAGATGTCGCCGGCCTCGAGGTGCGGGGCGAGGTGATCGATGGTCTCGTCGACGGGGGCCCCGGCCTTGACCATCATCAAGATCCTGCGCGGCTTCTCCAACTGGGCCACCAGTTCTTGCGGCGTTTGGGCGGGCGTGAACGCGCCTTCCGCCCCGAACTGCTTCATGAAGTCGTCGACGCGCGACGCGGTGCGGTTGTAGACAGAAACCCCAAACCCATTTCGCGCAAGGTTGCGGGCGAGGTTCATGCCCATCGTGGCCAGGCCGACGACGGCGATGACGCTCACCGCTTCTTTGAGCTCGCCCGCCGGAGGCTGACGCCCAGCATCACCAGGACGATCACCGGAATCAGCCACCAGGCAGCGATGTGGTTCACGTTCAGGACGGCCGACAGGACCAGGCCGATGGCGACGGCGGCCGCCACGGTCCAGTCATCGCCCACGATGAAGTCGTACAGGAAACGCGCGACTGCCACGATCCAGGAAAACGGTGGGGGCATCGCCTATGCCGCCGGCCGTAGGCCCAGGGCGCGGTTCCGCTCGAGCGCGATGTAGGTAACAGCCGTCGCCGCGTACAGGACCAGCAACCCCGGAATCGCGGCATCACCACCAGGCCAGTCGATCCCCAGACCCTCGATCGCCCAGAAGGTGCCGAAGGTGGTGAGAAGAGTCCCGACGATCAGTTGGAGCAAGCTGCGTGGAATCCGTCGAACACTCTGATGGAGCGCTAGCCCGATCCCACCGACAACGATCACCGCCCCGACGCCGCCGATCGCCGCACCGATCAGGTGGTTGGCGCCCGCACCGAAGGTGACCACAATGAAGGCGACCTCGAGCCCCTCCAGCATGACCCCTTTGAAAGCGAGAAACCAGGCGGTCCAGTCCATGCCAGGGCCCGTCCACTCGGCAGCCTCATGCGGGTCCTGGCCGCCGATGCCGGCGAGGCCTCGCGCGGCAACGCGCATGATGCCCTTGCGAAACCACTGGAGCCCGAAGGTGAGCAACAGGGCGCCGACGATCAAGCGCAGCGGTCCGATCGGTACGCGACTGAGCGCGGCCCCGGCCACGATCACCACCACCGCCAGCACCCCAAAGCCGGACGCGGCGCCGATCAGCGTGGATCGCCAGCCGCGCGTAGCCCCGACACCGACCACGATCGTGACCATCTCGATCGCCTCTACGGCTGAGGCGAGGAACGTCGTGAGGAGGACAGCCCACAGGCCCGTCATGTTTTGACTCTACCGGTTTGAGGCGTGTCCGTCCGCGTACTTTCGAGTGAGCCCCCGCTGGCGCACCTGCTCGCGCTCAAGCAGCCCAATCGAGTGTCTAGTCGTAGTCGGTGCTGGCCAGCAACGCCGCAAACGCGTCCGCGTATTGCACGCGGCCTTCGCGTGTGACCGCGTAGGGCGAATATCCGGGTCGACCGGCTACCCAGGCGATACCGGCGCTGCCCATCGCAAAGCCGACGGTCGCATAGGCATCGGCTAGCGTCAGACTCGGGCCGGCCACGGTCAGGCTGAGCAGATCTCCATTAGGCATTCCAGTCCGTGCGTCGATGATGTGGTCACCGCGCTCGTAGTTCCCACTGGTCGCAACCGCGAGGTCGGTCATCTGCATCACCGCGGCCAGCGCCGACGCATCGCGAGGATGCCGGATCCCGATGCGCCAGTCTCGTCCCGGCTCGGGCTTGCCGCGGGCGACGATATCGCCACCGGCGTTGATACAGAAGTTTCGCGCCCCGGCCTCTTCGAGCAGCCTGGCCGCGCGCTCCACCGCCCAGCCCTTGACGACCCCTGATGGATCAAGGCGGCCGTCTGCCCGGCAATTCCATGCATTGAAGACGCCATCGGTTTCCCGGCGCAGGTCCTCGCACAGTGAGAGCACCTCGGCGACGTCTGCATCACATTCGTCCAGGATCAACTCGCCGCATCCCAGCCGGCTGATCTGGCTGGTCGGCTGGTACGGGCTGAAGCGGGCATCGACCTGACGCAGCCATTCGAATCCTGACTGCATGAGTGCGCCGTCGACCTCGGCGTCACGCAGGTCGATCGAAATCGCAGTTCCCATGATGTGCTCGACCCGGACGCGGCGCGTCACCGCGTCAACCATGGGCCTGGTCGAGCGCCGATTGCACCGACTGGGCATAGGCGTCGCTCGTATAGGTCGCGCCGGAGAGGCTATCGATCTGGGCAGTCTGCGCTTGCAAAACCTCGTCATGCAGTCGCGGCGCAGCGTACTGGCTGATCTCCGCCGACCGCTGCCGGTCGAACGGGAGCTGCACCGCCTGCACGTCGGTGATGCGTCCGCCGGCGATCGTCACTTTGACCTGGGTATCGCCGAACTGGTTGGGGAAGTCCTGACCGGTGTACTGCCCGTCTCGATACGTCCGGCCGGTGGGCGACGGCGTGGGCGTGGGCACGCTCGAGTCACTGGCTGACGGTGAGGCACTGGGTGTTGCGCTCGCCTGGGCCACGTCGGCGGCGGGCGTGGGCGGTCGCGGCTGCGCCGGCGTCTTGAAGCTGAAGAGCAGCACGACCGCGATGGCTGTGGCGACGATGGCAACCGCCGCACGGGTTGGCATGATCGGCCTCACAGCAGCCCGAAGCGCTCGAAATGGATTTGCTCTTCCGGCACGTCCAAGGCCCGAAGGATATCCTGCATTCGCTCCATCATGGATGCCGGCCCGCAGACGAAAACGTCCCGCAATGCGACGTCGGGGACCAGCCGCCGGAGTGTCTGCTCGGACAGCGGGTCGTCCGGGAGCTCCGGCGTGCCTCGCTGACCGATCAGGTAATGAATCGTCCCGCGACGGTCACGGATCAACGTCTCCAGCTCCTCACGGAAGACCACGTCCTCCCAGCGGCTGGCGCGGTAGAGCAGCGTGATGGCGTCTTTTTTCGGTGGAATCTCCTCGATCAACGCTCGCAGCGGAGTGATCCCAATGCCGCCGGCCAGCAGAAGCACCTTCGGGCGACGTTGCCGCCTGGCCGTGAAGAGCCCGTAGGGACCCTCGACGGCGACGCGGGTACCGGCATGCAGGCCTTGCAATCCTCGGCTGCCGTCGCCAACGCCTTTGACCGTGAGCCGGAGGAAACGGTTGTTGAGCGGCGCCGAAAGCGAGAATGGGTGCGTGCGCCACCAGCCGTCACGCGTGAGGAATCGCCAGCGAAAATACTGGCCGCCGCTCACCCGCAGCTGCTCGAGCTCACGTCCGGACACGTACAGGGAGACCACACCCGGAGCCTCCGGAACGATCTGCGCCACTTTGAGCTGATGTCGAAAGCTCATCCGCAACGGATGTCCGACCCTGAAGGCGAGCAAGCAGACGCCGACCGCCACATACAACGCGATCCAGTACCAGCGCGCAATAGCGTCATCGGTGAAATCGGTGCCGACCGCCAACTCGTGTCCGAAGGCGAGAGCGATTGCCAGGTAGGCATAAAGGTGCAAGAACCGCCAGGTCTCCCAGGTCAGGCGCCGGCGCATCATGCGGAGTGAGGTCACGGCGACCATGAACAGAAGGCCCGTCGCGGCGGTGGCCATCAGGACATAGGGGTAGGTCGTGACCAGGTTCCAGGTCTCCGCGAGCACGGAATTGCCGTTCCCGAGCGCGTAGCCCACCGTTGTGAAGATCACGTGCGCACCGATGAGGATCGTGACGCCGAAGCCCAGCCAGCGGTGCCACTGGGCGAGGCCATCCATTCCGAAGCGGCGTTCCAACCAGGGGCTGCGAGCCATCAGGAGGACCTGGACCAGGGCGGCGTAGGTGCCGACCAGGGCGGTCAGCTGGCCGGCTGCCGTGAGCTTCGCGGACGGGCTGCCGAGCTGATTCAACCCGCCGTGTCTCACCCACATGGCAACCACCAGCGCAGCGTTGATGATGACCAGCAGGATCACATCGCCGGCCGAAAAGACCAGGCTTCGCGCGTGAGGGGCTCGCCTCATTCGGTTGCCTCGCCGGTCGGGTGTCTCCTGACGCACGATGATGCTGCTCATTCCTTGCCCCTGCCGGGGGCGCAACCCTTCAACGGGCCGCCGCCCGTGAACCCGCACCATGGTGGCATTCGGGTGTGAGCCGGAAGTGAGACGCGTCTAAAGGTTGGCTAAGGGTCGCCGGGCCGGCCGCCGGCCGGTTTGGAGCCAACGGCTGACGCCGAGACCGCGATCGGATCGCTCGCCGGAAACGTCTCCATCAAGGCCTCGTCCAGTGCGTCGTAGTCGTCTCGGTCATCGTCCTCGCCGGTCAGGGGCGCGGCTCCGGGGCAATCTTGTCGATCTCGGCGAGCTCTGCCGGGGCCAGCTCGAGCGCCACTGCGCCCAGGTTCTCCTCGAGGTGGGAAACCTTTGAGGTGCCCGGGATTGGCAGCATCACCGGCGAATGCGCCAGCAACCAGGCGAGCGCGATCTGAGTCGGCGTCGCATTGTTGCGTCGAGCGATCTCCGCGATGACACCGGCGGCGCCTGCAACTCCCCCACCTTCCACGGGGCGCCACGGCAGGAAGGCCAGCTCCTCGAGGGAGCAGAAGTCGAGCACCGGCTCTGACGTGCGGTCGAAGGCGCTGTATCGGTTCTGGATCGAGACGATCGGCGTCAGCTTCTGCGCCCGCTCGATGTGATCGACGGTCACGTTGGAGAGCCCGATATGCCGAATTTTGCCCTGAGCCTTCAGTTCCACCAGGGCGCCGACCGATTCCTCGTACGGGACATTCGGATCGGGGCGGTGCAGCTGATAGACATCGATTTGTTCGACCCGCAACCGCTTGAGGCTTCCCTCACAGGCTTCGCGCAGGTGCTCAGGCCGCCCGTCCGGTATCCACTCTCCAGGCCCGGGTCGCATGAGCCCACCCTTGGTGGCAATCACGAGCTCCTCCGGGTACGGGTACAGGGCGTCGGCGATCAATCGCTCGCTGACTTCTGGGCCATAGGAATCGGCGGTGTCGATGAAGTTGATGCCGAGCTCCAACGCGCGGCGCAGTACGCGCTTGGATTCTTCGCGATCGGCCGGCTCTCCCCAGATCCCTTCCCCGGTGATGCGCATTGCGCCAAAGCCGAACCGGTTGACGGGCAGATCACCGCCGATGTCGATGGTCCCCGCAAGCGCGGCGTTGATGGTCGTCGTCCGATCTGCCATAACGTCCTCCTGGAATAGCCGCCCCCGGTGTGGGAAGGGCGGCGCGGCCGTTTGCCGGCTTCCATCTACTCTAGGCGCAACTCCGAGTACGATGCCACGATGAAGCTCGGCCTCACCTTGCCGTACGAGGGCAGCCTCTCCTTCCCCGAGGCAGTTGAGCTTGCGCAGCGCGCCGAGGCACTCGGCTTCGATTCGGTCTGGGCACCCGAAGCGTATGGCACCGATGCCGTCTCCATCCTTGGTGCCCTCGCCGCCCGCACGGAAAAGATCCAGCTCGGTACCGGTATCGTCAACGTGTTCAGCCGGACGCCCGCCCTCCTCGCGCAAACCGCGGCCACGCTCGACCTGATCTCGGGCGGGCGGTTCATCCTCGGGCTGGGGACCAGCGGCCACCAGGTGGTGACGGGCTGGCATGGCGTGGCCTTCGAGCAACCGCTGCTCCGCATGCGGGAAACGATGGCCATCGTCCGCCAGGTTCTACGGCGCGACCGGCTGGTCTTCGACGGTGACGTCTTCCACCTGGACAAGGGCCTCAAGCTCCTGGCGCATCCGGTGCGCGAGACGGTGCCCATCTATCTCGCGACCCTCACCCCGGGCGGCCTGCGCCTGACCGGTGAGCTCGCCGACGGATGGATCCCCACGCTGTTCGCTCCCGAACACATGGACCTCTTCCGTCACGAGCTCGAGTTTGGGGCGCGGCTCTCCGGTCGATCCCTCGATTCCCTCGCCATTGCGCCGCACGTGCCGATCAGCATCGATGATGACCGCGCTCGCGCGCGTGAGCCGCTGAAGCCCTGGGTGGCGCTGTACGTGGGCGGCATGGGGTCGCGAACGAAGAACTTCTACAACGACCTCGTCAGCCAGTACGGCTTCGCTGACGATGCGCGGATGCTCCAGGAGCTGTACCTCGGCGGCAAACAGCTCGAGGCGATCCGCCGGGTGCCCGATGCCCTCGTCGATGCCATCAGCATTGCCGGGCCGCCCGCTTTCGTTCGCGAACGGCTCGCGGCTTGGGCGTCCGCCGGGGTGACGACATTGCTGGCGAGCGTGCACGGCAAGACGCAGCCCGACCGGCTGCGCACCCTCGAGATGCTCGCGGCAGCCGCCGGCGCGGTCGACTAGCATCAATTCAGGACGGCAACAATCACGAGCGAGGTGGGCCAGATATGCCTGTACGTACTGCGGAAGCCAGGTGGCAACGGTCGTTGCAAGACGGATCGGGAACGATGCGACTGGGAAGCGGTGCTTTTGAAGGTTCGTATTCGTTCAAGAGCCGGATGGAGGATGGTCCCGGCACGAATCCTGAGGAGTTGATCGGAGCGGCCCATGCCGGCTGCTTTTCCATGGCATTCGCCAATGGCCTCACGCAGGCCGGCCACAAGCCGCAGGAAATTCGAACCAAAGCCAGCGTGCACTTCGACAAGGGCGAGCAGGGATGGGGCATCTCGCGCATCGATCTCGCGACCGAAGGCAATGTTCCGGGCATCGACGAGGCAACCTTCAGGCGCTTGGCCGAAGATGCGAAGAAGAACTGTCCCGTCTCAAAGGCCCTGGCGGCCACCCCCATCACGTTGCAGGCAACACTCAAAAGCGGCGTCACGGCCTAGCGTCCACCAATGAGGGCGATGCAGCTTCGCGCCGCGAAGGAGGCCCTTCGCCTCGAGGAGCTGCCCGTCCCGACACCGGCCGCGGGTCAGCTCTTGATCCGTGTCTCGGTCTGTGCCGTGTGCCGCACTGACCTCCATATCGTGAGCGGTGAGCTGAGCGAGCCCAGGCTGCCGCTTGTCATCGGCCACATGATCGTGGGTCGGGTCGAGGCCGCCGGTTCCAAAGCGAAGCGGTTCGCACCCGGCGACCGCATCGGCGTTCCCTGGCTTGGCTACGTCGACGAGACCTGCCGCTTCTGTCGCCGCGGCCTCGAGAACCTTTGCGTGCACGCGCGGTTCACCGGCTATCACTTCGACGGCGGCTACGCGGAGTTTTGCGTCGCCGACGAGCGTTTCTGTTTTGCGCTGCCGGAGAGCTATGACGACCTGCATGCCGCACCGTTGCTCTGCGCCGGCTTGATCGGCTATCGCGCGCTGCGGCTCGCCGGCGACGCGCAACGGGTCGGTCTGTATGGCTTTGGCGACTCGGCGCACATCATCGCGCAGGTCGCTCATTACCAGGGTCGACGGGTGTTTGCCTTTACCTCGCCCGGTGACACGAAGAAGCAAGCGTTCGCGCGCAGCCTTGGTGCGGAGTGGGCGGGCGACTCGCTCACGTCGCCGCCCGAACCCCTCGATGCGGCATTGATCTTCGCGCCCGTGGGGGCGCTGGTGCCGGCGGCGCTCAAGGCCCTGGATCGAGGCGGGGTGGTGGTCTGCGCGGGCATCCACATGAGCGACATCCCGTCGTTTCCGTATGACCTTCTCTGGATGGAGCGGCAGATCCGCTCGGTGGCCAATCTGACGCGGCTGGACGGCGAGGAACTCCTGCAGATCGCGCCGATGGTCCCGGTCCGAACCGAGGTGCACCCCTATCCGCTTGCTGACGCGAATCGGGCGCTCGACGATCTGGCCCACGGCCGCGTCGAAGGGGCAGCGGTTCTTACCATCGCTTCATGATGACGGCTTAGCCTGTCATCGAACTGAAAGGTCGACGCCCTCAGCATCTCCTTAGATGAACAATCGCCGAACGCTGATTGCCGCCATTGTCGGCGGTGCCTTGATCCTCGGCGCCGCGGGTGTCGGCATCGTCTATTTCGTCGTCTTCGCGGGATCGTCGCCACAGAAGCTCGCGCTCAGTTCGCCAACACCGTCGGCCTCGGGCTCGACCGCCGGCACCGCTGCCACGCCGGGGGCTGGAACCTGGACCGTGGGCTCGGGCTCAGTGGCCGGCTATCGGGTCCGGGAGCAGCTCGCCTCATTCGCGGCGCCCAGCGATGCCGTCGGGCGCACCTCGGCGATCACCGGCACGTTTACCCTGACGCAATCGACGAGCGGCTACGGCGTGGCGGCCGCCAGCTTTAGCGTGGATGTGACCAAACTCACGAGCGACCAGTCCAGACGGGATCAGCGGATCCACTCGCAGGGACTCGAAAGCGACCGCTATCCGACCGCCACCTTCACGCTGACGTCGCCGATCACGTTGCCCGCTGACGCCGGCAGCGGGCAGACGATCCACGTGTCGGCAGTCGGCGACCTCACGCTCCACGGTGTGACGAAAAACGTCACCATCCCGATCGACGGCCGGATGAGCGGGTCAACGATCGAGCTGGTCGGTTCGATCACGTTCCCCTTCAGTCAGTTCGGGATGACCCCGCCCAGTATCGGCGGCTTCGTGACTGTGCAGAGCAATGCGACGATGGAGTTCCAACTGACGTTGAGCCGGCAGGGAGCGTAGCGGTGCGCATCCTGGTCGCGGAGGATGATCGTGGCTTGCGCGAGGTCCTCGTCCAGGGTCTTAAGGATGCCGGCTACCTCGTGGACTCGGTCGACCGGGGCGATGATGCCATCGAGCAGCTGAAGTTCTACGAGTACGACGTGGCCATCCTCGACTGGCGGATGCCGGGCGTGCCCGGCGTGGAGGTGGCCTCCTGGGCCCGGCGCAACGAGCGCCCGACTGCGATCCTGATGCTGACCGCTCGCGATGCACCACCGGACCGTATCCAGGGGCTGGATGCCGGCGCCGATGACTACCTCGTCAAGCCATTCGACTTTGGGGAACTGGTGGCGAGGGTGCGCGCGCTGCAGCGGCGTCCGCGCGGCGTGGGTGCCCCGGTAATGAACCGCGGCACCTTGTCGCTGGACCCAGCCCGTCGGCACGTCACGATGAACGGCAAGCTGCTGAATCTCACGACCGCCGAGTTCCACATCCTCGAGCTGTTGATGCGACGCTTCCCTTCGGTGGTCGACCGCAAAGCCATCGCCGAGCACGCGTGGCGCGATGAGACGGAGCCGCTCGGATCAAATGTGATCGACGTCAAGATGAGCCGGCTTCGCGCCAAACTCGTCAACTCCGGTGTGCGCATCCTGACGGTGCGCGGCACGGGATTTCGGCTCGAAGAGGCCTAGCCGGGGCGTCGCCCCACGCGAGTGGCGCTTTAGTGCCACACGAGCGTTTGAGACGTCAGGGTGGGGGCTTTGCGCGTCACGATTTCGAAAGGTACGCGGGCGCATCATCGGTTCATCAGCACGTCATTCCATTCTTGGAGGTCAGCGATGAACGGTGAAGTCCAGCGGATGTTTCGAGGCGCAATCGGGGGTGCAGCGTTAGGCGGTGGTCTCGGCGGGGCGGTGTTCGGCGCGATGAGCGCCATCCTGGTCGGGCTCGAGCCGGTCGTATTCCTGGTCTGCGGCATCTATGCCGGGACGGTCTACGGCGGAATCG
>DATEHI010000078.1:0-3009 GCA_035279665.1 Candidatus Dormiibacterota bacterium | reverse complement strand
ACGGCCGCAAACGCACCGTTGCAATCGGAACCTGGGCGGTTCCGGTTCGCCAACCTCGGGTGTCGGATGAGCCGGAAGGGACGCCGAAGTTCAAGTCGAAAGTCCTGCCGCCGCGGACGCGGATGTCGATGGAGACGCAACTAGGTTCGATACTCAGAACTGGCCCCACCCCGATACTCTGATTTGGCCCCACCCTCCGCGGGGTCTAAGGGGTGGCTACGCGGTTTTAGCCGGCGACCTCCTCGACGTTGGAAATCGGCGCGACGGCGCCGTTGGGCAAGGTATCAGGAGTCGCAACGAAACGCTTGCTGGCGTCCTGAGGCTTCCTGTGGCCTCGTCTTTTGAGCTGGTCGGCGCGAAGGCATTCATTTCGAGGTCTTGTCCGGTTTTCGAGCCCGAGCCAGGCTGGTCTTGAGCCGCCAGGAGTCGGTCCCGGTCTCGACGATGTGAGCACCGAAGGTGAGACGGTCGACGACCGCCTTGCAAAGACGAGCGTCGGTGAAGATGCGCGTCCATTCGCCGAAGGGTAGGTTGGTGGTGACGATGATGCTGGCTGCCTCGTTGCGCTCGGCCAGAACCTGAAATAGGAGTTCGGCACCGGTCTCCGAAGATTGCACGTACCCGAGCTCGTCCAAAATCAAGAGCTCGATGCCGGCATAGCGTCGGACCGCGCGACCGAGTTGATGAGCATCCTGTGACTCCTGCAGCTCGGTCACCAACGCCGCCACGGTTGTGAAGCGGACGCGGCGTCCCTGGTGGCAGGCAGCGATGCCAAGTCCGGTGGCGAGATGACTCTTTCCGGTTCCGCTGTCGCCGATCAGGATGACGTTCTCGGCCCGCGCTAGATATTCACCCTTGGCCAGCTGGTGAAGCAGTGTCGCGCTGACCGTGGACTGCTCGAAATTGAAGTCCTCAAGCCGCTTGCGGTGTGGGAAGTGCGCCTCCTGCAATCGGCGCTCGGCGCGACGCTGACTGCGGTCGTCGAGCTCGAGCTCCAAGAGATTGGCGAGATAGTCGCGATGTGGCACGCCATCACGAGCCGCCTGGTCGGCAAGATCTCCGTAACGAGTGCCCACCGTGGGCAGACGCAGCTCGTGGGTCTGGGCCTTGACGAGGGCGTCGACCGCGGCGTTGGACTTGGTCATGACCGACCTCCTTCGAGTAGCTGGTCATAGGCATCGACCTGTGGTTGGGGACGCTGGTAGACATCGAGCTCGCCGACATCGAGGAGCACAATCGGTCGCTTGCCTTCAGTTGCGGTGCGGACCAGCACGGCGACGGCGCGTCCATCAATGGCACCGGCGGCGAGTGCGCCGGCGACTGCCTGGTGGACCACCTGGGCGGGATTGATCCGGTGCAAAAGGACGACGTCCACCATCTGCTTGGCCGCCGCGGTCTCGCCCAGCCGCTGCTTCAGAAGAAGAAAGAGTTGGGTGTACTCGGAAGGCCATTTCCCGTTCGCTTTGGCCTGGTGGAGGGGAACCGAACGCCACAGCGCGCCTGGCTTACGTTGCAGAACCTCCAGGTAGTGGTCCAGGTCCAATCGCTCGCCGTTCGGCTCCCAGCAGCGCTCCCAGTTGGCGACCTGCTCGCCGCGATGAAAGATGAGCACCCGATCAGAGCTCACCTCGGCGCGGACCTGCAGTCCAGCCAGCCGTGCCGGGACTGAGTAGCGGGCTGACTTCACCCGCGCCCTCGACTTCTCATCGACCCGAATCGAATCCACGTACTCAAGGCTTGAAAACCTCTCCTCGGGCAGTGGCCGCAACACCGCCTTCTCCAACTCCCAGAGCGCCAACTTGCTCCCGCTCTTGCCGTGTGCGACCCGCTCGTCTTCGCGCCGGCACGCTGCCAGTAGCTGCTGATTCAGCTCGATCAGGTCCCGGCATTGGGGCAGCGGAACCATGTGGTTACGACGGAAGTGGCCCTGACCGCCTTCCACGCCGCCTTTCTCGTGCGCACCTCGCTCGCCCGGCAGGCAGTACCGGGTTTCGAACAGATAGTGCGAGCGCAAAGCGATGTAGCGGTCGCTCTCCTCGCGCGTTCGACCACGCATGACTTTGACCACCGCCAAGCGGTGGTTGTCCATTCGAATCGCGCCGAAGACGCCGTCGAAGTGCTCGAGCCCGAGCACCATACATTCCAGGAACGCCTGCTGACTGGCACGCGCCACCGCGCGCACAAATACCCGACCCGAATAGCAAGCGCGCATCTGGAAAAACCAGAGCACGAGTTCCAGGCCGGCCATGATCACACTGGCCTGGAAGAAGTCGACCTCGGCTTCTACGCCCGGCGTCTTGGTCTGCGGCACCATCACCTCAACTGGCCCGCCCAGCTCGCGCTTGCGCCGGCCCACATATCTGCGCACCGTGGATTCCGCGATCACGATCTGAAGCTCGCTGGTGATCCGCTCCCAGATCCGGTGCGCGGTGTGGCGCTGCTTACGCCCCACTTGCTGGTCCTTCTCCAGGATCTCCTCGATGAACGGCTTGACCCGGAACAGCACCGGCGACGGCCGTTGTGGCGTTGCCCGCTCCGGCGGCAGCGCCGACCTCAACGCCTGACGAACCAATCGCCGATGAACGTGGTGCTCATGGGCCAGCCGCCGGACCCCCCACCGCTTGACTCTGTGGTCGAGCCTGATAGCCTCGAACAACTCCACCTTTCGCATCTCCTCGTTCTCCCGGCGGGCTGTCCGGCTGCAACACCTGGCAGCCTATCCGGGGTTCTTGGTCTATGCGGGAGGTGGGGCCATTTCAGAGGATCAAAACGCCTCTAAGTGGGGCCAGTTCAGATGATCAAACCTAGCATTCACCGTGCGCTGGTGATCGTTTACCATCCCGGGCGCTCATGCTCCTCGCCGGCGTTTACAGCTGCCTCCGATTCTTACTCGATCTGGTCTGAGCCGGAGGCCCAAGGGCGAGCGGGACACTGAGCTCCTTGTCGTTCGGCATGAGCTGAGCCTGTTGCGGCGGGCGGTCACCCACCACCAAAACAGCCCGTGGTGTC
>DATEHI010000077.1:0-18400 GCA_035279665.1 Candidatus Dormiibacterota bacterium | reverse complement strand
CGCGGCGCCGCCGGGAGGCGCCCCGCCGGCCGAGGCCGGTGCGCCACAGGCGGCGCGTGGCAGAGCGGGATCTGGCTTGAGCGCGAGATCCTGGATCGCCAGCTCGGCGGCCACGTCAGGGGGCGCGGGCTGCCCGGTGAGCTTGCAGAGAGCGATCTGGACCACTTCGGCTGGGCGCGTCCAATCGGCCGGCTTTCTGGCGCTGTAATAGGCCTTCATGAACTGCCGCCAGGACGACGCCGGCCCGATCTCGCCCCACAGCCCGTTCATCGACTCGTTGTGCGGGGTGGGCAGGCTGACCGTCCGGCCCATCCAGCTCGCGACCACCAGCTCGGATGTGTAGCCGATGTACCAGGCATCCTTGAAATCCGTGGTGGTGCCGGACTTGGCGGCGACCGGAAACCCCATCGAGGGATGGACGGCACCTTTGAGGATGTCGGTCAGCATGTAGGTCGCCGAGGCCGGCAGCACCCGCTCCCCGGCATCGGGTTGCGGTGGGTTGGATTCGAGCAGCGCCCCCGCGGCGTCGCGAACCTCGAGGACCGCCAGGGCCCGAACGCGATGGCCGCCGTTGGCGAACGCGCTGTAAGCGGAGACATGGTCGATCATGCGGAGTTCGCTGGCACCGAGCGTGGTCGGGAGGCTCGGATCCAGCGGGGTGTTGATCCCAAGGCTGCGGACCGTCGCGAAGACTTTCTGGATGCCGACGTCCTTGAAGAGGTGCACGGACGAGATGTTGCGCGACTTCTGCAACGAATCGCGTAGCGCGATCGTGCCGAGCTCCCGTGCGTCCCAGTCATGCACCGGGTAGCCGGGGAAGGCGTGGGCACCGTTGCTGTCATCGAGCGGCGATGCCGGCGTCCAGCCGTTCATCAAGGCCGTGATGTACGTGTACGGTTTGAACGATGAGCCGGGTTGACGCAGCGCCGTGGTGTAGTTGACCTGGCCGCCGATATCGGCGTTGGAGTAGTCGGCGCTGCCCACCATGGCCAGAACTTCACCGGTGTGCGGGTTCATCACCAGCATCGAGCCATTGTTGACCCGATTGCTTTTGGCGTAGCGTGCGATGCCATCGTGGACGGCCTGTTGGGCCAGCGCCTGGGTCTTGGGATCGAGCGTCGTGACGATCTTCAGACCTGCCCGCAGCAGGTAACCGGGATCATAGCGCTGCTCCAACTCACTCCAGACGTAGTCGACGAAGTGCGGTGCGATTGACGCACGCTGGCCGACCGCCGCTTGATGCGCCGCCGCCAGCTTGGGCGCCAGGTCTTCCGCGTACGCCTTGTCGGCGACCGCGGCCGTGATGTAGCCGTCGCGCACCATCGCGCTCAGGACGTCACGCTGGCGGCCGCGGGCATGCGCGTAGCCCTCGGTCAAGAAAGGATTCAGATAACTGGGACGTTGCGGCAGGCCCGCGAGGAACGCCGACTGCGCGAGATCGAGACGGCGTGCGGAGGTGCCGAAGTAGGTCTGCGCGGCCGCCTCCACCCCGAATGATTGGTTGCCGTAGAAGATCGTGTTGAGGTACATCTCGAGAATCTGGTCCTTCGTGTACTGGCGTTCCAGCTGGATGGAAAGCACCAGCTCGCGCGCCTTGCGGTCGAGACTGCGGCTGCTCGAGCCCAGCAGGTAGTTCTTGACCAGTTGCTGGGTGATGGTGCTGCCGCCCTGGGCCGCCCGCTGGTGCAGCAGGTCGTAGACGCCCGCCGCGAGCATCCGCACCGGGTTGACCGCCCCATGGTTGTAAAAGTCCTTGTCTTCGATCGAGATGGTGGCGTGTCGCAGATCCCAGGACATCTCATTCAGTGGGACGACCGTGCGTCGCTGCTGGTAGCGCTCCTCGAGCAGCGTGACCCCGTCCCGCGCGTAGATCCGAGTCGTCTGGGGCAGGTTGCGGGCGCTGAGGTGGTCGAGGCTGGGCAGCTCGCCCGCGTAGGTGTAGAGAAGTGTCCCCGTCCCCACCACGATGGCGAGCAGACCGGCCGTCGTCAGGAGCAGGATGCGGCGAAGCCAGTGCGGCCCAGGCCGCCGGCCCGACGCTGGACGCGCCGGTGCCCCAACCGTGGGATGGCGTCGCGAGCCGCGTCGCCGGCGCCGGGCGGGGGGCTGACCCATGGGGCGCCCGGTAAACGAGGACATTGGGCCGAAGGTTACCCCAGGCGCCGACAATTTTCCGTCCCCGCCCGGGGCCGACGGTCAGAGCGGGGCCGCGATCACTCTTAGTGAAAAAGCGCCGCCGTGCCGTAGCTGACGGCGGCATAGAGGGGCCCGAGCAGCACTCCCATGAAGACCACACCCAGCGAGGACAGCGAAACCGCGGCTCGAATGCCGCGGTCGAGCCGAGCCGGCACAACCTCGAACACCGGCGGGTCGAGGAAGGCGATGCGAAGCACGCGCAGGTAGCCGAAGGCCGCGAACGCGATATTGGCGGCGCCCACCACCGCCAGCCACGCGTAGCCGCTATTGACGACGGCCTGAAGGATGAGCAGCTTGCCGAAGAACCCGGCGACGGGTGGCAGCCCGATCAGAGAGACGAGCGCAATCGCGAGCGCGATCGCCAGGCCGGGTGCGGCGCGCGACATCCCGGCCAGGTCACGGATCGCATCGCTGTGCACCGAGCGCGCGTAGGCGATGACGGCGGCGAACGCGCAGAGGTTGCTCAGCGCCAACGCCACGAGAAAGACCAGCAGCGCGCTCGGACCAAGGCCCCTGAGGTCGGTGAGGGCGGCCAGGGCGAAGCCCCCCTGTGCAATCGTGGAGTAGACGAGCAGGCGCCGGACGCTGGTCTGCATCAGGGCCAGCAGGTTCCCACCGGTCATCACCACCGCCGCCACGCCGGCGAAGAGGGCCGCGTAGGGAATCCGGCTGCTGGCAAAGGTCGACGCGGAGATGCGGGCGAAGACCGCGAAGGCGATCACGACGCCGGTCGACTGCGCGAACATGACGACGCGCAAGGGCACGCCCGACTCGAAGCCTCGGGGCCACCACCGCACCGGGAGCAGTCCCATGCGAAGCGCTGAGCCGCCCAGGATCAGGCTGAGCGCCAGCAACACGGCCGCCTGGTTCGGACCGAGGATGGCCATCGCGCGGCCAGTCGCCCGCAGCTGGGTCTCACCCGTCAGGCCGAAGACGAGCGCGAGGCCATAGAGCAGCAGCGCCGAGCTCGCCATGCCCGCCACCAGGTAACCCAGCCCGGCGGTGGCCGGTGCGAGGCCGCGCCGCGCCAGCACACTCAACATATAAAGGTTGACGGCGAGCAGCTCCAGCGCCAGGAAGAGCGAGACCATCTCACCGGCGGAGGCCGCGAGCATCGCGCCCAGCGTGGCCAGCAGAAAGAAGCCCGGCAGCGCGCCGGCCTCACCGTCGCCGGGAAGGATGTCGGCCCGGCTGGCGAGCAAGGTGAGAGCGGCCGCCGCCAGGACCACGACGTCGACGACGATCGCGAAGCCGTCCAGCAGAAAGGCACCGTCGATGATGCTGATCGTCTGCTTGAATTGCGTCGCCAGCGCCAGGAAGGCCCCAAGCAGGGTGACGAGTGCGACCGTTGTCGTCGAGATGCGGGGCACGAAGCGCGCCACGAGGAAAACCAGGATCGCGCCCGCCAGCAGCCACAGCTCCGGCGAGAAGGCGAGCAGGTTGCCGAAGGTCCTCATGCGCCGCCTCGCGAAAGGAGGGTGATCACCGAGAAGTTGATGCTGTCCATCACGACGGCAGGCAGCAGGCCCAGCACCAGGATCAGCGACAGCAGCCCGATGGTATTGGCCAGCTCGAGCGTTCCGAGGTCGCGGAACCGTCCATGCCGCTCGGGCACGGTTCCGAAGAAGATCCGCTGGACCGTCACGATCATGGCGCCGGCGACCGCCAGCACGCCCAGCAGGACCACAAGGGTAGCGATGCGATGGGTCGGGTAGGCCCCGAGCACGATCATGAACTGGCCGAGGAAGCCGGCGAGACCGGGGAACCCGATGGCGGCCAGCGCCGCGAAGATCCACAGGACGGTCCCCTTCCCCATCTGTCCGGCCATTCCGCCCATGGCCCGCATGGAGGTCGTGCCGCTGCGCTCCACGATGGCCGCCGCCAGCAGGACGAGCAGCGCGGCGGTGAGACCGTCCGCAACCATCAGGATGATGGCGCCGTTGAGAGCAACAGGCGCGCTGGAGGCGGCCCCCAGCAGGACGAGGCCCATGTGGCTCATCACGATGTAGCCGATGAGGCGCCGCACGTCATTCTGTGCCAGCGCGGCGATCGCGCTCCACAGCACCGTGACCACGGCGATCACGACGACGGCGCCGGCGAACTTGTGGAACGCGTCCTGGAACTCACCGACGTCGACCCGGATGATGCCGTACCCGCCGAGCTTGACGAGGACCCCGCCAAGGATCAACGCCACCGGCGCCGATGCTTCTGCCTGCGCGTCGATGAACCAGGTGTGGAATGGGAAAACCGGAAGTTTGACGGCGAAGGCGATGAAAAAGAGCCAGGCGATCAGCGTCGCGATCGCGGTCGGCAGCACCACGTCGTGGAGCGTCACGATGTCGAAGGTCCGGACCGGCGCCTTGAAATAGAGGATGAGGATCGCCAGTAAGAGGAGCGCGCTTCCCGCGATATCGACGGCCAGGAATTTCCAGGCGGCCTGCAGCCGGCGCGGGCCGCCGAAGCGGGCGATGAGCAAGAACATCGGCACCGCCTGCATCTGCCAGAAGAGGAAGAACAGCACGTAGTCGAGCGAGGCGAAGACACCGACGATGCCAGTCTCCAGAAGCAGCAGCAGGATCAGGTATTCCCTGGAATGCTCACGCACACGACTCGACGACAAAACGGCAAACAGGAACAGGAAGGCGCTGAGGAGCAGCAGGGGCATGCTGATGCCGTCGACGCCGAGGTGATAGCTCGAGCCGATGGCCGGCAGCCACTGCCGCGTCTCCTCATAGGCGTAGGCCCCGCTCTGGTCTCGGAAGCCGTACCACATGACCACGGCAAAGGCGAGTTCCAGCGCCGTGGCGGCGATCGCGAACGACCGGATCCGCTGGCGATGCAACTCGGTCCGGGCTGGGAAGAAGAGCAGCGCGAGCGCGGCAAGCGCCGGGACCCAAACCATCGCGCTGAGCAGCAGCGTGGGCAGGGGGACGGGCGCGGCCGTCGTCGCGGGGATCGCCTGGAGCAGGGTCATCCCGCCTTCCCGATGATCCGGCCGGCCAGCACGATGGTGATGGCCGCCAGGGCGACGACACCCGCGAAGAGACCGATCAGCAGCTGGCGGACTCGCACCTGCGCCAGCCAGCCGCGCGGCTGCCCGCCGAAGGCGACGCTGTCCGCGATCAGGTCCAGGGCCCCATCCACGACGTGCGTCTCGACCCATCCCGTGGCGCGGCTGACAGGCAGCAGGACAAAGCCGGTGCCAAGCCGGTAGGCCCGATCAATAAAGAGCCCCTCCCCCATCACCCGTCGAACCGGCTGCAGCGCGGCCGGCACGGCCAGCCGGCGCCCGTACAGCAGCCAACCCACCGCCACGCCGGCGACGGCGGTGACGGCAATCACGACGGCGGCCATGTAGTGCGAGTTGGGCAACGGTACGCCGGGGAATGTGATCAACGCGATGGGATCGGTCCGTACCCGGAAGCCGCGGAACCCGGCGATGATGCTGGCGATGGCCAACAACGACATGGCGAAGGCGATACGGCCGCCGGCGTCACGAATGCGCTCAGGGTCGAAACGGCGCCGGCGGGCCGTCTCGCCCGTGAAGACGAGCGCGAAAATCCGAACCAGCGCCAACGCACCCAGGAAGGTCACCGCCACGATCACCACGGTCGCCAGGGGGCTGCCCAGCGCGAGAGCCTTCGACATGATGGCGTCCTTGCTCCAGAAGGTGCTGAATGGAGGGATCCCCGCGCCTGCGACAACCGCGATCAGCATCAGCCAACCCGTGAAGCGCATCCGTCCCCACAACCCGCCCATCTCCGCGAGCCGCTCGGTGCGGAGTTCGCGGATGATCACACCCGCGGCAAGGAAGAGCAGTGCCTTCGGCCAAGCGTGGGTAAAGAGCTCGAAGACGCCGGCGCCATAGGCGCCGATGCCAAGCGCGAGCAGCATCAACCCGAGTTCGGCCATGGTGGTGTAGGCGATCGCGCGTTTCAAGTTGTCCTGGAAGAGCGCCCAGAGCAGGCCGAGCAGCGCAGAGAGCGCGCCCGCGATGGCGAGCAGCGCGAGGGCCCGGGGGCTCGCGTGGAACAGCCCGTACGTGCGGGCGATGAGGTACACGCCACAGACCGCGCTGCCGGCGGAGTGGATCAGTGCCGCGGCCGGCGCCGGTGCCTGGGCGCTGCCCGGCAGCCACACGTGTAGCGGGAAGATCGCCGATTTTGCCGCCGCGGCGATGAACACCAGGACCGCCATGATGAAGAGGCCGTTCGAGCCGACGCGCCCGCCGCTGTACTGGCCGGCCAGCGTTTGGAAGTTCAGCTCGCTGAAACGAAAGTAGATGTAGGCGACGGCAGCGAGCAGCGCGAGGTCACCGATGGCCGAGATGATGAAGGCGCGGGTGGCGGCGGACGTCGCTTCCTCCCGTTGCCACCAGTGAGCGATCAACAGGTAGGTCGACACCGTGACCATCCCGAAGAACAGCAGGATTTCGAAGTAGCTGAGCGACAGGGTCACACCCAGCATCGCGAAGGTGGCGAAGAGAAGGACGCAGTAGAAGCGCACGACGCCGTCCTCGCGGCGCATGAAGGAGAGGGCATAGATCTGGACGAGCAGACTAACCAGGACGACCGCGAGCCCCACCGTCGCAGCCAGCGGGTCCGCCAGGACCCCCCATGCCAAGGTGAACTCGGAGGCGGCACCGGACTGCCCCGTGAAGAACTGGAGAAAGGTGGCCGGCCGCTCGAGGTGCAGGGGGTGGGCAACCTCGATCGCCACGACGAGCAGCGCGCAGATCAGCGAGGCCAGCGTGAAGATGATCGAGATCGCCGCACTCACCCGCCGCGAGTCGATGGTGAAGGCCACAATGACGAGCAGCGCGACCAGCGGGAGCAATAGTGCGAACTGCGCCAGCAGGGTCGGGCTCCAGGTGTCGAGTGGCCCTTTGGGCGCCGCGGCAAGCAGGCTGAGCATCACCTCCGCGACCCTTACCCGCGGTCCGCGTCGATGGCCAAGCTCCGGTGTTCACGGTAGATCAGCGCCGCCATCGCGAGCCCGACGGCCAGCTCGGCAACGGCCGTCGCGCCGGCGAAGATCGCGACCGCCGCGCCCGACGTCGCATTCCCCGCACCGAGCCCGAAACGGGCAAACGCGACGAACGCAAGGCATCCAGCGATGAACATGAACTGGGTGCCGATCAGCATCAGCACGGCGCTGCGTCGGGCGATGAGCGCGAAGGCGCCGATCGCAAAGAGCGCCGCCGAGGCCGCCAGGATCAAATTGAGGCCGGCGTTCATCGGCGCGGCGCCCTCGGCCTTGGAGACCCTCCCCCTCTGGGGGAGGGCAGGGTGGGCGTAACCAGCAATAGGGCGCTACCGAGCGCGGCGGAGGCGAGGATGACCACCAGGACGGCCAGGCCGACGACGTAGGTGTTGGTCAGCGTTGCGCCGAAACCGGCCGCCGTATTCGTGGTCGCGCGAATCGGCCACGACGTGGTCGCGATGACCACTATCAGCAACGCCAGCAGGGCCGCGGCCACGGCTGCACCGACGATCCATTCACGGCTGAGGGGCTCCTGGCTCGACTCCACTCCGGCAGTCTGGCGTAGCAGACCGACCAGGAGCGCCGCGCTGACGGTCGTGAAGACCAGCAGCTGGGCCGCGAACAACAGGAAGGGCGCGATCGTGAGATAGAGCAGCGCGACGAGCACCATGGTCGCGGCGAAGGCGCCGATCGCGTAGAGGGTGTTCCGAAGCACCACGCTCGCCAGCGCGCTGGCCACCATCAGGACTACGACCGCGTAGACCAGGATCACGAGCGGCGCCGAGGTGATGGGCTGCGGCAGGGCGCCGATCAAGGGCACGGCGTCAGATTCTAGCTGGCGGCGCCAGGGTCAGTATTCGACCTCGCCTTCACCCGGTGCCCAGTAGGTCTCTTCCTTGATCGCGGCATGCTCGAAACCGCACCGACGCATGATGTCGCGTACGTTGACGATCATCCCGGGATTGCCGCAAAGGTACACGGTCGTGTCCTTGGGTGTCAGGTTCAGGCTGTCGGCGTACTTGCGCACCAGGTCGTCCACCCTTCCCCTCTCCCCTGTCCATTCCGGATCCTCCCAGTGCCGGCTGATGGTCGGGATGTACTCGAGCCAGGGGTACTCGCCGGCCGCCTTGTAGAGCTCCCTGTCGTAGCCGAACTCGTTCGACTTCGACACCCCCTGGAGGATGACCAGCCGAAAGGGCTGCGCCAGGCGGCCCTCCTTCAGGTCGAGCGCCAGCGTGCGGACCATGCTGATGTATGGTGCGATCCCGGTCACGGTCGAGACCAGGAAATGCTGGCTATGCCCGGACTTGACGTCGACGTTGAAAACCCCCTTCGCCTTCTTGCGCATGAAGACGGTGTCGCCGGCCTTCAACTCGTACAGCTTGGGCGAAAGGGCGCCTTCCGGCACCTTCTCGATGAAGAATTCGAGCTCGGGCTCGTACGGGCTGGAGACGATCGAGAAGGCGCGCTCCAGCACCTTGTCATGGTTGTCGACCCCGAAGGCGACGTACTGGCCCGCCTTGAAGGCGAGCGGCTCGGGCGGCTTCATCCAGACCGACCAGAGCGTCGGCGAATAATCCTGCCGCCGCGTGATCGGCGCCGTCATGTACTTCTCGGGGTCTGCGGCCAAGGCCCCTATCCTATTCGGCGCCCGCAGCGCCGGCCGGCTGACCGAAGATCAAGTCGAGCGCAACCCCGAAAACGGCCATGACGGCGCCGGCGGCCGTGAAGGTGAAGGTGGCGCCACCAGTGAGGTAGCCACCGCCCCAGAGCATCCCGATGAGGAAGAGGAACGCGCCCAGCACCACCAGCCAGTAGGAAGGCCGGCCGGCCCACGCCAGCCTGGCGGCGAGCACGCTGCCGAGACAGGTCAGGTACACGAGGCCGATCAACGCGAAGGCCAACGGGTGCCAGGTGCCGGCGAGGAGTCGCGTCACCCGTCGCCCGCAGCGATCGGCCCTCCACCGATCACGCGGTCGCCGTCATAGAAGACAGCGGCCTGACCGGGGGCCAGCGCCCGCTGCGGATCATCGAAGTCGACCCGAGCTTTGTCACCCAGCGGCGTGACCAGGGCCTCCCCGAACGGGGCGTGCGAGCGGACCTTGACCCTCGCTCGAAAGGCCCCGGGCGGGACGTGGCCGGCGACGTAGCGAACATCCTCCAGCCGGCAGCTCGAGCGCAGCAGCTGCTGAGGACCGCCGATCGTGACCGTGTTACTGGCGGCGTCGATGGTGCTGACGTACTGCGGTGGCGAAGCCGGTCCGCCCGCCGCCAGGCGCAGGCCGGAACGCTGCCCAACCGTGTACATGGCGATCCCATCGTGCTGGCCGACGACGGCCCCGCGCTGATCGACGATGGGGCCCGGTTGGACCCGCTCGCGGAAGCGGTCCTTGAGCAGAGTCCGATAGCTGCCATCGGCCACGAAGCAGATCTCCTGGCTCTCCGGTTTCAGCGCCGTCACCAGGCCGAGCGCCCCGGCCTTCTTGCGCACGTCGGCCTTGGACCAATCGCCGACTGGAAAGCGTAAGAACCCCAGCTCCGCCTGGCCGAGCTGGTAGAGCACGTAGGACTGGTCCTTCCGCTCATCGACGGCGCGCCGAAGCTGATAGCCGTCGGATCCCCGGTGGATGCGGGCGTAGTGGCCGGTCACCAGCAGGTCGGCACCCAGCGTGAGCGCCTTGCGCAGCAGGAGCCCGAACTTGATCGTCTCGTTGCAGCGGATACAGGGATTGGGCGTGCGCCCCTCAAGGTACGCCTCTGTGAACGGGTCGATCACGGAGGTTCGAAAGTCCGCCTCGAAGTTCAGCACGTAATAGGGAATGCGCAGCCGGTTGGCGACGCGGCGCGCGTCCTCGACAGCGTCCAGCGAGCAGCAGCCGTGATGCTTGTCGAAGTCGCGGATCGCCATCTCCTTGGGCCAGAGCTGGAGGGTGACACCGAAGACGTCGTGGCCCTCGTCTCGCATCATGGCGGCGGCGACCGACGAGTCGACGCCGCCGCTCATGGCGACGGCGACCTTCATGCTCGCGGCCTTTCCACACTGGGGCCGCTCAGGTCTCGCGGCCTTTCCACACCGGGGCCGCTCAGGTCTCGCGGCCTTTCCACACCGGGGCCGCTCAGGTCTCGCGGCCTTTCCACACCGGGGCCGCTCAGGTCTCGCGGCCTTTCCACACCGGGGCCGCTCATTGAAGCTCCAGCTTGTCGACCCCAACCCCGCGGCTGCGGCAGTACTCGAGCGCCCGGTCGACCTCGGCGTCCTCGCCGTCCAGATCGAGCTCGACCCAGCCCGTGTCGGTGCCGACATCAGCGCGCCGAATGTTCGTCACCACTTTGAACTCCTGGCCAAGGCGGTAGATGATCGGGTCATTTCGAGTCTCGCCGCGAAACGTTAGGCGCACCGTTGTTCGCGCCATGGCCGCGGTCAGCCCCCGGCGACGGCCGGGACGATCGAAAGGTCGTCGCTGTCCTTCAGGGGCGTCTTGAGCCCGGAGCCGAAGCGGATGTCTTCGTCGTTCCGGTAGATATTGATGAACTGGCGGAGCTCCCCCTTGTCGTCGTAGAGCCGTTCCTTGAAGCCCGGGAACTTCTGGTTCAGCTCATCGAGCGCCTGCGACACGTCGCCCGCATCGACCTCAACGATAGCCGCGCCGCGAGTCAACTGGCGCAGCGCGCCGGGCACACGAATCTTGACCGCCATGTGGTGGTCATTATAAGTAGGTAAGGCGGCGGGCCGATCCCGCCGCCTATTGACGCCGAGTTTGACTATGCGGCGCGCACGACCTGGTCTTGCTTGCCGCGCTGCGCGATCACGTAGTAGATCGCGCCGACGATCACGACGACGCCAACCGTTGCTTCGAAGATCGGGATGTTGCCCAACGGTCCAAGGTCCGGAATGTTCGGCAACGCGCTCAACGACGGGTTGATGATGCTTCCAGGCCGTGGCCAGAGGAAGTTGACCAGCATGCTGCCGCCCCACACCAGGGCCAGCACATTGACGATCGTGCCCCAGCCACCCAGCTTGAAAGGCGCCGTATCCTTCGGCCATCCCTTGGTCCGGGCGATCAGGATCGCGATGTTCCCGAGCAGGTACGACAGGTAGATCATGCCCGTGGCTGAGATGGCGATCGTGCCCGCCCCCGAGTAGTAGAGGAAGGGGACCGCCGCCAGCAAGCCGACCACGATGCAGACGCCGACAGGCGTATGCAGGCTGGGGCTGACCTTGTTGTAAAAACGAGCCAGAGGAAGCTTACCGTCACGCGCCATGCCGAACGCGAGGCGGATGGTGGAGGTCTGGATCGCCAGGCAGCACACATAGATGGCGGCCAGCACAACCACGAGATAGACGTTGGCCATCCAGCTCGGCAGCACCGCCGTCAGGATGTCCGCGGGCGACCCGATTTTGCCTGCCCCTGCGTCGGCGACGTACTTCCCCATGTCCGGGATGGCGACGATGATCGAGTAGAGGAAGATGCCGCCGATGATAAACGCACCGACGACGGAGGCCAGCACCGCCCGGGGAGCCATGGCGCGAGGATTCCTGGTCTCCTCGGCCAGCGTACTCGCGGTGTCGAAGCCGTAGATGACGAAGAGCGACATGAACATCGCGGCCAGGAATGCACCGCCGGTGAACCCTGAGCCGAGGTATTTGCTGTCGAAGACGACGGTTGCCGACTGGTGGTGGTAGAAGATCAGCAGCACGAGTGCGAAGACCACCATGCCGAGGATTTCGAAGACAACGCCCGTGTTGTTGATCAGCGCGACGAGCCGAACGCCGAAGATATTCAGCAGCGTGGTGCTCGCGAGGATGACGAGAGCGATCGCGACCTGCGTCTGGGCGTTGTTGGTGATCGTCATTCCGAGGTTGTTCAGAAGGGGGATCAGGACCAGGCCCGGGATGGTCGACACCACGGCGGTGACCGTGATGACGCCGGCAAAGAGGTAGATCCAGCCGGTCATCCACGAGTAGGGGCGGCTCGCCAGGTACTTGGTCCACTGGTAGACGGACCCGGCAACCGGGAAGTGGGCGCTGACCTCCGCAAAGTTCAACGCCACGATGAACTGGCCAAGCGCGACCAGCGGCCAGCTCCAGAAAAAGAACGGCCCGGCGATCGCCAGGCCGATGGGCGCAAAGAGCGTGAAGATACCGGTGCTCGGTGAGATGTAGGAGAACGCGACGGCAAAGCTCGAGTAAACGCCGAGGACTCGCCTCAGTTCTTGCTTGTAGCCAAAGCGTCCCAGGTCGTGGGCGTCGGCGGCCTCCTGGCTACCGGGAGCAGCCTCTGCAGTCGATCGCGGGGGGCGTGTCACGACGTTGTCGGACATCAGGTAGTTTCCCTCCTCTCCCTAGATTTCGCCAAACGTAGCAGGCGGTAACCGGTTCGTCAATCACCCGTTTGGCGACTCTCTTTCTCGCTATTTGGCAGGCGGTCTCCTCCCCCTCCAGGGGAGGGCTGGGGAGGGGTTGTCGTCTAAGGCAGTCTTAAGAGAGGAACTCGGAGACGAGCCGCTGGAAGTGGTAGACACCGTTCTCGCGCTTGGGGTTGAAGCGGCCACGGTTGTAGGAGCGCGACTTCAGCCCGCGCTGGACGTGCTCGCAGAGCGCGATGTCCTCCTGCTGGATCTCATCTGAGAAGGCGATCGTCTGTTGCATCGACTCCCACCCTGGACCAGTGCCGGGCTGCGCGAAGAACCACTCGAAGACGGTCAGCGTCTTGTCCACGCCGAGGGGGATGATCAGGTTCGAGCTCATGTTGTCCTGGTAGATGTTGAACATCGTGTTGGGAAAGACCCAGTAGTAGAGGGCGCTCTCCTCGCTCCCGGGCTGCCGGATGTAGCGCCGGTCGCGACCCGGCTCCTCACCCGGCTTCAGCTCACGGATGGGGGCGTGCTGCTTCGAGTGGTAGCGGAAGGTCTCCACCCGGTAGGCGTCGTAGTCCAGCTCTTTGAAGAGTCCAGGGTGGGCGATCGGCAGGTGATACCCCTCCAGGTAGTTGTCGACGTAGACCTTCCAATTGCAGTCGATGACGTAGTCCCGCCGCTCCACGAGCTGCATCTTCTCGACGTCGTAGCCTGCCGCCGAGACCTCCTGCGGGATCGCGCCGAGCACATCGCGCAGCGCGGGTGCTTCGTTGTCCAGATTGGCGAAGATGAACGGTCCCCACTGGTCGACCCGGATCGGCACCAGCCCAAAATCCGCGGTGTCGAAGTTCTCGGTCCCCTCCATCTCACGGGCAACCTGCAACCGCCCGTCGAGGCCGTACGTCCAGCCATGGTAGGGACACTGGAGGCTGCGCCGGTTGCCCTTGGCCACGACCACCTGGGCCGCCCGGTGACGGCAGACGTTGTAGAACGCACGAAGCTTCCCGTCAAGGCCGCGCATGATTACGACCGGCTCCTCGAGGATGGTGGCGGGCTTCAGGTCCCCGACCCGGGAAAGCTCGTCGGCTCGCGCCACCAGCTGCCAGGTACGGGCGAAGATCCGATCCCGCTCGCGTTCGTAGATGGATGGATCGACATAGGCGCCGGCGGGCAACGTGAACGCGCGGGCGATATCGATGCCGTCGCGCGACATCAAGAGGAGGTCGCCCGGGCGAGCTGGCGGCTGCGCCAGCTTCGCAGCAGCGCGCCGGCGATCGCCACCAATCCTCCACCGATGAAGATGAACGTCCCGATCACGTTCACCTGCGGCGGCACCCCCTCCCGGGTCGCTCCATAGACCCAGAGCGGGAAGGTCAATGTGTTCCCGGCGACAAAGCTAGTGATCACGTAGTCGTCCAGGCAGAGCGCAAAGGCAAGCAGGGCGGCCGCCATGACACCAGGAAGGATCAGCGGCAACGTCACGAGAAGGAAGGTCGCGAGCGGCGAGGCGCCCAGGTCCTGGGCAGCCTCCTCGAGTGACGGGTCAAAACCCGCCAATCGCGCGCGCACTGTGATGGCGACGAACGGTATCGAGAACATGACCTGGGCAAGCACGATGGTGAGAAGGCCGAGCGGCACGTTGGTGGCGATGAAGAGGGTAAGGAGCGCCGACCCGATGACCACCTCCGATGCGGCGATGTCGAGGATCAGGACGGCGTCCAGGATGGCTTTGCCCCGGAAGTGGTAACGGTGCGAGGCCAGGGCAATCATCGTGCCGAGGACCGTCGAGATCGATGCGCCCAAGGCGGCCGTCCCCAAGGACGTCAGCACCGCCGAGCTCAGGGTTGGAATGGAGAATGGGTGCTGGAACCACCGAAGCGTAAATCCCGTCCATGCGATGTTGAACTTGCCGTGGGTATCGTTGAAACCGTAGATGACCATGACGATGATGGGAGCGAACAGCCAGAGCATGACGAGGTGGGTGTAGCCGGTCAGGAGCAGGGCGCCCACCCGCGACCTCGTTGCGCTGCGCGTCCTCGCGCCGGGCGGCGCGCCCTTCGTCGCCTCCAGTCGCAGCGCGGCACCTGGGCTCGCCATCAGTCCCCCATGATTTCCCGCGTCCCGAAGATGCGCTGATAGATCAGGAGCATTGCCAGCAGTCCGAGCATCAGGCCGAATGCCAGCGAGGCGGCGAGCGGATAGTTGATGTTGACCTCGAACTGCTGCTCGATGACTCGCCCCACCATCGTCGTCCCCACGCCACCGAGCAGGTCCTGGTTCACGTAGTCGGCGATCGCGGGGATGCCCATCAGCAGAACGCCTGCGAAGATGCCTGGAAACGACAGGGGGAGGATCACCCGCCGGAACACCTGCAGCGGGTCGGCGAAAAGATCCTGCGCCGCTTCGATCAGACGGCGATCGATCTTCTCCAGCGAGACGTAAATGGGAAGCAACATGAATGGAAAGAAGGTGTAAGCCAGGCCGCCGGTCACGGCAATCGGGGTGGCGAGGATTCGGAAGTCGCTGGGCAGCAGCGAGGCCGCTTTGAGCGGCCCCAGCAGCGGCCCGTTATCGCTGAGCAGCGTTTCCCAGGAGAGCGTACGGATCACGAACGAGACGAAAAAGGGAAGGAGCACCGCGAGGAGGTACGCGGACTTCCGCGGCCCGGCGCGGAAGGCGATCCAATAGGCGGCGGGATAGGCCACCAGGAGCGCGACAATCGTCGCCGCACCGCCGTACTCGAGCGCATGGAGGTACTGGTCGGCGTACAGGTTGAGGCCGAGCCCGTAGTTGGCGAAGTTCCAGGTGAATTCGAAGCCGCTGACGAAGTCGCCCGACTGGAGCGATGTGACCAGGAGGGTGACGATGGGCAGCAGGAAGAAGACCAGGATCCAGCCGCCGCCCGGCAGGATCAGTAGGTAGGGCGCCAGGACGCGTCCCAGTCGAGGGGCGATCGCGCGCCCCCGGACCGCCGGTCGAGCCGTCGCCATCAGCCCTGACTCGCGAAAGCCGCTGCCGTTACCCGAGGATCACCGCGTTGAAGATGTCGTTCCACTGGGTGGCTTCGCTCCCGTTGAGGATTCGGTAGTAGTGGGTCTTGCCGAATTCGGCCGAGGACGGGAAGACGAGCGCGCTCTCGGAGGTTTGACCCAGGGTGTCCTTGGTCGCCTGGTCCGAGGCCTGCGCCGCCTGCTGTTCGATCACCTGTTTTGCACTGGGCACCGGAGTCACGTAGTTGATGCTCTCGGCGAGCATGGCCGCCACCGCTGGCTGGTAGACGTAATTCATGTAGGTAATGGCGTCCACCGGGTGGGCGGCGCCGACCGGGATGCACATGTTGTCTGTCCAGATGACTCCGCCTTCCTTGGGCAGTACGAACTTCAGGTTCTGGTTGCCGGCGGAGAGGTTGGCCTGGAAGATGTCGCCCGACCATGCCATGCTGATCCAGGTGTCGCCGGCGCTGAGCGACTTGATGTAACTCTGGTCATAGTACTTGCGCACGATGCCCGCGTCGCGCTGCTTCTTGAGCTTGTCCGCGGCCTTCTTCCAGTCGTTCGGCGTCGACTTGGCCGGGTCGATACCCAGGCCGAGCAGCGTGAGATTGCCGGTGTCCTGATTGCCGGACATCATGCCGACTTTTCCGGCGAATTTCGGGTCGAAGAGGTCCGCGAAGCTGGTGATCTCGCGCCCGGTCAGGGCCGGGTTGTATCCGATCCCGGTGAACCCCGATTGCCAGGGCACGGTGAACTTGTTGGCGAGATCGAAGTCCCGCTTCAACAGTCGGGGTGCCGCATTCTTGAAGAAGTCGGGCAGCTTGGAGGGGTCCAGTTCGGTCAGCCAGTGCTTCAGCTGCAGGTCGGTCATCTGGATACCGTTCGTGATCACCATCAGGTCGTAGCCAATCGGCTGACCCTGCTTGAGCGCCGGGGCGATCTTGGCGAAGAAGCTGGCATCGTCCTGGATGGGCTCGCTGTAATTGACCTTGATCCCGGTGTCTTTGGTGAACTGCTCGAGTGATGGGTAGGTCGTCGCGCCCGCGGCGCTCTGCGCCGTGTCGATATAGAGCGGCCAGTTCGCAAAGTCGAGCACGCTGGCCTTGGTCGCTTTGTCCCAGACCCAGTTGACGTGCGTCGCAGTCGCCCCCGTGCTCGGGAGCTTGCCGCAGGCAGCCAACGCGGCCGCCAGGCTGACCGCCCCCGCTCCCTTGAGCGCCGTGCGCCTCGTGACTCGCTGCTGCGTCAACCCCCGCAGAAACGACGGGTCGAGATACTCCGGAAGTTCGCGATCGCTACTCATTGTTCCTCCTCTTCCTCGACAGAAACCCTGGCGACGATGTCAATGGTGGGCAGAGTCCTCCATTGCGATGACAAAGGTTTGTTCCGGCCGCCAGGCGAGCCGAACTGTCTCCCCCATCCGTGCGACGGCGCCCTTTCCCCCGTTGCGCTCGAACGCGCAGAGCTGCCGGCCTCCCGACGTCTCGAAAAAGTATTGGTAGCTGACGCCGACGAAGACCGCACTGGTCAGGGTTCCCGCGACGTGATTGGCGCCGGGCTCGGGAGCCAGTCCCGGGGCACAGATATCGATCTTCTCTGGGCGGACTCCGACGCGAAGGCGCTCGCCTCGCCGCCGTTGCGCATCGACCGGAATGCGGACGGTTTCGCCCCCCGCGAGCGACACCAGACCCCACCCATCTTGCGCGCCGCCGTAGGTTCCCTCGAGCAAATTGGACGCGCCCAGGAATTCGGCCACGAACGCGGTGGCGGGGCGATCGTAGACGGCTTCGGGCGGGCCGAGTTGTTCGATGCGTCCCTGGTTCATGACGGCGATCCGGTCGGAGATGGTCATCGCCTCCTCCTGATCATGGGTCACGAAGATGAAGGTGATTCCGACTTCCCTCTGGATGCGTTTGAGCTCGAGCTGCATCTGCTTGCGCAGTTTGAGATCGAGCGCGCCGAGCGGCTCATCGAGAAGCAAGACCTTGGGGTGGTTGACCAGCGCCCGGGCGAGCGCCACCCGCTGCTGCTGGCCACCGGAGAGTTGGGCGGGCCGCCGCTTCGGGTACCCGCCGAGATTGACCAACTCGAGTGCTTCCCGCACCCGTCGATCGACATCCTTTGCGGCGACCTTGCGCCGTCGCAGTCCGAAGGCGACATTGTCAAAGACGTTGAGGTGGGGGAAGAGCCCGTACGACTGGAACACCGTATTGACGTTCCGCCGGTAGGCCGGCAGCGCCGTGACATCGCGCCCGTCCAGCCCGATCGTCCCTTCGGTTGGCGCTTCGAACCCACCGATCATGCGCAGCGTCGTCGTTTTGCCGCAGCCCGAAGGGCCGAGCATGCTGAAGAACTCTCCACGGACGATATCCAGGCTCAGGCGGTCCACGGCCGTGACAGCTCCAAAACGCTTCACGACCTGGTCGAGCACGACAACAAGATCGCCGCGACCCTCGGGGACGCGGACCGCGGGCGGCGCTGTAGCGACCGTCGGGCCCAAAACCAACCTTCCCTCTCCTTTGGCTTACGCCGAGTAAAGATGGTACAGGGCCATTTGTCAAACGCCGGATGGTCGCGCCTCGCTCGAAATCGTCCAATCCGGCGAAGTCGTTACGCGCCGATATACTCGGCCGGTGCCGGCCGAGTACGACGCGATCATCGTCGGCGGTGGCCACAATGGGCTGACGACCGCCGCCTACCTGGGCCGGGCGGGCCTTAAAACGCTGACGCTGGAGCGGCGCGGCGTCCTGGGCGGTGCCGCCGTCAGCGAGCACCCCTGGCCCGGCTATACCGTCTCGACGCTGTCCTACGTCCTGTCGTTGATGCCGCCGGAGGTGATCCGCGAGCTCGAGCTCAACCGCCACGGGCTG
>DATEHI010000076.1:0-2036 GCA_035279665.1 Candidatus Dormiibacterota bacterium | reverse complement strand
GACGCTCCTGGTGAACGACGCCGGGATCAACCCGGCGAGCCTGATCTCGGTGCTCCACTACGACGGCACGCCGATCACGGCACGCTACATCACCAGCGAGATCACCCAGATCGTGTCGGCGCTGAACGTGCGGCCGATCGTGAAGAAAGATAAAGCGGCATGAACCCGATGTGGATGGACTACGATGACGAGGACGAAGAAGAAGAAGAAGAGAAAGACAAGGATAAGGACAGCGATGAGGACAAGGACGAGGATGACGACGACGAAGATGACGAAGATGAAGACACCCTCCAGGTTGTCGCTCTCGCCGTCATCCTGAGCGCAGCGAAGGATCTCGTTCAATGACCTACCTGGCCAAGCCCAAGCTCCACCACCCGACGCTGCCGAAGAACAAGGTCGGCTACACCCGCCGGGACTACGAAGGCAAGGTCTCGACGCTGTGCGCCGGCTGCGGCCACGACTCGATCTCCGCCGCGCTGATCCAGGCGTTCTGGGAGCTGGACATCCTGCCGCACAAGGTGGCGAAGCTCTCGGGCATCGGCTGCAGCTCGAAGACGCCCGACTATTTTCTCGGCAACTCGCACGGCTTCAACACCGTCCACGGGCGCATGCCGAGCGTCCTCACCGGCGCCAACCTCGCGAACCGCGACCTCATCTACCTCGGCGTCTCGGGCGACGGCGACTCGGCCTCGATCGGCCTGGGGCAGTTCGCGCACGTGATGCGCCGCGGCGTGAACATGACCTACATCCTCGAGAACAACGGGGTGTACGGGTTGACCAAGGGCCAGTTCTCGGCGACCGCCGACAAGGGCAGCAAGGCGAAGAGGGGACAGGTGAACGCGGACGAGCCGGTGGACACGGTGTCGCTCGCGCTCATCATGGGCGCGACCTTCGTGGCGAGATCGTTCTCCGGGGACAAGAAGCAGCTCGTGCCGCTCGTCAAGGCGGCGATCGCCCATCAGGGCGCGGCCTTCATCGACGTCATCTCCCCCTGCGTCGCGTTCAACAACCACTCGGGCTCGACCAAGAGCTACGACTACGTGCGCGAGCACAACGAAGCGGTCAACCGCCTCGACTTCTGGCCCTCGCGCGAGGCCATCAGCGTCGAATACAACGAGGGCGACGCGATCAGCGTGCCCCAGCACGACGGCTCGATCATCCACCTGCGCAAGACCCACCCCGACTACGACCCGACCGACCGCGTCAAGGCGCTGGAATACGTGGCGCACCACGCGGCCAAAGGCGAAGTCGTCACCGGGCTGCTCTACCTCAGCCCCGACTCCGAAGACCTCCATGCCCACCTCAACACCGTGGAGGTGCCGTTCAACCGGCTGGCGGAGAAGGAGCTGTGCCCGGGAGCGGGGGTGCTGGAGAAGATCAACGCGGCGTTGCGGTAGCCGCAGCCCGCTCCCGCGTCATCGCCGTTTGGGAAACCCACAGGAGAACGAGCAATGGGAAAACATAGACCGAACGGCCGCAGGAACTTCCTTCTCAAGACCGGCGGCGCGCTTGCCGCAAGCGCACTGGGTCCGGTCCCGCTCAGAGGCTACGCGGCCGACCCGGTCAACATCGGGGCGCTCTATCCGTCCACCGGAAGCATGGCGCAGATCGGGCAGGGCTGCGTCGCCGCCGCCAAGCTCGCGGTCGAGATGGTCAACAACGCCGGCGGCATCAAGTCCCTCGGCGGCGCCAGGCTCAACCTCATCGTCTCCGACGTGCAGAGCGACACCACCGTCACCCGCACGGAGACCGACCGCCTCATCTCCGGCAACAAGCTGTCCGCCATCCACGGCTGCTTCGCCTCGGCGCTCACCCTCATCGCGAGCGAAGTCGCCGAGCGCGCCAAGGTGCCGCTCATCACCGGCTCGAGCACCGACCAGCTGAACAAGGGCCGCAGCTACACCTTCACGCCTTTCGCGCGCGCCTCGCAGTTCGCCAAGGCGCAGCTGCAGATGTCGAAGCTCGTGGGCGCCAAGCCGAAGGTCGCGGTCATCTTCGAGAACACCGCCTTCGGCACCGCCACCTCGAACGGGCTG
>DATEHI010000075.1:0-18734 GCA_035279665.1 Candidatus Dormiibacterota bacterium | reverse complement strand
GCGGGCCTAAGGCGAGGCCGACGGTTTCGCGCTCCCACTCGGTGACGGTGATGGCGTCGCCGTCGCCGACGGCGATGGACATGGCGTGGGTGACGCGCTGGCGATCGCGGTCCCCGATGGGCTGACCGATGACGACGGAGTCGGCGACGGCGTTGGGGTCGGAGTTGGCGTCGGGCTGGCCTTCGCGGTCGCTGAGGTGGACGGTGTCGGCGTCGCCGCGGCGACGCAGAAGCTGGGAGCGGGCGTGGGGGCCAGCAGGGTCAGGTTGGTGGGCGACGCCGCCTTGTTGCCGCCGGCGAGTAGCAAGGCGGCCGGCACCACGATGAGGCCGACAATGACCGTCACCACGAAGGCAAGCGCACCCCATTCATGGAGCCAGAAGGCCAGCGACGAGTTACGGATCAGGGCTCTTCGTCCGGCTCCGGTTGGGGTTTGTTGCGCGTGTTAAGGATACGCACGAAGTCTTGCGCCCGCGCCAGCGCCTTCCAGCGCTCGGGGAAAAAGTCCTGGGCCACGACCTGTTTGGAGGGCAGCTGAAAGACGGTGACGCACCACTTGTTCAACGTGTGCGACACCTCGACCTCGAAGTCGCCCTCGGTATTCAAATACCGAACGACCCGGTCCTCGTCGGATCTGCGTCTCCCTGAAACTGCCATCTCTGGACCCAAAACCGTAGCTGAAGCTATTCAACAGACCCCTCATTATAAGCCCGCTTGCGCCGGTTCTCCTAGGAGTTTGGCCAACGCCAAAGGCCCCTACCCTGCCCTCCCCCGGAGAGGATGGGTACCGCTAGGAGGGCTTCAGCCCGTCCAGGGTCCCGAGGTACCGCAGCAGCTCATCTCGCAGCCCCGGGCGCTCCAGGGCGAAGGCGATCGAGGTCTTCAGGAAGCCGCTGACTGTGCCAACGTCGTAGTAAGTCCCGTCGAATTCGAGCCCCAGCATCCTCTCCTGCTGGGCCATGGCGCGTAGGGCATCGGTGAGCTGGATCTCGCCGCCGACCCCCTCATGGGTGGTCTCCAGGATGCCGAAGATCGAAGGCTTGAGCACGTACCGGCCGAGGATGGCGAGGTTCGAGGGAGCCTTTCCCGGCTCGGGCTTCTCCACCATGTCGACCACCTCGTGGATCCGGCCGTCGCTTTTGGCAACCTTGACCACCCCGTAGCGCGAAACCTGGTCGTCCGCGACACGCTGGAGCGCCAGCACGGACACCTCGTGCTGCGCATAGACATCCAGCATCTGTTTGATCGCCGGGGCCTGCGCGCGGATGATGTCGTCCGCGAGAAAGACGGCGAACGGCTCATTGCCGACGACGTCCTTCGCCATCAGCACGGCGTGCCCGAGCCCCAAGGGCTCTTTCTGATGGATGTAGGTGATGTCGACCATGTCCGAGATCTTGCGGACCAGCTGCAACTCGCGGGTCTTACCCCGATCCTTGAGGTAGTGCTCGAGCTCGAAGGAAATATCGAAGTGGTCGACGATGGCGCGCTTGTCACGACCGGTGACGACAATGATCTGGTCGATGCCGGCCGCCACCGCTTCTTCGACGCCGTACTGGATGATGGGTTTGTCGACGATCGGCAACATCTCTTTGGGCTGCGCCTTGGTTGCCGGCAAGAAGCGTGTGCCCAACCCCGCGGCGGGAAAAACGGCTTTGCGTATCGGAGTCACGGTCTAACTTTACTTCTTGGGCTTTTTGGTCTTCTCTATGGCTGACCGATCACGGAGCGCCAGCTGGATCCGCTTGACGCCGGCGTTGTCGACCACCATCTTCGGCGGCCGGGCTTTCCGTTCGCGCGCCCGCAGACGCGCCGCCTCCTTGGGGGAGAGTTCCTCGTCCCGACTCACAACGCGCGTAGCTCCGACGCCGTTGGTGGCGGACCGCCCACGATGCTGGAGAAATAGCCGAGCGGCAGACCGCCACCGATTCGTATCCGGGAGAGGAGGAACAGCTGGCCGGCGGCGTGCAGCGACCCGGACATGGTCGAGACCGCAGTTTCGAAGCCAAGGCTCTTCGCCTGGGCGATGTCGTACGCGTTGAAGCTCCCGTAGGGATACGCGAAGTCGGCCACCGGATGCCCGAGCAGTCCCTCGAGGGTTAGCTTGCTCTGCTTCATCTCCCAGGTCGCCCGGGCCGGCAGCTGCGCCGCCAGCGCGACGTGGTCGACGGTGTGCGCGCCGATCGTGAATCCCATGCTGTCGGCGGCTACCACCTGGCTCGGCGTCATGTATCCGCTCCTTCCCATGCGGCCGCTGATCACGAAGCTCGTCGCGGTGAAGCCGTGGCTTTGCAGGATCGGAACCGCCGCCGTGAAGAAGTCGGCGTAGCCATCATCGAATGTCAGGACCACAGGCCGGGACGGAAGGCCGCTGTGGTTCTTGATGGCCACGACAGCCGCATGCAGCGAGATGACGTGGTATCCATGGTCGGCGAGGTACTGCATCTGGGCTCGGAACACCGCCGGTGGCGTCGACAGGCCGAAGCCGACGCGGTCCTGCGGGTTCGGATTGATCCGGATGTAGTGGTAGTAGAGGATTGGGACATAGGTCACGGGCGCTGAAGGGACCAGGGCTTTCTTTTGGGATAGCTCGGCGAGGATAAGCGGCGAGGGTGACGGCTTTGCCGTAGGGGCGGCGCTGGTGCCATTGAGATCGTCCATTTCGTCAGACTCGGTGCCCGCAGCGATCGCGGCGGCGGGCAGCGGCGCGGCCGGCCGAAGGCCGGTGCCGGCCAGGGCGCCTGGTATCAGGAGCAGGAGCGCGAGCGTGGCGCCTCGTTTGGCGCGGGTCGCGCAGCTATGCATGGCTGAGCATGTAACGGCGAAAGCCGCCCCGGGTTTCGCTTCAGCGAAGAGACGCGATCGCCGGCTTCCGGCGCCAGACGGCGAAGCCGACGACGCCAAGAATCACCAGGGCGGCGCCCCCCACCACTGGCGTCCATCGGGGATCGACGTTCCCCAGGCGTCGGTTCATCTCGGCTTCGAGCCGCAGCCACCCAGAAGGTGAGGGCTCGCTGGGTATGCGCAGTGCCCGGATCAGCCGGCGCTGCAGCCGTTCGCGGCGACCGCCCGCCACCGCCACGCGCGGAAAACTGTCATTGAGGTAGGAGATGAGGGCCAGCGACGCCGATTGCGTCTCGCCTGGCCCCCCCGTCTCGGCGAAGACCACGCGGTCGATCGCGCGAGCCAGGGCGTCGACGTCTTCCGGTCGTGGATTCATTGCTTCTTCTCCTGTTCGCTGAGTCGCCGGCGCAGGCCGTGGACGGCGCGGAAGAGCAACAGTTTCACGGCGCCCTCGCTGCGACTCAAGATCACACCGATCTCCTTGTTCTTGAGCCGGCCCTCGAATTTGAGGAGGACCGCCTCGCGCTGGTCCAGTGGCAACTTTTGCACCGCCTTGTGGAGCTCATCGCCCTGCTCCCGGCGTAGCCAGAGCCGCTCGGGATCGTTCTCGCCGCTTCCGGCGATCGGGTCGGGCAGCTCGATCCAGGGGGGCCGGCGCCGTCGCTTCGACATCAAATTTGACGCGACCCTGTAGAGCCATGCTGAGTATGGGATTCCTCGCCATTCGAAATTGTCGAGGCCTTCCAGCGCCCGCTGGAATGTCTCGCTCGCCAGGTCCTCCGCCTCTTCGCGCCGGCCGGAGTGGTAGTAGCAGTACGAGTAGATCTGATCGAAGTAGCGGTCGTACAGCACGGCAAACGCCTTGCGGTCCCGCTTGGCGGCTTCGATCAGGCGCGCCTCGTCTTGCAGCTCCGCCGCCGAACGCTCGGTCACGCGGCTGACCTACCCATATATGTACCTTCGGTGGTGAAGGTTACGAAATGACGCCAAGTTCCTTGCCGCCCTTGGCGAAGGCTTCCAGCGCCCGATCGAGCTGGGCATCCGTGTGCACGCTGGTGACGATGGTGCGGATGCGCGCCCGTCCCTCGGGAACGGTCGGGAAGCCGATACCCTGGGCAAACACGCCGAGCTTGAAGAGGCGGTCGGAGAACTCCATCGCGACTGAGCCCTTGCCGACGATCACCGGCGTGATGGGCGTCTCGCTGGAGCCGGTTTCGAAACCGAGCCGCTTGAGGCCGTCCTTGAAACGAGCCGTGTTCTTCCACAACCGGTCGATTCGCTCCGGCTCCGCCAAAAGCACGTCGATGGCCGCGATGCAGGCGGCCGCCACACCCGGCGGATGCGAGGTGCTGAAGAGGAACGGCCGAGCTCGGTGGATCAGGAAGTCGCGGACGACGTGGGGCCCGGCGACGTAGCCACCCAGCACACCGATCGCCTTCGACAGCGTCCCCATCTGGAGCTCGACGCGGCCGTCGAGGCCGAAATGGTTGACGGAGCCGCGCCCGTTCTCGCCGAGGACCCCGCTGGCATGCGCATCGTCGACCATCACCAGCGCGCCGAACCGCTCGGCACGCTCAACGATCGCCGGCAGCGGCGCGATATCGCCGTCCATGCTGAAGACGCCGTCGGTGACGACCAGCTTGACCCGCTTGTCGCGATGCTTCTCGAGATGGCGCTCCAGGTCGTCCATGTCCTTGTGCTTGAAGATCGAGCGCTCCGCTTTGGAGAGGCGGATGCCGTCGATGATCGAGGCGTGGTTCAGCTCGTCGCTGATGATGACGTCGCCCTCGCGCACCATCGACTGGAGAACTCCGAGGTTGGCGGTGAAGCCCGATTGGAAGACGAGCGACGCCTCCGTGTGCTTGAACTCGGCAAGCCGCCGCTCGAGGGCCTCGTGGATCGTCATGGTGCCGGCGATGGTTCGCACCGCGCCCGATCCGGCGCCCCATTGTTCGGTCGCCTCGATCATCGCCGCCTTCAACTTCGGGTGGGTCGTCAGACCGAGGTAGTTGTTGGACGAGAGGTTGAGCACGTGCTTCCCGTCAACGACCACCTCGGTGTCCTGGGCCGAGCCCAGCACCCGCAGCGGCCGGAACAATCCTTGCTGACGAAGCTGGTCGAGCTCCTCAACCAGGAACTGCGTTTTCTTGTCTGTGATCATCTGGTCCCTCCTAGCCGCCGTTGGGCAGCAGCACGACTTTTCCCGCCCGCCCGCTCTTCGCCTGGGCCATCGCCTCCTGGAAGTCGTCCAGCGGAAAGCGGTGAGTGATGAGCGGCGAGACGTCGACTTTCCCGGTACTGAGGTAGTTCGAGGTGCGCTCCCAGGTGTCCCAGATGCGCCGGCCGAAGATCCCGTAGATCGTGATCGACTTGGTGATCACGAGATCATTGAGGTCGAGCGTGACCGGCGAGTCGCCGATGCCGAGCAGACTGATCCATCCGCCATTGTGGAGGACCTGCAGCCCCTGTTGGGCCGCTGCCGGGTGGCCCGACATCTCGAGGACGACGTCGACCCCCACGCCGCCGTTGGCCTTGCGGACATCCTCGACCGTCGTGGTAGAGGGCGCGAAGACGGCGGTCGCGCCCATCTGCTGCGCCAGCTCGCGACGGTAGGGGTTGGGCTCGATGCCGTAGACGGCCGCGGCACCCTCGGCCCGGGCGATGCCCACGGCGCAGAGCCCGATGGGGCCGAGCCCGAAGATCGCGACCGCGTTGTCCTTCAGCGGGCCGGCGCTGGCCGCGTGAACCGCATTGCCGAAGGGCTCCTGGAGCGCGGCCACCTCCGGGCTCAGCCCGGGAGCGTTGCGCCAGCAGTTCTCCGCGGGTAGGAGCACGTAGCGGGCAAAGGACCCGTCGCGATCGACGCCCAGCACCCGGACGTTCTCACACAGGTGGTAAAGGCCGCGGCGACACTGGCGGCACGTATGGTCGACCACATGCGTCTCGGCGGACACGAACGCTCCAGGCTCGACGTCTTTAACCTCCGACCCGGTGGCGACGATACGGCCGGACATCTCGTGGCCGAATACCCGCGGCGGATGGATATGGCGCCGGGCCCACTCGTTCCAGTCGAAGATGTGGACGTCGGTTCCGCAAATGGAGGAGGCGGCGACCTCGATCAAGACGTCCTTGCCCTTCGGCTCGGGGATGGCGACCTGGTCGATCTCGGCGCCCGGACCGGCAGTGGCTTTTACCACTGCCGTCATGGACGTCATGGTTACCATCTTACCGGCGGCCAAACTCGTATTCTGAGGTCCAAATTCGACCAGGAGGGTGCTATGCGGGCGTATGTGCTCATCAACGCGTCGGCGGGAAAGGCGATCGAGGTGGCAAGGTCTCTTCAGGGCGTCAAGGGCATCGAGCTGGCCGACGCCATCACCGGGGAATACGACGTGATCGCTGCGGTCGAGGCCCCCGACGTGGCCGGCATCGGATCGGTGATCGTGGAGAAAATCCAGAAGATCGACGGCGTCTTCAAGACCGTGACCTGCCTGGCCGTCCGCTAGCTCGTTTCCCCATTCCGGTCCAGGACCGTTAGCGTTCAGGTGGAGTTATAGCGAGGCGGTCCGGGCCGTCTGCGGCATCCGGAGGGCACCTGCGCCGCCCCGTCGCCTGCGGGCGCACGGCGTCAACACTCGTTCGCGGAGTGCTTCAGCGCAGCGAGCCGTAGGCGCGTTCGATCGAGATCGATAACAGCAGGCGCTGATCCGCGACCATGGCGGCATCGTACTCGGCCCAGTCAGGGTGTTCGCCGCGGACCTTGCGGTAGTAGTGGCGAAGCGCCTCGGCGACCTCCCCGCCCTCGATCAGCTGCACCGTCCCCTCCGCCACCAGGTACTCATAGCGGTCGCGGCCCTGGACGTGCAGGCTGGCCCGTGGATCGCGACGAAGATTGTGCGTCTTGGCGCGGGTCTGGGTGACCGAGATCTTCACCCGTCCATCGTCATCCACGAAATACAGGATGTTAGAGAGTTGCGGGCGGCCATCACGCTTGATGGTGGCCAGGATGCCGTCGTGACGAACCCTGAGGAAGTGGCGGGCGCGCTCGAGATCGATCATCGCCAACAAATGCTACAGCCGGCGCCCGAAGGCACCGGCTGTAATGAAGTCAGCTTCAAAAGCTAACCTACTTCTTCTTCGACGACTTCTTCGCGGCTTTCTTCTTTCCGCCTGCTTTCTTCTTTGCGGCCATCCGGGCTCACCTCCTTCTTAGCAAGATTCTCCCGGTCGGCCGCTTAGACGCCGCCGCCAAACGCGCGTGAGCGCCACGGGTACCGTGGACGCGCGGGCGCCGGCGAGGCCGGATACCGGAAGCAAAGTGGAGAGAGAAAAACGAGGGGAGCGACGGTGTGTCGCGATCGACCCTCGGGATCCGTCAGACCACGCGTCGCTAATCATCGTCGTGGCCGCCGGAGTTCTTTGACTGTTGCCCTTCTTCAGGTCCTCGCCCTGATCAACGCGACGATCAGAGCGCGGCTCAGCGCTCATGTAGTGCGACCATAGCACGAATTGAGCCGCTTTGCATACTCACGGCCCAAATTTTTTCGCGAGCGGGGCAATAACGGGCCGCGCGCGGGTCAGTGAAGAGAAATTTTCAGAATTTTTCCGCGATCACGGGCAGCGACCGCCATCACAGCAGGTTTCGTAATAGAGACCGCATCCACGACACCGAAATTTGCGTCCGTCCCAATCCGTCGCGCCTCCGCATGGACATTGCGGACCTTCATGCGACCACGAAGGATGCGCTTGTACCGTTGCTGAGGGTCGGGTGGAGGAGACCACACCGGTCTCCTCCGCTTTCTTGACTAGGAGCACCCGCTCGTGCCGCCGCAGTTGAGGCACTTGTAGCAGGTCCCGTTGCGAATCATGATCGAGCCGCAGTCCGAGCACGCCGGCGCGTCCTCCTGGCCCACGAAACTGATCTTGATCGGGCTCGAATCCACCGTTGCCGGCCTGATCGGCGCTGGGGCCGGGGCTGCCGTCGCCTCGATCTCGACGATCGGCTCGCGGCGCACGATGCCGATCGCCTCCTGCTGGGTGCCGCTGAGGAACTTGGAGGCGAGCCAGCGGAAGATGTAGTCAGTGATCGACTTCGCGATCGGAATTTCGGGGTTCTTCGTGAATCCCGAGGGTTCGAACCGCGTGTGCGCGAACTTCTTCACCAGCACTTCCAGCGGGACACCGTACTGGAGCGCCAGCGAGATGCTGGTCGCGAAGGCATCCATCAGTCCGGAGATGGTGCTGCCTTCCTTGGACATCACCAGGAAGATCTCGCCGGGCGTGCCATCTTCGTAGATGCCGACCGTGATGTAGCCCTCGTGCCCCTGGATGTCGAACTTGTGGGTGATCGCCCGGCGTTCGTCCAGCAGCTTGCGCCGGACGGCGCGCGCCGGCTCGCGGGGGGCTTCCGAGGCGATGGCGGCGATCGTTCGGGCCTGCTTCTTGTCGTCGAGCGCCGTGTTGAGTGGCTGGGAGCGCTTGGAGCCGTCGCGATAGATGGCGATCGCCTTGAGGCCCATCCGCCATCCCTCCAGGTAGACCTCCATGATGTCCTCGGGGGTCGCCTGCTCCGGCATATTCACGGTCTTGGAGATCGCGCCGGAGATGAAGGGCTGCGCCGCGGCCATCATCTTGACGTGCCCCATGTAGTGGATCGTGCGGGAGCCCTTGGCCGGCTTGAAGGCGCAGTCGAAGACCGCCAGGTCGTCCGGCCGAAGGTGCGGGGCGCCTTCGATGGTGTCGTTTTCGTCGATGTACTGGAGGATCTCGGACACCTGGGCCTCGGTGTAGCCCAAGCGGCGCAGGGCGATCGGCACGGTCTGGTTGACGATCTTGAGCATGCCGCCCCCGACCAGCTTCTTGTACTTCACCAGGGCGATGTCGGGCTCGATGCCGGTGGTATCGCAATCCATCATGAAGCCGATCGTGCCCGTGGGCGCGATCACGGTCGCCTGGGCGTTGCGGTATCCATAGAGGTCGCCGAGCTGGCAGGCCTTGTCCCACGCATCCCGCGCCGCGCTCAGCAGCGGCAGCGGCACATGCGCCGGGTTGATGTGGTCGACCGAGCTCCGGTGCTGGTCCATGACGCGCAGCATGGGCTCGCGGTTGACCGCGAAACCGGTGAAGGGGCCTTTTTTCTGCGCGATGCGGGCCGACTGGGCGTACGCCTCGCCGGTCATCACCGCGGTGAGGGCGGCCGCCACGTCGCGGCCGGCGTCACTGTCGTAGGGCAGGCCTGACGCCATCAGCAAGGCGCCGAGGTTGGCGTAGCCGAGGCCGAGCGGCCGGAAGTCTCGGCTGTTCTGGGTGATCGCCTCGGTCGGATAGCTGGCGTTGTCGACCAGAATCTCCTGGGCGGTGATCAGCACCCGGCAGGCTTCGCGATAGGCCTCGACGTCGAACTCGCCGCGCTCGTCGAGGAACTTCATCAGGTTGATGGAGGCGAGGTTGCAGGAGGTGTTGTCGAGGAACATGTACTCCGAGCATGGGTTGGAGGCGTTGATCCGGTCCGTGTTCGGGCTGGTGTGCCAGTGGTTCACGGTGGTGTCGTACTGCAGTCCGGGATCGCCGCACGCCCACGCGGCATCGGCCATCATCCGCATCAGGTCACGCGCCTTGTAGGTGTCCATGATCTGGCCGGTCGTGATGGCGAAGGTGTGCCAGTCGGCGTCCTCCTCGACCGCCTTCATGAAGTCGTCCTTGACCCGGACGCTGTTGTTGGAGTTCTGGAAGAAGATCGAGCTGTAGGCAGGGCCGTTGAAGGACGAGTCGTATCCGCCTTCGATCAGGGTCCAGGCCTTGCGCTCCTCCTCGACCTTGCAGTTGATGAACTCGACGATGTCGGGGTGGTCGACGTTGAGGATGACCATCTTGGCCGCCCGGCGCGTCTTGCCGCCGGACTTGATCACGCCGGCGAAGGCGTCGAAGCCCTTCATGAAAGAGACGGGGCCGGATGCCGTGCCGCCGCCGGCGAGCAGCTCGCGCGAGGAGCGAAGTGGCGAGAGGTTGGTGCCGGTGCCCGAGCCGTACTTGAAGAGCATCCCCTCGGTCTTGGCCAGGGTGAGAATCGACTCCATCCGGTCCTCGATTTTGTTGATAAAGCACGCCGAAAGTTGAGGACGCTGCTCGATGCCGGCGTTGAACCAGACCGGGCTGTTGAAGGCGGCCTTCTGGTGGACCAACAGATGGGTCAGCTCATCGCGGAAGATCTCGGCCGCCTCGGGCGTCGCGAAGTATCCCTGCTTGTTCGCCCACCCATGAATGGTGCGCACCACGCGGCCGATCAATTGCTTGACGCTACGCTCGCGCTCGGGCGTGCCGATCACCCCACGGAAGTATTTCGAGACGACCACGTTGGTGGCGACCTGCGACCAGCCGGTCGGGATCTCCACGTCGTGCTGCTCGAAGACGACCTCACCCTTTTCGTTGGTGATGGACGCCTCGCGGGTTTCCCACTGGACCTCGTCGAACGGCGCCACGCCCGGGCGGGTAAAGTACCGCTTCCAGGAGAGGCCATTTCGGTTGCGCTTCGAGGCGCTGGCAGGGGCCGCCGCAGTTACGTTGGGTCGCTCAGTTGACGTTTTTTGGGTCGATCGGGCCATCGATGAAACCTCCGTAGGGTGGGAATGAGAGGGGTGGGATGGGGGTGGAGAGCGGCCCACATCGTATGCCGTAGGATGATCCCTGTCAAGCAGTTTACCACAGCCGGTAGGGTTTCACGACAACGCTGGCCACAACATATGCCCGGACCACCCCGATGTTGATCCTGGCCGTAGGGCTCTCCCTCGCAGGTACGCTCCTGCTTCGAATCGCGCTTCGCCAGGCTCAGCGGGCCGCCCTTCTATCCACAGCCTTTTGGGCAACTTTTCCCCAGTTCGCCCGCTACCGGCTGAAGCAGCTCTGGCCGGCGGCGCTGGGACTGGCTGGCGCCATCCTACTTATATGGGGTCTGGTTTTGCTCTTCCAGTGGGTGCTCGCCTACTACGCCGCACGGATGGGCCACCCGCTCGCCTAGCTGGCCAGTTCGCGCTTGCGGAGCTTGATGCGGTCGCCCGCGCTCAGCACACGCTTTCGCATCCGGATGCCCCTGGGCGTCACCTCCACCAGCTCGTCGTCCTCGATGAAATCGAGGCACTCCTCGAGCGACATCTGGCGGGGCGGCACCAGCTTGACGGTGGCGTCCTCGGTGGAGGCCCGCATGTTCGTCTTTTGCTTCTGCTTGGTGGCGTTGACGTCGATGTCGCCACCGCGCCGGTTGAGCCCGATGATCATGCCTTCGTAGACCTGCGTCCCGGGGCCGATGAAGGGCTGCCCGCGTTCCTGGACGCCCTGTAAGCCATAGGCGACGGCCATGCCGGTCTGGCTCGCCGTCAGCACCCCGTTGCGCGTCCGCGGGGGCAGGGCACGCCATTTCTCCCAGCGGACCAGGCGGGTCGACATCACCCCGGTCCCGCGGGTCAGCGTCAGGATCAGGCTGCGCAGGCCGATCAGCGCCCGCGTGGGCGCCAGGTAGGTCAGGCGGGCTCCGCTCCCAGCATCGGTGCGCATCGTCTGCAGCTGCGCGCCGCGCGAGCCGAGGGCCTCGGTGATGGCGCCGACCGCGTCGAGGCTGCAGTCGATGATGCACTCCTCGACCGGCTCATGGCGTTCCCCATCGATCTCGCGCGTGATGACGGCGGGCCGCGAGACCTCGAACTCGTAGCCCTCGCGGCGCATGGTCTCGATCAGGATCGCGAGATGCAACTCGCCGCGGCCGCTGACCTCGAAGATATCGGCAGTCGCCCCGTCGGCGACCTTGAGCGCCACGTTGGTCTGCAGTTCGCGCTCCAGCCGCGCGCGGAGTTGCCGCGAGGTGCTGCTCGTGGTCGCCTCGCGACCGGCGAAGGGCGACTGGTTGACGGAGAACTGCATGCGTAGCGTCGGCTCACTGACCTCGAGCCGGGGCAGGGCTTCTGGATGCTCGGGATCGGCCACCGTGTCGCCCACCGCGATGTCGGGAAGGCCCGAGAGGTAGACGATCTCGCCCGCCGATGCGGATTCGGCGGGGCGCCGTTGCAGCGCCTCAACCGTCAGCAAGGTCGTGATCTTCTGGCGTTGCCCGATCCCGGTCTCGCCGATGCGCACCACATCCTGGCCTGGCCGGATCGTCCCGCGAGTGATCCGGCCGATCGCCAGCCGCCCGATGTGGTTGTCGTGATCGAGGTTGCTCACCATGAGTTGCAGCGGCCCTTCCGCATCGCCGAGCGGCGGTGGAATGTGCTTGAGCAAGGCATCGAGCAGAGGCTCGAGCGTCGTTCCCGGGTGGCGCAGGTCGACGGTGGCCGTCCCGGTGCGGGCGTTCGTGTAGATGACCGGGGCGCTCAGCTGATCGGAATGCTTCGCCAGCTCGAGCAGGAGATCGTGGGTCGCCTCGACGGTCTCCGCCGGCCGCGCGTTGACGCGATCGATCTTGTTCACGACGATGATGGGCATCAGGCCTAGCTCCATCGCCTGCCGCAGCACGACGCGGGTTTGCGGCATTGGCCCCTCGAGCGCGTCGACGAGCAGGAGGCAACCCTCCGCCATGCCCAGCACGCGTTCCACCTCGCCACCGAAGTCGGCATGCCCGGGCGTATCGATGATGTTGATCTTCACGCCGTGGTAGCGAATCGATGTGTTCTTGGCGAGGATGGTGATGCCCTTCTCTTTCTCGAGCACGTTGGAATCCATGATCAGCTCGCCCACCTGTTCGTGGGCAGCGAACACGTGCGACTGCTTCAGCAGCGCGTCGACAAGCGTGGTCTTGCCGTGATCGACGTGCGCGATGATCGCCACGTTTCGCAGATCCTCACGGCGCGTCGGCTTCAGATCGGTTATCGGCATGGATGGACCATCCTACGCGACCCCCTTACCCGGCCGGCTGGCCGGCTCGGCGAGGAAGTCGAGGACGAGCCGGTTGAACCGGTCCGGCTCTTCCATCTGCGGGGTGTGCCCACTGTCCTCGAAGATAACGACCTTTCCGCAGGCAAGCTTGTCTTTCGCCGCCTCGGCGTGGCGCGCCGGAAAGATGTGGTCGTGCCGGCCCCAGATCACGAGCGTCGGCATGCGCAGCTCGGAGAGCCGGTCCTCGACGCCAATGCCACCCCGAAGCTCCGTCATCCCGGCGATCGAACGCAGGGCCGACAGGTAGGCGGCGCGGTACTCTGGCGACGATAGGAGGGTGCCGTGGTTGGCGATCCGTTCGTCGCTCCAGGTGGTCTCGACCCGGTCGGGCCGGCGCAGATACCAACCCCAGAATCGACGGATGGTCGCGGGATTCATCCGGCGCAAGGCTCGCGCCGTTCCGCGGAGGGTCAACTCTCCGAGGCCCTTCGTCAGCAGGACGCGGTAGGCGAGCACGCGCCGAGGCGGACCAACCCCCAGCGCATCGACCAGCACCAGTCGCTCGACCAGGTCGGGTGAGTCGAGGGCGAGGCCCAACGCGACCCGCCCGCCCATCGACACGCCCATCACCGCGGCCCGCTCGAGGCCTTCGGATGTCATCAGATCCCGAACCGCCTTGACGAAGAGCTCGATCGTGTACTGGAGAATGGGCTTGTCGGACTTGCCGAAGCCCGGCAGGTCGATCGCGAGCACGCGATGATGCTTCGCGAGCGGCTCGAGATTGTAGTAAAACTCGACTGCGGCGGAGCTGCCGAGGCCGTGAACCAGGACCAGCGGCGGGCCACTGCCGCCGCAGACGTAGTGAATGTTGACCCCGTCCATCGTGACCGTACGGCTCTCGAAGGAGGGAAACTGCTCCGCCATGAGGTGAGTCTATCGGCGCTAGCGGCCGGCCAGACCCTTCGGAAGCAGGTAGCTTCCTCTAGACGCTCCGAGTAGAGACCGGAGCCGCGAAACCGAAATAGGCGAGCACCGCACCGGTCACCAGGTGGAGGGGGATGTCGAGCTGCCCGATGTAGAGGAGTCCGAGTGGACTCGCGACAAAGACACCGAGCACGCCGAGCAGCAACAGCACCACGCCGACGACCTGGCAGAAGCGTCTCGAGTTCGGGAGACTGGTGACGGCGGCCAGTCCGGCGATGCCGATCACGACATGGACGAGGTTGTGCAGCAGGTTGATGTTGAAGAGCCCGAGGAGCTTGCCATTCGTCATCGTTACCGAGCCGCCCAGAAACGGCAGGAAGCCAATGATGCCGACGGCAAGGTAAATGGCGCCGAAGACAAACGCGACTCTTTGCACCGTCGCTCGATTGCCCAATTGCGTCACCCCCGAAAAATTCCTGGCGCCAGCTTACTGCGCTTTCGCAGTCCGTAACTCGAGGTAGGCACGTTCGATGCGCGCCGCGGCTTCGCCCTTCAGCTCGGGGAGGTTGATGGCGACGTTCCCAAGCGCGCCTGCAAAGCCGGTCTCCAGCAGCTCGCTGCCGACCGCCAGGTCCGAGGCGGTCATCTCCCAGGCTCGTTTGCTGACCTCGGGTACGAGTGCGAGTCCGCGCGCCGCTGCCGTCGCAGCCTTGAGCGGAACATCGGCGGCTCGCTCGTAGGCGCGTCCCATCGCATCACCCTGCGCGCCCGATTTTCGGGCATCGATCACCGCCCGATAGGCGTCGACGTCGTCCTGGCTCAACTGGAGCAGGCGCGCGGCCAGCTGGTCGAGTTCCGGCACGAGACCTTCTAGGACCTCGCGGTCCGCGTTCACCTTCGCCTTCCTGGCGCTGAGCTTGGCCACCATGCTCACCAGTGCCGCGCCCATGGCGGCCGCCAACGCGGCCGCGCTACCGCCGCCGGGTACGGCGGCCGTCGATGCCAGCGCCTGCAGGTAGTCGTCCACGGTCTGGTCTTTGACGGTGGTCACTCCGCCGCCCACACGCGCTTCTCGAGGATCTGATCCATGCGAAACGCCGGCTCGATGACCGCCTCCTTGATGACGCCAACCGCGGCGTCCAGCGGGATCGTGCCCACGATCTCCGACGCCTCGACCTCGACGCCGCGGCGCCGGGCCTCCTCGCGGATCACGCTGAAGACTTTCCAGATGTTCGTGACGCGGTAATCGGTCAGGTTCATCGACACCTGGACGAGACCGCGGTCGGCGAGCGCGAAGCCGAGCGCCTTGACGTTGGGCAACCCGCCGGATGAGGCGCGGATCGTTTTCGCGATGTCCTTGGCGACCTGCAGGTCCGCGGTCTTGAGATTGACGTTGTAGGCGATCAGCGGAATGCGCGCGCCAACAGCGGTCGCACCGGCGGTGGGGTGGACCGCCGGGGGACCCTCGTCCGGCGAGCGCTCCGAGTCCTTGATGTGGCTGACGAGGTCTTCGAAGCCGCCCAACCGGACCTTCTCCAGCTCGCAGCGCTCGACGCGACGCGCCGCTTCACCGTAGTAGTAGACGGGGACGTGGAGCTCCTTCCAGAGGCGCGCGCCGAACGTGTGCGCCAGGTCGACGCAGAGGCGCATCGGTAGGTCGGCAAACGGGACGAAGGGGACCACATCGGTCGCGCCCATTCGCGGATGTTCGCCGCGGTGGTGACGCAGGTCGATCCGTTCCGTCGCGACCGTGGCGCCGGCCATCGCCGCGTCGACCGCGAGCGACGGCTCGGCCACGAACGTGACCACCATCCGGTTGTGGGCGGCGTCGGCCTGGACATCGATCACGCGCGCGCCCGCGTCTCGGATCGCATCGGCGATGGCGGTGATGACATCGAGCCGCCGGCCCTCAGAAAAATTCGGGACGCACTCTACAAGGGCTCCCAGACCGCACCCCCCACGACCGTCCGGATGACGCGATTCACGCCGACATAGTAGGGAATGGCTTCCGGGGCTTCGACGTCGAGGACGGCGCAGTCCGCAAAACTTCCGGGACGCAAGCAGCCCGCGAGCCCGTCGAGCTTCAGCGAGTGCGCCGCGTGCAGCGTCGCGCCGGTCAAGACCTCCACTGGCGTCATTCCCCATTGGACGCAGGCGAGCGTCATCGCCAGCGGCAAGCTTTCCGAATTGCTGGTGCCGGGGTTGAGATCCGAGGCGATCGCCATCGGCAGCCTCGTCTCGCGCATGGCCTCGATCGGTGGACGCGGCCCGTGGGTGGTGAAGTTGGCGCCCGGGCAGAGCACGGCGACCGTGCCCGCCTTCGCCAGCGCCTTGACCTGCGCCGGTGAGGCGAACTCGAGGTGGTCGGCGCTGCTGGCACCGAGCTCGGCGGCGATGTCCGGCCCTTCGCCCGGGGCGAGCTGCGCCGCGTGGACGCGAATCTCGTAGCCCAACGCCTTGGCGCGCGTGAGCACGGCGCGCGTCTCCGCCGGCGTAAACGCGGTCGCCTCGCACCACGCGTCGCAGAAGACCGCCCACGGCTTGAAGGCGGGAAGCATTTCATCGATCACCGAGCGCACGTAGGCGCGTCGGTCGACACCCGGCGCCACAGCGTGGGCCCCGAGAAAGGTGGGGACCACCCGCAACCGCGTCCGCTCGCCGACCTGTCGCAGGACCTCGAGCGACCTGGCCTCGTTGTCGAGGTCGAGCCCGTAGCCGGTCTTGGCCTCGATCGTCGTGGTGCCATGGGCGAGAAAGCGGTTGGCACGGGCCGCAGCCAGCTCGATCAGCGTCGAGACGGTCGCCTCGCGCGTCGCGCGGACCGTTCGCGCAATGCCGCGCTCGCCCGATTGCTGCGCCTGGTAGGGGACGCCACTGACTCGCTCCGCGAACTCATCGGCACGCGATCCGGCGAACACCGGGTGCGTGTGGGCATCGACCAGCCCAGGGATGACGCAGGCGCCGGCTGCGTCGAGCACATCACCGTCGAGGGCAACCTGCGACTCGAGGTCGCGGTCTTCGCCGATCCAGACCACGCGTGCGCCGCGCGCGGCCAGCGCACCGTCCCTGATGCGGCCGAGCGGATCGTCCGGCAGGGGCACCATGGTGGCCAGCTGGCCGGCGTGCCGCAGGGCGAAGTCGGCCCGGATCAACGGCGCGTCGTGGGTATCGCGTCGATCACGTCGCCCGGTCGATCCCGTGGGTAGCGGCGAAGTCGATCGCCGTCTCGTAGCCGGCGTCCGCGTGGCGGATGACGCCCATCCCCGGGTCCGTGGTCAGCACTCGCTCGAGCCGGTCCCGCATCGCCGGCGTCCCGTCGGCGACGACCACCATGCCCGCATGGATGGAGTTCCCCATCCCCACGCCGCCGCCATGGTGCACCGAGACCCAGCTCGCGCCTGCCGCCGTGTTGACCAGCGCGTTGAGGATCGGCCAGTCCGCGATCGCATCGCTGCCGTCGCGCATCGCCTCCGTCTCGCGATAGGGCGATGCCACCGAACCGGCGTCCAGGTGATCGCGCCCGATCACGATCGGCGCGCCAACCTCGCCCGACTTGACCATCTCGTTGAAGCGGAGGCCGACTTTGGCGCGCTCGCTGTAGCCGAGCCAGCAGATGCGGGCCGGCAGGCCCTGGAACTGGACGCGCTCGCGCGCCAGCCGCAGCCAGCGGTGCAGATGCTCGTTGTCGGGGAGCGCCTCCATGACGGCGCGGTCGGTGCGATAGATGTCCTCGGGGTCACCGCTCAACGCGACCCAGCGGAATGGGCCCTTGCCCTCGCAGAACAGCGGGCGGATGTAGGCGGGGACGAAGCCCGGGATATCGAAGGCACCGGTGACGCCCGCCTCGAGCGCGAGACCCCGCAGGTTGTTGCCGTAGTCGAAGGTCTCGATGCCCTTCCGCTGGAAACCGAGCATGGCCCCGACGTGCTCGCGCACCGAGTGCTTCACCATCTCCAGGTATTCCTGCGGATCGCGGGCTCGAAGATCGGCCGCTTCGTCGACGTTGAGCGGCGCCGGGATATAGCCGCGCAACGGGTCATGCGCCGACGTCTGGTCGGTGACGACGTCGGGCTCAAACCCGCGGCGCAGGAGCTCCGCGTAGACCTCGGCGGCGTTGCCCACCACGCCGATCGACGTCGATGACGTCTTTTGGCGGGCCTCTTCCGCCCAGGCGATGGCCTCATCGAGCTTCGCCGTCGCCTTATCGAGGTAGCGAGTCTTGAGCCGGCGCTCGATGCGAGCCGCATCCACCTCGACGCAGAGCGCAATGCCCTCGTGCATCGTCACCGCCAGGGGCTGCGCGCCGCCCATACCGCCGAGCCCGCTGGTCAGCACGATTCGGCCGCGCAGCGTGCCATCAAATTGCTTTGCCGCGAGCGCGCCGAATGTTTCATACGTTCCCTGGAGGATCCCCTGGCTGCCGATGTAGATCCAGCTGCCGGCGGTCATCTGCCCGTACATGATCAGGCCGAGCCGCTCGAGTTCCCAGAAGTGCTCCCAGGTGGCCCAGCGCGGCACCAGCAGGCTGTTCGCGAGCAACACGCGTGGGGCGTACTCGTGGGTTCGAAAGATGCCTACCGCTTTCCCGGACTGCACCAGCAGGGTCTCGTCGTCCTTGAGCCGGCGCAGGGCCGCGACGATGGCGTGGAACGACGGCCAGTCGCGGGCCGCCTTCCCCGTGCCGCCGTAGACGACCAGGTCTTCCGGGCGCTCGGCGACCTCGGGGTCGAGGTTGTTGCAGAGCATGCGCAGTGCCGCCTCCTGTTGCCAGCCGCGAGCGCTGAGCTGGGTACCGCGCGCCGCCCGGATCGGGGTTGCGATGGTCACGCCCGCGCTCCGATTTCAGCGAGGCGGCCGCTGCGCAGCAGCTCGATCGCGGCCTGGATCTCCGGCTCGAGCACCCGGTCGTGGTCGAGGGTCGGGACCATTTCCCGGATCGCCGCCTGTGCCTCGCCCGTCAGGCGTCCCGGTTTCAGCGGCGCCAGCAGGTCGATGCCTTGCGCGGCGCCGAGCGCCTCGAGCGCGAGGATGGCCTCGACGTTGGTCGCGACCTGGCGCGCGCGCAGGGCGCTGTGCCAGCCCATGCTGTTGTGGTCTTCCTGGTCGGCC
>DATEHI010000074.1:0-67064 GCA_035279665.1 Candidatus Dormiibacterota bacterium | reverse complement strand
GGCAGTGACGGTGGCATTGCCGGCCGTCTTTTGTAGGTGCATGACGGCGGACGGAGTCAAGACGTCGGTGCGGCCATGCATGAGTGCTTCGGGGCCGACCGACTCCGCGGCGTCCTTTTGCCGAGTTGGCGCCTGGTGGCTTTCCGGACTGATCAGAAGACCGTTTTCGTGCGATTGCATGCTTATTGCCTCCGTCGAACTCACGCTGCTACCAACAGGCGCGCAAAGTCCTTCCGCCTGATCTCACTCCAATTGGCCGTTCGGGTCAACGCTCAACGGCGCAGGTCTCTGGGCAGGCCAAGTTGCCCAAACGGGCAGCGAACTTCGTAGCAGGTCCATCTACTTGAGCAACTGTAGGAGTCTTTGTCGTTCTGCAGGATCTTTCACCTCTTCCGAGACAGCAAGGGTCACAAGGTCGCGGAGTCGCGGGGACTCAATTGGAATTCCCCTAACAAGCCGCTCGCGCTGCTCGGGGTCTTTAAGTCGGAAGAGGACTATACGGGCTCGAGCAGGCTGGTCGCCAATCAACTCCTGCGCGTGATCTATTGCCCAGTCTGGGTCGTGGCTGACGAGCCCAGCAAGGACACTCGAGCCATTTGGAAACTCGAGGGCCGCGGACCTTAGACGCTCGGTCACACGGAGATCCCAATTGGAAGATCCGGCGATTGCCCTGAGAAGACCCCAAGCGAGGTCGGGTTCGCCGGCTTTTTCGCTGACGCCCTCAAACAAATTGGGATGATCCGCCAATACTTGGAGCAGATCCGGTGCCTGAAATTTCTCGGCATACGCCTGCGCCAGACCGACTGCTGCCGACCGAACGTGGTCGTCGGAGTCTGTCAAGAGGCTTCTGACAGCCTCTATTAGTCGTGCCTCTAGCGGGGTTCCTTTCGCCGCGGCAAACAGGCTCCAAATGCCCGGTTCGGGACTTTCGTCATATCTACCCGCAAGGACATTCCCGTCGACTATCTGTCTCCGCAGCAGTACGGTTAGGTCCGTTGACGGCCCTACCCGGACTCCGTTCACCACGACTTCATCGGTCACGGTAACGCCTCAATCGCCGTTGCAAAGTCGGGCTTGCCGGCCGCCACCGCTAACGTTTCTTGGCTTGGCAGAACTTCAAAGTGCTCGCAATTTGATACGTTCACTGGCTTTGTGACTGTCTCCCGAATCGTAACCCTGCCGTCCTGACTTCTGATAAATCCCCAGGCACTGCTCTTCGGTGGTGGTTGCCAAGGATCGAAGAACATGGCATCGAATGCAGTTGGTTTGTAAAACTTTGTCTTGGCCGCCTCTTTCGCAGAGATGCGGGCGCGAACGGCGCCCTCTTTGTATTCGTCCCCGAGCTGGCGCGTTTGAGTCGCTTGCTTCAAGGTCGGTTCATTGGCATCGTCAAGCGGTGACCACCAACGCCCTATCTCAGCATCGGGTTGCAAATGCTGCGCCGGGTCGAAACTGCGAGGGTTTCGAGTAATTTCCGCTTTCCACTCATCGAATGTTGCAAATCGTTCCCTGTACTCGGCGGTGAGCATCCTTTTTTCGAAGATGGAACGCAGAGATACTAGCTTCGTTAGGGGAGCGACAGAAGCAATTTCCCCCTCCGCAAGCAGTGCGCCCTTTAGGCAGAAGCTATCTGCATGTTCGGCGACAACCCTAGTCATGAGTGCCCTTGGGTCTACGCCAGCGCCCATTCGTGAGCGAACCGTTTTGAGGAATTGGAGCTTCAGCGCTGGGTCCAAACCCGGATCGGCCTTGACTTGACGCAATTTCTCAAAGGCTTGAGGGTGCGCTTTGCGGAGTTCCTGACCTAAGCGCCACGTGTGCCATTCGACCTTCGGCCGCGCTACCGCTCTGCGTGCAGATCCTTTGATGAGGCTACCCACTTGCCCGGCTTTGCCTCCCAGCCACTTCGCGCCACGCTTAGTTCCGCGGCCGACCGGTGCCAGCCGGGCGCCTATGCGTTTCGCGAGGGACCGCAGCTTGCCGACGACCCCGGTTACGGCTCCCGTTAGGCGCTGAAGCAAGAATTGGGAAATGAATTCGACGACTGCCACAGCTCCGGCCGCGATGGCTTTGCCAAATAGCGGCCCGGCGTTGCCCCAACGAACTCCCTTGAGGAATCCGATGAAGGCATCGACCGCCTGCACGATGCGGCTGAGACTTCCCCAGGCTGCTTGAAGCGCCTGGACAATCAGCATTACGGCTGCGGCCGCAGGCACGATCAACGCTACAAGCTTTTCGATGAGGACCCAAATGACTGTCTGGGGGATCATCGACTTGATTCCGTCCCAGGCAATGCTCGCCACGCGTGCGGCGGTCATACCACCCCTCTTCAGCAGATTCCAGACCGCGGGTCCAAGCCCCAGAATCGAGTCGACTTTCTCGTTGAACCAGCCTTGAATTGCGCCTTTGAGATCCGTCCACAAGTGATTGCGGATTCCATCGCGAGCAGCGGCAGCCAAGTTGGCAATCCAATGCTGAGGGCTAGCCGCGATGTCCTTGATGAGGACCGCAAAAGTACCTATGGCAGCGATTGCGCCGCGCGCGAAATCGAGCGCGCTGTGGACCGCCGCACGTACACCATCGATGGCAGCCTGCATGCCCCGGTGCAAAAGGCCGATCGCGGCAGAGAGCGTCGCGCCTAGGAGATTTAGCGCTCTCTGAACCGCGTGCTTGAGCACGGTGGCCAGCTTGTTGACAGCGAGTTCAGCCGCAGCGATCCGTTCCTGGATTGCCTTGCGGAACCGATCGCGCAGCGCGGGAAAAGCAACCAGGACTCGGTCGCCGATCGCCGTGAGCACTGTCCCGGCGATCCGAATCGCACCGGCAATTGCCTGGCGAGCGCGCTCCATGACGGCTGTCGCCAGTTGATGGGCTCGCTCGATCGCACCCCGGACCAGTTGGCGCGCCCGGTCGAAGACCGACTGAACGGCTTGCTTGGCCTTATCAAACAGCGATTGCGCGGCGGAGCCGATGGCCCCGAGTAACCCGCCCTGGTTCTGGCCCTGTGCCTTTTGGCGCTCGGATGCGGCCTCCTGCTCGGCTTCGTGCCGGGCTTTTTGAGCTTCTTGCTGCCCTTGCTCGTAATGGGCGGTCGCCTGCTGCTCCGCCGCGCCCCGCTCTTGGGAGACGGTCTCTACAGTCTCAGTGGTTTTTGCGTCCGTCTCGCGCTGCGCGCCGGCCACCACCTCCTGCTGGGCGGTTGTCCACTGGCTGCGGAGGCCGCCGACCTCACGCTTCGCTGCCGCGCGTTCGCCGGCTTGTTCACTGGTGTTCGCTTTCTCGAGTTGCGACATCTCTGCGTCGGCCCTCGCGCGTTCGCCCCTGGTCCGCTGCGCGTACTCCTCGCGCTGGCCCGTAAGCGATGCAAGGCCGGTGCCGACCGCGCTCTGGATTTCGGCGCCCTTCTCCTGTTCGGCGATGATGGACGCCGCCTCGTCGTCCTCGGCCGACTCTGGTTTAGCAGCCGCTTGAACCGCGGCGCGGGGCATTTCGCCGACGGATCCGCGCAACGTTTCAGCGGGCGCTGTCGGGAAGATCTCATCCTCGCCGAGCGGCCGGCTGGCCTCCTGTTGGCCAATGGTCTTCCCGCGCTCGATACCACCGAGGACACTGTTGCGCTGTTGGTGGATGAGCGCCGGGTCGGCGCTACCCTCGAGCGAAAGATGGGGGAGGGGACCGGCCCGCACCTCAAGGCCCGGGTCGCGCGTCGGAAGCTGACCGTTCGCGATCGGCAGCTCGGGTGTAGCCGGCAACGCTGGGGGAGGCTTGACCTGCACATCCCGGCCCTCCGGCATCGTGGCAAAGCCAGTTGGGGCTGGGCCGTCTGCGACGGCAAGACGGGCCGAGGCTGGAGACTCAACGGTGGCGGGTGCCCCCGGATGGCGCGGCCGTTGCGGTGCATTGGCCGCAAGCTGCTCGTGCTCTTCGGTCGCTTGCCGGTCGGCTGCAGTCGAGACGGTTCCCAGCGCGCGCAGCAACTGCGCTGGTGGCAGGTTACCGGTTTGTGCAAGACCGGTGGCAGGTTCGACTGTGCTGACATCTGGAATGGCCGGTGCCGGCCGATCCGCGATCGGGGTGCCGGGCTCAGCGCCCCCGACCTGCGACTCGTCTTCCTCCGTGCGCTCTCCGAGAGCGGGATGGGAGCTCGAGGGCTCGTGCTTGCGCGTCTCAATCAGGTTGGCGACGGCGGCGTTGCCGGCCATCGCTTGCAGGCCGAGCAACATGCGCGAATGAAACAGCCCTGGGGGCGCACTGGCCAGGCCACCGAGTGGGACCGCGTTGTCGCGCTCGGCCACCCCAACGTCGCGCTCGGCCACCGCGCCATCCTGGCGCGGGCCATCAGCAGCGCGCGCCGGCGCTGCAACGTCGACGTCGTGCTCGACTGACGTCGCGCGCACGGCCCCCCGTGCCCCCCGATAAGTCCTAGATCAGTCCCTGTCTCAGCGCGTAGGCGACCGCCTGGGTGCGGTTGCGCAGATTCAGTCGGCTGGTGACATCGTGGACGATGTTCTTGACGGTGCGCTCCGAATAGAACAGGCGGCGGCCAACCTCGGCGGTATCCAGTCCGTCCGCGAGCAGCTTGAGGACCTTGATCTCCCGGTCGGTCAGCACCGCGAAGCTGAGTCCGCGCGGATTCAACACCTGGCGCTGCAGGCGACCGACTTGGTCCAGCAAGCGGCCCAGCAAGTCCGGGGAGAGCGCCCCTTCGCCGCCGGCGGCGGCACGGATGGCTTCGAGCAGGTTCTCGGGTGTTGCCTGGTTGCGGCGGAGCACGCCCCGGGCCCCAGCTTCCAGCGCGCTGAGCAAGCCGGTGTCGTCGACACGGGTCACGATCAAAACCACGCGCTCGACCCCGCGACGCTTCAGTGCCCGAATGGTCTGCGCGGTCTCCTCGTCCATCTGGTCGGCCACGACGAGCGCGACGACCTCGGCATCGACCTGGCGCTCTTCGACCATGTCGAGTCCGTGGTGGGACCGAAGCTGGCTGGCGATGCCGGCTCGCGAAACGGGATCAGATGTGGCGATGTAAACACGGGTACGGTCGGTCAGGACGGCTGGGCGAGTGGCGATCACGGGTTTTCCTCCTCCTGGGGCCTGGGCAGGTTCCTGCTGCCTTGCGCTGCTGGCCGCATTCTGATGGTCTCGACTTTCCGGGCACTTAACGGGGACTTAACGGGCAGTAGGCGATGCCTGCAGGTCTTCCTCTCTGGCTATGGCCGCGCCACGGAGCGCTACCTATGATTCGAGCGCCATGGCTGCTACCGCCACGCTTGCCAGCAAGGCTGTCACGGTCACACCGGGTGGCGAGGCCGTCTCCGAGGTTCGCGTCCGCAACTCCGGGACGGTGGTCGACCAGTTCACCCTCGAGGTCCTGGGCGACGCCTCCGCGTGGGCCATTGTCGAGCCCGCCGTCATTCCCCTTTTTCCGGGGGCCGAGGCGGTCGCGCGCATCAGGTTCAAGCCGCCGAAGTCGTCCAGCGTGCCGGCGCGCGCCATCCCCTTTGCCGTCAGGGTCAAGTCGCGCGAGGACGCGCGGGCCTCGCTGGTCGAGGAGGGTGTCGTTGAGGTCGGTCCGTTCAACGACACATTCGCCGAGCTGATCCCGCGGACAGCGAAAGGGCGGTCCCGTGCCCACGCTCGCCTCGCGCTCGATAACCGTGGCAACGTTCGAATCAGTGCCCGGCTGACCGCCGCCGACCCCGATCGCAAGCTGAACTTCACGATCAACCCGCCGGCGATCAGTTCCGAACCCGGCACCGCCAGCTTTGCGTCGGTGCGGATGTCACCGAAACAGCGCTTCCTCACCGGCCCGCCAAAGACCAACCCCTACAAGGTGATCGTTCACCAGGACAACCTACCGCCCATCACGGTCGATGGGACGATGCAGCAGGAGGGACTGATTCCACCCTGGCTGCTCCCAGCCCTGATCGGGCTGGCCGCTCTTGCCCTCGTGCTCGTGTTGTTGTGGTTCTTCCTGGTGAAACCAAACATCCAGAGCGCGGCAACCCAAGCGGTCGCGCCTCAGACCTCTTCGCTGCAAGCGCAGGTCAACTCCTTGAAGGCACAGAATCCTCCAGCGACTGGTGGTGGCGGCGGTGGGGCGACCGGTGCGAACCCATTTGGCGGCGATGCCTACGCCGCGCGCCTCGTCGGTAGCAACAGTCTGACCGTTCCCGCCGACGGCGGCCTCTCGGTTACCGACCTTGTCTTCGAGAATCCCAACGGCTTGACCGGCGACTTGAAGCTGTCACGGTTCAATGCGAAAACGAACCAGGACCAGGTTTTGCTGCAGCTGAAGCTTGACAACTTCCGCGACCTCGACTTTCACTTCATCACGCCGCTGACATTCCAAAAGAACGACAAGATCGAGCTGACCTGCACCCCGCCGGAAGGCACTAGCTGCGACGCATCCGTTTACTACAGCGGGTACTTCAAGAACCCGCCGAGTTAATGCGCAGCCTCCGGTTGGCGGCGGCTGCGATCCTCGTCGGTGCCGTGGTCGTCGCTGTCGTCGGCAGCGTGGCGCTCGCCGGGCCGGCTAGCCTGGCAGCGGGTTTCCCGGCGACGCGGATCAAGCTCGATCCGGCCTCGACACCGGTCAACATGCCGGGCCCCGTCACACTCACCGCCACCGTCGTCGATTGGCGTGGGGTCGCGGTCCGCAACCTTGCCGTCACCTTCGCGAATGTGACCGACCCGCAAAAACAGGCCGCGGTGTCGAAGGCGACGACCGACAAAGCGGGGCACGCGAACTATGTCTACCCGAACGGCAAGGAACCCCGCATCGACGTCATCCAGGCAACGTTCACCGATGGGCTCGAGGTGCACAAAAGCAACCGCGCGTTCGTCGCTTGGCAGAGCGGTCAGCCGGCCACGGCGATTGTGTCGCCCGCCGCCATTACCGTCACGCCAGGATGCTTCCAGCCGGCTACGGCCATCGCGCTGACGTCTGACACATTCAAGCCGGGCGCACCACGGCCGACGTCGAAACCGAAACCGACGCCGACGCCGGCCCCTCCCGCGACGTACACCATCACGGTTGATGGCGTGAACTTCAATCCATACAGCGCGGTCCTCGTGACCTTTGATGCCGGTCCGGGCGGGACGCCCGAGAGCTTCGAACGGACAACCGACGTCTTCGGCCACTTCAGCCTGGACATCCACGTGCGGAGCCGGTCCGAGGGTGTGCACCTGGTGCGCGCCGACGATTTCCGGCAACGGGAAGCGGACGCGACGTACCAGATTCCCTGCTTCCAGCCCTCCGTCGCCCTCGATCCGCCGATCGGGCCGCCTGGATTCGTGACGAACGTCGTCGGCACGGGCTTCCCGGCAAACGCGTCGATCGTCTTCCTGAACTGGGGTGCCCCGGCGCTGCGGTCGCCGCTGCCGAAGAACATCACGACCGACGCCAACGGCTCGTTCCAGTTCCCAATTCTCGTGCTCTATCACGACCTGCTCGGCCCACGGATGCTGCAGGCGATCGTGGCGAACCCGTTCGGCGACCGAGCCGGCTCCGCCATCGAGGCAGACGCGCCGTTCTTGGTCACGCCCGGTCGCTCGCAACCGACCGATTTGGTCCTTCGGCGGTGATCTTGGCTGAAGTTCAGGGTATGATGCCTGCGGGGGTCGTCGCGACGCACGGGGGAACGGCATGATGAGACGAGGCCGCTGGGGGAGCCGGTGGTGGCGCGCCCTGGGTCCGTCCGCCCTGCTGGCCAGCCTCGCCCTCCCACAGATCGCGGTAACCTCGCCGCCCATCGTGGCCTTCGCCGCCCCCATCGCGGGCCGCCCCGAACTCTCGACCTATGCCGGCGCGCCGGCTGCCGGCAAACCGACCGAAGTCGCCCAGCAGCCCTTCGGCCTCGCGGTGTTCGGCCGCTACACCTTCGTAGCCGACCCGGCGAACCACGTGGTTCGGCTGCTGATCGACAACAGCGAGGTGGCTTTTGCCGGCGCTGGGAGTCTGGCGGTTGCGGGCGACGCTGGTGACCCCGCGAAGGCCCAACTGGCTGGCCCTTATGCGCTCGCCATCGGGCAGGTGACGCAGGTGGGATACCAGGTGACCGGCTTCGACGTCTACATTGCCGACACATTCGCCCACCAGGTGCGCAAGGCCACGGTCACCATCCCGTCGATCGATAACCCCAGTGGCGCACAGACGGCGGTGATCAGCACGATTGCTGGAACCGGGACCTTCGGGTACGCCGGCGATCAGGGCCCGGCCGCGACGGCCAAGCTCAATTCGCCGTACGGGATCGCCTGGGACGGCAAGCGGAGGACGGTCTACGTCGCCGACACCCTCAACAACCGGGTGCGGGCAATCGATGGCGGGGGCATCATCCGGACGCTGGTCGCCGCACCGCTGAGCCAACCGCGCGGTCTCGCCGTCAACGGCGACGGGCTGTACATCGCCGATACCTATAACAATGTGGTCCGCCGATTCGACCTTGTCACGGGTTCGCTGACAACCGTGGCCGGCACAGGGATTGCCGGCTATACAGACGGCGTGCTCGCCACGACAGCGTTGCTGCGGCAGCCATCCGGGCTCGCCTTCGACGAGAAGGCCAACCTGTACATCGCCGATACCGGCAACAACGTTGTTCGCGAGCTGGCGATCGGGGATCACTTCCTGCGAACCGTAGCCGGGACCGGCAAGTTCGGCGAGTTTGGCGACGGCGGCCCCGCGATCCTGGCGCAGCTCGCCGCACCGACTGGGGTCGCGGTTCGGCCGAATGGCGACGTCGTCATCGCGGATACCGGCAACAACCTGGTGCGAGTGCTGGAAGGCACGCTCTCCCAGACGCCTGCGCACAACATTCACATCGAGGCCGGCAACGGGACAGCGAGCTTCGCCGGCAATGGCCAGCCACCGGGCCAAGCCCAATTTGCAGCCCCCGCGGCGGTGCTCTCGCAGCTTGGAGCCGGGTCGCCACTGAACGCGGCGGTACCAGCGGTGACCGGCCAGCGCTACGTCATCGACACCTTCAATCATTCCGTGCGAACCTTCACCACGAACGACACGGACGCGGCCAACCATGCGAAACCTGACGACGACACGAAGCCTGACAACGACGATGACGACGTCAGTACCCTTGCCGGAATCGGTGGGACTCGCGGGCCGGGGATCCCCTCGACCCAGGCTACGGACACACGGCTGGCCTACCCGATGGGTGGGGCGCTCGATACCCCGCACAAAGTGCTCTATGTCGCCGATACCTTCAACAATGTCGTCCGCGCGATCGACCTGACGCATCAGACGATCGCGACCGTCGCCGGCACCGGGACGGCAGGCTATGCCAGCGCCGACGAGGGCAAACCTGCGAACCAGGCGTCGCTGAGCTATCCGACCGGACTGGCTGTCGATCCGGCGGGCAACCTCTTCATCGCCGACACCTACAACAGTCGGGTGCGCGAAGTCGTGGGTGGCCTCCGGTTCGATGCCAACGGCAAGGTCTCGTCGGTGGGCACGATCTTCACGGTGGCCGGCACCGGCCGCCTCGGGTACAGCGGCGAAAATGGCGACGCGCGCCAGGCCGATCTGTACTTTCCGTATGGTGTCGCGCTGGACACTGCGGCGTCGCCCAATCTCTACATCACCGACAGCTTCAACCACCGGATCCGCCGGGTCGCTGCCGCCAGCGCGGATCCGAAGGCATCCGACGTGATCCAGACGATCGCCGGCGATGGCGCGCCGGCATTCGGCGACGGCGCTTCTGCCCAAGCCCACTTCAATCGTCCCTGGAGTGCCACCGTTGACCAGGGGACCGCTTACGTTGCCGACTACCTGAACCACCGCGTTCGTCGCATTGACCTCACGGGTCAGGCGGTGACGACCTTCGGCGGAATTGGCACGTCGGGACTCAAGGGCGACGCCGGCCCGGCCGACGCCGCCGAAGTCGACGCGCCTCGTGGCCTCAGCATGCTCGGGGACTCCGGCGCGATGCTCGTCGCCGACAGTTTCAACAGCCGCATCCGCTGGCTGGGCGTCACCCAGGCCGGGATCCAGCGCACCCAGGTCAACTTCGATCCAACCAACCTGTCCGGGCGCAGCCAACCGCAGAGTGTGACCGTGACCAGCACGGGCAGCGGGTTGCTGGTGATGGGGGCTGTTGATCTCGGTGCAGATCGGAACAACTTTTACCTCGACCCCCTGAAGAACACCTGCGCCCAGGCGAAGCTCGAGCCGGGGACAAGCTGCTCCTTCGAGGTGGCCTTTCAGCCGCGTGCGACCCTCGGCACCCATACGGGCAGTGCCGTGATTCCCAATGATGCGATCGGGGGTCAGCAACTGATCACCCTGAAGGGTGAAGCGACGGCAGCCCTCGTAACCCTCAGTCCGCCCGCGGTCGTCATCAATCAGCCCGTCAACGCGCCGCCCACGCCGGCAACCGTGACGCTGACGAACAACGGTGAGGGCCTGTTGCACATCACCTCGATCGCCCTCGACAACGGGACCGACCCCGATTTCGGCCAGAGCAATAACTGTCCGAGTGTGATGACCGGCCATAGTAGCTGCCAGATCACGATTACGCTCAACCAGATCGGCGCCGACGACAAGAAGACGCGCAGCGGCACGCTCACCGTCAAGGACGATGCCGGCGGGAACGGATCGTCGGGGGGTGCGTCGCAATCGGTGCCGCTTACGGGGAGCGTGGCGCAACCAGCGGCGAGCTTCAACAGCCAATCGCTGATCTTCACTCAGAATCTGGGCAGCAGTACTGGCTCGGAAACCATCAGGCTGGTCAACAGCGGGCAGGCGCCGCTCCACCTGAGCGCCATCCGTGAGGACGGCGACTTCTCGCAGAGCAACAACTGCCCGCCGGTGCTCGCACCTGGCGCCAGCTGCGCCATCACGATTACCTTCATTCCCAGCACCCTTGGGGAGCGGGACGGCTACATCGTCGTGGCCGACGACTCAGCCGACAGCCCGCAGCGGATCCAGGTGATGGGTGTGGCGACCATGGCGCTGTCGCATCTCGGTCCTGACCGCCTCAAATTCAGCCAGAACGTCGGGTCGACTAGCGCGCCGCAAACCGTCGTGCTGACCAACCGCGGGGACGGGCCGCTCACCATCGGCGCGATCGCGGCCAGCGGCGATTTCAGGGCCACCCCGCATTGTCCGGCGCAACTGCTGCCGGGTATTTCGTGCACGATCGATGTGACCTTCGCGCCGCAGGCGGGCGGGGCCCGCACCGGCAGCCTGGTCGTGACGGATGACGCCAACGCGGCTCCCGGCTCCAGCGATGTCGTGCGGCTCACGGGCTTTGCCTACCAGCCGATGGCGACCTTGAGCGCGGCGCTTCTGTCGCCCGGCGCGAACGTGGGCGGAACGGCGGCGCCGCAGGTCGTGACGGTGACGAACACGGGCGACGGCGCGCTCACGATCCGTTCGATCGGTATCAGCGGAGCCGCCGCCGGCGACTACACACAGACCAACAACTGCCTGCGGGCGATCGCACCCGGCGCATCCTGCGCGATTACGGTCGGATTCGCGCCACGCGGGTACGGCGTTCGCAGCGCCGCCCTGACGCTCTTCGACGACGGCCCAGGCGGCGCTCAAACCGTAAGCCTGCGCGGAACGGGAACCGCGGCCAGGCCGTTATTGAGCAGCGGATATCTGAACTTCGGTGGCGTGACCTCCGGGACTTCGACCCTGCCGCAGGCGGTGGTCCTCTTCAATTCAGGGAACGGCCCGCTGTCGATCGGCAGCATCAGCCTGAGCGGCGATGACTTCACGATGACCACGAACTGCGGCACCACCCTGGCAGCCCGAGCCAGCTGCACGATCAGCGTAACCTTCCTCCCGCAGGCTACCGGCGCCCGTTCGGGCGTTGTCACGATCATCGACAATGCCGGGACCCAGCGGATTACCCTGAGCGGCGTCGGGACCTAAGCCTTACCCTGCCCCTTCCGGGAGCGGGCGCGGTGTGAGAGTCTAATGAGAGGCCCTACAGCGCTGCGGCCATAGGAGGAGCGATGGCGAAGAACCCCTTATTCGAGCTTTACGAGGCAGGCACCAGCGTCTGGCTCGACTACATCCGCCGAAGCCTGATGACGTCCGGCGAGCTCAAACGAATGATCGAGGAGGATGCCGTGGTGGGCATGACCTCCAACCCGACGATTTTCGAGAAGGCGATCGGCGGCAGCAGCGATTACGATGACGCGCTCCGTTCGCTGGTGGAGGCCGGCATCCCCGACGAGGAGATCATGCTGAGCCTGATCGTCGAGGACATCCAGAGGGCGGCGGACGTGCTCAAGTCCGTCTACGACCAGACCAAGCACAAGGACGGTTACGTCAGCATCGAGGTCTTGCCGCGCGTGGCCGACGACACCCAGGGCACGATCGCGATGGCCCACGACCTGTTCAACCGCGTCGGGCGCCCGAATATCTTCATCAAGATCCCGGCGACCGACGCCGGACTCCCGGCGATCGAGCAATGCATTGCTGATGGCCTGAACATCAACATCACGCTGATGTTCTCAGTCAAGGTCTATGAAGAGGTCGCTCGCGCCTTCATCCGCGGCTTGCAGCAGCGCCTGAAGCAGGGGCACTCCGTCGACATCGCCTCGGTCGCCAGCTTCTTCGTGAGTCGCGTCGACACCGCCGTCGACAAGCTGCTCGAGCAGAAGATCGCCGCCGCGAAGGATCCGGCGGAACGCGCGCGGTTGCAGCAGCTCATGGGTAAGGCCGCAGTTGCCAACGCGAAGATGGCCTACCAGGCCTTTCAGCGGATCTTCAATGGGCCCGAGTTCGCCGACCTTCGGGCAGAGGGCGCGTCGGTGCAACGCTGCCTTTGGGCCAGCACGGGAACCAAGAACCCTGCCTACAGCGATGTGATGTACATCGAGGAACTGATCGGCCCGGAGACGGTCAACACTATGCCGCAGCAAACCATGATGGCCTTCAAGGAGCATGGCGAGGTTCGTCCCAGCCTCTTCGAAAACGTCGATGGCGCCCGCAAGGTTCTGAGCGATCTGGCGGCGATCGGCATCGACATGGACAAAGTCACCTCTGACCTGCGCATCGATGGCGTCAAGTTGTTCGCCGATTCGATCGACAAGCTGCTCGAAGAGATCACGAACAAGAAGAAAGCGCTGAAGAAGGGATCGGTCGGTGCCCACGAAGCACAACTGGGTGTCCTCGACGCGCCGGTCAACAGTCGCCTGCAACAACTGGAGCAGGCGGCGGTCGTTCGGCGGATCGCGGAGAAGGATGCCGGGCTCTGGAAGTCCAACGGGAGTGCCGAAAGTGAGATCCGCGACCGGCTGGGCTGGCTCCAGGTTGCCGACCGGATGGAGGAACGCATCCCCGAGCTCGAGGCATTGCGCAAAGAGCTGGTTGCCGAGGGATTCAGCGACGTCCTCCTGATGGGCATGGGCGGCAGCAGCCTCGCTCCGGAAGTCTTCCGGCAAACCTTCGGGGCGCCCAGGGGCGCGCTCGACGTGCATGTCCTGGACACCACGGACCCCGCCGCCATCATCGGCCTGGAGAAGGCGATCGATATTCGCAAGACGGTCTTCATCGTCGCCTCCAAATCGGGGACCACGCTGGAGACGCTGTCGCACTTTCGCCACTTCTGGCAGCAGACAGGGCAGAAGGGGAAGCAGTTTATCGCGATTACCGACCCGGGGACGTCGCTGGCCGACGAGGCCTCACGGCGAGGATTCCGCCGAACCTTCCTCAACCCGCCGGATATTGGCGGGCGGTACTCGGCCCTGTCGTACTTTGGCCTGGTGCCGGCCGCGCTGGGTGGGGTGGACCTTTCGGGCCTGCTCGACCGCGCGGCGACCATGACGCAGGCGTGTTCCCCGTCCGTGCCGGTGGGCGAGAATCCGGGAGCCTGGCTGGGGGCGGTCTTCGCCGAGGCGGCAAAGGCCGGGCGGGACAAGATCACGATTGTCACGCCCTCCGCGGTACAGCGTTTCGGCGTGTGGGCGGAGCAGCTGATCGCCGAGAGCACCGGGAAAGAAGGCAAGGGCCTGGTGCCGGTCGCGGACGAAGCGCTGGGTCCTCCGCAGGCCTATGGCAGCGATCGCCTCTTCGTCCGGCTGGCGCTGCCGGGCGACGACGAGCCTGCGGCGCTGACGGCGCTCGGCAAGGCCGGGCATCCGGTTGTCACCCTCAAGCTCAGCGACCCGCTCGCAATTGGGGCGGAGTTCTTCCGCTGGGAGTATGCGATTGCGGTCGCGGGCGCGGTCCTGGGCATCAACGTCTTCGACCAGCCCAACGTGCAGGAGGCGAAGGATCTCACCAAGAGAGTCCTCAGCGAGGGCAATCCGCCGACCGTCGGCGAGGGGATCCGGTGGGCCGGCCAGGCGGGGGCGACCCTCGAGGCGGCGATCCAGGCCCTGCTCGGTCAGGTGCGGGCCGGCGACTACGTGGCCCTGCTGGCCTTCATTACACCCAACGCGGACCACGACCGCGCGCTCGACGCGATCAGGCTCGCCATCCGTGACAAATACCGGGTGGCGACGACGGTCGGTTACGGGCCACGCTATCTGCACTCGACCGGTCAGCTGCACAAGGGCGGCCCCAACACCGGCGTCTTCCTCCAGGTGGTTGGCGATGATCCGGATGATCTGCCGATTCCTGGCGAGAGGTTCACATTTGGTGTTCTCAAGCAAGCGCAGGCCCTTGGTGATTTCCAGGCATTGCGCAACCACGGGCGGCGCGTGCTTCGCATTCAGGTCCGTGATGTCGCGCACGGCCTGGTGAAGATCGGCCAGTCGGTGGGGGCAACGGTCCAGGCCTGATGCAGCTAGCCATGATCGGGCTCGGGCGGATGGGATCCGGCATGACCGTTCGCCTGATGCAGGGCGGCCACCAGGTCGTGGTCTTCGACCGATCCGTCGACGCCGTTGCGGCGCTTGCCGGCAAGGGTGCGACCGGAGCCAGCAGCCTCGAAGATCTCGGGCAGAAGCTCAAGGCCCCGCGCATCTTCTGGCTGATGATCCCCGCCGGCGCTCCGATCGATGACACCATCCAGCGCTTGTCCGCCATCCTCTCGGCGGGCGACATCATCGTCGACGGTGGCAACTCGAACTACAAGGACTCGATGCGCCGCGCGGAAACGCTGCGCACCAAGCAAGTGGAATTCCTCGATTGCGGGACCAGTGGAGGCATCTGGGGACTCAAGGTGGGCTTCAACCTCATGGTCGGGGGCAACGAGGCGGTTTTCAAGCAGGTCGAACCCATTTTTCGGACGCTCGCGCCGCCCGAAGGTTACGCGTATGTTGGTCCGTCGGGCGCAGGGCACTACGCCAAGATGGTGCACAACGGCATCGAGTATTCAATGCTGCAGGGCTACGCGGAAGGGTTCGAAATCTTGAAAGCCGCGCCCTTCGGCTTCGATCTTACCCAGCTGACGCGACTCTGGAACCATGGCAGTGTGATCCGATCCTGGCTGCTCGAGCTCGCCGAGGACGCCTTCGAACGCGATCCCGAGCTGGCCCACATCAAGGGCTACGTCGAGGACTCGGGCGAAGGCCGCTGGACACTCGAAGAAGCGCTCGACCATGCCGTGCCCGCGCCTGCGCTGGCGATGAGCCTCATGATGCGCTACCGGTCGCGCCAGGACGATTCGTTCAGCGCCAAGGTTCTGGCAGCGCTGCGCAATGAATTTGGCGGTCACCCGGTGAGGACTGAATAACGGTGGCTCAGGCGGCGACCGCACCGCTGACCCAGAACGTGCTTCGCGACGGGCTGATTCTGTCGCGCACGCCGGACCCGGCGGCGCTGGTGATCTTCGGCGCCTCCGGTGACCTGGCCGCGCGAAAGCTGATGCCTGCGCTCTACAACTTGGCCCTCAACCGTTATCTCCCCTCCGGCTTCAGCGTGATCGGCGTCGCGGACACGGCCCTCAGTGAAGACGAATTCCGCGCGCACATGGAGCAGGCGGTGCAGAAGTACTCGCGAAGCCAGCCGGTCGATCGCGCCGTCTGGCAGAGCCTGGCCGAAGGGATCTCCTACGTGCGGATGCCCTTCGACGACCAGGAGGGATACGGCCGGCTGGCCGCCGAGCTCGAACGGTTGGATCGAGAGCGGGGAACCGCCGGCAACCGCGTCTTCTACCTTGCGACCGCCCCGCAGTTCTTTTCGGTCATCATCGACCGGCTCGGAGCGTCGGGCATCGCCAGGGGCGGCGAGGGCTGGAAACGGGTCGTCATCGAGAAACCATTCGGCAACGACCTGAAGAGTGCCCAGGCGCTGAACCAGGCGATCCATGCCGTGTTCAGCGAGCAGCAGATCTATCGCATCGATCACTACCTGGGCAAAGAGACCGTCCAAAACGTTTTGGTCTTCCGCTTTGCCAACGGCATCTTCGAACCCATCTGGAACCGGCGCTATGTCGACCACGTGCAGATCACGGTGGCGGAGGACATCGGGATCGAACGGCGTGGCAAGTACTACGAGACCTCAGGCGCCCTCCGCGACATCTTCCAGAACCACCTGATGCAGCTCCTCAGCATCGCCGCCATGGAGGCACCCCCCAACTTCGATGCCGACAGCGTGCGCGACGAGAAGGTCAAAGTCCTCAAGTCGATCCATCCGATCGACGTCGCGGCTGACGTCGTGCGCGGCCAGTACGGCCCTGGTTGGGTGGCCGGTCAGCAGGTGCCCGGCTACCGCCAGGAAATGAACGTCCCCCCGACCTCGAACACGGAGACATTCGTCGCGGTCCGGCTCAAGATCGACAACTGGCGTTGGGCCGACACGCCCTTCTATCTGCGCACTGGCAAGCGGTTGCCGAGCCGTGCGTCCGAGATCGCGATCCAATTCAAGAACCCACCGCACCTGCCGTTTGCGAAGACTGCCGTCCAGGAGTTGACGCCCAACGTACTGGTGATGCGCATCCAGCCGCATGAGGGGGCGTCTCTGAAGATCGCTGCTAAGATTCCCGGCCCCGTGATGCGGCTGCGCACCGTCAACATGGACTTCTTCTACGGCTCATCCTTCATGGTCGAGTCTCCCGACGCGTACGAGCGCCTGGTGCTCGATTGCATGCTGGGCGACGCGACCCTCTTTGCCCGTGAGGATGAAGTCGAACGCGCCTGGGCCCTGGTCGACGGGATTGAGGCCGGGTGGGCGTCGCAGCCGCCGCCGGCGTTCCCCAACTATGCCGCCGGCACCTGGGGGCCGCCCGAAGCGGACGCGCTCATCGAGCAGGCCGGCCGGCGCTGGCGGCGGCCATGAGCAACGACCACACCGAGCTCAGCACCCGGTCCTTTGTCGACGTCCACTCCATCCAGGAAGAGCTGGACCAGGTCCGGTGGGGGCTGCATGACGACGGCCAGGGAAGCGAGGCGGCCCAGCACGCCGCGGCGGAAGCCCGCGCCAGCGTCTGCAATCTGATCACCGTGGTGAGCAATGAGCCCGAGCTGGGCACGGTCACCAGCGTGCTCGACCGTCTCTCGGTGACCAACCCTTCACGGACGCTGATCCTCCTCGCCCAGCACACCCGCGAGGCCGACAAGCTCGAGGCTGAGGTGTCCGCCCAGGAGCGGACCGAAAGCGGCCATCGGGTTAGCACCGAACGCGTGATCCTGCACGCGCACGGCGAGCCGGCCCGCCACCTGGCCAGCCTGGCGGCGCCGCTGCTGATTCCCGACCTTCCGGTCATCCTCTGGTGGCCGGGTCGTCCACAGTTCGATAATCCGTTGTTCGACGATCTCTGCGAGCTGGCCGATCGACTGATTGTGGATACCGACGAGGGGTTCGACGAGTCAGACCTTACGCGCCTCCTCGAGGTAGCTCGCCGCAAGAAGGCGCGGGCGTCGATCGGCGACCTCAACTGGGCACGACTGATCGCCTGGCGGCACGTGGCGGCACAGTTCTTCGACATGCCGAACATGCTCGCCCGCCTGGGCCACATTCATGGGGTCTCCATCTTTCACGGAAGTGACGGTTTGACGGCCCAGGCGCGGCTTCTGGGAGGCTGGCTGCGTAGCCGGATGGCGACGGTCGGCATCGACGTGCCGCTGGAATTTCGGGCCGATGATTCGCTCGAGCACGGGGTCCATCGCCTCCTGATTTACACCGGTGGCGATGAAGGCCCGGCTCGTTTCAGCATGAGCCGGCTTCGAGGCGGCCGCCTCTCGACACAGATCCGGCTCGGCGATCAGGAGCTTGCCGAGCGGACCGTGCGTCTCGAATCCCGTGCGACCGAGGAGTTGCTGGGCATCGAGCTCACCCTGCCGGGCCACGACGTGCTCTTCGAGCAGGCGCTCGCAGCCGCGCTGCAGTAAGAACCGGCGTGGCCGCCGCCATCACTCCCCTGTTAGTCGCCGGACCGGCCGAGCTCGCCGAGGCGGCGGCGTCCTGGACCGCCGAGCGAATCACCGGTGCGGTGGCCGCGCGCAGGGCCTGTTACCTGGCCCTCGCCGGCGGCGAGACGCCTCGAGGGTGCTACGAGCGGCTGGCCCTGCCGCCCTATCGCGATAGCCTTCCCTGGGCGTCGGTCTTCGTCTACTGGTCGGACGAGCGCCAGGTGCCACTCGATGATCCCGCGAGCAATTACGCGATGGCGAAGGCGGCGCTGCTCGAGCACGTGCCGATCTCACCCGATCACGTGTTTCCCCTGGTCGGCGATCCGACACCGGCCCTCCGGCGTGTCCCAGCGGATGCGAGTGGCCGGCCTCGGTTCGATGTGATCCATTTGGGTCTAGGGGAGGATGGGCACACGGCGTCGCTCTTTCCGGGCGATCGAGCACTTCGGGAGGCGCAGGCGCTCGTCGCGAGGGTTCACGATGCGCCCAAGCCACCGCCCGAGCGGCTGACCCTGACATTGCCGGTGATCAACGAGGCTCGGGCCGTGCTCTTCATGGTTCAGGGAGCCTCCAAACGGGGCGCCCTCACGCGGGTCCTACGACGGGATCCCGCCCTCCCGGCAGGCCTCGTGCAACCGCTGGACGGTGAGCTGGCGTTCATCGTCGACCGCGCCGCAATCGGGGCATAGCCAGCGGCTGCCCGGTTTAGTGCGCGACTATAACTTAACTTGTTTCTTGACACGCCCAACTCTAAGTGACAATCTTGTAACGCAGAGACCAACGCAATACACGTCAGGGCAGGGAAAGCAGCAATGGCGATCGCGGGGGCACATCGTTCGGCCGTCCAACACGGCCACCGGCTCGAGCGCCGTAACCGGAAGCGGAAGAGCCGGGCCGCCGCCCTGTGGCTGGCCAGCCTGGGAGCCTGGAGCGTCTTTTTCCTGGTGCTCGGCTGGCTGGTTGCGGCAGGCGTCTACGGCCTGGTGAACCCGTGAGGCGCTGCTACGGCCGCCGGCACTCCTACCGGCATACGGACTATCACCTCCGCGAGTGGCACCGGCGACGCCGGGCGAACCTGCAGCGCAACGTGGTCGTCGGCATGATCGCCATGGTGTCGCTGCCGCTGCTGACGGTCCCGGCCATCGCCGCGCAAACGGTCGGTGATCTTCCCACGGTGACCGGGCTGTCATCAACCAGCCTTCCGCAGGACATGCTGATCTTCGACCGGCATGGCAACCTGCTCGCCGATGTCGGCGACCAGGGGGACCACCGCGTGGTAGTCCCGCTCAGCTACATCTCGCCCAACGTGATCAACGCCACCATCGCCGTCGAGGACCACAGCTTCTACTCGAACAGCGGCGTCGACTTCGGCGCCGTCGTGCGAGCGGCGTTTGCCGACTATTCGCACCGGGGCATCAAACAGGGTGGCAGCACGATCAGCCAACAGCTCGTCAAGCAGCTGTTCATCGGCGCGCACCCGGACAACTCGATCCAGCGCAAATCGAAAGAGGCGGTCCTGGCCCTCGAGCTAAACAGAAACTATTCGAAAAGCCAGATCCTCGAGATGTACCTCAACACCATCTTCTACGGAAGCCAGACGTATGGCATCGAGGCGGCCGCGCACAGTTACTTTCAAACCAACGCGCACGACCTGACCCTGGCGCAGGCCAGCATGCTGGCCGGGCTGCCGCAGGCGCCGACCCAGTACAACCCGCTGGTCAACCTGGCGGCCGCGAAGCAGCGCCAGTTCACCGTGCTGACGGCGATGGTCGAAAACCATTACATCAGCCAGAAGGAGGCCGACGCGGCCTATGCCACAAAATTGCAGATCTATCCGCCGAGCAATCATTTCCAGGCTCCCTACTTCGTCGACTACGTCCTGAAAACGTTGCGGCAGCAGTATCACATCCAGCCGGGCGACCGGCGCGGCTATCGCGTCTACACCTCGCTCGATTTGAATCTTCAAGTACTGGCCGAGCAAGTGGTCCGCGATCAGATCGCGCAGAAAGGAAACTATTACAACTTTCACGACGCCGCGCTGGTCAGCATGGATCCAAAAACCGGCGAGATCCTTGCGATGGTCGGCGGCGACGACTACAACCGGCCGGGTGGCTGGATCAACATGGCAGATACGCCGCGGCAGCCCGGTTCGACCTTCAAGATCTTCACCTACACGGCCGCGATCGAAAGCGGCAAATTCAACATGATCACACCCATCCTCGACGCGCCCCTGGTCTTCCCGACGTGGGGCGGCGCGAGCGGCTTCGAGCACTACATCCCCCTGAACTACGACCTGCGGTACCACGGGGTGCTGCCGCTGAAGATGGCGATGGGCAACTCGCTGAACATTCCCGCCGTCAAAACGGAGCTGCGTGTCGGCATTCCAAACGTCCTCAGCGTGGCGCGGCGGATGGGCGTCACCCACCTGACGCAGCCCGACGACAACTACTCGCTGAGCCTGACGCTCGGCGGGTACGAGGTCACGCCGCTCGACATGGTGACCGGTGTGTCGACCCTCGCGACCCTTGGCGTCCGTCACACGCCGGCGCCGGTGTTGTCGATCAAGGACGCGACCGGCAGGGATGTCTTCACCTATGACCCGGCCAAGAACGAATACCGTGCCATCAGCGAGGACGTCGCGTTCATCATCGGCTCCATCATGTCGGACGACCGCAATCGCTGCCTGTCGTTCGGCTGCAACGGCGACCTGACCCTCCCCGGGCGCCACGTCGCCGCCAAGACCGGAACAACCCAGGCCTTCCGTGACAACTGGACGGTCGGATTCACCCCCACGCTGGCGACCGCGGTCTGGATCGGCAACCCGGACAACACGCCACTGAGTCACAACTCGACTGGCATCGTGGGCGCCGCACCGATCTGGCATCGGTTCATGCAGCAGGCCCTGGCCGCGACGCCCGACCAGTGGTACGCGAAGCCCGCCGGCGTGCACCAGATCGGGCAGAACTACTTCCTGCCCGGCACGGAGAACGTTCGATCGACGGTGCTGGCGTGGCCGACCTGTCGTTTCTGGAGCTACAACCCCTACAACTTGACCTACGCCGACACGCTGGTCGACGGCGTGCCCTGCTCGCTCTGGGCCCCGCCGCCGCCTCCGCCGGCCCCAGCCCCTGCACCGGCCGCGACGCCACCCCTCGTACGCCCAACCCCCCCGACCGACCAAACCGGCCAGCGCCCATAATCGGGGTGGCGTGTGCCGGGCATGGCACCGATGCGGCTGCGCGGCCCTGATGGCCATCGGGCTGGCCGGACTCGCGGCTGTGCCGGCGGGCGCGAGTGACACCTATCCCGCCTCCGGCCCGCTGGAGATCCGCATCTTCGGCGCGAACGGCGCGGTGCGGGACTTCCTCCCTCGGTCGGCGGAAGACCGGCGGGGTGCGATCACCCTCGTCAGCCAGGTCGCCGGCGCGATCCAGGGCCAGGCTCTACCGATCGAGGAGGCGGCCGTCATGTTGCCGCATTACCGAATCGGGGTGAGCTACCTGGGGCTGACCTACATCACGAGCCCCTGGTCCCGCACATCGGAGACCAGCCTCATCTATTTCCCCGGAGGGCACGCGCCCAGTTTCCTGGTTGTCGAATTCGGTCGCCGGGGAGCCTCCCTGGACCAGCGGTGGATCCTGCCGGACCCCGAGGTCGCGGCGCTGCTAGAGCGGCATCTCGAGGGTCTCGTACCCATCGGCCTATCAGGACCTGCCGCCCGCGATACGTCTAGAGGTTCGTGGAGCACGGGGATCGGGGTGCTGTTGCTCGCCGGGATCATGCTGCGCCTGTTAGAGGATCGCCGCCGCTGGAGCCGCGGCGCGAAAAAAGAAGGAGCGCCGGAAAGGGGACTGACCGGCGCTCCCGGAGGTCGTCGGCCCCTCGGAACACTCGTTGATTCGCGCCGTGGTTACAGACGAATTCCCTCCCCCTCCGCGGGAGGGTAGGGTTGGGGCGTCAGTCCCTAATCGGGCGGCTCGGTGGCGACCTCGGCGCCCATCGCGTGATAACCCCCGTCGACATGAACGATCTCTCCGGTGGTGGCGGGGCTATAGTCCGAGAGCAATACGGCCGCCATCTTCGCGACCGGCGTGCGATCCTCGCTGTTCCAGCCGAGCGGGGCGCGCTGGCCCCAGCTGTTTTCGAACCGCTCGAATCCTGGGATCCCTTTTGCCGCCATCGTCTTGAGGGGCCCAGCCGCCAAAGCGTTTACCCGAATGTGGTGCCTGCCGAGGTCCCGGGCGAGGTAGCGCGTGACCGATTCGAGCGCGGCTTTACAGACGCCCATCCAGTCGTAGAAGGGCCACGCTTGGGTGGAATTGTCGAAGTCGAGCGTCACGATGCTGCCGCCGCGCTCAAACATGAGCGGGCTGAGCCACTGCGCCATGGCCTTGAGCGAATAGGCGCTGGTCTGGAAGGCGGTCTGCACACTCTGCCACGGTGCGGTCATGAAGTTGCCGCCCAGCGCGTCGCCCGGCGCGAACGCGATCGCGTGGACGAATCCGTCGAGGTGGCCCCATCGGTCCTTGAGGGTCCTGGCCAACGTCTCGAGGTGCTCCTGATTGTTGACGTCCATCTCGAGGATGTCGGGCGTCGGTTTCATGCGCCGTGCGCTCTTCTCGGTCAGGCTCATGACTCGCCCAAAGCTGGTGAGCACGATGTCGGCCCCCTCTTTCTGAGCCGTGTCGGCGATCGCAAAGGCGATGCTGGCTGGCGTGAGGACGCCCGTGACCAGGATCTTCTTCCCCTCGAGGATGCCCGGCATGGCGGTCCGATTCTATCTGAGCCCGAGGCCCCTGTTTGGTGTTCGAAATCTGGGGTGGCTTGAGGGATTTGAACCCTCGACCCTCAGATCCACAATCTGATGCTCTAACCAGCTGAGCTAAAGCCACCGCGGGTGCAGGTGATTATAAGAGGTTAGCCACGCACGCCCGTTCAAATTCGGCGGAGGATGCGTTATATGCTGTAGGCGACTTGAAGACGTCTGACGACGCCCTCATCCGCCGCGCCCAGGCCCTCGATGCGGGGGCCCTGGCCGAGCTCTACGACCGGCACTTCGATGGGATCTACCGCTATCTGTACACGCGAGTCCGCCACCATGCCGACGCCGAAGATCTGACTGAGCAGGTGTTTTTGAAGATGGTCGACTCGATCCACCGCTACCGACCCCGGGGCGTTGCCTTTTCCTCGTGGTTGTACCGGATAGCCCACAACCTGCTGGTCGACCGCTACCGTCGCGCCGGGCGCGAGCCAATGGAGCTCACCGACCAGGTCCGCGACGTCCGACCGCACGCCGATCCGGCCGCGCTGGCGCAACTATCGGAGGAGCGCCAGCGGCTGCTCGCGGCAGTGCAGCGGCTGACCCCGGAACAGCAGCAGGTGATCATCATGCGGTTCATCGACAACCTGGGCGTCGACGAGATCGCGCGCCTCATGCGCCGGCGGGCCGGGGCCATTCACTCGATGCAGCATCGGGCGCTCGCCAGCCTCTACCGCTTCCTGCTCGAGCCCGAGCCGGTGGAGGCACGCCGTGCGTGATCTGACGCGGCCCCTGCAGGAGTGCCTCGCCGCGATGGACGACAAACGCAACCTGCAGGACGTGTTGCACCGGTATCCAGCGCAGCGCGATGAGCTGATCGCGCTGCTCCGGCTGTCGGTCGACCTCAGCGGGCTGGAGGCCCCGGCTGCCGATCCGGCATTCCGGCTGCGGGCTCGAAACCGGATGCTTGCCGCCGCGGCTCATCGGCGTCAGGCGCGACGCTGGAACCCGCTGGCGGTGCTGCCCAGGCCGGTCGTCCGCCTGGCCTACGCCGGCCCGCTCGCGGTTGCGCTCGTGGTCGGCGGCGTGACGGTCGCCGCGGCTTCGAGTAACACCCTCCCGGGCGATCCGCTCTACGGGGTCAAGCTGGGCGTCGAGCGGGCGCAGCTGGCAACCACCTTTGACTCCGCGGCGAAGGCGCGCCTGGAGCTGCAATTCGCCGACGTTCGCCTGGCCGAGGCGCAACGGCTCTTCGCCGCAGGCCGTGTTGCGGATGGCGTGCGCGGGATGGCTCAGTACGATACCGCGGTCAGCCAGTTCAATCGATCGATCGCCGGTAGCACCCTGGACACTCGCGCGGTCGCTGACCTCAGCCGCCTGGCGGACGATCGCGCCGCGCATGCCGATGCCAGCCTCACGCAGCTGGCGGGGACGCTCGCGGCAGGTGGCGACCCCGAAGCTGCCGCGGCCGTCGCTCGCACACAATCACACGTCGACCTAGCGTGGAGTGGGAGCAAGAAGGATTTGCAATCGCGTGGGTCGGCGAGCCGCCAGAACGACCACCAAACAAAGCCGGCCGGACAGCCCTAGATTCGTTAACCGCGCCGGCTGATTTTTCGCGCCGCGTCCCGCGACACCTTCGCCCTCGCGGTGGCCCGCGCGAGTTCCTTTTCTGCCTGCCGGGCCTTCTCATTGGCGCGCTTCGCATCGGCGGCCAGCCGGTCGGCTTCCTCACGCAGCCGACGGGCGGTCTGCTCGGCCTGCAGCGCCGCCTCTTCGTCCGCCTTCGCGGTGCGCAGCACGTGCTCCGTCTCGATCCGCTTCTCGGTCTCCGCCGCCTGTCGGGCCGTCGAGCGCGCCGCCTTCTCGCCATTCGCCCTGGCGCGAGTCGCCTCGGTCCCGCTGCCCCCGCCCGGATCCGGCGAAAACGCCGCCGTCAACATGTCCTCGCCGGCATGCGGCTCGCTGATGAGCGCGCCGCGGTGGAGGCGATCCCACGTCTGCGCGTCAGAGACCGCGGCGAGGCGCAGCATCTCCTGTGCCCGGCGCAGTGTCGCCTCGTCGGCGGCATGTCCGCCTGCGCGGAGCACATCGCCCGCCGTCCGTACCGCCGCCTCGAGCTCACGCTGCAAGGCGTCCGACGCCGATCGCAATTCGAGCGCTGCGTTCTTCCGCCCGGCGACCGCGCCCGACTGCGCCTGTATCACGGCTTCTCCGGCGCGCCGCAATCGTTCGAGCATCGGCTTGTTCGAGCGGGCCAGCTGATTGACGGCCCAAACCGCGACGGGCGGCTTCTTCAAGGTGCCGACCTCGGCCGCCAGCTCGCGCTGCCCCGCCGCCTTGAGCTCTTTGGACTTCGCGTTGCGCCGGCTGGTGAATTCATTCAGCGGTCCCGCCATCAGCTCGGCACCGACGTCGTCCACGCTCATCTCCGCTCGATGGTACGCTCCAGGGCAGCTCCAAACCAGGTCGTCAGCGCATCCCGCAATCCCGCATCGGTGCCATCCCCCACCCAGGCGACGTGTCCGTCGGGCCTGACGAGCACGGCCGACGGCGCAGTCACCTCGCCGACCACCGGGAGCTCCCAGATGCCGGCGTAGGAGGCATCGACGAGCTGAACGCGTTGCGCCCACGGTACGATGTCGAACCCACCGGCCTGACCGAAGTTGAGCAGCACGGGCTTGGCGCTGTGCAGCAGCGAAAAAACTCTGATCGGGCCATCAGCGGTCACAAGATCCAGGTCAGGCATGCGGCGCCCGAGCAGCGGGTGTCCCCCGCCGAGGTCGTAAGCGACGTCGAGGCCGGAGATCATCGCGGCGATGTGCTTGCGCGGTTGATCCATCGTCAGCAGCTCAGCCAGGATGCCGCGAAGCGCGACCGTGCGTTCGTCGTTGGCGCCCAACGCTCTCTGCGCCATCGTGTTCTGCAGCACGCGGGCAGCAACCGGATGCCGTTCAGCGTGATACGTATCGAGAAGGCTCACCGACGATGTTCCGTTGACAACGTGCGCCAGCTTCCACCCCAGGTTGACGGCGTCCTGCACGCCGATGTTCAAACCCTGCCCGCCCATTGGAGCGTGCACATGTGCCGCGTCACCCGCGAGCAACACGCGCCCGCCGCGATACGCCACGGCCTGACGCGTCATGTCGGTAAAGCTGGAGATCCATTGCGGGCTGTGCACGCCATAGTCCTTGCCGTCGACCCGGATGAGCGCGTCGCGGACGTCCTGGAGGGTGGGCTCATCGGTGCGGACCAGGTCGGGCACGATGAGGGTGACGCCCACCCGTCCACCCTCGGCTGGGCCGATGCCACCACCGCCACGCAAGCCGAATTCCGGCACTTCCTCCATCTCGACCTCGGCAATGATCCAGCGCGTGGTTGGATCCCAGCCCGCGAAATCGATTCCGGCCGCCTTGCGCACCGCGCTGCGGCCCCCGTCGCAACCAACCAGATACTGCGCCCGCAGCGATGTGCCGTCGGACAACGCAACATCGACGCCGCTATCGTCTTGCGTGAAACCGGTCACCTCGCGTTCGCGCAGGATGGGAACGCCCAGCTTGTCGAGCCAGCCGGCCAGGATGCGCTCGAAGTGGCTCTGCAGCAGCGCCAATCCATAGTTGTGGCGGGTGGGGAAGTCGCTGATGTCCATACGCACCCCAGCGAACGCCTGCACCTGCATCGCCTTCCCCTCGGCGAGGAAGCGATCGACGACACCGCGCTGGTCCAGCACCTCGATGGTGCGGGAGTGCAGACCTCTGGAGCGCGAGCTTTCGAGCTTGATGCTGGCGCGCCGCTCGACGATGAGGACGTCGGTCCCCGCCAGCGTCAGCTCCGCCGCCAGCATCATCCCCGTCGGACCGCCGCCGGCGATCACAACTGCGTGCTCGGGCATACACCACTCCTCATTTCCAAACGTTTGTCAGGAAACTCTGCACTATACCCGGGGCTTGCGGCAAGCCCCGGGGGCGGTGCTATATTGAGGTAGAGGGAGTCGGGCCTTTTTCGGGCTATCCTGACCCGTATCGCCTTCGGGCCCGCAGCGTCGACGCGCTGATCGGCCTTGCGATGCTCAAGAGCAACTAATCAGTTGACGCCTGCGAACTCGGTTTAACGCGCCGCGCGGCGAAGAACTCGCGAAGCAAGCGTCCCGCCGGTTCGGCCAGCACCCCGGAGCTGATTTCCACCCGGTGGTTGTTCGCGGGATGCCGCAGGACGTCGTACACCGAGTCGACCGCGCCCTTCTTTGGATCGGGTGTGCCATAGACGAGGCGGCTGATCCGGGCCAGCACCATCGCGCCGGCGCACATCGGGCATGGCTCGAGCGTGACATAGAGGGTCGCGCCTTCGAGTCGCCACGACCGGCCGCCATGGGCCGCTTCGTTGAGCACCAGCATCTCGGCGTGCGCCGTCGCGTTGGGCGTCGTTTCGATCAAGTTGTGGGCTTCCGCCAGGACGGCACCATTGCGGACGAGGACGGCCCCTACCGGAACTTCCCCCATGGAGGCGGCGTGGCGAGCTTGTGCCAGGGCCCGCTCCATGTAGTGGGCATCGTCGTGCTGACCGGCGGCTAGACTCAAATCGATGGCGTCAGGAAGTCTAAACGAGGATCACGGGCTCTTTGGACCGGACTCGATCATCTGGCGAGTGAATCGCGAGTCGGCCGTGACGCTCGCCGGCACCTGCGCGATCCTGATGCAGTTAGCGCATCCGAAAGTCGCGGCGGGCGTGCGGGACCACAGCAGCTACCAGGTCGATGTGGCCGGTCGGTTGCGACGCACGCTCGACTTGACGATGGCGATCGTCTTCGGACACCGTCGGGCGGCGATGCGGGCCGTTCGCACCATCAATTCGAGACATCGCGCCGTCCGTGGCCCGGGGTATGCGGCGACTGACCCCGAGCTCCTGCTCTGGGTGCAGGCGACCTTGGTGTACTCCGCCATCCACGGTTACCGGGCACTGGTCGGGCCGCTCAGCGATGACGAGGCGGACCAGTACTACCAGGACACGAAGGAAATCGGCGTGCTGCTGGGGGTTCCACGCGAGATGTACCCCGCGGGCGTGAAGGCGTTCGAAGCGTACTTGCAGGGGATGATCGACCGGCGAGAGGTGGCGGTGGGGGCCGACGCCCGACGCCTGGGCGAGGTCATCCTGCATCCCGGGTTTCGCGGCGTCCCGCGGATGGCGTTCGCGCCGCTCACGGTCATCACCGCAGGGCTGCTGCCGCCGAGCCTGCGCGAGGGCTATAGGCTCAAGTGGGGGAGGGGCCAACGCGCGGCCTTCGCGGCCTTCCGCGCCGGGTTGCCGTGCTTACTCGCCATCGCGCCCGAGCCCGTTCGCTGGCTGCCACCCGCGCGCGATGCGTATCGGCGGTCACGGACGGCGGCCTGACCCGAGGGGCCGTGGCGGAGGGGGCGAGATTCGAACTCGCGGTGGCGTTGCCGCCACACGGCTTTTCGAGAGCCGCACCTTAAACCGCTCGGACACCCCTCCGGGCGGTCATTGTAACGCCCACCCTGAACGTCTCAAGCGCTCGCCTGGCCCTAAAGCGCCGCTCGCGTGGGCCGACGGGCCCGCCCTACAGGGGAGAAGGAGATTGGGTTTTCCGGCGCGCGCGATGCCGGGCGACTTTCGCCCGGTTGCCGCAGCTGCTCATACTGCACCACTTGCGCTTGCCGGTTCGCGAGGTGTCCTTAAAGACCCAGTGGCATTGCGGGTTCTCGCAAATCCGCAGCCGCGTGGTATCGCCCTGGATCAGCTCGCGGGCGATCGCCTCCGCGAGCCGGGCAATCGCGCCATCAACCGGGTCACCCTGGTGACGGTGGTCGAGCGAGACGCCGTCGGTCGCCGGCACCAGCTCATAGATGTAGTGCGTCCGCAGCGCCCGGTTCATATCGGCCAGGTCGCTTGGGTCAGGGGCTCGCCGGGTGGCGGCCGCCACCAGCACGCCCCGCATCGCCTGCCGGACGCGGCGCAGCCGCCTCAGCATCTCGAGCCCGGATGCGGGTGACGCCTCGTACTGAGCGAGCAGGTGGAGCCGGGCCTCCCGGTGCATCAGGTCATGTTCAACCAACCAATCCAGCGCGCTGGCGGGGGAGTCCAGGTGGTCATGGCTGACCGGCCAGAGATCCAGCGTATTGATGAAATCCAAGCCGGTCTGGAGCCGCGCCAGGTGACCAACCACCATGGGCATCAGAGGCGCCGAAACCGTTACGGAGTCGTTCACCTGTAACCCCCTTATACCACTTGACGGGTTAAATCTAACAGGGTACAATACCCCTGTAACTAGTCTGATCCCACGAAACGGTTACAGCGAGGTGACATGCATGATGAACGATTACTACTCTCTCTACACCTGGGCGATGGATCGGCAGGCCGACCTGCAGCGCGAGGCTGCCCAGCGTCGGCTGGTTCGGCACTCTCGCTATGTGAATACGCACGACAACTCGCGGCTTCGCTGGCCGCTGACCCGCCGCCGCGACGCCGACCGCAAGGCGGCCTGACCATTTCGGGCCAGGTCACCCATGGCAAGCGCACCAAAATTCAGTCCAGCTGACGTGGCGCATTCGCTACGTCAGCGAGCGGGCGCGGGGGCTGCCCGGCCGGGGCTCCGCATCTGGCTGGCGCTCGGGACGGTTTACATCCTCTGGGGGTCGACCTACCTCGGCATCAAGTACGCGATCGACACCATCCCACCGTTCTTGATGGGCTCCTTGCGCTTCCTCGTTGCCGGTGGTGTGCTCTATCTACTTGCCATCCGTACGGGCGATACCAGGGGGGACCAGGTCGGCGGTCGCCAGTGGCTGGCCGCGCTAGTGATCGGCGGTGCGCTGCTCGTCGGTGGCAACGGCGGTGTCATCCTTGCCGAGCAATACGCGCCGACCGGCATCGTCGCCCTGCTGGTGGCGACGGCGCCGCTCTGGATGGCGGTTATCGATCGCGTCGTCTTTGGCCGTCGCTTGCCGCTCCTGGGCGTTGTCGGGTTGTTGATCGGATTCGGCGGTGTCGCCTTCCTGATCGGATGGCCGGGCGCCGGCCGCATCAACCTCGCGGGCGCCGCGCTGGCGCTGGCAGCCCCGGTTTGCTGGGCGAGCGGCTCCGTCTTCACCCGTCATGTCAGGTTGCCCAAGCGCCCGCTGGTGGCCGCCGGGATGGAAATGCTCTGGGCGGGCCTCGTGTTTGCCATAGCCAGCATCCTGACCGGCGAAGTCGGCCGGTTGCACTGGCAGCACGTTTCGACCACATCGATCGTGGCCCTGCTCTACCTCATCGTCCTGGGTAGCCTGGTTGGGTTCAGCGCCTATGTCTGGCTGCTTCGTTCCGCGCCTCTTTCGCTGGTGTCGACCTACGCCTACGTCAACCCGGTGGTCGCTGTCATCCTCGGCGGCATCTTCCTCGGCGAGGCGATCAACGCCCGGCTGGTGATGGCGGGCGGCATCATCATTCTCGCCGTCGCCCTGATCGTCGTCGCGCGAAGCCGGGCCGCGTCACAGCCGCGGGTGCCTGTTTCCGCCTAGGTCTGGGCCGGCTCCACCAGCTGCACCCGCTCGCTCGTGAAGGCGCGGTGCATTCGCGCCACGTTGGCCAGTGTGTCGATCTCGCGCACCGTCTTGTCGGTCCGGATCTGCTTGATCCGAGGAAAGCGCAGCGCGTAACCGGAATTGTGCCGGCCCGACTCCGTGATCGCGTCGAAGGCGACTTCGAGCACGACTTCCGGCTGCACCGACCGGAAGCGCCCGTAATCCTTGAGCGTGATCGACTTGAAGTGGTCGGTCATCTGCGCGATTTCCGCGTCGGTCAGTCCCGAGTAGGCTTTGCCGATGTTGACCAGCCGGTCACTCGCTTCGTCATAGACGGCGAACGTGTAGTCGGACAGCACGTTCTTTCGCTTCCCGTGCCCGACCTCGACGCCGGTGACGACAACGTCCAGTGTGGCGAGCGCTTTCTTCAACTTGAGCCAGCCGAGCCCACGCCGTCCCGGTGTGTAGCGGCTCTCCGGGTCCTTGACCATCAACCCCTCGTTGTTTCGTGAGCGGGCGCCCTCGAAGATCCGATCCAACTCGGCGGCGTCCAGCGCTCGGATCAGGTAGGCGAGCATGAAGGGGGAGGGGAGGTTGAGCTCCTCGAGCAGCCGGCGCCGCTCGCGCAGCGGCTCGGTCAGCAGGTTCCGGCCGTCGAGGTACAGCACGTCAAAAGCGACGAAGATGACGGGGACCTCCGCGAGCAACGCCTCGCTGACGACCTTGCGCCCGAGCCGGTGCTGCAACTCGAAAAAGGGGAGGACGACGCCGTCTTTGAAGGCGAGCAGCTCGCCGTCCAGGAGGACGTCATGGGGCACTGCCCCCGCCGAGGCGACCACTTCCGGAAAGCTGGCGGTGACGTCGTTCAGATCGCGGGAGTAGAGAACGACGCGGTCGCCTTCTTTGTGCAGCTGGCCGCGGATTCCGTCATATTTGTCCTCCACCCAGGCCTCGCCGCCGACGCGCTGCATGATGGCCTCCGCGTCCTCCTCGGGCGAGGCCAGCATGAACTGCAGCGGATGCATCAGGCGTAGTTGCGCTGAGCGCAGTATCCCGCGGCGGGCCAGCGTGGCGACCTCGCCCAGATCGCCGGTGAGCATCGAGGCCCACGACACATCGGGCAGGGGTGCGCCGAACGCTTTGGCGATGCCTTCCTCGACGAGCCCGGCTCGAAGCCCAATCCGCAGGTCACCGGTGAGGATCTTGCCGACGTATTTGGCCTCGCGCGGCGTCAGCCGGTCGAGCAGCTCGCGCAGCGCTTCGGTTTTGTTCTTGACAGTCCGCTGTTCGTAGATCCGGATGAAGGTCTGCCGCACCTCGGGCAGCGATGTCGGTCGGGGATGCGTGTGGCCCTGGAGGACTTCCTCGATGACGTCACCCACGTCGCTGTGACGCATGTACGACTCACCGAGCGCCTCCCCATCGACCTGGGCGAGCTCGCAGACGGCATTGCGGATCACCGCGTAGCCGAGGTTGAGTTTCCGCTGGTCGCGGTCGGCGAACGGTCGAGCCGCGAAATAGACCGCCGCGAGCGGAAGGGTCTCCTCGTCGAGCCCGGCGAGGTACTCTCCAAGCAGCCGCGTCTTCTCCAGCTTGCTGCTGGTCGCGCGAATCGCTTCGCCCGTCCGGGCGAACGCCTCCATGGAGGTAGCTTAGAGGGCTAGCCGGCCTGGATCTGGTCGGCGGGAGGGGCGGCGATCGTCTCACCGGTGTTGTACTGGTCGAAGTTGAGGGTGATGTTCTGGCCTCCGCCCTGAGTCTCGACATACTTGATCGGATAGCCGTCACTCTCACGGATGTAGGCGTCGAATGCGTTGCCACCGTCGTCCTTGGCCGTCACGTGCCAGGCCTTTCCCTGCGGCAGGTTCTCCTCGCCAATGTATTTCTGGTCGCTCTTTCCGGCGAACGCGTTGGGGTCGATCCCCGTGGTGCTTGGTGACGCCACCCATTTGGGCGCTGCCGGAGTCAGTCCGTAGTTCATGCCGTCGACCGAGATTTCCTTGATGGTCGCCGTTTGCCCACTGACGGTCGTCGTGAACTGGAAGCGGCCCGCCAACTTGGGTTTGTAGACGAGGGCGCCTTCCCCGGCGATGTCGATGGTCGCGTTGTTATCCGCGATCTTCCCCGTCACCTTGAAATGCGCATCCTTGAGGCTGGACTGCTGCGGCTTGGCCAGCACCTCTTTCGCGCTTGGCGGGGCCAGGGGCGTGGGAACGCCGCATGCCGCCGTGAGGGCGGCGACCATCAACAGGAGCAGCGATCGGCGCAGCGGCAGCTTAACCCTGCACCACCTGGGAGGCCGGCGGTGCGGTGATCGACTCCCCCGTGTTGTACTTGTCAAAGGTGAGGGTCAGCGCATTCGTCCCCTGGTCGCTCGACTGGGTGATCTGGTACTTGAGCGGGTACCCGTCACTTTCGCGAATCCAGCCGTCGAACTGGTTGCCATCCTTGTCCTTGGCTTTCGCGTGCCAGGCTTTGCCGTTGGGAAGGCTTTCCTCGCCAACGTACTTGAACTCGGCGGCACCGGCGAAGCTCCCCGGCCCGAAACCCGAGCTGGTCGACCTCGCCGTCCACTTGCCATTCCCGGGGACCGTCAGCGTGTAGTCGATGCCATTTATCGAAATGTCGTCGACGGTGATCTGCTGCCCGGCGACGGCGGTGTGGAACTTGAAGTGGCCAGCACCCGGCGCCTTGTAGACGATCGTACCGTCACCGTTGAGGTCCACCACCGTGCCCTGCGTGCTACCTTTGCCCGTCACCAGGAAGTGGGCGTCCTTCAAGCTGGCATGGTTCGGCTTGGACAGAATGTCCTTGGCCGTAGGCGGCGCCAGCGGCGTCCCGGGCCCACCGCACCCGGCGAGCACGCCGACAGCCACCATCGCCGCGGCGATTCGTGAGGCTCGCGCGACCACTATTGCTGGATGTCCGACGCCCCTGGAGCGCTGACCGTCTGCCCCGTATTGAAGCGGTCGAAGGTCGCGGTGAACGTGGATCCCTGCATCGTGCTCGCGTACTTTAGCGGATAACCGTCCGATTCCCGTACCCAGGCCTCGAACGGATTGCCACTATCGTCCTTGGCCTTCACGTGCCACGCCTTCCCTTGCGCGAGCGTCTCCTCGCCAAGGTAGGTGGCACCGGTTCCCTTGAACGAGCTGGGGTTGGATGAGTTTGTGCTCGGCTTGACCGTCCAGCGAGGATTGTCGGGCGCGAGATCGTATTCCTTCCCGCCGATGATGATCTCCTCGAACTTGAGCGGTTGCCCGGCGATGGTCGTCAGCATCGTGAAGCGGGAGGCCTGCTGGGGCTTGACGACGATGATCCCGTCACCGGTGGCGTCGAAGGCGATATTTCCGCTGACGATGTGGGCGACAAGGCTGAAGTGCCCATCCTTGACGTTGGCGGCGTCGGGTTTAGCGAGGATCTCCTGCGCGGTCGGTGGTTTGGCCGCTGCGCTACTGCCACAGGCGGCGAGGAGGAAGGCCGCGATCGGAAGCAGGATCCAGGTGCGTGTTTTCACGGCGCATATCCTACCGTCCGACGCCGGTCCTTCAGACGATCTCCGCGTCGTCGAGGGGCACGCTCCCCGAGGGGAGGCGAGGCGGGGAAATTATTTCCTGGATGATGAAGACGGTATCGATCAGTTCGGCCGTGCGCGTTCCCGACTGAAGTCGCTCGATCAGCCGCGGTCTGATGCCGGCAAAGCCCTCGAGTTGCTCCCGCAACTCGGCCAGAGCCGGTTCGTAACCCTGCGGGACCGTGCCAACACCTTCGAGGTTCAGTTCCTCCAATTGGCTCAGCAGATGGTCCGTCAGTCGGCGCGGCTCCGCCAGCCGGGCCTGCCGGCGCTGCTGGTCGCGCCGATCCGCCTCCCGGATTTCCCGGTTAGCCGATCCCAAAGGTCCGATCACTCGGTCCCCCCTGTGGGATAGATGGTCGAGTTCTCTAGCGCCACTATAGGTGTGAGAGATGTGAAATTGTTAAACACCGATCCGCGGCGATGTAAACGTCAGTCCGGCGCGCGCGGAAAGGTCCAGCGAGTGGGCGTACCTGTGAAGTCCGATTCGATAAGGCCGAACGCCCAGGCCGGCCGGATCCGGAAGCAGGCGTTGTCGGTAGGGTTGAAGAAGTCGATCGAGTAATCCGTCTGGTATTTACCGTTGAGCTCGCTGACGAAGGCGCCGATCGCCGCCAGCTCATCGATCAGTGCCGCCTCGCCCTCGATCACGACTGGCTCATAGGCATTGTCGGTCGTGATGGTGCAGTGCGCGTTGGCGGCCAGGTTGCGGGCCTTGCGCGAGCTTCGGCTCGAGCTAAACCACAGCGCGTCGTCCATCCAGATGCCCCAGACGGGCATCACGTGAGGCCGGCCGTCGGGCCGAACCGTCGCCACCCAGTAATCGTGAGAGCGCGTAAGGCGCTCCACCGCCCACGACCACGGCAGCAGGCCGGTGCCCTGGGCGGCATTGAGCAGCCCGTAGCCCGGCATGTACGGCCGGCTGGCCGTCGGTTCCGCCACCCGCTAGTGCCAGGCCAGCTGGCCGCGCTCTTTCCAGTACTGCGCGGGCGGCTCGGCCAGCTTCGAGAGCTCTGCGAGCCCATCCGGCGATAGGTGCACGCCGAGCGCGCCGACGTTGCTGCGGACTTGCGTCTCCGTGACGGCGCCGGAGAGGACGACGTCGACCCACGGGTTGGCCAGCGCGGCGGCAATCGCTTCCCGATCGCGGTCCGCGAGCCGGCCGTTGGCGAGCGCTTCCTTGATGATCACGCCCCAGCCGGCGGCGTGCGCCTCCGCCAGCGCGGGGCCGGCGGATGGTTCGAGGAGGTTCCAGGTTGCCTGCACCGACTGGAACGGATTGACCCCGTCGACGCTGACGGCGAGTGCCCGCCGGATCACCTCGGACTGGCGCGGGCCGCTGACCGACATGCCGATCGTGAGCCCGCCGGCCCGCAGCCCATTGAGCTCGGCCAGGACGGCCTCGTCGTCGAGCACGCCGCTCTCGAGCGTTGCCGAATGGACCTGATAGAGGTCGAGGTATTTGCCGAGGAGCGCGCGGCTCTCGTCGATCTGCCGTCGCAGCGCGGCCAGGGAGTGGTCCTTCACCTCGTGGACCGGGGCGTCGACCTCCCAGTTGCCGACGTACGTATAGCCCCATTTCGATCCCACGGTGACCGCCTCCGGACCCAGCGCCCGCTCGCGGAGCCAGGACGCGAGAAATCGCTCCGCAAAACCGTAGGAGCGCGCGGCGTCGAAGTAACGAATGCCGGCGTCGTAGGCGGCGCTCAACACTTCGTGGGCTCGGCGCTCCAGCGCCGTCACGCTTCGGTCGCTACCGAGATCCGTCTCGCGGCCGAGCGTGATGTAGCCAGGTCGACCGACGGCGGCGAGGCCGAGTCCGATCGGGGTGACCCTGAGCTTGGTGGAGCCGAGCGGGCGCAGCGCCATTCCAGAAGCTACGGTTGCTCGAGGATCCGTGCCTTTTCCTTCTCGAACTCGCCTTCGGTGAGCACACCCGACCGTCTCAACTCGATGATCTCTCGTAACAGTTCGTAGCGATCGCGGGGGGAGGGCTCCGCCGTCGACGGCTTCAACCCGGCGGATCGTTTCGCATAGTCGACCGCGGCGCCGATGTCCGCGCTGACAAGCTGACCGTTGATGTGGGCCGGAAAGGAGGCTTGCCGTCCATCGCGGATATCAACCACGACGGTGGAGAAACCGATCAAGTGCTTGTGCAGCGTGACACTGAGCACGTCCGTGAGCGGGAGACTGAGCGTGGTACGGCCCGTCAGGTCGCTGGGACAGAACAGCCGCCGGGTCGTCAGCACCAGCGATTTGAGGGAGAGCCCCCAGTCCTTCGCCGTCCGAACCAAGAACTCGTCGTCATCGAGGCGTGCTCCATTGGGCAGTTCGGCCTCTATTATCGAAAGCTTGAGTGGAAAGGCGGCCTGCAAGCGCGCAAACGCGTCAGCGCGGCGGGCTTCGCGGATGGAGTCGTTGGCCACTTAGGGCGACACCTTTTCCATTTCCCGCGCCCCGAGTGCGGCAGCAGCGACGGCCTCGAGGTCGCTGTCGATCGACGCTTCGACGGCGGCGATCACTGCCCCTTCGACGAAGGGCGCGTTGCTGAGGAGGACGCGACCGTTCCCGTCGGCGAGCTGCTCCATCGCCATCTGGGTACTGAGCACGGCGCTGCCGAGGTCGACGAGGATCAGCACACCTTCGGGCCCGCGGACATCTTCGATCGCGCCCAGAATCGCGGTGGCATCGGTCCCCAGCCGGCCGTCCGCGGTTCCCCCGGCGACTGCGATCTTCACCTTACCCTGCGTCATCTGCGCGGCGAGCTCGCGTACCCCTTCCGCCAGCTGGCGGCTGTGCGAGACGAGCACCATGCTAACCGTGCCCATACGCCCTCGCCAGAATCTCGAGCGGGTGCGCCGATGTCGCGCCGGTCCCGTGCTCGACTTGCATGCGGCAGGTCTCGCAATCGGCAAGCACCTGGTCACTGCCTGCAGCCTTGACGGCTTCGAAGAGACGGCTGCCGATCTTCATCGAGAGGTCGTACTTCTCGACCTTGACGCCAAAGGTGCCGGAGATGCCACAGCACCCCTCGTCGACTTCTTCGAGCTTGACGCCGGGAATCAACTTCAGGAGGCGCATCGCCGGGTAGCCGATCCCGTGGGACTTCAGATGGCAGGGGGCGTGATACAGCAGGCGCAGTGGCACAGTCTCGAAGTTGAGGTCCAGCTCACCGGCCTCGTGCAGCATCCACAGGTACTCCATGATGTCGTAGGTTTTCGCGCCGAGGCGCTCCGACCCGGGGATGTCCAGCAGGTGGCCGTAGTCGTGCTTCAACATCAGCCCGCAGGAGGTGGAGCTGGCGACGATGTCCATCTCCTCGACGATCGGGGTCAGATGCCTGACATTCTCCCGGCCATAGCGGCGAGCGAGATCCATGTTCGAGTTGACCACCGCGGGGATCCCGCAGCACTGCTGACGCGGGATCATGACCTCGATGCCATTGCGCTCGAGTACGGCGACCGCCCGCTCACCGAGCCGCCGGTCGTTGTAGTTGACCCAGCAGCCGTAGAAGTATGCGACCTTTCGGCGAGGTTTGATGGGTCGCGGGTGGCGCTTGAACCATCGCTCGAAGGTGAGCCACTGATACTTGGGCAGCGGCCGCCGCCGGTGGATGCCGACGAATCGCTCCATCAGCACCCGGAACAGCGGGTTGCTATTCCCGAAGTTGGCGAGCGGCGCCGTCATGCTGCCCAGCTTTCCGAGCAGCCTCGTCCGCCCCAGCACCCAGTCCCGAAGGCTGCGGCCTTTTTCGCGGGCGCTCTGGTTTTGCGCGCGCCGGATGTATTCCTGGATGCTGACCTGCGATGGACAGGTGACCTCGCAGAGCTTGCACCCGGAGCAGAGGTCGAGCCCCGGCGCAACCGCCGCTTCTTGCGGCGAGCGAAAACGCTCCATGTCCGGGCCGAGCGCCTTGGGACCACGGAAGATGTCGGTCGAGCGGGCGACCGGACAGACCGTGTTGCAGGCGGTGCACTTGGTGCAGGCCTCGACGGAGGCTTCTTCCTCGACCGTGTCGGTCGTGGGCTCGAACTCTTCGGTGATCATGCGGCGAGCGCCTCCTGGGCGGCGCGATAGCCGGTGGCGATCGCCATCCCGCCTCGTGACTTGGTCCCCGATGGGTCGTATCCCGCCATCGCGCCTCCGGCGCAAAAGACGTTACGCGCCAGCGGCTTGCCGTTCTCATCCGCGGGCTGCAGCCGCTCTGTGAGCGCATAGCCGACCTGCTCGAACGGCTGGGTCGCAAACAGCGACTCGGCGGTACGGTCGGTGGGCACTTTGCTCCAGGCGATGGCCTGGTGAAAGAACGGATCGCGCACGGTGTGAACGCCGGCGCGGAACGCCCCATCGACCCAATCCTCGAGGGCCACCACGTAGGAGGCGGCTTCGACCGGAAGCTCATGGCCGGCCGCCTTGAGCAGGATGCGCCGGCAGTGACCGTCGGTGACTTCGGCGGCGTGCGCCGGCGCCGCCCAGATGATCTCGATGCCGGCCTCCTGCAGGTGCTTGCGAAGCCGGTCGAAGAGCCGGAGCGCGATCACCGACGGTGGGACGGTCGGAATTTCGAAAACCGGATGACCGATGGCCCGCTGAAACGCCGCGAAAGTCTCGTTGGGGTTGGTGAGCCCCAGCACGCCAGGGACCCCGATGCGGACGCCGTCACCCGTAACGCGGTCCCGCAACTGGGCGGCCACCGCATCCCTGAAGGCGGCGTCTTCGAAACTGCGCGCCAGGTCGATCGAGGTGAAGAGGCGGTCGGGGCCAAAGCCGGGTGCGTTGACGCGCACGGCAGTCACGTCGGCGGTACGCCATTGTCGGGTCAGGTTGGCGGCGACGAACTCGGGCGCGAAATCCTGGTAGCCGGCAAAGCCGCAAAGCACGATCGGTTCTGGCCGGCTCAGGTCGCCGGCGGTCATGCTGGCGGGAGCCAGGCAGCATGGCTTGGGCGTACCGGTCGCCGTGGGCAGCAAGAAGTTGCGGTCGAGCGCTCCCTCCCAGGCGAGGCCCGCCTCCTTGAACCACTCGAGCATTAACGCGATGCTCGACTCGACAGCCTTCATCCCGGCGCGGGCGTAAGGGTGGCCTGGTTCCTGGGCGATCAGCCGCGCCACGGCCTGCGCCGGATGGGCGATCGGGTCAGCCGCGGTCGCTGTCGGGTAGCCGATGACGTCGACCGTCGCATACAGAAAGTAGAGGGAAGAGAGGCCCGGCCACACAAGGACCACCTGGCGGCCAGACTGCTGCACGGTTCGTGCCGCAGCCAGCGCCGCGAGGCCGGTGCCGATCACCGCGACATCGGTCTTCATCGCTGCGCTGTCACCTGTGCAGGCTCGGGCGCGGTGCCACCACCCTGACCTTCCACGGCGAGCGGGGGAGGGAACGTTCCGGCGACCGGGTCCAGCATGAGCTGCCGGTCGACGTTGTAAAGCTCCATGTGAAGCCCGGTCGTGACCTGCATGTTGCGCAGCTGGCTCCCCCAGAAGACGTGGCGCACGCCACGCCAGCGCGTCTCGAGAAAGTCCGCCATCGCGCGGGTCGCGGTCGGCCCGTCGACACCGCGGTCGGTGACCAGCCGGGCCGCGAGCCGGTAGGAGCAGATGGCGGCCTGGCAGGGCCCCATTCCGGAGCGGGTCCGGCGGCGGACATCCTCCAGGTCGCGTACCGCCGCGTCCTTGAACCAGGGCGCAACGTCCTGCGGCCGCACCAGCTCGCACTCGCACAGCAACGGTTGCAGTGGTCGTTCGTCACCATGCGGCTTGGGAACGCCGAGCACCGATGGACGGTGGCGCAACTGGTCGAGGGGTTCGTCTCGATCGTTCAGCGGCACCTCGGCCGTGCTGCACGGCGTGCTCACGCCGAGGTGGCGAGCGGCTACGTCGACCACCCGCTCCGCCATCAAGCGAAAGGTCGTGACTTTGCCGCCAACGATCGACGTGAACCCCTTGATGCCGTCGCGCTCCTGGTGGTCGATCACGGCGAAGTTGCGACTCATCTCCCGGCCCTCGGCTTCGGCCCCAAGGTCGTAGAGGGGCCGGACCCCGGCGTAGGCGCGCATGGCACGAGCCGTGGTGACCCCGTCGAGCATCATGGCCCCCTCCTCGATCATGTGCCGCACCTCGTCCCACTCGATGGGCAGCGTCTCCGGGTGCGGCACCTTTGCCGAGGTGGTCCCCAGGATCGACACGCTCAGTCCGGGCACGACGATGTCGCCGTCGCCCGGCTTGTGACAGCGATTGATCGCGGCGTGCGCCAGCCGTCGAGAGAGGACGACCATGGTTCCCTTGACGGGGACCACCTTGACCTCCACGCCGAGCAGGCGGGCCACCAGTCCGGCCCACGCGCCGGTGGCGTTGATCACCGACTGGCACGCGATCGTTCCTTCCTCCCTGGTCTTCGAGTCGCGGATACGCACGCCGGTCAGGCGATCACCGTCGCGAAGAAAGCCGCTGACCTCGGTATGGGTCATCACCCGGCCGCCCCGGCGTCGCGCGGATTCGACGTTGCCGACGACCAGGTAGAAAGGGTCGAGGTGGCCGTCCTCGGGAACCCAGAAGACGGTGCGGACATGCTTGGAAAGTGCCGGCTCGCGCCGGCGCGCCTCACCCACCGAAATCCGTTCGCAGCTGATGCCGGTCCGGCGGCAGCCCTCGACGAACCTCGGCTCCCAGGCATGGTCTTCTTCGGTAACCGAGACGAAGTATCCGCCGGTGTCCTCGACGGTGCTCCGGGCGATCCGTCGCAGGATCCGGCCCTCCTGCACGCACTCGATGGCGGCCTGTTCGTCGTTGACGCAGTACCGTCCCCCCGAGTGGAGGAGCCCATGCGACCGCCCGGTCGTCCCCGATGCCAGGTCACCCTTCTCGACCAGGATGGCATCGATGCCGCGCAGAGCCAGGTCGCGGAGCACCCCGGCGCCCGTCGACCCACCCCCGATGACGACAACCCCGGTGCTGGTGTCAGGCATGCAAGAGAAAGGGGAAAGGACCGCTGCGGCCCTTTCCCCTCATCCTAACGGGCCTTCTACGACTTCGCGCCCGCGCCGACCGCCTCTTTGGCCGGTTCCTTCTCGACCCAGCCAAGCGTCCGTTCGACCGCCTTCTTCCAGCCGGCGAGTCCCGCCCTGCGCTGCTCCTCGCTCGACTTCGGCTCGAACACCTTGTCGACCTGCCAGTTCTTGCGCAGCTCGTCAAACGTGCTCCAGAAGCCGGTCGCCAGCCCGGCGCCGTAGGCGGCGCCCAGTGACGTCGTCTCCTGCACCTTGGGACGAATGACCTTGACGCCGAGGATGTCCGCCTGCAGCTGCATCAGGAAGTCGTTCTTGACCGCCCCGCCATCCACCTTGAGGGTGGTGAGCTTGACGCCCGAGTCCGCCTCCATCGCATCGGCGACTTCCTTGGTCTGGTAGCAGATTGCCTCCAGGGTCGCCCGAACAATGTGGGCCCGGGTGACATAGCGGGTCAGCCCGACGATCGCACCACGCGCGTACATGTCCCAGTGCGGTGCGAACAACCCGGAGAACGCCGGAACGAAGTAAATGCCGCCCGCGTCCTCGACCGACTTGGCGATGGCCTCAGTCTCCGAGGCATCCTTGATGAGCCCAAGGTTGTCGCGCAGCCACTGGATGGCCGCGCCGGTGATGGCGATCGAGCCTTCCAGCGCGTACACCGACTTGCCTTGCTCCAGGCCGTAGGCCGCGGTGGTCAACAGCCCGCTCTTCGAGGGGACGGGCGACGTCCCGGTGTTGAGCAGCATGAAGTTGCCGGTGCCGTAGGTGTTCTTGGCTTCGCCCGGTGTGAAACAGGTTTGCCCGAAAAGGGCCGCCTGCTGGTCGCCCAGGTCCGCGCACACCGGGACGACGCCGCCCACCGCGCCGTTCGCCTTCGTCTGCCCGTAGACCTTCTTATCGCTCGACGGCCGGATCTGGGGCAGCATGGCCCGCGGGACCTTGATCTTGCTCAGCAGCTCCGCGTCCCAATCCAGAGTCTTGAGGTCCATCAGCATGGTGCGCGACGCGTTGCTGTAGTCGGTGACGTGCGCCCCACCCTCGGGCCCCCCGGTCAGCCACCAGATGACCCAGGTATCGATGTTGCCGAACAACAGGTCTCCGCGCTCGCCCGCGGCGCGGGCGCCCGAGACGTTGTCGAGGATCCACTGGATTTTCGGTCCTGAGAAATAGGTGGCGACGACAAGACCGGTCTTGCTCTTGACCACTGGCTCGACACCGTCGTTGATCAGCTTCTGACAGATGTCGATCGTTCGGGTGTCCTGCCATACGATGGCGTTGTAGACCGGTTTGCCGGTCTTCTTCTCCCAGACCACCGTGGTCTCGCGCTGGTTGGTTACGCCGATGCCTGAGATCTCGTCGGCCTTGACCCCGCCCTTCTGCATCGAGCCCTTGATCACACGCTGCGTCTTCTCCCAGATCTCCATCGGGTTGTGCTCGACCCATCCAGGCTTGGGATAGATCTGCTCGTGCTCGAGGTAATCGGTCGACACGACTGTGCCATCGTGGCTGAACACCATGAAACGGGTCCCCGTGGTGCCCTGGTCGACGGCTGCCGCGTACTTCTTATCCGCCATTCCCATCCTCCTTACGTCGTCGTTTTTGCTCGCTGGGGTAGTGCCGCCAGGCTGTCGCTCAGCGCCCGAAGCATCAGGTAGGACGAGGTCGCGCCCGGGTCCTGGTGGCCAATGCTGCGATCGCCGAGGTAGCTGGCGCGTCCCTTCAGCGCTTTGAGCGGAATCGTCGCCTTCATCCCTTTTTCGGCCGCGTCTGCCGCCGCCGCCAGCGCCTCTTCCACGGGCGCTCCGCCGTCGATCGACTGCTTGGCCTTCTCGATTGCCGGGGTGAGCGCGTCGACCATCGTCTTGTCGTTGGGGTTCGCCTTGCCTCGCTCCACCACACCCTTCAGGCCCGCCTCGAGCGCGCCCACGAGATCCCGGCCCGAGATCTCCGTTTTCCCATCCAGCGCCGCGCCGGCTCGCAGGAAAAACGTGCCGTACAGCGGTCCGCCGGCGCCCCCCACCGAGCCGACCAGCGCCATGCCGGTGGTCTTGAGGAGGGTGCCGACGTCTTTGTCGCGAACCGGGGCCAGCTTGACCAGCACGGTCTGGAAGCCCCGGTCCATGTTGATGCCGTGATCACCGTCGCCGATGGCGGCGTCCAGCCCGGTCAGGTATTGCTTCTGCTCGGCGACGATGCCGGCATAGCGCTCGAGCCAGGCGTAGATCTGCGCGTTGGTCACCGCCACTCGTGTTAGACCTTCCAGCGAAGGGCTGGGGTATGCACCGGCGCATCCCAGAATTTCGTCGTCTCGCCGTCGAGCTTCAGCAGCGTGACCGAGGTGCCGGCCATCTCCAGCGAGGTGATGTAGTTGCCGACGAGCGAGCGCGTCACCTTGATGCCCTTGCCGGTGAGGTACCGGTGGACCGCGTTGAAGACGACGTAGAGCTCGATGAGCGGTGTACCGCCCATGCCGTTGACGAACGCCAGGACCTCATCGCCGCTCTTGTACGGGATGTCGTTGACGACGGCCATCGTGAGGATCTCGGCGATCTCGTCGGCCGACTTCAGCTTGGTCCGTTCCCTTCCGGGCTCGCCATGGATGCCAATGCCCAGTTCCATCTCGTCGTCGGCGATCTCGAACGTCACCTTGCCCGCCGCCGGCACGATGCACGAGGTGAGCGCCATCCCCATGCTGCGGCCGTTCGCGTTCACTTTCTTCGCCAGCGCCGTGACGGTCTCGAGGTCGGCGCCTGCCTCGGCCGCACCGCCCGCGATCTTTTCCAGCAGGACGGTGACACCCACGCCGCGACGTCCGGCCGTGTACAGGCTGTCCTGGACCGCGACGTCGTCGTTGGTGATGACCGCGTTCACCTTGGCGCCCTCTCCACGCGCCAACTCCGCCGCCATCTCGAAGTTCATGATGTCGCCGGTGTAGTTCTTGACGATGTGCAGGACGCCGGCCCCGCCATCGACCGCTGCGGTCGCCCGTGCCATCTGGTCAGGCGTCGGCGAGGTGAACACCGCGCCGGGGCACGCTGCATCGAGCATGCCCAGGCCGACGTAACCGCCATGCAGCGGCTCGTGACCGCTGCCGCCCCCCGACACCAGGCCCACCTTGCCTTTGCGCGGAGCATCCTTACGGATGATCACGTTCGGGTCGTACTCCACCCGGATCAGGTCGGGGTGCGCCGCGGCCATCCCGGCCATGGCGTCCTTGACCTCCGTCTCCGGCGTGTTGATCAACTTCTTGAGCCTGGTCGTCACTTGCGTTTGTGCCATCGTTACCTCCTCTTACTTACGGCAAGACGCGTCGGAACATGAATTGTCCGATTCCTTTCCCCATCAGCAGTCCCAGCCCGATGGCCAGCAGGTTGAGCCCCAGCGCACCCGGATCGAACCGGGGTGCCAGTAGCGCGAGCAGCACGGCGCCGACCGCCAGGCCGGCACCGCCGATCAGCAGGATGCGATTCAGCCGCTGTACTGGGGTGCGCGCCGCCCGAGGGCGGGGCGAGGGTTCGATCCCTCGCCCGCCCGGGGCCTTACCGAGTTGTCGCTTGAGCCGCCGAGACACGATCCTTCCTACGCCCGCGCCCGCGCCGATTCCGGGACCGGAACGGTGTCAGGACCCACGGGAGCCGGCAGGTGTTGATGGATGAAGAAGTCGTAGATCCACGCGCCGAGAGGTCCGCCAATGAGTGGCATCCCGGTCGTAATCCAGAGGTTGAAGTTCTGACCAGGGATCGCGTTCGAGCCGTACCCGATGAACAGCCCCCAGATCCGTGGCCCGAGATCACGCGCGGGATTCAAGGACGCCATCTCGATCGGGGCAAATAGGCCGACTAGGGCGGCCACGACAAAACCGATGGCGATCGGCGCCAGGTTGGCCGCCGACGGCATACGGTCCTCAACGATGCCGAGAATGCAGATCACCAGGATCGCGGTGATGACGATCTCGGTTCCGGCGCCCCGCCACCAGGGATCCTGCGTCAGGTAATCGGAGCCGCCCGTGAGCGCCGGATGGCCCGCCCACCCGACGAGCCCCGGGTGAGGCCAGTTCGCCCAGAAGATGAGCCCGCTGTTCACGCCGCTATCGGCGCCGCGCGAGATCTTGCTGGCATTCTCGTAGGCGACGATGATCCCGTTCCACACGAAGGAAACGGCCACCGCTGCCGTGAACGCCCCAACGAGCTGCGCGGCGATGTACCCGGGGACTTTCGACCACGGGAAACCGCGGCGCCAGGCGAGGGCCAGCGTAACGGCAGGGTTCAGATGCGCGCCGGAAACCGCGCCGCACGAGTAGATGGCGAGGGTGACCGCGAACCCCCAGAAAAATCCGGCCGCCAGCAGGCCGGCCTTGAAGCCGTTCCCACCAGCGCCGGCGACCGCAAAGGCGACAAAGCTGTCGCCGAGGAAAACCAGAACGAATGTTCCCAGCGCGTCGGCCAGGTATTTTTTGGTCCAGCTTTCGCTTACCGCCATTTACTTCCTCCTCCTCTCTGTTTGACCAAATGCGCCATGACGCCTACAAGATGGTCTTGCCGCCTTTTGCACCTCCTTTGGCGGATTTCCCCAACAAAAAAAGTCCTAACCTGCACGCTCCATTCGGAGCGCATAGGTCAGGACTTGTCCCTTCATGTCCCGCCAGTCGCTGCAGGCATGTGATAGCACACGAATGGGATCGTGTCAATCCTCAATCCGGGTGTCCCGGAACTCGCGCCAGAGCTTCAGCTCGGCGCTCGAAACGACATCCGCGCCCGCAGCCAGGACGGCAGTGGCCTGATCCATGCTGGTGATGAAACCGGTGCCCCACACGGGAACGTTTGTACTGTCTCGGATGGCCGGCATCACCTGGGGGATGGCAACCGCCGGTGCAATGGCGATCGCGTAGGGTGCTGGATGGCTGACGCTGTTGAGCCCGGTTTCGAGGCCGGTGGAGTCGAGGGCGTGAATCCGCTGGATCGTCCGCAACCGGAAGCGGCTGGCATCGCGCAGGAGGTGGGGCTTTACCGAGAGCACGCCGGAGAAGCCGAGGTCGGTGGCGAGGAAGGCGAGCGCCGCGCTATCCGCGGCCAGCCCCTCGACCGCATCCAGGTTGACGAAGATCGCCACGCCCTGCCGGGCGGCACCGGCCAGCGGTCCGACCATCGCCAGCACACTGCCGCGCTCCACGAGCAGCTGGCGGTAGCCGAGATCGAGCGCCTGATGCAGGGTGTTGCTGTCACGGATGGCGGGCAGCATCGCCCCGGAAAGGCCCGGAGTCCTCACGGCCAAAGGCTCACTGTGCTGGTGCTGATCGCGCGTGCCCCCAGCTCGAGTGCGGCCTGGCACTGGTGTGGTTCGGTCACGAAGCCGCCGACGATGATCGGGACCTGGTGGCGAGCTCGGATCTGGTCCGCGACCAGCGGGAAGATCACCGCTGGCTGCACTTCGACGATGTCGGGACGGGCGTGCTCGACGGCGGTCATCGCCGAGTGCAACCCGAGATCGTCATAGAGCAGCAGCCGCTGCACCGCGATCACGCGCTCGGCTCGGGCGGCGGCCACCAGGGCACTGTGGGAGGTGATGATGCCGTTGACGCCGATCTCGCGCGCGAGGAACGCGACGCCGGCACGATCCTTGCCCAACCCCGCGATGAGGTCGATGTGAACGAACGCCATCTTCCCTCGGGCCTGGGCGGCCCAGACGAGCGGGCCAAGATGAAACGCGGGGGCGCGCACGAAAAAGATCGCGGGGACCTGTGAGGCCAGCGCCCGGGGAAGATCCTCAGCGTGGCGGATGAGGGCCGCGACCGGCACGCGGTCGAAGGCCTCGAAGAGGCGCGCGACGGATCGATCGACGGCCTGTGCGCGAGCCGGCGTCACGTTCGCGCGAGTGGCCATCGCCACCTCCTCTTTAAGGCTTCGATTTTACGGGGCGGCGGCCGGCGACTCCAGAAGCGAGCTTGACCGAATGCGGTCTGGGTCGCAGACTACGGCATGCAAGGAGGCGAGCGAGTCGATCACTGAGCGTCCGCTGACGATCACGAACAAGGTTGGCCTGCATGCGCGGCCGGCTGCGCTCTTCGTGCAGACTGCCGCGCGCTTCAAGGACACGAAGATCGAAGTCGTCAAAGATGGCACCGTGCGGGACGCGAAAAGCATGCTTGGCATCCTGACCCTCGGCGTGAGCCAGGGAACGACGATCATGGTTCGCGCCGACGGGCCGCACGCGGAGGAGGCCATCGCAGCGCTTTCCGACCTGGTCGATCGCGACTTTGGCGAGTAGTCCTCAGCGGCCGGCTCTTCGAGGGATTGCGGCGGCTCCCGGGCGGGTGGTCGCGCCGGTGTGGCGCTGGAACTCTGCCCGGATCGCCCCCTCGAGCAGCGGGCTCTCTGGCGCGGAAGGCGTTGAGCGACTTGGCCGCGCGATCGAACAGGTCAAGGTCGATCTCGCCACCAAGACCGCACGGCTTCAGGCAGGCGGCCTGACCGCGGAGGCGGGCATCCTCGAAGCGCAAACGCTCATGCTCGATGATCCGGCCCTGGTCGATGGGGCATCCGAGTTGATGGCGCAGGGGAGGCCCGCTGATGAAGCCGTCGCCGCCACGATGGCGCCGTTTGCCGAGATGCTACGCGCGACCCCTGATCCGGTCTTCCAGGCCCGCGCGGCCGACGTCGAGGACGTCGTCGATCAACTTCGACATGCGCTCCACGGTGTGACCGCCACGCCGCCACCACCGCCGCAGCCGTCGATCCTCGTGGCACGCGATCTCGCGCCCTCCCAGACTGCCGGGCTCGACCGGGCGCTCGTGCTCGGCTTTGCCACCGAGCAGGGAAGCGCCACTGCCCACACCGCGATACTGGCTCGCGCCCTGGGCCTCCCCGCGGTGGTCGGCATCGCCGGCCTCGTGGAGGCAGTCGAAGATGGTCAGGCGGCGCTGCTCGACGGGGACGAGGGCACCCTCATCATCGATCCTCCTGCGGACGCCATCGGGACGGTGGCTCGCTCAGCAGGGGCTGTCACCGACGCCGAGCCGGCCGTCACGCGTGACGGCCGCCGGGTCGAAGTCGGATGTAACGCCGCGGGGGTGGACGATGCGCTGCGAGCCGCCGCCGCCGGCGCCGATGGCATCGGTCTGCTGCGCAGCGAGTTTCTTTTCCTCGGTTCCGATCGCCTTCCGTCGGAAGACGAACAGGTCGCGGTCCTCGAAGCCGTGAGCACGGCGATGGGCGGACGCCCGGTGATCTTGCGTACGCTCGACGTCGGCGCCGACAAGCCCTTGCCGGCACTGCCCCAACCTCCCGAAGCCAACCCGGCGTTGGGCGTGCGCGGGCTGCGGCTGCAGCTGCTGCGGCGGCCGGATCTCCTGCTCGATCAGCTGCGCGCGGCGCTCCGGGTTTCGGCCAGGCATCCGCTCCGACTGATGTTCCCCATGGTGTCCACCCTCGACGAGCTCCGCCAGGCGAAGGCGCTGCTCGCGCAAGCGAGGCGCGACGTCAACTCGAGCGCGGCGGATGGGACCGGGATGCCGGTCGGCATCATGGTCGAGGTCCCGGCCGCGGCCGTCGGCGCCGACGTGCTGGCTGCCGAGGCGGACTTCTTTAGTCTCGGCACGAACGATCTCACGCAATATCTCTTTGCCGCCGACCGCACCAACCCCGAGCTGGCTCCGCTTGCCGACAGCCTCCACCCGGCGATGCTGCGAATGATCGACCAGGTCGTGAAAGCCGCGCACCGGCGGCATCGCTGGGTCGGCGTCTGCGGCGAGATGGCCGGCGATCTCTGGGCCGTGCCCCTGCTGGTGGGCCTGGGCATCGATGAGCTGAGCGTCCACCCCCCGGCCGTCGCGCGCGTCAAAGCCCTGGTGCGGCGCCTGCACGCCGCCGAATGTGCGCGCGCCGCTCGCGCAGCCTTCAAGCTCGACGGCGGTGCCGCCGTCCGTCGATTGATCGAGCGCCGGGGCCTACGCTAGTCTCGCTGCACTGGTGGCGCGATAATGCACCTCGTTGCGCCTTGCCCGCCGGGTGGCCGGCTTCGTCCTGGTTAACGTCGTACTCGGGCTCCTTCTGCCGGCGTGCGTCAGCCCCGAGGCGGCCGCGGAACTGACGCCAACCCTGAGCATGAAATCCGTAGGCGGCAGCCGGGTCGCCTTCCAAAACGGCATCCCCGTGCCGACCTTTTCGTACCAGCCGCGGCGGCGCCTCGAGCTCAGCAGCCGCTGGCGGATCCAGACGACGCCGATGGACCATGACCTATCGCTCGCGGTCCGATCACAGGCGCTCGCGCGGATCGTTGCTGAGGCCGCCGGAAGGGAGAAGCCCGCGTTCGACGATACCCGGTGGCCGACGGTGGACGTGCCAGGCTCCTACGATCCGCCGCCTGCGGCATCCGACAACGGCGCCTGGTATCGAAAGGATTTCGATGCCCCGGCGGACTGGCAAAACCAGACCGTCACGCTGAAGTTCGGCGCCGCCAACTACATCGCCGATGTCTGGCTCAACGGCCAGTACCTTGGCTACCACGAGGGTGGCTCGACCCCGTTCGCTTTCGACGCCACCGACGCGATCGTTCCGGGGGACGTCAACATCATCGCCGTCCGTATCGATAATCCACCGTGGGGGACTCGCCAGGACATCGTTCCGTGGGGTCTCACCGACTGGTGGAACTACAGCGGCCTGACCCAGCCGGTCTGGATGGAGGCGACGCCCGCGGTCTACGCGGTGCGTGCCGACGTTGTCCCGCACCTCGACAGCGCCGACATTGCCGTCACCCTGCACCAGCGTGGCGGCGAGGCGGCGCCGGTCCAGGTCGGCCTCGACATCCTGCCGGCGGCGGTCGACCCCAGCAACCTCACCAACCCTGATCCGCTGAGTCTCGTCCCGCCCGGTGCCGTGCCGATCGCCTCGCAACGGGTGGACGCCGGTCAGCTTGGACGCGACGGCACGAGCCAGGTGCACGCGCGATTCTCGCTCATCAACGCCGACCTCTGGTCGCCGCAATCGCCGGCGCTCTACGTCCTCGAGGTGCACGTGTTCTGGCAGGAGCGGCGCGTCGACCAGCTCGTCGAGACCTTCGGTCTTCGCCGCATTGCCGTCGACGCCACATCGCCGCGGCTGCTGCTCAACGGCAACCCTGTCCAGTATGCGGGGGTCGCCCTCCATGACGAGCGTGTCTATCCAGCCACCAACGGCCAGCCGCGCGGTGGACCGGTCGTGACTCCGGACGACATCTTGATCCTGCTCGATAAGGCCAATGCCACCAACGTGCAGCTGATCCGCGCGGACCATCATCCGGCGAACCCCTTGCTGCTGATGCTGGCCGATCGGCTCGGATACGCGATCTGGGAGGAGATCCCTCTGTATCACTACACGCCGGCGACCTTCGCCATTGCGATGGATCGCGGCATCCCGCAACAGATGTTGAGTGAGATGGACCTGCGCGACATGAATCATCCGTCGGTGCTTTTTCATGGCCTCGCGAACGAGTCGACGGGTGGGAATGAGCGGGAGCGGGCCCTGGCCACCCTCCACAACCTGGATCGTTCCATGGACGGGACGCGGCTCACCGGGCAGGCGGCCTACGGGAACCAGCCCGACGACCCAACCAGCCGCCCACTGGACGTGGCCGCCTATACCACTTACTTTGGCGTCTTCTACGGGGTGGATGCCGCCTCCGGGACGGTCCATGCCCTGCAGGTCGCCCACGCGACCTTCCCGAGAAAGCCGATCATCGTCCTGGAATTTGGGCGCTGGTCCGACAACGCCGCCGAGCAGGAGGAACAGCGGCGTATTCTTGCCGACACGTACCAGGCGGTCGCCCCCTACCTCGACGATATCCCCAACGGCTTCGTCGGCGCGACCGTGTGGTGGACGCTCGACGACTACTGGACCCAGCGGCCAGGACTTCGGGTCGAGCACTTCGGCCTGTACGCGCCGAACGGGGATCTGCGGGCCGCGGGACGGCAAGCGGCGCAGCTGTTCAGCGGCGGCGCCGGACAGGGCGCCAGGCACAAAATCGTTTCGACCGCCACCGGACAAACCGAGCCTGCCGCCCAGCAGGGCCTGCGATTCCTCGGCTACCTCGCCTACGCGCTGACGGTGGCCCTGGCGATCCTGACCGTGATCCTGCTGGCGTTGCTCCTGCTGCGGCGCGGGCCGCGACGGCCGGCTGCGGTCACCTGATGCACCAGGTCAGCGGTCGCGTCCTGGCGATCTCGGTCCGCGCCGCCATCATCGCCGGCGGCTGGACCGGCTTCGGTCTGGGATTGGTTGCGGGGTGCGTGCTCGGCGCCGCGCTCGCCTGGTTTGCGGGGGCCATCCTCAGCTGGCAACGCGACCTGAGCCTGACCCTGGGCGTCACCGAGCAACTGCTGCCCTTCGGCGGTCAGGTCCCGCTCCTGCAGCGAGTCCAGTCGTCGTGGTACGTCGTCGTCCCCCTTGCCGGGCTGCTGGTCGGCCTGTTCGCCGCCCTGCTGGGCGCCCTGATCGGCGGGCTGGTGGCGGCCTCCTACAACCGCTCACCCTTCGGCGTTCACGTCGTAGTCGAGGTGCCGGACCCGACGCCCTGATCGCGAGGCTGTACCTCGAACACCGGATGGCTTTGCGCCGCGCGCTCCGGATCCGTCAAAATCTCACGCGCTCCGAGCACGGTGCCGAGCAGCCAACGGCCCAGGGGCATGCCACTCACGTAAGGCGTGAGGGTGTCGCGGAAGAAGCTACCCGCCTCGGCCTTCGGCAATTCCCGGGCTGCGATCGGCTCGGGCCGGCGGTTGACGGTTAGCGTGGCCACGCCGGCGGCCCGCAGATTCCGGGCCCAATTCACCTCCCCGAACGTCGCGATCAGCCAGCGGCGGCCGCCAATCGCGACGACGGCCACCGGGGTGGTTCGATCCAGGCCGCTGTTGCGGCCGCGAACGGTGATGAGGGCATTGGGACCGAGTGGTACGCCACCTCGGAGCATTCGGCGCGCGATGGGATTGAAGAGGGGGACGAAGAAGGGTACGCGAGGTGACGCTTGGCGGGTCCGGGGCGTCGGTTCGTTGATCTGATTTGCTGGCGTTGCCATCGGGACCTCCGGGAATGCTCAATCAGATGATTGACTGCAGCATAGCACACAAATCAATCAATTGCTTGAGGTTCGGACGCGTCTCTTTGGGGGTTGCAGTCCCAGCCAACGTTCCAGCTGTCGGAAGGCCCGGTCGGTGCGGTCAGCGGTCGCCGTGCTCGGGAGGGTCATGCTTGTCAGGGTCGCCATGATCAGGGCGGCCACGTCATCGGTGTCGAGCTCGCGCGCCAGGTGCCCGCCCCGGACCGTCCGCTGCAGCAGGCCCCGTAGCGTCCGCTGCCAGGCCTGGAATGCCTCGCCCATGATCCGCGCCAATGATGGGTCGCGTGCCGAGCGCAGCGCCAGCTCACCCATGACCGCGCCCACCTCGGGTTCATCGCGCAGCAGCTTACGCACCGCCCGCAGGTGGTTGCGCAGCTGATCCCCCGGCGAGCCATGCGGAGCGAGGGTCGAGCGAAAGCGATCCATGGCGTGCGCCACCACGCCCCTGATCAGCGCCTCCTTGGTGGGGAAGTAATAGTGCAGCGTCGCGATGTTCAGGCCCACGCCCGCCGCGACCTCGCGGGTGCGCAATCCTTCGAAACCCCGCTCGGCGATCTGGTTGAAGGCCGCCAGGACGAGCGCCTGCTGGCGGTCCTCCTTGCGTGAGCGGACGGGATGCGTCTTGGCGACCGGGCTCATTCGGTGTCAATTAAACACTTGATTGAAGATCGCCGTGTTATCGGCGCCTCGTGCCGCGGCCGGCGTGCTGCGTCGGTGCTATGCTCGCGACAAGAGGAGGTGGGGAATGTTTAAACCACTACGTGCGGCGGCGGCACTTCCGGCACAGGACATGGCACGTGCGAAGGCCTTCTATCGTGACAAACTGGGGCTGACGCCGACCCAGGAGGATCCAGGCGGGATGATGTATGCCCTGGCGGCGGGCACCGGTTTTGGGGTGTTCCCCAGCAGCGGCAAGCCCTCGGGGACGCATACCCAAATGGGAATCGAGGTCGAGGATGTCGAGGGGGCCGTCAAGGACCTCCAGGCCAGGGGCGTCAAATTCGAAGAGTACGACATGCCCGGGCTCAAGACCGTCAATGGCGTCGCCACCCTTGGTGGCTCGAAGGTCGCGTGGTTCAAGGACTCGGAAGGCAACCTCATCGTCATCAGCCTTCCGGTGCCGGTGGGCGCGCAGGCGCGCTCCTGAGCTAAAGCCGCTCGAGTCGCTTCGACCCCTTTCCCGGTCGCCAGGATTCGACCACCAACCGGTCGCCCGCCTCGTTCAGGTGGGTGAGAACGGCCTCGGTGATGTCAATCCTGAATCGACGGCCGCCCACCACGGGAGAGTTGCGGAATTCGACCTCGAGTGCCTGTCCCGCGAGCTTCGCTTCGCCGGGCCACTCCTGTGGGTGACTTTCGGGCGGATCATCCGTCGGACTGTGGAGCGCGATCCGCGGATCGCGCTCCAGGTCGTGAAGCTTGACTGAGTCCGGCATCATCCCGAGGAAGAGCTCGCCATTGGCGAACTCCACCTCGATGCCGCTGATGCGGGGCGAGCCATCCTTTCGCAGCGTCGCCAGCGTCTTGTGTTTGCGGATGGCGAACCGTTCCTTGACCCGGCTCGCGAGGGCCGGCGCGGCCGCGGCAAACTCAGCCCAGGTCGCCATTCAACCCGTCCCGAACCACTGCCGGCGCATGGGGAAGAGGTAGCGGTCGGTCAGGAAATTCAGAATACGGCGAGCGGCGGCAAAGTTCCCGCTGACCTCGGCCAGGACGCCGGCCATCGCCGCGCGGCGATCCGCTCCCTGCTGGGCGATCCGATAGGCGCGCCGCCCGAGCTGCTCGAGCAGCCAGACGCCGTCGTGGCGATCCGACCGTTCAGGATCGACGGTTCCGAGGGCGCGCTCCAGCTGGCGGCGCTCTCGCTCGGCGACCAGTCGCTCGCCCGCGTAATCGGGAAAGATGCCGGTCAGGAACAAGGAGAGATCGCCGAGCCGGCGATAGACGGCGGGCCGCTCTGCGTCCGGGACCATCTCCGCCAACTCGATCAGCCGGATCGGATCGAGTTCGCTGAAGCGCCGCCGCCGCCAGCCGCGGCTGGTTTTCACCAGGGTGCTGCCACTCGCCACCCTCGTGTACGAGGCCAGCAGCTGGGCGAGGAAGAGGCGCCGCAAGGGATCGGCCGCAAAGTCTCGGAGGCTGCCGGTGTCGAACACGGGGACGCGCTGGCGTGGCCCAACCCATTCCTCGACGAAGGACGCCTGACCGAGGTCACGGACGACGCGATGGATCAGAACGGCGAAGAGGAGGAAGGGTGAGCCGCGGAGCAGTGGGTCCCGACCGGGCACCGCAAACAAGGTGCGATAGGTCGCGGGATTGTCGATCAGTGCCTCGAGCCGCTCGGGATCGCGCCGTACGTCGCGACGCGAGTCCCCCACCGTGTCGAGAAGTGCGAGGTCCGTATCGGACAAATGCTCGAGGTAGAGCGAGCCCAGCATCACCTATATGATGCGACGCCGGGCCGTAGACTTAGCCCCGCATGCGCCGTCCCGAGGACGAGTGTCCATATCCGAAACCGTTTTCAGAGTCCTTCGATGACTGCCCCGCCTACCAGGCCCGCCAATTCATTCCGCTGGACACCGTCTATCAGCCGCTCGAACCTGTGCTGACATGCCGTCACCTCGAGACCCGGTCGATGACGCAGCGTCACCGCTGGTACGGGGCCTGCGCACTCGGCACCTCCGACGACCGCAGCCGCTGGACGCGTCAGGTTGGGGTCGCACGGCTCGAGCGGATTCGCGCCGTCCAGCGCGAGCTCGGCGGCGCGATCGCCCCGTACAGCACGCGTCTCTGGGAACTCAAGGGTCAGCAACTGCGGGCGATACGCGACGGCAGCGATGCCGGCCCGGCAACGGTCGAGCTGCGGCGGCTTGCCGGCATGATGACCGGGGAGCTCGATCAGTTCCTCCATAAGCGGAGCGCGGCGTTCGCAGAAATCGACATGCCGATCGATGCCGCCCTCAAATTGATCCAGGTCGCGGTGGACCGCTTCATCGACACGCAACACGCGTCCGAGATCAGCTTCGAGGTTCCCGACCACATCTTGCAGCGGTTTCCAGAGTCGGTTCGAATATTCTTCCGGCCGGAGGTGAGGCCGCCGGCGAATCGCTAGCCTCGGCCTTCGGTCCCCTCGGCCTTGCGGGCCAAACCCTGCAGAAGGGCTGGAAACGTGTCTGCGATCTGTTTGCCCATCATGCCACCGACGAGGCCGCCGAGCGGCCCCCCAACCTGGATGGACTGGCTGAGCGTTGTCTTGCCCGCGGAGCCAGGCGACACCTTACAAATAAAGGCGAACCGGGTCAGCGGAATCACGGTCGTCTCCAACCGGAAGGACTGCCCGGGTACGACTTCGGTCAACTGGATGGCGCGCGTGCCCTGTTTGGTCTTCATCGTACCTGTGGTGCCCGCCGCAAACGGCCCATTGAGCGTCATCGACTGCACGTCCGGATTCCACTCGGGCCAGGTGCTGGCATCGGACCAGAGCTTCCATGCCGTCTCCAGACTCGCCTTCGTCTCCACCGAGCGCTCGTTGTTGGCCATCCGACGCCTCCTGTTATTGTTTGGCGCTGCGCGTCGCCGCGCGATTCAGCAGAAGGTATATCACGCCGGCCACGATGAAGCCGATGAAGTAACCAAAATCCGCGTCGCCGAACCAGGTGGCGAACGGTCCATGGGCTTTGAGGCCGAACACCTGGAACTGCTCTGAGATGAAGAGCAGCGAGACGCCCAGCCCGATGACCCACGCGATCAGCCCGTTCCAGTTCACCGGAACGGCCTCGCTGAACCCCATCGGCTCACGGTGGCGGAAGACATAGAAGTCGAGGAGCACGACGGCGAGCCAGGGCATGATCCAGTAATCGAGCACGATCAGGAAGTTCTGGTAGTTCTGGGTGAAGTTCTGGTAGCCGATCAGCGCCAGGACGAACCCGAGGACGCCACCGACAATCGCGAGCTGCCAGCGCGGCAGCCGGATATCGAGCACTTTGGCGGACATTGTGTTCGAGTAGAGGTTGAGCACATTGGCAGTCGTCGCGCCGAGGATGACGGCCGCCACCGCGAAGGCGCCGAAGCCGCCCATCGCGGATTTGAGGGCGGCGATCGGGGTGGACGCCCCTGGCGAAAGGATGGCGACGAGCACGCCAACGACCTCCGTAAGAAATGACGCCAGCACCGCGCCGATGAAGACGTAGATCGCGATATAGGAGCGCGACGTGATCTCCGGTAAGTAGCGCGAATAGTCGGAGGCGTAGGGTGACCAGCTCATGATGTAGGAGAAGGAGATCGCGAGCACAATGGCGAACAGCGCTAGCGTGCCGGCAACCGGCTTCGGATGCCAGGCGGCGATGGTTGAGCTGTGTGTCAGCGCGATGACGGTGGCGATCGCGAACAGAACTCCCAGGATGAGCACCATATACCGCTCGAATTCCTGGATCAGGTTGTGGCCGTAGATGACGAGCAGCGTTTGGACGACGACCAGGATGGCGGCGGCCGCCAGAAACGGCAGCCCCGGAATCAGCAGCTGGATCGCGAAGCTGCCCAGGATGGTGTTGACGGTGAACCACCCGGCCGTACTCAGCCAGTTCAGCCCCGCCGGAATGTAGCCGCCAACCCGGCCGAAGGCCCGGCGACCGATGAACATCTGCGGGTAACCCGCCGCGGGTCCCATCGCGGCCGACCAGGCCAGGACCAGGCCGCCCAGGATGTTGCCCAACGCGAGGGCGAGGATCGACCAGCCGACCGACAACCCCAGTGCGACTGGAACGAATCCGATCGCGTAATCGGCGATGGTCAGGTTCGCCGCCAGCCAGAGCCAGAGCAACTGGCGGCTATGGCCGTGCCGCTCGGCAAACGGGATGTGTTCGATGGAATAGGGTTCGGGGATCGTTACGCGATCGCCGTATCGAGCGGACTCAGCCAACGCCTAACAGCGTAACAACCGGCTGTCGATTTCGGGGCCGGGCCGTTCGTCGTACTGTACAAAGCGGCGAGACCGCGGACCATCAAGGAGGAACGGAGACGATGAAATACGTATTGCTGTTCGGCGACACCAAGGAGCGGGCCAAGCAGTGGGACGCGATGCCCGAAGCCCAGAAGGTGGCGGCTTACGGCCCCATCAACCAGTGGTTTGGCAAATACGGGAGCAAGATCACCGGGGGCCACGAGCTCCAGCCAGAGCGGACGGCGACCACCGTCAAGTTCAACAACGGCAAGGCGGTGGTGACCGACGGGCCCTTTATCGAGGGCAAGGAAGTCATCGGTGGCTACGCTGAGGTCACTGTGGCCGACTTGGACGAGGCGATCACGATGGCGAAGGAATGGCCGACCGGCGGGCTCGTGGAAGTCCGTCCGGTGGTCGATCGGGGCGAGCCGCAGCGATAGCCGGGAGCCAGCCCGCGACCGACGCCGCGCTGACGGCCATCTTCCGAGAGGAGACAGGCCGGTTGACCGCGGCGTTGGTCCGGGCTCTGGGCGATTTCGACCTCGCCGAGGAGCTCGTCCAGGAGGCGCTGCTCGAGGCGGTCGAGCACTGGCCGAAGGACGGCATTCCGGACAAGCCCGGGGCATGGCTGCTGACCACCGCGAGACGGAAGGCTGTCGACCTGTTCCGGCGCCAGGCGCGGTTCCGGGAGAAGCTCGCACTGCTCGAGGGAGCGTCAATGAGAGATGACACGGCGGAAGGGGATGACAGGCTTCGACTGATCTTCACGTGTTGTCACCCGGCACTGTCCCGGGAAGCCCAGGTGGCGCTGACGCTGCGGGCGGTGGCCGGCCTGACCACGACCGAGATCGCCCGCGCCTTCATCACCAGCGAGGCGACCATCGCGCAGCGCATCGTCAGGGCGAAGCGGAAGATCGTCGACGCCAAGATTCCGTATCGCGTGCCCGCCGAGCGGGACATGGGCGAACGCCTCGCGGAGGTGCTCGGGGTCCTCTACCTGATGTTCAACGAGGGCTACCTTGCCACCGCCGGCGAGCGAGCAGCGCGCCGCGACCTTGCGGAGGATGCCGTCTGGCTGGCCGGGCTGATGGTCCGCCTGATGCCGGAGGAGCCGGAAGCGCTGGGCTTGCTGGCGTTGATGCGTCTGCACCTCGCGCGCGTCGACAGCCGTTTCGACCAGCAGGGCAACCTGGTCCTGCTTCAGGACCAGGACCGCAGCCGCTGGGACCAGGAACGCATCACGTCGGCGATGGTGGTGCTCCAGCGCGCCGCCGCGCTGCAGCGTCCCGGTCCCTACCAGCTCCAGGCGGCGATCGCCGCCTGCCATGCCGAGGCGCGCTCCTGGCAGGAGACGGACTGGCGTCAGATCGTCGCCCTCTACGACGCGCTGCTCGAGCTGATGCCGTCGCCGGTCGTCCATCTCAATCGCGCCATTGCCCGTCGCTATCTCGATGGGGCGGAGGCAGCCCTACCCGAGGTGGATGCGTTGGGGGAGGTCCTCGACAACTATTACCTGTTCCACGCGACCCGCGCCGAACTGCTCCACGATCTCGGCCGTGATACCGAGGGTCGGGCGGCACTGGCGCGAGCGCTCGAGCTGACGGCCAATCCCGCCGAGCGCGCCCTGCTGCAGCGTCGTCTGGGCTGAATCGTCGAGGGATCCGTTGCTGGCCGTCTCGATCCCGGTCTACGATGGGAACGGAGCGCCATGGCCAGAAAGGAAGCCGGCTACGCGATGAAGAGTCCGCGCGGCCGCCCGCACGACGTGATCGCGCAGGTGTTCGATTTCGCCGAAGACGGGATTCACGTCGTGGTGGCCGGCTTGCTGGTGGTGGCCGGTGGGTTCGTGCTCTGGAGCGTGCTGACCACGATGGTCAAGGATGTGCAGGCCGCCGCTGACCCGCTGGCAATCGTTACCTTTGTGCTCGACAAGGGCCTGGTCCTGTTCATCATCGCCGAGCTCCTGCACACCGTTCGCGTGACGATCCAGGAGCGGAGGCTCGTCGTTGAACCGTTCCTGATCGTTGGCTTGATCGCCGGCGTCCGGCGCCTGCTGGTGATCACCGCGCAGGTGGCTGAACCGAGCGGCAAGTTCTTGTGGAATCCGCAAGGCGTCGAGATCCTCATCCTGCTGGGCGTGATCCTCACCATGACGCTCGCGCTTGTCCTGTGGCGCCGCTTCTACGGAAGTCGCGGCTCAGCCGAGGAGTAGCGCTCATCGCGCCGATCACGCATTTCGAACTGGTTCCTCAGGGACCGTTCGATCTTGAGACGGAAGCGGGTCACTTCGGCGGCTGGCCAAGGCTGCGCGACGCGGTCGCAATGACCTTTCCAGTGGAAGGCTGGCGCAGCTCCGCGGCCGTCCTGATGCGTCAGCGCGGGGACACCGTCACGGGCGACGTTCGCGGCGCCGATGGGGCCGACGCTGAGCGCGCCTGGCGGCAGGCGCTGGCAACGGTCTCGCTCGACGTCGACGGCCGGGGATTTATCGACATCGGACGCCGCGATCCCATCATCGGTCGGCTGCAGACCGAATACAAGAATCTTCGGCCGGTGCTCTTTCATTCGCCATACGAGGCCGCCTGCGCCTTCGTCATCGGACACCGCATCTCGATCCTTCAGACGCGCCGCATTCGGCAGCGGATGGCTGAGCAAGCGGGCGCGACGATCGAGGTCGACGGCAGCGCCTTCACGGCGTTTCCCGACCCGCGCGCGCTGCTTCGGCTCGAGAGCTTTCCCAGCGTGGCGCCCATGAAGATCGATCGCCTGCACCACGTCGCGCGCGCCGCGCTCGAGGGGACACTGGATCGGGCACGGCTCCGCTCGCTATCCGAGCCCGAGGCCTTGACGCAACTGCGAACGCTGCCCGGCATCGGTGAATTCTTTGCGCAGGGTATTTTGATGCGCGGCGCCGGGCTGGTGGACGCCGTCACCGACGATGACATCACGCCCCGGGCGATCCAGCTCCTCTACGGGCTTCGCGAGCGCCCTGACCGGGGAGCGGTTCTCAAACAAGCGGAGACCTGGCGGCCCTACCGGATGTGGGCCGTGGTCCTGTTGAACGTGTGGCTTCGCAGCCAGCCGCCGGAGGTCATGGGCCGCCGCCAGGTGCGAAACCGGCCGAAATAATCCGTCCTCTAGGATTCTGGGTCGTAGTCCTCGACGAGCTCGCGCTGCGCGCTGCGCGCGACGATAAAGACCAGCTCGACGTCGCCGTCATTGACGACCGTGTGTGGCGCATTCGGTGGGACGAAGATGAAGTCGCCGGGCTCGATCGGGGTGGTCCGGTCGAGTCGAGGTCCGCTGAGAAACTGGCCGTGGCCGGACGACACGTAGAGCGATGACTCGCAGTTGGTGTGATAGTGGCTCGTGCTGCGCATTCCCGGCGGCAGACGGCTCAATCCCATGAAGATGCCTTCGGAGCCGACGGTGTCGGCGGAAATCGCGCCCTGTCGCGTCATGGCCCCCGACGATTCCCCGTTGGTGACCTGATCGCGTTTGACGACCTCGATCTCTCGAACGTCCCCCTCGATCACGGCGAGATTCTACGCTCGCCCGCGCAACGCGCATGGGCGAAGATAGATCCGCGAATGCGCGACCACGACGTCCGGTATCCGCCGATCGCTGACTACGGCATGCTGGGCGACCTGCGCTCGGCAGCCTTGCTCAGCAAGCGGGGGTCGATCGACTGGATGTGTCTGCCGCGCTTCGACAGTCCCTGGATCTTCGGCCGGCTGCTCGACTGGGACCACGGTGGATACCTCGAGCTCTGCCCGCTTGATGGCGAGCTGCTGTATCGACAGTACCGGCGCGATTCGAACGTGATCCAGACGGTCTGGACTAGCGGCCGTGCGCGGATGCGCGTCGTCGACTGGATGCCGGTCGCTGTCAAGAGCAAACGGGTCAGACCATCGGAGTCACTACGTTTGATCCGCATGATGCAGCCGATCGCCGGCTCGACCGAGTGGCGACTCAGCTTTAAGCCACGATTCGATTACGGACGCCAGGTGCCAGTACTGACGCCGGTCCGGGCCGGGATGCTCATAGCCAAGGGTGCTGAGGGTAATGTCTTCCTCCAGTACCCGGCCGACGCCGCGCTCCAACTGGGCGATGGCGCGGCCACCGTCACGGGTCGAGTGAGGCCGGGACACCGCGCTGCGGTGCTGCTCCACTACACCGAACGCGGCGGCAAGTCTCCGGCGGCGATATCGGTGGACGAGGCACACGCCTACCTTCACCAGACGGACGACTACTGGATCAGCTGGCTTCGCTCATCGACCTATCGCGGCAGGTTCGACGAGCCGCTACACCGATCGGCCCTCGCCCTGAAGCTAATGCAGTACCTGCCAACGGGCGCCTTCGTCGCGGCTCCCACGTCGTCGCTGCCCGAGAGTCCAGGCGGCTCCTTGAACTGGGACTATCGCTACACCTGGATCCGCGACACCTCCGACCTGGTCAACGCGCTGCACCAGTTGGGCTTCGAGGACGAGGTGGACGACTTCTTGCGCTGGGTGCGCATGGCACATGATCGTCACCCAAAGCACTTCGAGATCATGTACACGATCGATGGCGAGGGCCGGCTCCCCGAATTTGTGCTGGACGACCTGGAGGGCTACCGGGGATCGAAGCCGGTTCGGATCGGCAATGCCGCCGTGGAGCAGGTCCAGCTCGACATCTATGGCGAACTGATCCAGACCGCCTACACGGCCTGGCAATCGAGAAAGCATGTGCCCAAGCCGCGACGCGCGATCCTGCTTAGCGTCGTTGACTACATCCTCGAGCACTGGCAGATGGAAGATTCCGGCATGTGGGAATCACGCCAGCGGCCTCGCCGTTACCTCCACTCGCAGGTGATGCTCTGGGTCGGTCTCGACCGTGCGCTGAGACTCGATCGGGCGCTACGCATGGGTAAGGTCCGCCGGGCGGCCGTCAGGCGAACCCGCGACACGATCAAGCGCCAGGTGCTCGCGCTCGGCTACGACCCGGAGATCGGGGCCTTCACCCAGGCGCTTGGTCACACGGACCTCGATGCGACAGCCCTGGCGGTGCCGATGTACGAGATGCTCCCGCCGACGGATCCCCGAGTGGTGTCGACGGTTAAGGTCCTGCAGGAGAAGCTGAGCAACAAGGGGTTCCTCTACCGTTACGTCCCCGACGCATCGGAGTTTCACCAACCGGAGGGCGTCTTCATCATCTGTACCCTCTGGCTCGTCAACGTGCTCGCACAGATGGGCCGCCTCGAGGAGGCCGAGGCGCTCTTCAGCCGCGTGACCGAAACCGCGAACGATCTCGGGCTTTTCGCCGAGGAGTTCGATCCCGAGACGGGCGAGATGCTGGGGAACTTTCCCCAGGCACTCACGCATATCGGCGTGATCAACGCCGCGCTCAACCTCGAGGGACGGCCGTCCGGCAAGGGGCGCCATTCTGGCCGGAGGGAGGGCGGATAGAATCGACTCGCTGCGGAGCGGTCGCCTAGTCTGGTCGAGGGCGCGGCACTGGAAATGCCGTAACGGGCGTACCCCGTTCGCGAGTTCGAATCTCGCCCGCTCCGCACCTCACGCGACGTCACGCTGTCTGGTGCCGATGCCGACTTCTACGTGCACGACCTGACTGAATCGAAGAGCTCTTCGTCTATCCTGGCGAGGGCGCACTACTTCGCGGAACACGACCAGAAAGCCGCCGCGCCACTCCACCTATGCGCCCTCGACTTCTCGTAGGCGATGAATTTCGCGCCGCCCAGCGGTCCTACCCTTAAGAGACGACTGGGCGATGTGTTGTGCGGTGCCGCGTCCGCGATAAGCGCGCCGCTTCGGCATTCTAAGGAGGAGAGAAGTGTCCAGGGCCGTGATCAGACCGTTCCGGTTCGGGGTCGTTTGCCCGCTCACAACTGATCTGCGGGCCTGGCGAGATCAGGTTCGTCGCATCGCAGACAGCGGCTACTCGACGCTGCTGATGCCCGACGTCCCCGGATGGCAACCGGCACCAGGCCCGACGCTGGCCCTCGCAGCGGAACTCGCCGAAATACGGGTCGGCACCTGGGTGTACGCCTCGCCCGTACGCCCTGCTTGGACCACTGCGTGGGAAGCGCACTCGCTGTCGGTGCTCAGCGAGGGTCGCTTCGAGATGGGCATCGGCACCGGACGGCCGGGGATCGAGGACAAGCTCCGCGAACTCCGCCTGCCCGTTGTCCCACAAGGCGAGCGGCTCGCCCAGGTGCGTGACACCGTCGCGGCGCTACGAGAGCTCGACGGCCCAGACCTGCATACACCGGTGGTGATGGCAGTGCGCGGACCGAAGGGTCGAGCACTTGCTGCCGAGGTGGCGGACACGGTTACCTTCGTCGCGATGCCGGATGACCCCGGCGTCGAGATCGCCCAGCTCGCCCGTAACTTCCACGCTCTCCGGGACGTCGAGCTCGCGCTCCACGTGCCGGTTGTCGGCGACGCAGTCGCGCCGTTCATGGCCCCGCCCGATACCGACCCGGTAGCATTGCGCGCCATAGACTCACTGGCCATACTCCCCGCTGACCCGATAGCGGCAACCGAGGAAATCCAGCGGCGACGGGAGGAGATCGGCTACTCCTACTTCGTCTTCGGCGCCGGCTCTGCCAACAGGCTCGCCCCTGTCGTTGCTGCGTTGGCCGGACACTGAGCCCGATACCCGTCAGGGTGATCCGTTGTGGGACGGGGCGCGTGGCCCGCGCGGTGTGCAACATCTTCTTGCGCTGGTAATCAACTCCGTTGCAGCCCAGGCGGGGCCACAGTTCTTAAAGATGGGCACCATCATTGCAGACGACTTGAACGCAATCGGGATAACCCTCGACGTGGAGTCGCCAACCAATGTACAGGCCTTAGCCAGCGATCCGATACGCAAGGTGCCCCTCGTGCTCACGCTTGGTGGGGGAAAGAGCTACCTGAATGCCTCGACAGTCTTCGTTCCTTTCACGATTCAAGCCACCGATGAAACTCCGTTCAGCGGATGCCGCCCGTGGTGTCGTCATACGCTGGTCGGCGCGACGACGGCTCAGTTGCGGGAGTGGGGCTACGGCCTGTCAAACGTGCCCAGTGTCGACAGTCGGATTCACGAATGCTCGCTAAGCAGCGAGCTCCACGCACAGTGCTGGACCGAGCTCGATATCTATCTCATGGAGAAGGTTGTGCCCATCGCGCCATACGCCGAGGAGAAAGTCGTTCAAGTCATACCACCCCGCGTCATGAATTACTCGTTTGACCAGTTCGCAAACTCACCGGCCTTCGACCAAATCGCCGTTCGCCCGGCTGACGGAACGCCGCAGCCAGGTTCCTAGGAACACGGCAGCGGGATCAGTCGGACAGTTGACACGGTTCCGGTGGCCTCTCTTCACCGTAGAGTGGCATCTGTGAGGTCGATCGTGGTGGGTCAGGAAGGGAGCCTTGAGCAGATTGTTCGGCCCGAACACGGAGCAGACCGTTTTCAGAATACCGGCGTGACGGTGCTGGCCACGCCGGTCCTCTGTCACTGGTTCGAGTCGGCGGCGGTTGGCGCGATTGCCGAACAGCTCGACTCGGGCGAGGCCACTGTTGGCACCCGCCTCAGCATCGAGCACCTCAAGGCGACACCGGTCGGCATGCAGGTTCGGGTTATCGCGCGAGTTGTCGCCGTCGACGGACGCCGGGTCGATTTCGAAGTCTCGGCCATCGACGAGGTCGAGCTGGTCGCACGCGGCACCCATGAGCGCGTGGTGATTGACCTCGAGCGGTTCCTCACCCGCGTCCAAGGCAAGAGTGCCTCCGCCTTGAAGGGAGGCCCGGATGTCCGCTGAGGACCTGGTGATCAATCGCGTCGTCTCCTCCAGCAGCGCGACACCGGGGCGCGCCGTCAACCAGGTTCGCAACCACCAGCTCGTCATCGACGAACCGACCCACCTCGGCGGGCTGGGGGAAGAGATCACGCCGGCGGAAGCGTTCCTGGCCGGCGTCTCGGCCTGCGGGGTCCTGCTGGTGCAGGGGCGGGCGCGCGACACCAATGTGCGCCTCGACCAGGTCGAGGCCACCATCGAAGGCGTCCGGCATCGGTCGGACACCTCGGTCTTCCAGCGGATCGAGATCCGGTTCCGCCTGTCTGGTCCAAGCGAGGCAGAGGCGGTGGACCTCGTGGAGCACTACAAGCGCCGTTGACCACTCTATAAGGCGGTCGCGGTCGCGACCACGGTAGACATCAAGATCGAGGTCATCGCCTAGGCATCGCGGCTCCGCGAGAAGGTTTCGGCCGACCATCGGGCTTGGAACACTCATGAGCCGCCGATCGCCGAAGCGGCCGCCACCGGTTAGCCGGCAAGGGCGAATTGTCTATCGTGCGCCCAAGGCCTTCGACCTGCGGCGCCTCGTGACGTCGGCGCGGGAGACTGTCCACTTCAAGCGTCCCTTGGTGCGGAACGCGAGCCTGCGGTTCAGGGAGGTGGCGCGCACGCTGGCTACCCGCGAGTGGCCTGCCCTTCGGGTCGTCGCGGTCGCGTTCTGGGCCATCACGACCGTCCAGCTCGTGAGCAGCTACTCGGGCTCTCCGATCCATATGGGATCCCTCTCCGCCTGGGCTGCCCCGGCCGTAGGTTTCGTGCTCGGGGTCCTGTGCTGGGGACTGCCACGGGTGCGAGTTCCCGTCGACCATTTACTGGGAGCGATCGTGGTCGGGATCGCCGTACCCCTTCTATATCTAAGCATTGCCGGCAAGGTGCACAGCGGCGATCTCGTGTCGCTCTACATCGTGCTGGCCCTCTTCACCGCCGCCCTGCTCCCGCTTCGAACGGCGATGGCGGTCGGTCTGCTCGCTGCTGTCGCCGCCGCGGTCCCCCTGGTGGCCGGCTGGTCGATGCTCTATGAGCGCTCGCTCCTGGTGCTGGTCTGCGTGATCGGACTGATCGTCTATACGCAGACTCGCATGCTGGGCAACATCAGCCGCCAGAAACGCGAGGCAGAGGATCACCGGCGGCAAATCGAGGAGAGTTTCATGACGACGCTGGGGGCGCTCTCGGCCATGGTCTTCAGCAAGGACCGATTCATGGAGGCCCACTCGCGCGAAACCGCCACGCTTGCTGTGGCAGTGGGCAAGTACGTTGGCCTGAAGGGCCTCGCCCTGCGCCAACTCGAGTACGCCGCGCTGCTGCACGACGTCGGAAAGGTCGGGATCCCCGCCCACCTGCTCAACAAACCGGGACCATTGACCAGCGAGGAGCTCGCACTGGTGCACGAACACCCGGTGGTTGCCGAACGGATCCTCTCGAGGGTCCCCTCGCTGCAGGCCATCTGCCCGGTCGTGAGAGCGCAGTATGAGCGCTGGAACGGCAGTGGCTACCCCGATGGGCTGGCCGGCGAAATGATTCCTCTCGGCGGCCGCATCATCCACGTCTGTGCCGCCTTCCATGCGATGTCATCGGATCGGCCGTACCGCCCGGCGATCGCCACCGACTTGATCATCAAGGAGCTGCAGAGCCAGGCAGGCACGCAGTTCGATCCGCGAGTCGTGATGGCGGTGATCGCCGTCATCGAACAGCGCGACGCCGAGGCCGCGAACATCCGCCGTGAGTCCGAGCAACCACGCTCGGGACCGTTACTTCAGCGGGCCCAGGGACAGGCAGATGCGCGCCCGGATGCGGAGACCGCGGTACAGCAGATTTGCCGGCTCACCGCCGAGGTCGCCGCCAACCTCATGCCTCATGATCAGGCGCGCGTCTACCTCGTGGCGGGTGACAAGCGCCGGCTGGTGCCCCGTTATGTCAGTCCCCCTGATCAGCTCGAGGCGGTGCGGACGGCGCTCGAGCATAAGGTCCTGCTGGCGGGGGAAGGCGTTGCCGGGCAAGTCCTCTTGAACCGGCACGGGATGGTGGTCGGCGATGCCGACCCCGGCCTGGTCGGCTTCGAGGCCCCGGCGATGACGGCATC
>DATEHI010000073.1:0-2139 GCA_035279665.1 Candidatus Dormiibacterota bacterium | reverse complement strand
GTCACCGTGTCCGGTCACGATTACGATCGGAATCTCGATGCCTTTCCGCTTGAGGTATTCCTGGAGCTCGAGCCCGCTCATTCCCGGCAGCTTCAAATCAAGAACGAGGCAACCCGGTGCGCCGGGTGGATAGGCCTCGATGAATTCGGCCGCCGCGGCAAATGTCGTCACGGCTATTCCATTCGATTCCATCAACCAACGCCAAAGCGTCCGAATCGAGTCGTCATCGTCGACGACGAAAACGGTGGGGGCTTCGCCCTGGCGCACGTCGTTCACGGAGTCGATCCGCCGGGAGTGGCCGCATGCAGCAGGCCGCGCACCGTGGTCATCAGCTCCTGGGTGGAAAAAGGCTTGGTGACATAGGCGTTGGCTCCCAGGCCCAGCCCGCGGTCCCTTTCCGAGTCGCGGCCCTTGGCTGTGAGCATCACGATCTTCACGTCGCCGAGCTCGCGGTTCTCGCGGATCCTGCGGCAGACTTCGAAGCCGCTTCGCCGGGGCATCATGACGTCCAGGAGGACGACGTCCGGCTTGAAACTCTCGACCAGGCACAGAGCCTCGTCCCCGTTCGCCGCCACGCGCACTTCGTAGTCGTCCCGCCGCATCAGATATTCGAGCGACATGACGATGTTCGGCTCGTCGTCCACGATCAGAACCCGGTGCGCCATGCGGGCCTCAGGCGGCTCTCACCAGCGATGCTTCGCGCGCCACGGGCAGGCTGAAAGCGAAGCAGGCGCCGGCGCCGGGGCTGCTCTTCACCCAGATGCGGCCGCCGAAGTGCTCGATGATCCGGCGGGTGATGTACAGACCCAGGCCGCTGCCCTGCGGCTTGCTCGTCAGCACGTCACCCGCCTGGCGGAATTTCTCGAAAATGAGTTCCTGGTCGGCAGAGCTGATCCCGATTCCGCTGTCAGTGACCGATACATGCAGGGATCCCGCCTGCTGCTCAAGGGCCACGGTGACCTTTCCGGCGTCGGTCCCGGAGAACTTGGCGGCGTTCGAGAGGAGATTCAGCATCACCTGCATCAGGCGATCGCGGTCCGCGACGATGCGGGGGACCTTCGCCGGCAGGTCCAGCCTCAACTCGACCTTCCGCTCCTTGAACAGCTGACTCACCGCCGCCACCGAGTCTTCGAGCACTTCGCGCATGTCCACGTCACTCGAATGCCATTCCGCCCCGCCGGACTCGATCTTGGCGAGATCCAGCACTTGGTTGATGAGGCGTGTCAGGCGCTCGGATTCCTTCACGATGATCCCGGAGAACTTCGCGCGTTCGCTTTCGTGGAGACCGGGGTTGTCGTTGAGGATTTCGGAGAACGCCCGGATCGAAGTGAGCGGCGTGCGCAGCTCGTGCGTGACCGTGGAGATGAAATCGTCCTTCAGGTGGTCAAGCTCCTGCAGTCGCCGGTTGGCGTTCCGCAGCTCGTTGGTCGCGGCCTCCAGCTCGCGCGACTTCTGCTCCAGTTGCCGGCTGTAGGCGAGAACCTGGGAAGCTTCGTCGATGATGTTCATGACCTCGTCGAGACCTAGCGGCTCCTCATCGACGACCGACGCGATCATCACGCGCGCCGAAGCGCTGCCGATCGCGCCTGCCAGCAGTGATTCGGCGTGATGGACGAGGTTGGCGTCTGCCGGAAGCGCCTCGACGGACCTCGCGCTCACGCCGGCCGCATACGCGGCAAAGGCCTCCCGGGCGCGCTCGGGACCGAGGAAACGCCCGACCAGCCGGAGCAGGTCGTTGACCGAGGCGCTGCCGCGCCAGAAGCGCGAGCCGGGGGCCGAGGGCGGGTGCCTGAGGGCGTCGACGAATACGGTTGCCTGTCCGTGCTCGGCGGCGTTCGGACCACGGCTCAGCGAAACGCCGACATAGCACCCGACGTTGGCGAGCATGCTCCAGAACAGGCAGTGCGTGATGTCGTCCAGGCCCTCGAGGCCGAGCAGCTGCTGCGGCCTGAGCAAGTCGATTCCGAAAATTCCATGGGAAACAAAGGTGATCGGAAGCCAGCCGGACTTGGCGAACGAGGGAAGAAGAAGCGTATAGACCCAGACCAGGAAGCCGGCCGCCAGGCCGCAGATCGCGCCGGCGCGCGTCCCGCCCTTCCAGAAGATACCGCCGATGATCGCCGGGGCGAACTGGGCGAC
>DATEHI010000072.1:0-3412 GCA_035279665.1 Candidatus Dormiibacterota bacterium | reverse complement strand
CGGGCGAGACGCCGTTACAGGCGGCGCGCCGCGAGCTCGTCGAGGAGACCGGTCTGGCGGGCGACTTGATCGAGCCTCGCCCGGTCGAAATTGCCCGCACCTTTCGCTGGAACGGCCGCGACCACGAGCACACGGAGTGGTACTACCAGGCGCATGTTACGAAGACGGACGTGCGTCCCGCTGGCCTGCGGCCTGATGAAAGCGGCAATTTCCGGGGCTATCGCTGGTTCAGCCTGGAGGAGATCCAGTTATCCCACGAGCGCATTGAGCCGAATCAACTCCTCGAGATCATCGCCGCTTTCCAGAGCCATGGACACTGATTTGATGCTCGATGCGATCGGGGTGGGTGTGGGCAAGCGGCTTTACCGCCTCATCCACCGGACGGAGACTTACGACGTGAGCGCTTCGAACTCAGTCTTCGATTTCGACATCAGCCGCTAGTTACGATTGCCTATACCACCATGGATCGTCGCAAGCGTCGCCGGGGCGCAGCCGCCGCATCGAATGACCTTGCCACGGCCCCGCAAGCGCGTCGTGCGGTGCTCGACAAGGCGCGGCGGAAGGTCGAACGGGCGTTGGCGGTCGAGGACGCGGCCGAGGAGCTCGCGCAGTCGGCTGAGGCGGTCCTCGACGCCGCAGATGCCGAGCAGATCGTGCTCGACAGGACGGACTTCCATGCGCTCCGCGCCGCTCTGGCCCGGTACCGCGAGGTGCACGATGCGATGACTCATGACCGAGGCGAGTCCTGAAGGCGTAGCCGTGTCCGTGGATTGTCTTACGGGCGCAGCGATCAAGATGAGACTCCTTCGACAGTGATGACGACTTTGCCTTGAGCATGGCCCTTGCCGACATGGCGAACGGCGTCGGCGGTTTCGTTCAGCGAGTATGTCCGGTCGATGACGGGTATCAGCTTGCCAGCCTCGATGAAATCACTCAGGACAACCAGGTTCTCGAGCTTGGGCGAAGCGATGAACGTGCCCAGCCTCTGGCTCCCGAACATGAACGACACCTTTGCGCTGATGAGGCGACCCGCGCCTGCGACCCAACGATGCTCGAACCCGCCGCCGTTCGGCACGAGCGCCCCCTTCGGGGTGAGCGCGCGCCGGAGGTCGGACAACGAGCGGTTCGACACGTTGTCGAGGATGAAGTCGTACCGCTGCCCGGTCCGCGTGAAGTCGACACTGGTGTAGTCGATGACTTCGTCTGCGCCGATCGATCGCACCAGATCAACGTTTTTCGTGCTCGTCACGCCGGTCACGTGTGCGCCGAGCGACTTCGCAATCTGTACGGCGAAGGTACCGATGCCTCCCGAGGCACCGTTGACCAGGACTCGCTGCCCGGCCTGGACCTTGCCGTGATCCCGAACCGCCAGGAGGGCGACGGTCCCGGCCATGGGAACGGCCGCCGCTTGCTCGAAAGTGAGCTTGTCGGGCTTGGTTACCAGTGCGTCTTCCGAGACTGATGCATACTCGGCAAAGGCGCCGCCCAAATGCCCCGACCAGCCGAAGACCTCATCACCGGGACGAAACCGGGTGACGCTCGCGCCGACGGCCTCAACCTCCCCGGCTACGTCCGTGCCTCGAACGGGATTCTTTGGCTTGCCGATCCCGTAGACCGGCCGGGCGATGTACGGCAGGCCGCCGACGATCGCCCAGTCAGCGGGGTTAACACCGGCCGCCCGAACTCGAATGAGCACGTCGTGGGCCCCGATCACGGGCTTGTCGATGTCCCGGAACTCCAGGACGTCGGGTGAGCCGTACGCTTCTTGAACGATCGCCTTCATCGTGGTCACGCGTGCCCTGCCGGCGAGGGGTTCAACTGCTGCGATACCGCCGGATGCCTTCTCTCTGTCGCGGGTCTTCGTCGTAATCATGGGTTCGCACCTTCCTTGGGGGAGCTTAGTTCGGCACTTACACCGTAAACTTATGGCGTAAGCCTACCACATACATCGTAAGCCGTCAAGACTTACGGTGTATGCTGTGGACGTTCACCGAAAATGACCGCCCCTAACTGTTCAGCGATTCTGTCCTCTCATGAAGGAGGGGAACGTCACGTTGAGCACCCAGGAGCAGCGCAGGTTGATGGTTTTGAACCAATTAGGAGCGGGGGCGATTTCGAGTTCAGAGGCGGCGAGCCTGGTGGGTCTTTCCGAACGCCAGCTGCGCCGCCTTCGCCGTGGCTATGAGGTCCGCGGCGCCGAGGCGTTGGCGCATGGCAATCGAGGACGGCGGCCGGCGAATGCGGTCGATCCGAAGGTGCAGCGCCGCGTGGTGGCGCTGGCCACCAGCCGCTATCAGGGCTTCAACCACCAGCACCTGACGGAGATGCTGGCGGAGCGGGAACGGATTCACCTTTCCCGCCCCACCGTCCATCGGATCCTCGCCGCCGCCGGGGTCCAGACCCCACGAAAACGGCGGCCGCCGCGGGCCCATCGACGTCGGGATCGCTTTCCGCGGGAGGGCATGCTGTTGCAGATCGACGGCAGCCGGCATGATTGGCTGGAGGGCCGCGGGCCCTGGTTGAGTCTGGTGGGCGCCATCGATGATGCGACCGGCCTGGTGCCTTGGGCCTGCTTTCGGGAGCAGGAGGATGCCCAGGGGTATTTCGAACTGATCCGCCAGACGGTGCAGCGCAAAGGGGTGCCGCTCGCCATCTATGCGGATCGCCACGGCATTTTCTTCCGCACCCCGAACAAAGAACTCAGCCTGGCCGAGCAGTTTGACGGCCGCCAACATCCGACTCAGTTCGGACGCCTGCTCGAGGAGCTGGGGATCCAACTGCTCCTCGCCCGGTCGCCCCAAGCCAAGGGTCGCATCGAGCGGCTCTGGGGCACCTTCCAGGACCGATTGACCAGCGAGCTCCGTCTAGCGGGTGCCACCACGCGGGAGCACGCCGACCAGGTCTTGGCCCGCTTTCTCCCCCGCCACAACCGCCGCTTCACGGTGCCGGCCAACGATCCCACCCCCGCCTGGCTCCCATCCCCCGACCGGCGTCGTCACGAGCAGCTGTTTTGTTTCAAGTACCGCCGGGTCGTCAGCAACGATCACACCGTGCGCTTCGGGAATCGGCTGATCGACATTCCCCCGGGTGGACCGCGACCCAGCTATGCCCGGGCGGAGGTGGAGCTGCAGGAACGCTTTGACGGGACCCTCGCGGTCTACTTCCGCGGCACCTGTCTCACCAAGTGCGTGCTGCCCATCGCCACGCCTTCCCGAGTTCGCGCCAAACACTCCCGGGCGGAGGCATTCGAGGTCCCACCCATCACGCTCCCCCCGGCACTCCCCGCCGTTGCGGCCAATGGGCACCCGGCGCCCGCGCCCAGCCATCCCTGGCGAACCGCGTTCAGCAAACGACAGCGAAATCGGACAAAATCGTGGAGCCGTTAGCCGGACAGAATCACTGATCTACGACA
>DATEHI010000071.1:0-2567 GCA_035279665.1 Candidatus Dormiibacterota bacterium | reverse complement strand
GCGGAGATGGTTAAAACGGGGGGACACACTAGCCCGACTCTGAAGGGAGGGGAACATGGAATACGTTTGGCTTCGGCGACTCGACTTCCTGGCCAACGGCGGCCAGTTCGGAGGGGACGGCAGATGAGCCGGCAGCTCGGCCTGCGCCGCCTCGGCATCCTGGCTGGAGCCCTGATCCTGCTGACCGCGTGCGGCTCGAGCAACACCGCGAGCACGAGCGCGGCCAGCGCCAAGTCCGCCGCCGACATGGGTGGGATGGACGCCCTGGTCGCAGCGGCCAAGAAAGAGGGCACGCTGAACGTCATCGCGCTTCCTCCCGACTGGGCCAACTACGGCGTAACCATCACGGCCTTCCAGAACAAGTACGGGATCCACGTCAATTCCGCCGCTCCCAACGACAGCAGCCAGCAGGAGGTCGATGCGATCGGCACGCTCGCCGGCACGAACCGCGCTCCCGACGTGGTTGACGTTGGTATGGCCGTCGCCTTGAAGAACGTCGACCGCTTTGCGCCGTATCAGGTCGCAACGTGGAGCGACATTGCCGCGAGCTCGAAGGAACCCACCGGCCTATGGGTCCAGGATTACAGCGGCGCCATGGCAATCGGCTACGACTCCAGCAAGGTGCCGGCCATCACTTCGATCCAGGATCTGCTCGGCTCGGCCTTCCAGAGCAAGGTCGCCCTTCCGGGAAATGCGCTGGGCTCGAACCAGGCAGTGAACTCGATCATGGAGGTGAGCCTCAACAACGGTGGTTCCCTCGATGACATCAGCAAGGGCGTCGACTTCTTCAAGCAACTGAAGGCGAAGGGCAACTGGGTCAACGTGATCGGGACGACGGCCACAGTCAAGGAAGGCACCACGCCCGTGCTCTTCGAGTGGGATTACAACTCCCAGACGCACGTCAAGGACGTTTCGACGTGGAAGCTCTTTTTGCCGGCCAACCCCGTGGTTGCTGCCTACGCGCAGGCCATCAACAAAGGTGCACCGCACCCGGCGGCCGCCCGCTTGTGGGAAGAGTACCTGTATTCGAACGCCGGCCAGAACGAGTTCCTCAGGGGCGGCGCCCACCCGATTCGCATGGCGGCGATGACCGCTGCGGGGACTGTCGACGCGACGGCGGCGGCGGCGCTCCCGCCGGTGAAGGGCACGCCGGTCTTCATGAGCGATGACCAGGCAGCCGCAGCCAACGCCTACCTCAAAGACAACTGGTCCAAGGCGATGGGTTGATCGCTGCCGGTAATCCGGACGTCAAGACGGCGCGCCGCCCTATAGAGGGCGGCCGCCGTCTCCCGTTTCATTGGGTCGGCGCGCTTCCGTTCCTGCTTTATGTGGGCTTGTTCCTGCTGCTCCCCACCGTGATCGTCGTCGTAGGCGCGTTCGCGGGCAAGGATGGCCCGACCCTGTCCAATATCGCCGAGCTGAATCAGGAGTTCGTCCGCAACGCCTTTGTCAGTAGCCTCCTCGTCTCAACGGCAAGTGCCGTCGTTGGCGCCGTGGCGGGGGCGCTACTGGCCTATGCCGTAGCGACTGGAAACCCACGGGGCGTGCTTCGTCGGGTGGTTTCGTCCGCGTGTGGCGTGCTCGCCCAGTTCGGCGGTGTGACGCTGGCCTTCGCCTTCATCGCCACGATCGGCAGTGTGGGCTTTGTCACGTTGTGGCTTCAGGACCGAGGCCTCAACATCTATGCGCATGGCGTGTGGCTCACGGAGTTGCCCGGCCTCGTGCTCGTCTACACCTACTTTCAGATCCCGCTCATGGTTCTGGTCTTTCTCCCGGCACTCGACGGCATACGCCCGCAATGGCGGGAGGCGACCGAGAGCCTCGGCGGCGGCACCTGGCACTACTGGCGTTACGTCGCCGGTCCGCTGCTGGCCCCGGCCTTCCTTGGCGCCACGCTGCTGCTCTTCGCCAACGCGTTCTCGGCGTACGCCACTGCGGCTGCGCTCATCAGCCAGGGCAATCCAATCGTGCCGATCGCGATCAGCAACTTTCTGACCAGTGAGACCGGGCGCGCCAACCCAGGGCTCGCGCAAGCTCTGGCCCTGGGCATGGTCGTAATCGTGGCGATCGTGATGACGCTGTATGCTCTGCTTCAACGCAGGACGTCGCGGTGGCTTCGATGAACCCTGCACAAGAGGCCGACGCATGACTCGGGCCCGCCGGCTCAGGCTGCGTGCGTTTCGCGTCATCGTGCTCGTCCTGGGCGGGGCCTTCTTCCTCGTTCCGATTGGGGCGATGTTCGAGTTTTCCACGCGAGGCAACCATGCCGGCGCGCCACGCACGCTGGATGCGTGGACGACCATCGTGACCTACCCCGACCTGTTGGGGGCCATCCGCGACTCGCTGGGTCTCGCCGCGATCACCTCCGTCGCCATGGTGGTCCTGCTGCTGCCGACCATGATCTGGGTCCGCCTCCGGCTGCCACGGCTGAAGCGGACTATCGAATTCCTCTGCCTCCTGCCGCTCACCATCCCCGCGATCGTCCTCGTGGTCGGGCTATCGCCCGTCTACCGGTGGATGGCGATCAACCTCGTCGATACGATCTTCCTACTTTCGTTTGCCTACGT
>DATEHI010000070.1:0-14104 GCA_035279665.1 Candidatus Dormiibacterota bacterium | reverse complement strand
GTCCGCTGACGGATTGGTGTTGTAGGCCACATAGAGCCGGTTATGAAAACGGCCTGATCCGTGGTCGACGGTGATGCTCGGCCGCTCCGGCACAGAACCTGGCGGCTCGATAACGACGGCGTGTTCCCAGGTTTCCCCCTTATTGGTGGACCGGGCGACCACGATCTGCGAGTGCAGCTGACCCCCACTGATTGCGTACGACATATATGTCTGATAGAGCTCTCCTCGGGCGTCGAATACCGCGGACGGGAAGAACGTCCCAGCCGTGGGCCCGCTGTCAGCCCGCGGAGGGAGCGTCAGACCCCAGCTCGCGCCGTCATCCCCACTGACGAATCCGACAACGTGGGGAGAGCTCGCATTGTTGGCGGAGGCGTACAGGATGGTTGGATCGGTGGGATCGAGGGCGATCGCCGTCGTGCTGTAGTCGTATGGGTTGGCGGGGCTGACCTGGATCTCTGGCGCCAACACCGACGCCCGAGGCGAGACCCGGGCGCCGGCTTTTGAATTCCTGCCGCTTGCTGCAGCGAATTCCCTCCCCCTCAGGGGGAGGGTTAGGGAGGGGGTCTCTACGCTGGCGCCCCGAGTGGCAAACAGCCCGGCGCTCATGGGGTGGTGGGCCGGCGACTCGGAAGCCGCCGCCGGTAGCGGCATCAGGGGAGCGAGCGCCAATAGGCCGGCCGCGACAACCCTGCCGTGGAACCGACGGTGCACGCCGAACCTCCCTTCCTGAGCTCGGTGAGCTATCGCCCCGAATATAGCGGTTCTCCCGATCGCGGTCGAGGGGCTGACGACCGCAAGTTGCCGTAACGTCGACGGACCTGGGCGGCACCCTGGGCGCGTATGCTGCCATCGTTCGGGGAGGGCAGGGTGGGGGCCCTTTACCGAAGGGCTGGCATCACCGCTCGAGGGAAATTTCTATGTGCCGCGCCGCTGGCGGATGCGGAGGCGGACATAGCGAAAATAGTTCCGCAAAGATCTCCACGCGGCATAGACGGGCCCGGCCACGCACACGAACCATAGGACGACGTTGGCCCACACGGGCGCCTGCGGGAAAACAGCGCGGTAGGCACCCGCGATTAGGGCCGCCACCAGCATGGCGGCCACGGTCGCGAAGCCCCAGTTCAGGAACCATGAAAAGGCCTGGTCAGAATTGACCGGGACGGTGCCGATGCCGAGCGCCCGGCGGACGCTTTCTAGCATGCTCGAGCCGATCCCGCCTCGCCCCGGGTGCCTCCGACGGTCGTGGCTAAACCGCCAAAACCGAGGCCAATCAGATCCAGGCCGATACCGATGGTTATCCGTCGACGGGCTTCCGCCCTCATGAGCGCAACCAGATTGTCAAGGATACCGCCGATTGTTTGATAGTTCCCTCTCCCTTTTGTGGAAGGACCGGGTCCAGGGTGGGGCTGTGTTGTCGTCCTAGTGAAGCGCCGGCATCACCTCTCGTGCGAAGGTGCGCATCCCGGGCACGAAGTCTTCAACTGTCGCGCCGAAATAGGCGCAGACGTGTTCCGCCCCGGCCTTCTGGAAGGCTTTGATTTTCGCGAGGACGGTATCGGGGTCGCCGGCCAGCGTGGTGCGAGCGCCTAATTCGACGCGGCGGCCGTTCGCGAAGCGTCGCACCTTCTCGGCTCTCAGGGCGAAGTCGTCTGGGCCCAAGCCTGTCGACTGCCAGACATCCCCGAGCGTCCCGGCGCGTCTAAGCGCAGCGTCGGATGCGCCGCCGATCAGGATGGGGAGCCTCTCGCCTTGCGGCGGCGGGGGTCCGAAATAGCCCTCGCCATACCGATAGAACTGCCCATCGAACGGTCCGCCGGCGCCTGACCAGAGGTGCCGAAACAGGCGAATCGCCTCATCCAGTCGCTTGCCGCGGGTGGTCCACACGCCGCTCGCCCCGACGTTGCGAAATTCCGGCTCGGAGTACCCGGCTCCCAGCCCGAGCGTGAAGCGGCCATTCGAGAGTAGGTCGAGCGTAGCGGCTTGCTTGGCGACGACGAATGGATTGCGCATCCCGAGCACGATCACCGACGTGCCAAGACGGATGCGGCTGGTGCGCGCCGCGAGATAGCCAAGGAGCGTCATGGGCTCGATCACCCACGGGTAGCGATCCTTGAGGTCGGGACCGACCAGGACGTGGTCGAGGGGCCAGACGCCCGCGAATCCCAGCTCCTCGGCGACTTCGGTGATTTCCGTGAGTTGGTCCAGGGTGACGCCTCGGTGGCCATTCGGCAGGGCAACGTGGACGTCCATCCTTACTTCAGTGGCGGATCCTGAGTGTCAGAAGCACCATCGGACGCGTAATTCGCCACCAGTCCCGCCAGGCCTTCATCTTCGTATAGCCGACGGCACGGTTCGCCGGGTAGAACTTCGTCACCGGCACCTCGCACACCTTATGGCCGCGCCGGATCGCCTGATATAGAAGGTATGGTTCCAGCTCGTAGCGATCGAGCCACTCCTGCTTGAGATCCCAGTCACGGCAGATCTGCGTGCGAAATAGCTTGAACCCGTTGGTGGCGTCGGTGATCCGTCGCAGCGTCACGGCGGTGAACATCAGCGAGTAGCCGATCGTCATCACCGTGCGGCTGAGCGGCTGATTCTGCCGCTGACCTCCGGGCAGATATCGCGATCCCTGGACGAACTCACAGCCCCGATCGACGATCGCTTCCGCGAGCCGCGCCAGTTCCTCGGGATCGTCCTGGTCGTCGCCTGCGAGGATGCCGGTGAGCGCGATTCCATCCTGTTGCGCCCGCTCGATGCCGCTGCGGATTGCGGCTCCGACGCCGCGGTTTCGGTCATGCCGGATGACGGTCGCCCCAGCGGCCTCGGCCTCGGCTGCGGTGCCGTCGGTCGAGCCGTCGTCCACCACCAGCACCCGGTCGACCAGCGGCCGCGGGATCCGTTGCACGGCGCGGCCGATCTTTCCTGCTTCGTCGAGGGCAGGGAGGATGATCTGAATGGACTGCCCTTTGTACATCAGGCCGACTATTCCCTCCCCCGCTCGCGGGGGAGGGTTGGGTGGGGGCCCTCGTAGTGGCGGCGGATGGCGTTCGCCACGCGCTCCAGGTGCGCGAGCGGCAGCTCCGGATACATCGGCAGCGAGAGACTGTGGGCCGCCAGTTGCTCCGCCTGCGGAAACGAGCCCGCGCTGAAGCCCATCGATTGGATCACCGGCTGGCGATGCACCGGGATCGGGTAGTGAATTCCGGTCTCGATCCCCTGTTCCGTCAGATCCGTGCGCAGCGCGTCCCGGTCCTTCGCCGTGATCACGAACAGGTGGTAGACGTGCCGGCCCGCCTCCGCGGGCGGCGGCAACCCAACCGGCAGGTCCGCCAGGTGCTCGCGATACGCATCGGCGAGGAACTGCCGGCGCGCATTCCACTTGTCCAGATGTGGCAGCTTGACGCGCAGGACGGCGGCCTGGATCGTGTCGAGCCGCCGGTTGAACGGCAGGTCGACGTGCTCGTACTTCACGCGCGAACCGTAGTTGCGCAAGACGCGCACTCGGTCGGCAACCTCTTTGGACGGGGTGACGAGTATCCCCCCATCACCGTACGCTCCGAGGTTCTTCGCCGGGTAAAAGCTGAAGGCGGCGCTGATGCCAAAGCTGCCGGCCCGCTGCCCTTGCCACACCGCGCCGTGGGCCTGGCAGGCGTCTTCGATGACAAGCACGCCGGCCTTCTTCGCGATCGCGTTGATCGCCTCCATGTCACAGATCCAGCCAAACAGATGCACCGGCATGATGGCTTTCGTTCGTGGTGTGATTGCCGCGGCGACCAATTGCGGGACGATGACGCCGTTCGCATCGCAATCGACCAGCACCGGCGTGCCGCCCACCGCGAGAATGGCGCCGACCGTCGCGATGAAGGTGTTGGCCTGGGTGATGACCTCGTCGCCCGGCCCGATCTCGGCGGCGCGCAGCGCCAGCTCGAGCGCCGAGAGGCCGGAATCAGTACCGACCGCGTCGGCGACGCCACAATAATCCGCGAACTCACGTTCGAAAGCGGCGACGTCCGCGCCGAGAATGAAGTCCCCGCGCCGGAGAACGCCGTTGATCGCGTCATTGATCGCGGGCTGCAGCGCTTGCGTCTGGGCGGCGACGTCGACGAATCGGACGCGCTCGGCGATCGTGCTCAGTGGTACTTCTCCCGGACCCGGCGGTTGAGCGCCTCGACCTCGCCCATGACCCGCGCCGGGTTGCCGGCGACCACCATTCCGGGCGGCACATCCTTGGTGACCACCGCGGCCGCGCCGACCAACGCGCCCTCGCCGATCACCACCCCGGGCAGCAGCGTGGAGTTGATGCCGATGCGGGCGCCGCGCTTGATCGTCGGCCCCACCATGCATTCTCGACAGATGGGGTGGCGGTCATTGGCGATCATCACGCCCGGCGCGAGAAAGACGTCGTCCTCGATAGTGGTGAACTGCGCCACGTAGACGCCGGTGTGGATGCGCACGTTGTTGCCGATTACGCAGCCGTAATCGATCGTCGACTGGTTCCAGATACTGAGATGATCGCCGATCTTGTTCTCTTCGCGGATGACAGCGCCATGGCCGGTCTCGAGGTGGCTGCCGATGCGCGACCCCGCATAGATCACCGTGAAGGCCCGGACGTTGGCGTGCGGGCCGATCTCGAGCGAGGTGTCCTCGATCTTTCGGCCAGGCACGGCGCCCACGATGGCCTGCGCGTCGATCTCATGTGGATCGGCCAGGAGAATTCGAGTGGCGGCCCTCACGGAGAACAATCCTACTTGGGGCTACGCAGTTACGGGTGCGAGCGCGAGTGACTCCGGCGCGCCGTTCTGGCCGATCGAGCGGTTGATCGCGGCGATGATCTCGACGACACGCAGCCCATCATCCGCATCGCTCAGCACGGGCGTGCGATTCTGCATCGCCTTGAGAAAGTGTTGGCACTGGTTCTTGAGCGGCTCGCCGGCTGAGACCGAAGGGGAGACTACGTCCCCGGTGCGCGTCACCAGCTTGAACTCACCGAAGCTTTCGTAGGTCGGCTCGCGCATAGCGCCCTTGTCATAAATGCGCACCGGCTCGGCCGGGTCGAGGTCGTTGAAGAAGGCCATCTTGCTGGTGCCGACCAGCGTGATCTCGCGGACTTTGCGCGGATCCAACCAGCTGGCCCGGATGTTGGCGACCACGCCGCGTTGGAAACCGAGGGTGGCGAATGCCACGTCCTCGCACTCGGGCCGCAGATAGGCGGCGCCGTGGCCACTCACCCAGATCGGGCGCTCGTTCAAGAAATGCAGCAGGATCGACACGTCGTGCGTCATCAGGTCCCAGACCACGTTGACGTCCGTGCGGATTGGCCCGAGATTGGTGCGGGTGAAGGACAGGTATTCGAGCTGGCCGAGCGCGCCGCTGGCGAGCAGTTGCTGAATAGCGATGATCGCCGGGTTGTAGCGGAAGACGTGACCCACCATCAAGATCCGGCCGGTGGACTTGGCGAGGTCGCGCAGCTTGCGCGCCTCCTCGACATCGGTGGTCATCGGCTTCTCGACCAGGACATCCTTGCCCGCCTCGAGCGCGGCGGCGACTGGCTCGTAGTGGCGGGTCGCCTGGGTGGCGATGATGACGGCATTGACCTGAGGGTCTGCGATCAGGTCGGCTAGCTCGCTGGTGGTGCGAATCTCGCGATTGCGGCGCCGGGCCTCGCGCAGGCGGTCGGGACTCACATCGCAGGCGGCGACCAGCTGGCAGCCGTCCATCTCCGAGAATGCACGTAGGTAGTTCAATCCCCACTGGCCGCAGCCAATGAGCCCGATCCCAATGCTGCTCACTTCCCCCACATGATAGAAGCCGGGATAATAAAGCAGTAACCCTTGAGCCGAAAGGCTCCATTCGGCAGAGCGTTACTCGGGAGGCAAATGAACCTCAGAACCATAGGACTGGCGATCGCGTGCGTGTTACTTGGAGAGGTCTGCGCTTTCCCGCACCCGCTTGCCAGCTCTAAAATCCCTCCTGCTGCTTTCTCTCGCCCGCTTGCGGGCGAGGGTAGGGCGCAGGCCCACATCTTCCCTCCGCGCTCGAACGTTCCTCCGCCGCTCGTGGTGGAGGGTCAGGGTGGGGGCCTGGCCTCCACCCACGCCGCCCCTAACCCTCCAGCGCATTCCTCCATCTCCGCCCGAGGGAGCGTCGGGGTGGGGGCCGTCCCCGCGCCAACCCGACAGCATCTCGCAGCACCTGCGGCGCCCGGTGCGATCACGATCCCCGTCCCCCTCTACAAGCAGACGATGAATCTCGACTGCGAGACTGCATCCTTACAAATGGCGCTGGCCTATCGCGGTCACTGGTATTCGCAGTCCTACATGTTCCAGTTCTTGCACGCGGACACCCGGCCGCCCGTCAAGGCTGCCGACGGCAGCATCCTGCAGTGGGGCAATCCATTTACCAACTTCGTCGGCAACGTCAACGGTGCCGAGCACAACGCAACCGGCTACGGCGTCTACTATCCGCCGGTCCTCTGGATCGCGAACGGCCTGGGCGATCCCTCCGCCGTCGGCCGCAGCGGTTACTCGGCGAGCACGATTTACCAGGCAGTGGCGACCGGGCACCCCGTCCAGGCCTGGGTCGAATACCAGTGGGTGCAGCCGGCGGTCAACGTCTGGAAGGCGTGGGACAACACGAAGGTCCACTACTCACTACACGAGCACACCGTCGTGCTGAGCGGCGTCTCCGATGGCGCGGTGCGCGTCAACGATCCCTGGCCGGGCACGCAGTACTGGATCGACAAGGCCACCTTCGAACGCTCCTGGCACGACTTCTACAACATGGCCATCATCTATTAACTGCTGAGGTTGACCCTCACACGGGCGGTCCCGTGTATAGTCGCCGTGTCGCCGCGCGGCGACTCGCCTGCTCTGGCGTAATTGCAGGTGGGCAGCAGGATTCACTGGGAGGGCGGTCCATGCGTCTCCGAGCGCTCACAGTTGCCACTGACATCAAAGGTCGTCTGGCCGGGAGCGTGATGGCGGCCCTGACGTTGGCTTCCCTCGGCAGCGCCATCTTCGCCATGCCGGCCGCCGCCGCCAGGGCGCAGGCCGAGTCCGTCACCGATTCGATTCGATCTGGCCCGTACGCGTCGCGCCACATCAGCCAGACGCCAGCCAGGGCGCGGACGGCAAAGCCGGCGGTTGCGCCGCGAGTCGCGTCCGCCTGCGACTCGACGTTCCAGCCGGTCAACCCCACCGTCAACCCTGGTGGGGCCTACAACGCCATCTCCAACAACGGGCTAGCGGCGATCTCTCCCAGCGACGTGTGGGCGGTCGGGGCCTACGGACAAACCAATGCCGGTCCTGACCAAACCCTCGCTCTGCAGTGGAACGGTACGAGCTGGTCGCAGGTGACGACGCCCAACATCGGCGTTGGCAATGACGACCTCTGGGGCGTTGCTACCGTTCCGGGCGCTACCGTGGATATCGGGAACGTTTGGGCCGTCGGCGACTACACCGATGTAAACCAGATTGAACATCCGCAGGCACTCGTATCGGCCACGCCGGGTGCGAACGGTCCATGGACTGTCTACCAGCCGGCGAACATCAGCGGTGGCAACAACATCCTGTTCGGGGTGACGGCGATTACGGCCACCAATGTGTGGGCGGTCGGCAACTACCGACAGTCCAACGGCGATCCGAACGCAGTGCCGCCCATCCCGCCGTCGCCCGCGCAGACGCTGATCGGTCATTGGACCGGCACGACTTTCACGACCGCCCCCGGCCCTCAAACTACCGGAACCTCGTCTGACCGGCTGATCGGCGTGGCGGGCTCCGGCGCCAGCGATGTCTGGGCGGTCGGTCGTACGACCGACAACGGCGTCGATAACACCCTCATCCTTCACTACGACGGGACCAACTGGTTCGCCTCACCCAGCATCAACCCGAGTGCCACCAGTAACACCCTTTACAGCGTGACGGCGTTGTCACCAACGCTCGCCTATGCGGTGGGCGACTACAAAGACGTGAATGGCCGCTCGCACACCCTGATCGAGAAGTGGAATGGCGCGGTGTGGTCGCTTGCCCCCTCGCCCGGCTTCACCGCGGGCTACGACAACTTTCTCTTCTCGATCTCGCCGGTCTCAGCCACCAGCATCTGGGCAGGCGGTGCGAGCTACGCTCCGAACGGCTCCCTGACGCCCAGCGCCACGTTTGCCCAGCACTGGGATGGCACCTCGTGGAAAGTCGTGGGCGGCTACGACGGCAACAGTGGCAACTTCAATGAGTTCAACGCCATCCTGGCCGTCTCGCCAACCGAGGTCTGGGCTGCCGGCGACTTCGTCAACACGAACAGCCAGCTGGTGACCCTGGCTGACCACCTCTGCATGTCGGTTCCGACGGTGACCGGCGTCGTCCCGCTCATCGGCGCGGCGACGGGTGGAAACCAGGTGGCCATCAGCGGCACCGATTTCCTCTTTGCGACCGCCGTGAAATTCGGCGCGACCGCCGCCACCAGCTTCACCATCAGCTCCGATAACCAGATCATCGCCACCGTGCCGGCCGGGGCTGCCGGCACGGTGGACGTCACCGTCACGAACGCGGCCGGCACGAGCGCCACCTCGGTGGCGGATAGCTACGTGTATGTGCCGCCCGCGATCAGCTGGCAGCAATACTCGCTGGCCGCCAGCAACGGCACGACCTGGACGCCGATCGATAGCAGCGTCCTGAGCCTCAGCTTCACGCCGTCCGTCGCTTCCAACGCTATCCTGTCCGGCAACGCCGACCTGTGGACGTCGCTGGCCGGCGTCAACCAGGACATCGGTCTCATGGTCAGCGGCGGAGCCTACATCACTCCAACGGTCGTCGCCTGGAAGGAGAGCGGGGGGTATGCCGGCACCTTCTCGCCCAATGCCGCGTTCGTCCAGACCGTCATCCCCGTGGCCGCGGCGACGACTTACTCTGTCCGGCTGGTCTGGAAGTCCAACAAGGCGACCAACGGCACGATCTTCGTCGCTGCCGGCAACAGCCCCTACTCGCCGACACGGCTAACCGCCGAGCTCGTGCCGGCTCCCAGCCTGAACCTTCAGAGCATGGCGACCAACACCCAGTACTGGCTGACCGGCAGCAATGGCACCGCCTGGCAGGACATGGATGGGAGCGGCGGGCTGACAATCACGAACTTCACGCCGGTCGTGACGGGTTCGGCACTGGTCAGTGTTAACGTCGACCTCTGGACCGCAATTGGCGGCGTCAACCAGGACGTCGGCATCAACGTCAGCGGCGGGGCCTACGGTATCGGCACCATCATCGGCTGGAAGGAGAGCGGCGGCTTCGCCGGCACCCTGTCACCCAACGCGGCATATGTCCAGTCGGTGATCCAACTAGTCGCCACCACCCAGTACACGATCAAGGTGCAGTGGAAGGCGAACAAGAGCACGGCGGGGACGATTTACGCCGCCGCCGGCAACGCGGGAGGATACTCGCCGACCCGGCTCACACTGCGGATGTTCCCGGCCGGGACTGGTCTCCAGGACGCGTCAGTCAATGCGCAGAAATGGAAGGTGGGCAGCAGCGGAGCCGACTGGACACCAATCGACGCGGCGAACCTGGCGCTAACCGTGCATCCGGCGCTCGACTCGGTGTATGTTCTCAGCGCCAACGTCGACCTCTGGACGGCGACCGCGGGCGTCAACCAGGATGTCGCGATCTTCGTCAGCGGCGGTGCCTACGGCAGCGGCAGCGGCACGCTGGTCGCCTGGAAAGAAAGTGGAGGCTTTGCGGGCACGTTCTCCCCGAACGCCGCCTTCGTGCAGACAGTGCTCCCGCTGGCGATGAACGTCAACTACACGATCACACTGGAGTGGAAGGCGAACAAGCCGACGAGCGGGACAATCTACGCCGCCGCCGGCGGAGCCGGGAACTATTCGCCGACGCGTCTCACCGCCCAGCTCCTGAGCTAACCACGACTTAAAGACCCCTACCAAAACACAACATGACCCCTCCCCCTCCGGGGAGGGGTTTTGGTGGGGAGGGTCAGGGCAGAGACCCCGGGGAGGGGCTTCTTAAGCTAATGATTTCCTAATCGGCGTAAGAAACTGATCCATTGATAAACGCCGCCTGCTGCTCATAGCGTGGAGGGACGACTGCATTTCGGCAACAGGAGGCAACGATGGAAAACACCAGGCGAGCGTGGCGGCCCGCGGCCGCGACGGCCATCGGCGCGATCGCGAGCGTACTGCTGGCGGCGTGTGGCACCAGCAGCACTACCAGCAACAGTTCACTGACGCTCACGCAGTACAACCCGGCTAAGGGAACCCAGGGCGGCAGCCTTGTCTTTTCCGACTGGGAACCGGTGCAGGATTTGAATGTCCTTTCGAGCAGTGCCGCGACCACGCAGCAGGTCGTGACAGGGCCGATCTGGGCGTCACTCTGGGTCTTCGACGGCCAGAACAAGCCGATACCCGACCTGGTGACGGACGTGCCCACGACCGACAACGGCATGGTGAAGAAGGTCGACGACACCCATATGGATGTCACCATCAAGCTCAGGTCCGGCATGAAGTGGTCGGATGGCTCGCCGCTGACCAGCGCGGACGTCAAGTTCACGATCGACGCCATCTGCAACCCCGATGTGGGGGCCGCCAGCCAGACTGGCTACGACCACATCGCCTCGCAGGAGATCAAGGACGATCAAACCGTGATCTGGCACTTCGGGCCGCGTAAGAGCGGATCCTGCGGTCTGCAGACCGACCTGGCGAGTGGCATCTATGCGCCCTACCTGCTGCTCAACACGGCGATCGTTCCCAAGTCGGTGCTGGGCAGCATCGCGCCGGCGAGCTGGGCGACCAGCGACTATTTCACCAAGAAGCCGACGGTGACGAACGGACCCTACATGGTCCAGAACTTCCAACCGGGCCCTGCGGCGATCGTGACCCTGGTCCCGAACCCGAACTACAGCGCGGGCCGCGCCAGTGGCAAATACTTCAACCACGCGCCCTACCTGAACAAGCTCACCTACAAGATCTACGGGGATAAGTCCTCCCAGATCGCCGGCCTGCAGGCGGGCGACGCCGATCTCGGGCTCGACATGATCGCGAAGGACCTGCCCAGCCTCCAGGGGTCGACCCACATGAAGCCGGTCAACGCGAACGGCCTGCTCGACGAGTTTCTGAACTTCAACCTGGGCAACAACGAAACCGGGTGCGATGCGCAAAAGTTCGCCGCGACCTGCGGCAAACCAACGATCTGGAAGGATGACCGGACGCTCCGGCAGGCCATCGCCCTCGCCGTCGACAAGGACGCGATGAACCAGGCGTTGGTCGGTGGTATCGGAAAGACCATGAACAGTTTCCTCGTCTCCACCCTCGCGCCCTACTACGACAGCAGCACGCCGAAGTTCGTGCGCGACGTCGCTAAGGCGAACTCGATGCTGGACCAGGACGGTTGGATCAAAGGTGCGAATGGCATCCGCGCCAAGAACGGCACCAAGTGCGCGTGGGTCCTCAGCACCACGACCGGCAACCCGCAGCGGGCCGCTGAAGAGGAGCTGGTGATCAGTAACTGGAAGGACATCGGTTGCACCGTGACCACCAAGAATTGGCCGGCCGGCATCTTCTTCCAGGCGTTCCAGGGCGGCGGCATTCAGTCCACCGGCCAGTTCGACATGACGCTCTACGCCAACAACTGGGCCCCCGATCCCGATTCCTGGGGCACGACCTCGCTGCCAGGCCAGATCCCCAACGCCCAGAATCCGTCCGGCGTCAACTGGAACCGGGCGAACGATCCGAAGCTGACCGACCTGCTTCTGCAGGGCGAAAACACGATCGACATCAACCAGCGCGTCGACATCTATAAGAAAGCGCAGGCCGAGTGGCGGGATTACCTGCCGACGATCGAGCTATACGAGCGGCCCGACGTCTTCGGCGTGGGCACCGTGTTTGGCAATTTCGCGGCGACGGTGAACACCTGCCTGGCGACCTGCAACGCGCCGGACTGGTTCCACAAAGGTGCGTCCTAGACCGGGGCTTTCCCAGGGAGGCGGCGCGGCCGCCGCCTCCACCCCCGTCTTATAAGGATGTGACGGGCAGCTGCAGATACGACTTGAGCGGCTGTCCGACGGCACGCATCAGGTCGCTCCGGCGTTCGTAGGTGCAGATGGGGCCGCAGTTGATATGGATCAGGCGGCCAAAGCGAAGGCGGGCCAGGTGGGCTCGGACGGTGTTCCGATCCTCGTCGAGTCGATCGGCGAGCTCTTCGGCCGAGAGGCGATCGTTTCCCAGCGCCTTCAGGATCCGCAGACGGATCGGGTCGGCGAGCGCCTCGTGCATGCGCACCAGGCCGGGAGGCACGGTGTCGGGCAGGCCGGCATCGTCGGCGACGGGATAACAGTAAATCCGCATCCGCCGGTAGTTCACCACCGCAAGCCAGGGGCGCATGATCAAGGTCGGGACCAGGAGCACGGCCTCGACGTCCGGCCGCGTGTCGTAGCGAACGCCCGTGGCCAGTAAGATCAAGCGCTCCGGATTGGTCGTGAGCAGCATGCGTCGCGCCGCGCTTTCGTCCTCCAGAAGCGCGGACACGATCGGCTCCTCTCTCAGGAAGATTCGCTCGTACCAGCCCCGGAGCGTGTCGAGTACGAGATCCTTGACTACCTCTGCAGGAGTGGCGAGTAGCCGGCCCAGCACCTCGCGCCGTTCGGGCACCCCGCCCGCGAGCGCCTCGAGCGCGGGCGTGCGTGCTCGGCGGCTTCCCTCGACCGCGGCCCGGATCGCGGCCCGAGAGCGAGCGTCCATCTCGGCGGAGTAGCAGCCGAGCATGTGCAGGTCGATCTCCTGGGCATCCGTCCGGTCGAGGAGGTCGAAGAAGCCGGCGACCCCGTCGGCCCGCTCGACCGCCTGGTAGCCGATCAGCTGATCCCAGAACGCATACGGTCCGCCGAGTCGATCGAGTCCGCGGCGGACGGTCGCTGAGCAGCGAGCGCGCTGCGTGACTCCCCAGCGGTGGCCGACGTCGAAGGTGTTCAGCTCCTCCTGGCCCGTGAAGGCTCCGATCTGGAGCAGCAGCTCGTAGACCGGTGAGGAATCGACGTCGACGCGCAAAGGAGTGAGCGCGACCACGGTAAGAAAATGATATGGACTTGTATGCGCCTAATGTTGGTTAACAGTTGTTAGAGACATTGAGCCGGGCTGTCGATCGCACGCGGCGCCAGGTTGTTGTGGTTGAGCGTCGCGCAAAGCTGGGAGGGAAATCAACATGAGCGTCAAACGCCTCGCGAATATCCCGGGCTTCAACATCGATCGAGTCGCGGCGGCGGCCGGCACCGATCCGGACGTCCTTCGGATGGAGAACCTCGACACCGATATCCCGCCTCCTGAAGCCGCCATGGAGGCGACCCGAGCCGCCATCGGCGAGGACGAGGCAAACAGCTGGCTGCCGTTCACCGGGCGCGATGATCTGAAGGAGGCGGTGGCCGACTACATCGAGCGACGCGGCGGACCGCGTTACGACGGTCGTCGAGAGATCGTCATCACCTGCGGCGAGGGCGACGCGATGCTGGATGCCCTCTTCTGCGTGACCGACCCTGGGGATGAGGTCATCCTGACCGACCCTACCTATGCGGGCATGCTCAACCGGGTGCGGCTGGTCGGTGCCACGCCGCGACTCGTCCCACTGCGGGTCATCGATGGTGAGTGGCGGCTCGATGTCGAGGCGCTGCGTGCCGCCGTTTCCGTCCGAACGCGGGTCGTGTTCATCAACAACGCGTCCTTTCCGTCGGGTTGGGTCGCGAGCGACGACGAGTGGGCTGCCGTCGCCTCGATCTGCCGCGAGCGGGACCTTCGGCTTCTCTACTGGGGCGGATTCGAGGGCGTTATCTTCGACGGAAGGCCGATCCGGCATCCGGCTGCGCTGACCGGCATGCGCGATCGCACAGTCACCGTGGGCTCACCAACGCTCGAGCAACGCATGATCGCCTGGCGTATCGGCTGGGTCGTCGCGCCGGGTGATCTCGTCAACGATGTTGCACGGGTGCACATCTACAACGGCCTCGTGCCCAGCGGGTTCAACCAGATCGGGACACGCGTCGCCCTCGGCGTGGGAGATCAGGATCTGGCCAGGGCGAATGCAGAATGGCAGCGACGTCGCGACGAGACGCTCAAGCAACT
>DATEHI010000069.1:0-7191 GCA_035279665.1 Candidatus Dormiibacterota bacterium | reverse complement strand
CATGAAGTCGCGCATCTCCACCTTGTTGCGGCAGGGCGTGGGAACCGAGGTGTCCTCGAAGTAGACGTCGTCGGTGTAGTAGCCGAGGACCGCGTCCAGGTCGCCCCGGCTCAGGTCCGCGATCTCGTCACGGACAGCCTGCAACGGGTCCATTCGAAACTCCGGCCGATTCCCTGAGCCCGAGCAAGCGCGCCGCGTTTTCCCCGAAGAAGCCGGCCTGGTCGTCCTCGGTGATAAACGGTTCGAGGTCGTGCTTGCTCGTGTAGGCCGCCACCCTGGAGAAAACGTCGAGCCCGGTGGTGAAGGGCACGTACGGATAGTCGGTTCCCCAGATGAAGCGATTCATGACGCCCATCTTCTTGGCAAAGCTCCAGACCTGGGCGACCTTCCACAGCGGGATGCCCTCCGCCCAGTAGGCGAAGTCGCCCCACACATTGCGGAACTTGCCCATGAAGAAGATCACCTCCTCAGCCCACATGAAGCCCGTGTGGCCGATGACCAGCGTCAGGTCGGGGAAGTCGACCATGACGTCCTCGAGGTGGAGCGGATGGTCGTAGGCGAGCATCTTGCCCTTCGGCATCGCGCTCCATCCCGTGTGCACCATGACCGGAACCTTGAGCGCCTGGGCGGCCTCGTAAAGCGGCCAGATCCGTCGGTCATTCAGGGCCACGTAGTTATAGGAAGGCAGCATCTTCAGCCCGCGCAGGCCGTACTTGGTGACCGCCGTCTCGAGGCGCTTGGCCTCCTCGTAGCCCCCGGTCGGGTTGCCGGTGTAGAAGCCGATCAATCGATCGGGATACTTGTCGACCATGCTCTTAACGTATTCGGCCGAGTTCGGATCGTAGGCGTTCCAGGGCATGTAACCGACCCCGAGCACCACGGCCTTCTCGATCTTGCCGGCATCCATGTCCTTGATCAGGCGCTCGACGGGCACGCAAAAGTCCTCGGGCCGCCATGGCTTGCCGGTATGCCAGCAGTCGCCCTGGAACATCTCCTTGATGTAGAACTCGCCCAGCTCGCGGGGCCAGTCGATCTGGTACCGCATCATGTGGCAATGGAAGTTGATGACCATGCTTCCCTCCGAACCCACTGTCATTTAGGGGCGCGGGATGTCCCCGCTCGTGTCAAGTTGCATAGTACACTCTGCCCCAGACGTCAACCACCACTACTTTACCGGAGGGTGGCATGGCAACCGTAACGAGTGAGCAGGCGCTTGGTGCTCTGGCTGCCAGCGTGCACGGCTGCGTCCTTCGACCAGGCGAGCAAGGGTACGATGCGGCTCGCCGCATCTTCAACGGGATGATCGACAAGCATCCGCGCGTCATCGTGCAGGCGCTGGGAGCCGGAGACGTGATGCAGGCGGTGCGTTTCGCGCGGGACAACGACCTCCTGATCGCTGTTCGGGGCGGAGGACACAACGTGGCCGGCTATGCGTTGTGCGACGACGGGATGGTGGTCGATCTGTCGCGCCTTCGCTCGGTGCGGGTCGATCCGAACCGGCGGACCGCTGACGCCGACCCCGGATGCAGCTACACCGATTTCGACCTCGAGTGCCAGGCGCATGGTCTGGCCACCACCGGAGGCACCGTGGCCAGCACTGGCATCGCCGGACTCACGCTTGGAGGCGGGTTGGGCTTCTTGATGGGCAGCTACGGACTGGCTTGCGACAACCTGCTCTCCGTAGACATGGTGCTGGCCGATGGTCGCTTCACCAGGGCGAGCGCCAGCGAGAACGCGGATCTGTACTGGGGGGTGCGCGGTGGCGGCGGTAATTTCGGGGTGGTCACGTCGTTCGAGTTTCAACTTCACCCGGTCGGACCGCTGCTGGGTGGCATGATGATCTGGCCGATCAAGGACGGCCGCGAAGCCCTGCACGCCTTCCGCGATGTCACGCTGACGGCGCCCGACGAGCTCAGCTGCGCCTACGCGGTGGTGATTCTCCCCGAGATCGGCAAGGTCGCCCTGGTGGCGGCCTGCTACAACGGCCCAATCTCAAAAGGCGAGGCGCTGGTCCGCCCGTTCCAGAAAGTTGCCCGCCCGCTGGTCGACGGGATCCGCCCGCTCAGTTACCTCGAAGTCCAGCACCTCTTCGCGGAGATCCCGTTCGGGCTGCAGAATTACTGGAAGGGGCATTTCACACGGGAGATGCCCGAGGCCGCTGTCGACGCGGTGATGGACGCGGCCGAGACCATGACATCCGAACACTCGGCCATTCTGATCGAGGCTCCCCACGGTGCCGCCAGCAAGGTCGCTGACGGCGACACTGCCTATAGCCAGCGTGATAAGCGCTACAACATCAGCGCCCTGGCGATCTGGGAAGACGACGGAAATCCGCAACGCCACATCCAATGGACGCGTGCCCTGGCGGCGAGGATCGAGCCGCTCTCGGGCGGCGGCGCCGCCTATGTGAACTACCTGGGTAGCGACGCGGATGCTGACGAGGTGAAGGGCGCCTATGGCGCAGAGAAATACCGCCGGCTGCGGATGCTGAAGGCAAAGTATGATCCCCAGAACGCCTTCCGCTTCAACCAGAACATCCCGCCGGCGTAAGGACGCAGCTGCGGCGCCAGGTAACCGCTGAGTGGAACTGCTTGACAAAAGAGCCGAATCGTCCTCTAATGCTTGACAGCACGCTCACCGCTGGGCGCGGTTCCTGACCTCAGAGCGTCCCGGCGTGGCACCGGTTGGTAGGTCGGCCTGGACAGGAGGGAGAAGCCGTGTCTGACGAAGCTGGGGTATCACGTCGGCAGTTCCTGGTTGGGGCGGGCGTCGCTGGAGCTGGTGGATTGGTCGTTGGCGGCGTCGCCGGTGGCCTGATCGGGCGCAACACCGCGCCGACCACGTCAACGACCGGATCGTCAGGCGGCACCACCGCTCCATATCTCATCGGTTCGCCGTATCCGACCACTGGACCGTACGCGGCCGACGGCGTCGAAATGACGAACGGGACCCAGCTCGCCATCGACGAGATCAACGCGGCCGGCGGCATCGCCGGGCGCAAGATCAACCGGATTGTCGTGGACACTGTGGTCAACACGCCGGAAGGCGTCACATCCGCCTTCACCCGGCTGATCGACCAGAAGGTCGACGCGATCGTCGGTGGATATGTCCAGGTTGACGCGCCGACATACAACCTCGTCCCTCCGTACGGCTGTCCCTACCTGCACGGCAACACGCTGCAAGAAGGCGTGGACAAAGTCGTTTCCGATCCCAGCAAATACCATATGTTCTTCAACGTCGACTCCACCGAGGTATGGTACGGTCGCGGTTTTCCGAAATTCATCGATGCGCTCGTCGCCAGCGGAAAGTGGAAGCCGGCCGCGAAGACCTTGACCGCCATCCAGGGCGATATTGTGTACAGCCAGACGATCGCCGGCGCGACCACACAAGCTATGGAGGCGGTCGGTTGGACGACCAGCGGCCTCGAGAAAGTGGTCACGCCGGTCAGCGACTGGACCCCTGTGATCGGCCATCTCGCCTCTCAAAAGCCGGCGATCGTGTATAACGCGCACCCCGCCCCCGCGGATCAGGCGGCCTTCATGAAGCAGTTTGTGGCCGCGCCCACACAGTCGCTGGTCTATCTGCAGTACGGGCCGTCGATCCCCGTTTTCCTGCAGCTGGCCGGGCCGGCGGCGAACGGTGCGATCTGGTCGACCGTCATCGGAAATCTTGGCGACAAGCTGGGGAAGGCTTTTACCTCGAATTACACCGCGAAGTTTGGGAAGGCACCCGGGCTCGCGAATGCTCCGCAGGGCTACGACAGCATCTATCATCTGGCGGCCGCGTGGGGGAGGGTGGGCAATGCACGCAACTTCCCCGCCGTGTGCGACCAGCTGCGGACGATCCGGTCCCGAGGCGTCTGCGGAACGATCAACATGAACCAGCCCGGACAGTACACATCGGCCTACCCCGATGCAATCGCCGATCCGTCGCTGGCGATGCCGCATCTGTACCTTCAGGTCCAGAATAATCAGCACAAGATCATCTGGCCGCCCCCATATGCTGAAGCCGAATTCCAGACGCCCCCCTGGATCAAGGCATAGCGCGGTCGTCTAAACCCCGTGCGGCTTGTCGCGACTGACATCCGAAAACGCTTCGGAGAGCTCGCCGCGCTCGATGGGGTTTCGCTCGCCGTCGACGAGGCGCAGATCGTGGGCATCGCCGGCCCCAACGGGGCGGGGAAGTCCACGCTGTTCGATGTCATCTCGGGACATTCGGCGGCAGATGGCGGCAAGGTAGAACTCGATGGGCAGGACGTCACTCGGCTGCCGGCTTACCGTCGTGCCCGGCTGGGGCTTGGGCGAACCTTCCAGACGCCGATCGTTCCGACTGAGCTGACCGTCGCCGAAGTCCTGACGGCCGCTCGGGTGGCGTGGCCGGTGAAAGTCCCCGACGTCGAGCTGACGAAAGTCCTCGAGCTCCTCGCCCTCGACGTTGACAAAGGGAAAATCGCCGGGCTCCTCGGGACGCTCGAGCGCCGCAAGCTGTTGCTCGCGTGCCTTCTGCTCCGCCGTCCGCATCTGCTCCTCCTTGACGAGCCCTGTAGCGGCTTGCTGGCGGGCGAGATCCAGGCCATCGAGGGCACCATCCGGCACATCCGGGACGAGACTAAAGTGGCGATCGTGGTCGTCGAGCACCGGCTCGAGCTGCTTTCGGCGATCAGCGATCGGGTGATGGTGATGGACCAGGGAAGAGTCATCGTCGAAGGATCGGCAGCGGAGGCATTCGCTCACCCCGACGTGCAGCGCGCCTATTTCGCGGTCCCACCCAAAAAGACATGACCGCGGTGCTGGAGCTTTCCGATGTCTCGGCGGGTTACGGGCCCATGCAGGTGGTCCACGACGTCAATCTCGCGATCGCCCCGGGAACGCGGGTTGGTCTTGTTGGGCTCAACGGCCACGGCAAGACCACGCTCTTGCGCTCGGTGGTGGGTCTTGTGGATTGGAAGCGAGGCCGGGTCGAGCTCCGTGGAAAGGCGATCGGAGGACTCGCGACCCACGAGGTCGCACGCAAGGGCCTCGTCCTCATTCCTCAGGGGGATTCGTTATTTCCCGGCTTGCCCGTGCGCGACAATCTGGACTCGGGTGCCTTCTTGTCGAAGTCATGGCGGCGGCGGGCAGAACGGCGCGCCCGAGTGCTCGAGCTCTTCCCGCAACTTGCCGGTCGGCTCGACCAGCTGGCCGGCACGCTGAGCGGCGGTGAGCGGCGAATGGTCGCCATTGGTCGGGGCCTCATGGCTGATGCGGACGTGTACCTCGTCGATGAGCCATCACTCGGGCTGGCGCCCGGCCTCGCGGCGAAGATGATCGAGGCCCTGCTGTCACTCGAGCTCGATGGTGGCGCCATGCTGCTCGCGGAGCAGAATCGGGCGCTCATCGAGGGTAGGGTCGACCGCATCGTGCGCATCCATGGCGGCCGCATCGCCGCCGAGGGCTAGCTGGCGTGTCAGTCGTCGTTACCACGCTGGACCTGGCGGCGATCTACGCGCTGGTCGCGATTGGGATCTCGCTGACCTGGGCGGGTCTCGGCTTTCTCAACCTGGCGGCTGGCATGGTCTTCGCCGTGGCGGGCTACGGCGCGTGGTTCACGGCCGAGCATGTCTCGTCGAATCCATTGGCGGTCCTGCTGGCGGGGATGGTCGCCGGCGCCGCCGCCGGCCTCCTCATCTACTTTCTGGTTTTCCTCCCGCTCGATGGGAAACCCAATGCCGAGATGCGCACGTTGATCGGAACGCTGGCGCTGAGCTTTCTTGGGACAAACGTCCTCCAGACGATCTTCGGGCCGGAGTCGAAAGCGCTTCCCGCGATCTTCGGCCACGGCAAGTTCGCGGTTGGCGGCACGGTCGTCACCGCGGATAAAAGCGGCGCGATCATCACGGCCACAATCCTCCTGGCACTTGTCGTCGTTGGCCTGTTGCGGTCGCGGATCGGCCTCGGTGTGCGGATCCTGACCCAGAACCCCGAAGCCGCCGCCCTCGTCGGCATCGATCGCCGGCGACTGGCCCTTGCGATTCTCGCGGTCAGCGGGGCCATGACCGGGTTGGCAAGCGTCTTGTTAGCCCAGGTTTTCTACGTGTCTCCGGAAGCTGGCTATACGCCGCTGATCAAGGGGCTGATCGTGGCGCTGCTGGGCGGCCTCGGAAGCGTCCCGGGAACCATCCTTGCCGCCCTCCTCGTCGCCGCTACCGAGGCTCTCACCTCGACCTACGCCGGCGGCCAATATGTCTTGATGACGCTCTTCCTCCTGATCGCGATCGTGCTCCTGGTCCGACCGCGCGGACTTGGAGGCCTGCTGGAGGCGGTGCGTGCCTAAGGGCATCCTGCCGCGCGGGACGATCTTCTGGACCAGCCTGCTGCTCATCGGGCTATTCCTGCCACTTACCGTTGGCGGCCTTGGATTTCTGTCGAGCTTCGGGCTTTTCACCGTGTACGCCTCCGCGAACCTGATGTGGTCTCTGGTTCTGGGCACGGCCGGGATCTACTCATTCGCCACCTTTGCCATCGTTGGCGCGTCCGGGTATTTCGCGGCGTATCTATCGGTTGGGCACGGATGGCCCTGGCCGGCGATGCTCGTCGCGGGAATCGTCGCCGGATTGGTCCTTGGCCTCCTTGTCACGATTCCAGCGGTCCGGCTGCGCGGCGTCTATTTCGCGCTGCTCACGTTCGGCCTCGCCTCACTGTTCAGCTCCTATGCCGTTGTCACGGACGCGCTTGGTGGCGCGCAGGGACTTTATGGCGCGGACAGTTTTGTCCCGCAAGCCAGTGTCGGCACCAATGCCGGAGCGCTGATCGGTAGCTACGCCGGTCTGCTGCTGCTCATCGTGGCGGTGCTCGTTCACCGCTGGGTCGATGACGGGCGACTCGGCCTGCTGTTGCGCACCGCTCGGGAGAGTGAACCGTTTGCGCGCGCACTGGGGATCGACATCGTTCGAGCGAGACTGGCGGTACTCGCGATCTCCTCGGCCATGCTGGGTCTCGTAGGGGCCTTCTACGTATGTTTCTACCGCGGGATTTCGCCGGCGATTTTCGACTTTGGCACCCTGCTTCTTCTGTTCGCCATGATCGTGGTAGGCGGTCTGGGCTCGCGCCGGGGTGTTCTTCTGGGGACGGCTGTCCTGCTGTTCATCAGCGAGTACTTCCTTCAGGCGGGCCCGGCGCGCCTGATCGCGATTGCCCTTCTGATGCTGCTCGT
>DATEHI010000068.1:0-7560 GCA_035279665.1 Candidatus Dormiibacterota bacterium | reverse complement strand
GCTGCAGCCGGCTGCGGAGCGAGCGCGTCAGCGCCATGCGGCCCGACGCGACTTCGTCCTGGAGGTCGCCCGCAACATGATCCGCCCCAACCTCGAAGCCTTGATCAAACTCGGAGCGCGCTGGATCCAGGTCGACGAGCCTGGCGCATCGACCGAGGCCGACGAGCTCGACCTCTTCGTCGACAGCTTCAACGCCAGCGTCGAGGGCCTCGACGCGATGTTCTCGACTCACCTGTGTTTCTCGGACTACAACCTCTTTTTCCCAGCGATCGAGCGGATGGAGCAATGCCGCCAGTACGCGGTCGGCTTCGCCAACTACGACAGCCGCGAGCTGGGAACGACTGACAAGGCGCGCCCCGGCTACGAGGTGATCAAGAAGTTCCGCGACCTCCCCTACAGGCCGGCCCTGGGCCTGGGCGTGCTCGATATCCATAGCGACTTCATCGAGTCGCCCGAGCTCGTTCGCGATCGCGTGCTCTACGCCGTCAAGGTCTTCGGCGACCCCGCGCGAATTCATGTCACTCCCGACTGCGGCCTTCGGACGCGCTCCTGGAAAGTCGCCTACGAGAAGCTACGCAACATGACCGCCGGCGTCGAGCTCGCCCGAAAGGCGCTCTCGCTCTAGGTAACGTCTTTCGGTCTCGGGCCGTAGACGGCACCCACCACGGATGACCGAACCAATTTCCCAGCAGCCCGCGAGGCGACCCCAGGGCCTCGAGTGGCTCCCGATTGGATCTATGGTCGGTCTGCTTCTTTATGAATCCGTCGTCGCCGTGCGCCTGCGGGTCGACTACTTCGACGCCTACGAGAACCTTCTCAACGCCAGCCGGATTGTGCATGCGGGGACCTTTTACTCGATTGCGCGGGCGCTCTTCTACCCGCTGATGCTCACCCCGATCGCGCTCCTGGCGAAGCTGACCCGGTCCCCCCAGGTGGAATTCGTTATCGCCCACCTGCTGGCCGTGATCCTGTTCAGCCTGCTGCTCCTGACGACGTTCCTGATCTTTCGCCTGTTCCTCGGCCGGTTGACCGCGCTGGTGGGGGTGGCACTGCTATCAGGGAACGTTCTCCTGATCAACACCGCACCACTCGCGAAAGAAGATATCCCGGGAGCCCTCTTTACGACCGCCGCCTTCTATTTCTACCTCCGCGGCCGGCTGCGCCGGCAGCCCCTCGACTTCGTCGTCGCCGGCGCCCTGACTGCCGGCGCGATCGGCACCCGCTACAACCTGCTTCCGCTCCCCTTCGCAGTCATCGGCACCTACGAGCTCGTGGCTCTCGCGGTCCAGGTGGCGACCGGCCGCTGGGAGTGGTCGCAAATCAAGCTGCTGCTGGTGAAATTCGGCGCCCTCTTCGTGCTGCCCGCCATCCTCTTCTTCCTCTTGCCGGTCATCGTCTATCCGCTGACGAACCAATCGTCCTTGACCAGGGCTCCCGTGCAGTTCATCAAAGACATCCTCCTTCTCATCAAGCAAAACACGTTCCACGAAGATGCCGCCCGGAACTACCGCTTCGTTCTCGAATCGGTGACCTGGCCTCTGCTGTTGATCGGAGTCGGGGGAGCGATTACGAGCCTGCGAAATCGGCAGCGCGGAAGCTTGTTTTTCGCTCTGTGGCTGACGGCGTTCTTTCTCTTTCAGACCTATGTCATCAGCCACAAGGAAGCTCGTTACCTGCTTCCAATGTTCCCACCGGTGTACTTCTTCATTGCCAGGGGACTCGAGGAGATCTGGACCCGGATGCCCCGCCTGCTGCCGAGCGGATGGAAACCGCGGGTGGCCACGGGTGTGTTGCTGGCCGGCGTCTGCGTGCTCCCGCTGATCAACGTGCTGGGCGCGGTGACGCGGTTCCAGGACCCCGTCTACACGCGGGACTACGAGGGAGCCGTGAGTCGGTACGCGGCGAGCCTGCTGCGGGGTGGCCGTCTCTACTGGGTCGGCCCCTACGACTCATTGCATCCGCGGGATTACGTCTTCGACCGCGACGATCCCTTTACCTACATCTATCACTATTACTCGCACGTGGTCACCTTCTGGACGGGCGTGACGGTTGTCCCGCTCACCCACATCCAGGCCGGCCCGACTTCACCGGGCGGCGCTACGACGCTCGAGGGAGCGGACGTCGCCAGCCGGTTTTCCGATGGCGACATCGTAATCGTGAACCCGGCGCTGGACGTTTATCTCACCCGAGATATGCCTCCATCGCTGCCTCCGCTGATCGTCGAACAGATCCGAAAGTGGACGTTTACCCCGGCCTCCAACCAGGGCGACGGCGGGACGCTGCTCCTCTCACCTGGCGGCGCGCAGATCCGCGCCGACGCACAGCCATCCGGCGGCAGCCTGAAGGGGACTGGGCTGGCGGATGGACCCTACGACCTGTATGCCGCTGTTGGCGGCGCGCCCCTGGACTCGCTCGGCTCCATCACCGTGTTGGATGGGGCGTTTTCCGCGAGGATCGGGCCACTGCCCGTCGATCAAATCGTGCTCGTTTCCTACGCCTCGGTGAAAGCCTTCCCGGCCGGCTGAGCTTTCGCCCGAGGGTCATCGTCCTTGATGGCGACGCTAAGCAGCGAAGCGCCGAAGGGGAGGTTGGCATGGCGCAGCAACGGGATCTCGGCCCTGAAGATCCGGGTGAGCAGGCCGTTGGACCAGGCGGGATGGAGGTCATTTTCGGTTTTCACGTCCTTGAACCTTCGGTAGACCTTGAGCCACAATCGTCCGAGGAAGATCACCGGGAAGAGCAGCGTGCTGACGTAGCTCTGGCGTTCCAGCCGAAGGCCGGCCCGCTCGACCAGCCTTCGCAAGCTACGAGCGGTGTAGCGGCGACGGTGGCCGGAGATCTCATCCTGAAGGCTCCAGAGCCAGCGATGGGCCGGGACGAAGATGAAGACCCGGCCCCCGGGTTTGAGCACGCGCGCCCACTCCTGCAGGGCGCCACGATCGTCATCCATGTGCTCGAGAATGTCGACCGCGGTCAGGATGTCGAAGCTGGCATCCGCGAACGGCAGCTCCATGGCACTCGCCTTGCGAACGTTGCGGCAGCCACGCTGGCGGCAAAACTCGAGCGCCTCGTCGGACAGCTCGACGCCTTCGACTGTGCCGTAGGGCTCCATCTCCTGCAGCATGAGGCCGGTGCCGCAGCCGACGTCGAGGACGTGAAGGTCGGTGCGTCCCGAATAGCGCTGCTGCATCCAATCGAGGACCATCTTGCGGCGGCTCGAGAGCCACCAGTGGCGCTCCTCGGTCTCATAGAGGATGCGGTAGGTATGTCCGTGCATCATGCGGGCAGCACCCCCCGTCCCCGCCAGGAATTCTGGTTGCGCCACGAAATTTCGACCTCTCGCAGCCGGCCCCGATGGAACCAGGCTTCGAAGTCTTCCCGCCGCAGGTAGAAGGCCGTGGGGGCTACCAGGTGGTCGAAGACGATGTTGTAGTTCTGCCGGAAGCTGAAGGCGCCGAGGCTCAGCAGATAGTCGTGCATCGGAAGATGCCGGAACAGGGCGGTGGACTTCAGTGGCCGATAAATCCCCCGCACGGCGGCCTCGAGCACGACGGCGAGCGGCCAGGCGATGCCGCGCAGCGCCGGCGGTGGCAGCTTGCTGGTCAGGCCCCGGCGCAACGGATCGATCACATGCGCGACCACGCCGTTGTTCTCCGCCCCGTACACCCAGGCGAAGATCGTGCCGCCCGGCTTGAGGACTTCGAGGAGCGATCGGAATCCCGCCTCCGGATCGGGCAGGTGATGCAGCACCCCGATCGAGTAGATGAAGTCGAACAGGGCGCCACGGAAGGGCGGGCGGTAAATGTCCGCCTGGACGATGTGGACGTTGGGCAGCTCGCGGACGTTCGCCTGGGCGCTGAAGACGGCGTCGCTGAGATCGATGCCGATCACGAGCTTCGCGCCAAAGCGTGACGCGAGGTAGGCATGGCGTCCCATGCCGCAGCCCGCATCCAGGACGAGCTTGTCCTTGAAGAACCCGGGCTTCAGCGGGGCGATCCAGTCGAGAAACTGCGCCTCGTATTCGGCGTGCATCTCCCGAAAGTGCTGCCATTGCCAGCCGAAAGCCTCGGCGGTCTGCCGGCTCGCCGCCGGCAGGTTGGGCAGCAGCAGCCGGGGCACACCGCGGTCGATCGGATAGCGGTGTCCCGATCGGCAGACCAGCTCGCCGGTTTCGATCTCGGCCGCGCCGCCGTCCAATTCACGATCCCGCTGGCGCGGGAGGTTCAGAGTGCGATCGAGCGCGAGGTCGGCGCGGCAGACCGGGCAGGCCAGGTAGTCGAGCAGCGCTGCCTTCAAATGGTGGCTTCAGCCGGTCGGGGTGCGGCCGCTACCCAGGTGTCGTACCAGCGGCTGAAGACGAAGAGCGTCCAGAGCTGCTTGCGGTTGTCTCGCCGCCCGGCGAGGTGGTCATCGAGCAGCTGCCGGACCGCCTCAGGCCTGAAGAACCCATCGTCTTTGATCCGGTCGGGATGCAGGGCCTCCAGCAACGGCTCCCGGAGCGGACCCAAAAACCATTTCGCCAGTGGGATGCCGAAGCCTTTCTTGCTGCGATGAAGGATGTCCGCCGGTAGGCGGTCGCGCATGGCGTGCTTCAGCAGAAACTTGGAACGCAACCCGCGGAGCTTGAGCGAGATCGGCAGGCGCAGCACATAGTCGATCAGCTTGGCATTGAGCAGGGGGACGCGCGCCTCCAGCGACGCCATCATGCTGGCGCGGTCCACCTTCACCAGGATGTCGTTTTCCAGATATAGCTTCATGTCCAGGTAGAGCACCTGATTGAGCGGATCGCGAGCGTGCTGCCGCGCGAAATGCTCGGCGACGGTGTCCGGGGCGCCGGCGGCCCGGATCGCTTCCTGAAGATCCGGCGCCAGGAGGCGCGATCGCTCCTCCCTTCCGAAAGCGCCCAGCCAGGTGGCATGCCGCTCCGCGACGGGGAGCAGTGCGCCGCTGACGAAACGGCGCAGCTTGAAGTCGAGGCTGATGTTGTCGGTGGACACCGGCAACCGGTCCACGACGGAGGGGACGATCTCCCGGCGCACAAATCCCGGCAGCAGCCCGTAATAGCGGGCCAGCCGGTGCGCCTGCAAGGTGGGGTAGCCGGCGAACAGCTCATCACCGCCATCGCCGCCGAGCGCCACCTTCACGTGCTGCCGGGTGAATCGCGACAGCAGCAGGGTAGGGAGGATCGACGCGTCGGCAAAGGGCTCGTCGAGCGACCGATGGAGCTCGGGCAACAGGGCAAGGAGGGTATCGGGCTCGAAGGTCATCTCGTGGTGGTTCAAGCCAAGGTGGCTGGCCACACGACGGGCGTGCGCGGACTCGTCGAACGAGGGATCGCTGAACCCGATGGAGAAGCTGTTGACGTTCCCTGGGCTGAGTTCCGCCATCGTGGCCGCCACCGAGCTCGAATCGATGCCACCGGACAGGAAGACGCCCACCGGCACGTCGCTGATCAACTCTGCGCGAACCGCCGCCTTGAGCACCGACCGCAGCCCTTGGGCGTGCTCCTCGAGCGACCGGCCGTCAGGGCTGTCCTCGCTCGCACTGAGATCGACGTCCCAGTAGCGGTCGATACGGTGCCCTCCATCCGATTGCCGCCACGTCAGGATGTGGCCGGGCGGCAGCTTGGCGATGCCTTTGAAGATGCTGCGAGGGCTCGGCACGTACTCGAGCGCTAGATAGTCGTCGAGGGCCACCGGGTCGACCTCTGGCGCGACCCCTGGCGCCGTCAGGATCGATTTCAGCTCTGAGGCGAAGAGGAGCCGGCGCGGCTCAACTGCGTAGTAGAGCGGTTTGATCCCCACCCGGTCGCGGGCCAGCAGCAGCGTCCTCTTCCGGCGGTCCCAGATCGCAAAGGCAAACATCCCGTTCAAGCGCTCGACGCAGCCGTCGCCCCATTGCTCGTAGCCGTGAACGATGGCCTCAGTATCGGTCCGAGTCCGAAATCGGTGGCCGGCGGCGATCAGCTCTTGTCGAAGCTCCGGATGGTTGTAGATCTCGCCGTTGAAAACAATCCAGAGCGTCTCGTCTTCGTTCGCGATCGGTTGGTGTCCCCCCTCCAGGTCGATGATCGACAGCCGCCGGCTGCCGAGGCCGACGCCGTCCAGGAGCAAAACCCCCTCGTCATCCGGTCCCCGATGGGTGATCGCCGCGCACATGCGCTCGATCGAGAGGTGGCTCGGCGGCGCGGCCGGGGTGGCGGCAATGCCACAGATCCCGCACATTAGCTGATGATCAGGAGCCGCGAACCACCGCGGCTTCGCTGGCGCGCAAACTGCGGGACCGGTAGTTTCCCGCTTCTGGATTGAGGCCGGCAGCCACCACTTGACGCACGACGTACGTCGGTTTGCCCTGCGACTCGTGATAGGTACGGACTCCCAGTTCAGCCAGCAGCCCCATGAGAAGGAACTGCACGCCCACGATGGCGAGGAAGACCGCCAGCAACAGCAATGGATTGTTGTGGGCTTCAGGGTGCGGCGGAAGCAGCTTCTCGATCAGCACCACCACCCCGGCCAGCAGGGCGAGGGTCCACGAGACGAAGGCGATCGTCCCGAAGAGGTAGTTCGGCTTGCTCGAGAAACTGCCGAGAAACTTCGCCGTCATCAGGTCCAGCACCACCCGCAAGGTACGGGACAGCCCGTACTTCGACTTTCCGAAGCGCCGCGGATGGTGGTCCACCTCGAGCTCCGACACCGACGCCCCGGCCCAGGCAGCATACGCTGGAATGAACCGATGCATCTCGCCATAGAGCCGCACGCTCTCGATCACCTCCCGCCGGTAGGCCTTCAGGGTGCAACCGTAGTCGTGGAGTTCGACGCCGGTGATGCGAGAAATCAAGGCGTTGGCGATCCGGGAAGGGAGGCGCCGGGTGAACGGATCCTTTCGGTGCTTACGCCATCCGCTGACCACGTCGTAGCCCTGTTCGAGTCTGGCCAGGAGCCGGCCGATATCCGCTGGGTCATTCTGGAGGTCACCATCCATGAAGACGAGCGTTTCCCCGCGGCTGTAGTCGATGCCGGCCTGTAGGGCCGCCGTCTGCCCGAAGTTGCGTCGGAACTGGACGACACGAATGTGAGGATCAGAATGCGCGATGGTCGTCAGGCGCTGGAAGGTCCCATCGGAACTCCCGTCGTCCACGTACACGATTTCGTAGCTACGGCCCAGCCCCTCGAGCGCGCCGCGAACGCGCTCGTGCAGCAGCGGCAGGGTTTCCTCCTCATTGAACAGCGGGATCACGATGGAGACCGCTGGATGCTCGCCCGACACGACCGGGGGGGCGCCATCCGCCCTGGGCCGGGAGACCATGGTCACGCCGGCACGCGCTCGCGCAAGGCAGCCAGCTGGGCATCGAGACCGGCTTCCAGTTTCCACTCGGGGGTGAATCCGAGAGCCGATTCGGCCGCGGAGCAGTCGGCGAAGGTATGCCGCGCGTCGCCCGCCTGCCGGGGTGCCGCTTTCAGCTTGAGCCGGCGCCCCGTCATCGTTTCCAGCTTCTGGATCACGGCGTTGAGCGTGACGCGGTTGCCACCACCGATGTTGAACACCCGGCCGGGGTTCTCC
>DATEHI010000067.1:0-2675 GCA_035279665.1 Candidatus Dormiibacterota bacterium | reverse complement strand
GCCGAGCTGCCGGCTCATCTGCCGTCCCCTCCGAACTGGCCGCCGTTGGCCAGGAAGTCGAGTCGCCGAAGCCAAACGTATTCCATGTTCCCCTCCCTTCAGAGTCGGGCTAGTGTGTCCCCCCGTTTTAACCATCTCCGCAACCGGATGTCAAGGAGGGCCCGGTTAAGGCTAACTAGCGCCTAACCGCACAACCTCATGTACGCCAACTCCGGCCGAAACTAAGGTCGGGGTAGCCCTTCGACGAACTTGGCCGGCGGGAGGTAGTGACGGTTCCTGCTATCGGTTACGTCGCCAAGTATCGTGACGGGGTGGGTCTGGAGCCCGCCGTAGATGAGGCTGGTCCCGGGCAGGCTTGGCACTCCATAGGTACAGATGATGACCGCTGGGTAGGCCGTGACGGCGTAGTTCACTTTAGCCTCGAACTCGAGGAGGTCGCGGTCATTCGGCCACCCAGGCTGGCCCCAACCAATAAACCCGAGGAAACGAATCAGCTGGTAGCCGTCCTTGACCGCGCGATCGAGACGCGCCCCGATAGCCATGAGGAGCTCATCAACCGTCGGTGCGCCGCCGATTACCGCGAGCTTTCCGCAATCAATCAGCGGCTGGATTTCCCCGTGGTATCCCTCCCCGAGCCAGGACAGGAGTCGGCCCGAACGGTTCTCGTCCGCGAACAGGACGCAAAAATCCGTGGGCGCGTCGAGACCGACGCGCAGAAAGGCGAGCGTCCGCTTGAGCATCTCTTCGTTGAGGTAGTAGAAACACACATGGCTTCCCGTGGGAAGCGTGTCGCTGTTCCACCCGAGGGTCACCTCGTCGGCGGCTGCCTCAGCCATTGTTGTCACCCGTGCCAGCGGCTGGCAGGCTCATGCGCATCACGGTGCCGGCGTTTGAGGTGCGGTAGTCGAGGTCGCCACCATGAGCCCGGGCGACACCGCGGGCGATGAACACGCCCAGCCCGACTCCCGGCCATTCGAAGCCGAGGTGCCGATCGCGACGGGCGAACGGCTCGAGCGAGAAGTCTTCCGGCAAACCGAGCCCTTCGTCAACCACATCGATCTCGGCGTGCTCGCGGTCCTGTGCAAGCCGAATTCGGATAGCCGAACCGGAAGGCGAGAACTTCTGAGCATTGTCCACCAGGTTGAACAGAGCGCTCCGCAACAACTCCGGGTCGATCTCCGCGATGACCGATCGCGGAACGACATCGAGCTGGAGGGCGTGTCCGGTCGAGGACACCACAAAGGCAATGTCGCGGGCCGCATCTCGCAGCCATGGCACCAGATCGACCCTGGTTCTCTGCGGCTCCAGCGTGCGGTCGTGAATCCGTGCCGCCAGCAGTATCTGGTTGATCAGGTTCTTGAGCTGAACCACCTTTCCATAGGAGATCTCGGCGCTGCGCCGTAATTCCGGCGGGAGTTCGCCGAGCGACCCGTCAAGCCACATCGTGAGGTATCCGCCCAGCACCGCGGTAGGTCCACCCAGCTCATGGGAAATCAGCTTTACGAAATTCAGGTACTCCTCACCTTTTGGGGCCCGGCGGTTGCGGATCTCGGGGGCTTCGCGCACCGCTCCGCCGTTGAGGCGAGCCATCAGGCCTGCCTCACGCGAGTCTTGCCGCTGAGTTCCGCGTCCAGCAGGAGCTGTCCGACAGCGTGGGCCCGCCGCGCCGCCAGCCGATCGCCCTCACCGGCAGCCACGATGGAACCCTTCATCAGGATGTGCCACTTGCGCGCGAGGTCGTCGGGACGGTGGGCGCCGGCGTCCGTCGCGAGCCGGCGCAGGAAGACCCTGATATTGGCCAGATATGCCGCGCTTGCCACCCTGGCCGAATGGCCGGGCTCGACCGTCTCCAACAAGACATTGATGAAGGAGCAGCCCTCGAAGTCGTCTTCGTGGAACCACTCGTCGAAGACGTCGAAGATGGCCAGCAGGCGCTCTCGAGGGCCAGCCGCTCGGCGCTCCACCGCAGCTTCGAGCCACGCCTTGGTCCATAGCTGCTCGCGGCGGTCGAGAAACGCCAGGACGAGGTCGTCTTTCGACGGGAAGTGCCGGTAGAAGGTCATCTTCGCGACGCCCGCCTCGGCGATGATGGTGTCAACGCCCACGGCACGGACTCCCCGGTGGCTGAACAGGCCGTATGCGGTTGTCAAAACCCGCTCGCGCGCCGCGCTTGTCCGGCCCACCGAAAGAAGCCTAGCAGACGGACAGACCTGTCTGACTATTCTTCGCGCAGCAGCTCGACGAGGCTCAGGCGGCGTAGCGTACTGCCGGCCACCAGTGCCGCAGCCGCGGTAGCCGCCACCACCGCAGCGCCCAGGAGGCCGAGTTGCCCGGCAGGGAGGGCCAGCGTTGTTGGCGGAATCGTGAACAGTGGCGCGAGGATCTGCACGAAGAGGACCGCCATGCCTACCCCCACCAGGCTTCCCACAACGAGGCTCAGACCCGCGACCGTGCCGGCTTCGCCAAGCACCAGGGTCCGCACCTGGCTCATCCGCATCCCGAGCGCTCGCATCGTGACGTACTCTTTCCTGCGTTGCAGCAGCAGTCCAAAGGTGAAGATCGCGACGCCGGCGGCGCTCATCAGCACCGTGTAGAGCGATTCCAGCCGCCCCAGGCCGCGCAGGTTGAGCGACGCCAGGCTCGACTGGTCGCGATTGACGGCGGTGGTCGTCGTG
>DATEHI010000066.1:0-6306 GCA_035279665.1 Candidatus Dormiibacterota bacterium | reverse complement strand
GAGGCCGAGGAAGAAGGACCAGTTGCTCCCGGCCACAAAGAGCACCGAGTTCACCAGCGAGAGGCCGGCGATCCAGATGAGCCAGTTGGCCCCAGACCGGACGAGCTGGGTCTGCCTCGCCATCTCGACGACAGCCGGCGGCGGACCGGCGGGAACCGGCGGAGTTGTGCCTGGCGGATCCACGGTGCTCATAGGACGGACCCCGGGGGATCTGGGGCGAGACGGTAGCACAAAGTCAGCCTCGGCCGTAGGTTGCCGTCCTACGCCGCCCGGGACGCGACTTTGTTACTTGCCGGGCTCGCTGCCTTCCGGTAGCGTGAAAGTCGATGGAGCAGCGGGGGGCGTCGGAGCCGCCGGCGACCGCCGCGCCCGCGACGCCACAGCCCCGGCCCGAGTTCGAGGTCGTCCGCCAGCCGGTCGCCCGGACCGGGGGCCTGACCGTCGACGGCCTGGTCAAGAGCTTCGATCAGGTTACCGCGGTCGACCGGCTCTCGATGGCGGTGCGGCCGGGCGAGATCGTGGCCCTCCTGGGCCCGAACGGGGCCGGTAAGACAACGACCCTGCTGTGCCTGGCTGGGCTCCTCCGACCCGACGCGGGGACGATCGCCTGGGAGGGCAGGCCGCTTGGGGTCGAACGCACCCGCCAGATGGCGCTCATCCCGGAGACGCCAGAGGTCTACGAGATGCTGACCGTCTGGGAGCACCTGGTCTTCGTCGCCCGCGGCTGCAAGGTCGATGCCTCCTGGCGCGCCAACGGCGAGCGCCTGCTCGAGCGGCTGGACCTGGCCGACAAGCGCGATACCCTCGGGGATGCCCTCTCCAAGGGAATGCGCCAGAAGCTGCTGATTGCGTGCGCCGTGCTAGCGCGGACGCCCGTCCTCCTCCTCGATGAGCCCATGATCGGTCTGGACCCGAGAGGCCAGCGGGAGCTCCGCGACATCCTGGTCGAAATCCGCGGGCAGGGTGGCGCGATCGTGGTCTCGACTCACCTTCTCGAGTACATCGACACGCTCTGCGATCGGATCGTCATCCTCAAGAAGGGGCGGGCGATCCTCAGCGGCGGGCTCGATGAGATCCGCCGCCAGCGCGATGACCGCAACCTCGAGGACATCTTCCTCGAGGTCACCAGGTGATCGCGGCCGAGCGCACGATCGCACCCGCGTCGGCGCTGCGAATCCTCCTTTATCTCGATGCGCACATTCTTCTGAACCGCATAAAGACGGCCGCGCGAAACCCGCTGCGCCTGATCTTCTGGCTGATCTTTATCCTGGTGATCCTGTCGTCCATCCAGGCACGCACGATGATGAACGACGCGATCCGGTCGCGGCCCGCGCCGGCCCCGGGCGCCGGACCGTTCCCGACGTTCTTCGATCCAATACCGTGGCTGCACGTCGCCGCGACATTCCTCCCGGGCGTCATCCTGGTCGTCTACGGGATCTTCACGATCGCTTCGGCCCGCCAGCCGCTACCCGCGTTCCGATCGGCCGCGGATGCCCGATTCCTGATCGGCTCGGCGCTGCCACCCCGCCTGGTTGTCCTGTGGCTCATCGTCCGCGTCATCCTGTCGCTCAGCTGGCGACTTCCATTGATGTTGTACTTCTTCATCTTCATCCTCCCGACGTCGCTTGGCGTATCGGCCGCCAGCGGGCTCGGTGCACTTTTGGCGCTGCTTTTGCTCACGGCCACGGTGGCGCTCAACCTTCCGATCTTCATCAGCCGCCAGCGACGCATCGGACCCAATCCCGCACTCGTCGGGTGGCTGTTGGTGCTGACGGGCCTGGCGTCGCTCGTCGTGATTTTCGTGGCGCTTTCCCCCGGGCCACCCAGCCTGGTCTCAACGCTGCAGCCGGTCGCCGCCTCGTTGCCGCCGGGTAGCTGGCTCGTCGGTGCCTTCGAAGGCAACGGCCTGGGACTCATCGCCCTGGCTGCCCTCGCGACGGCATCGCTGCTGCTGACCTGGCTTGTTGCCGGCGATGTCTACCCCGAATTGTGGTCGTCCTCCGCTCGCGTAATCGTTCTTCGACGGGCTGTCCGCCGCCGCGGACCTTTTATGACGCGTGGCGATCAACGGCAGCTGCTGAGCGAAGCGGGAATTGCGGACACGTTGCAGCGACGCCAGACGGCGGCCCCCTCCAGCCGGGGGCGTTGGGTGCCATCCGGCGCGTGGACGATCCTCTGGAAGGAATGGCTCGCAACCCGGCGAGTGGCGAGCGGCATGCGACTGCCGGCGATCGCGCTCCTCGTTGCCGTTGTCGCGGGGGCCGTGTTCGGCACGCTCAGCCGCAGCCGTCCCGAGGTCGCCGGGTTCCTGCTGGGGCCGCTGGCCTACGGCGTCGTGATGATCGGCCTCTTTACTGCGTACCGCCTGGGCAACGATCTGCGCAAGCCGATCTGGTGGCTCTCGGCGTCCACCCTGCGGGCTCGACTCGCGGTGTTGCTGGTTGCGCGGACCCTGCGGCTCGCGATTCCGATCGCGGCTGGACTACTGACGGCAAGTGTGGCCGGCGGCAACGCCGCCTTCCTCCTGGCGGGCGTACCCATCCTCGTTGCCGCGACCTGGGCGATCAATTCCATGGCCCTTGGGACGTATGCGATCCTCCCGGGAACATCCGACATGCGCGGCCCCGGCGGATGCCTACGGGTCATCGCGCTCTTCATCATGGTGATCCCGATCGGGATCGCGTCCATCGTCGGCGGCATCGCGACCGAGAGCGGCGCAGGGAGCCTTGTGGCCGCGGTCATCACGGCGCTGGCCGAGGGATGGCTGCTGGTGTTCTTCGCGGCGTCGCAGCTCGACGGAAACGGCCTGGCGTTCGCCCAGGCCGAACGCCGCTAATGGCCTTCCCGCCCGCGCTCTAGCTTCAACGCAAGCAACGGGCACTGGTCGACCGCTCGCCGTGCATGGTCTTCGAGCTCGAAGCCGATCGGCTCGGAGCTGATGATCGGAAAACCCCAATCGTCGAGTGTGATGCGTTCGGGAAGGATCTCGGCGCAGTAGCCGTGCGCGCCGCACCGAATTGGGTCCCAGCGGATCTTGAAGCCTATTGCCATTCGGTTCCCCCGGCGGCGGATGGCAGGATGCTCGACGCGAGCTGGGCAACCGGGCAGGCCCGCTTCGCGAGGTGAAGCGTGAGGTCTTGCTCGAACACCTGCAAAGCGCTCTCAAGCAGACGAATCGCACCGTCGGGGTGATGACACGCGCCCCTATGGGCGACCTGCGCGGCCCATCGAACCAGGCGGTCGCGTTCCGATGCCTCGGCGCGGCCGCGCGCCGCACGCTCCATCGCGGAGGCGATCCAGTCCAGCCCGAACACGCAGGGCCCGCATTGGCCCGCACTTTCTCCCGCGAGATAGCGGAGGATCCGGGCGGTCTCGGCGACACCGCACGATGCGGCGGGAAGCACCATCACGACGCCACAACCGAGCGACGTCCCGTGGTGGGCCAGCTCCTTGTCGTCCAACCGCAGGCTCCAGGCCTCGATCGCCGGAACCCACGTCCCGAAATAGCCGCCCAGCAACACGGCCTGCGGCGCCCGGGCAAGGCCCCCGGTGGCCTCGATCACCGCGCCCACCGTCGCTCCGCGGTCGACTTCGATGACGCCCGGTCGGAGGACGGCACCGAGGACGGTGACCAGCGCTGTGCCGGGCGATTCCGGCGTACCCACCTGGCGAAACCAGTCAGCCCCGTAGCGCGCGATCAAGGCGATATGCGCCATCGTCTCGGCGTTCTGGATGAGCGTCGGCCTGCCGAGCACGCCCACCTCGTGGGGTCGCGGGGGCGTCATCGTCGGCTTGGCGGGCCCACCATTCAGGCGGTTGACCAGGGCAGACGTTTCACCGGCCACGTACCGGTCCGGCGCCTCGACGATGTCGAAACGGCATTCGTCAGCGTTGCCACGCCGCCGCTCCTTCGCGGCGAAGCGCAGCGCCTCGCGCGCCGCCGTATGTGCCCGCCCGACGTAGACAATGGCTCGCGACGCGGCGATCGACTCCACCGCGAGGGCCGCGCCATCGAGGATGAGATGCGGACGAAGCGCGCCCAGCGTCCGGTCCTTGAAGCTGGCCGGCTCGCCTTCTGCCAGATTGACCACAACGACGCGGTCGCCAGTGGCTCCCGCCGCGACGGACCGCCACTTGCGACCCGTGGGAAAAGCGGCACCGCCACGGCCGCGCAGGTTGCTGGCTTCCAGCACATCGATGAGCCAGGCCCCGCCCGTGGGCCGACGGCCGAGTCGGGCCACGTGCTGCGCAAGAGACTCGGCGCCCGGGCCGGCGGGGCCGGAGAGCAAACGCCAGCAGGCGGTGTCCGGACCGATAGCAAGCATCGGCTCCCTCAGGCCGGCCGGATGACAATGCGGCCCGACACGCTGTTGTCATTGCCCTGTTTGGTGATCACGATTTGCAGCCGGGTGGCCCCGCATACCGCAGAGATCAGCGCGGGCGTGTCATCGAGGGTTTGCGCGATGCAACCAATCTGTCCGGCATGGATGACGGCGAGCATCGGCCCGGGATCTCCAGGGGCGGCCGGGCGGACCACGAACTGCACCGATGGGTCGCGCAGATCCGTGAGCGTCAGCCGCATCTGGCCGGACGGGAGGAGGACGTAGACGCCGGCAACGGGGTCCTGGGTGATGCCGATGTCAGTGCCTGCCTGGGGCGCACTCGGAGACCCCGTGGCCGCCGTCCCCCCTATCAACGAGGGCGGCGTCCCGGCGCGCCGTGCCCAGCCGGGTCGCAGCGGCCCATCGGCCGCCCAGACGGCTGTTGTCGCCAGCGCGATCGCGATGGCGGCCAGGACTCCAGACCGGACCGTCACGAGCTGGCCCGCCGCAGGACCGATTCGCCAGGCGACCGCGGCCACGATCGTCAGTGCGCAACCAGCCACAAGGGCCACCGACCATGTGGCTGGAGCGTCGGTGCCGGTTCCGAGGGAGTGGAAGATAGCAACGGGCCACGATGCGTACGCCAGCCAGTGCACCGTTTTCCATGCCCGAAAGCCGAGGAGCGGCCGCAGCGCGCTGCTCACCACCAGCGCCAGCAGGAGTTCGGCGGCGACGACGCCGAGCCCGAGCCAGAACGGACGATATCCCGATACGAACGGGATGGCTGCGTCCCGCCAGCCCAGCTTTGCGTACGGGTCGGCCACCGCCGTCACGACGTGGGCCAGCAGGAAGACGACCGTAAAGAGGCTCAGGTTTCGGTGGAGCTCGGCGCTGACAAAGCGCGGCCAGACTCGCGATCGCGCCGCGCTGCCGGCGGTCACGACCCCGAGGGCCACCACGGCCGTCAACAGCAGCAGCGTTGCCGTGCCTGCTCCCCGAGTGGCAAACCAGAGTGGGCTTGGCGTAGCCGCCGCCATCATGCCGGGGTCTCCGCCGGCCATCCCCCTGTGCACAGGACCGAACCGTCGGTTCGTACCAGGCGCGCCGCCAGGCCACGCTCCTCAAGCCACGCCGGCGCGGCATCGCCCAGGATCACGGCCGCAGTCGAGGCAATGTTCGCCTCGACGCAGGTCGAGGCCGCGACGGTCACCACACGCCAGGGCGTCTTCGCCGGCAGGCTCGTCGCGGGATCGATGATGTGGTGAAGGGATTGACCACCTCGCCGCCAATGACGAGCGGTTACTCCCGATGTCGCCAGCCCACCGTGCTCGAACAGGATCGTCTGGCCCGGTGCATCCACCGGATCGGCGTGATGTTCGGACACGCGGACGCTCCAGCCACCTGCCGGTGCGCTCCCTATAGCGGCCAGGTCCCCGCCACAGCTGACGAGCACACCGACGTTGGTGGCGGCTGCGGCCGCCGCCGCCGCGCGATCGGACGCGAGGCTCTTCGCCGTGGCACCGAGGTCGAGACGAACTCCTGACGGAATGCGGACCGCCCCAGTCTTCCGATTGACCAGAACGTTGCGCCATCCCGGGATTGGCTTGACCGTCAAATGGAGGGCCGGGCCATCCCTGGCAAGAATCTCGAAGTCCTGACTGTAGCCGGATTCTTCCAGAGCTCCGCCCACTGTCGGGTCAATCAGTCCGTCGGTCATCTCGGCAGCCCGAAGAGCGACCTCGATGGCCTCAAGACACAACGAGCTCACCCTCACCCACTCGCCGGCTCTGTCGTTGATGCGGCTCAGATCCGAGTCGGCGCGAAAGCGGCTACACGCCAGATCGATGCCGGAAAGTTCGACCTGGGCCGCGGCAACGGCTGGGCCGAGCGCTTCCGGTTCGGCCGTGGCAATGGTGACCCCGGTTCCCATGGCCCGCAGCTGGACCGTAGCGCCCGACGTCATGAGGTGCCGGTGGTGGCGACC
>DATEHI010000065.1:0-23323 GCA_035279665.1 Candidatus Dormiibacterota bacterium | reverse complement strand
CCTGCTTCCGAAAAGTTGACTCAGTCATTATAACCTAAGCGGAGCACCTCTGCGCTGGGTGGGCCCGAAATTTTGCCCTGGTGACTGTCGAACGGGTGGCAGTGTCATTTGGTTACGCGCGGCAATTCCCGCCGGAAACCGCGATCGGCGCCCTTATAATGGGGCAGCCTTGTCGAGCTCAGAACCGGTGGCCAAAGGGGGAATGGTGTTCTGCCGCTCGTGCGGCAAATCGATCGAGGCAGGCGCCCGATTCTGCCGCTTCTGTGGCAAGTCGCAGGCGGAGCCGGTCGCCGGCTCGGCGTCCTCCGGGGCGTCGACGGTGCCCGCCGGCCATCATGGCGAGAGGGGCGTCGAGCACTGGCTCCGCCAGCTCTTCCCCCGACATCACCTCCAGGACGAGTTCACGCACATCGCGACCATCGCCGCTTTCTTGATGGCGCTGATCGGATTCGTGGTCGGCTTCTTCTACAACTACGGCTGGCTCGGCAGCAACTTCCTTCTCGGCTCGATCGCGCTCTTGCTGTTCCTCATCCTGCGCGAATCGACGTTGAGCCACATCCGGGTACGGGATGCCGGATCGTCGGCGTCGTCGACCTCCGCAACAGGCGGAACCCGGTATCACGCCGGGCGCCGCCCCGCCACGGGTCCGGCAGAGGCGGCCAACGCTGAGTCCTCGCCGCCCACGAGCACCAAGCCGCCCGCTACCCCCCGATAAAAAAAGCCGGCCCGGCAGGGCCGGCTTCTCGAATGTCCTCTAAAGGCCTCTGTCGACAGGCTCGTCCGCCGCCGGATCGCCCTTGGTCATCTCGCGACCGGCCTCTTCGATCTTGCCTTTCGCCTTCTGGCCCTTGCCTTCCCACTCCATCTTCTTGTCGCCGCTCAGCTTGCCGCCGGTATCCTTGACTTCGCCTTCGACCTTGTCACGGAACTCGTCCATGCTACACCTCCGGTTATTTCAGCGGGATACGCTGTCTGTTACGAAATATTATATCAAGGCACTACTGTTCCGACTATTTCCTGAGCGTGGGCATGGGTCGTCAAGTGAGTTCACATCTATTTACGAATCCTGCGTTGAGCCGGTTGCTCAACACCCCTATACTCGGGGCGATTTTCGCCAACTGTAAACGTCACGTGGCGTTTGTCGTATTCAACACCGGGAGGCAGACATATCATGGAGGGCTCTATGGCAACCGCCGTCAAGCGTGATACCAGACGCGACACGAATATCTCCCTCGACAAGCCGATCTACACCATCAGCGTGGCCTCCGAGATCCTCGAAACCCATCCGCGCACGCTGATGATGTACGAGCACCTCGGCCTGGTCGTCCCCAAGCGGACCTCGACCAACCGCCGTCGCTTCTCGCAGCGCGACGTCATGAAACTGCAGACCATCCAGAAGCTGACCCGCCATCATTCCGTGAACCTGGCCGGTGTGCGCTACATCATGAAGCTGCTCAAGCTGCTCGAAGAGCATCAGCTGCCGGCGCCGGTCGAGCTTCGCGATATCGACGTTTCGCAGCTGGACGTCTAGAACCGGTCCGCGCCTCATCGCCGGTAGCGGATTGTTTTCTCGCGCACGCAGGCAACATGAATTTTTGCGCCCCGTTATGCGCTGCGGTGCCATGATATCGATAGTTGACAACGGATACTTTCTGATGGTCGCGCTGTTGACAAGACGCGGGGTCGTCTCTATAATCCGAGATAGTTCCCTTGCCCCCCTCTTCGGGCCCTCCCTTTGGAGGGCCTTAACTTTTCTGGGGGTCCATCAGCCGCGACGCGAGTGGCGCAGGACGTGGGGTACGAGCGTTTGAGACGTAAACGTATGCCTCGCGAGGAGTCCGACGTATTGCTTCCCGTCAAGGTCGCGATTCGATGCACCAACTTCGTCTATACTGCTTCGCGCCAAGGGGAGTGTTATGGAAAGTAAGACGCGCCGCAGCGCTGGCGCGAGCCCGGCGAGCCAGGCGACTCAGGTCGACGAGGACCTGGTCGACGTTCTCCTCGTGGAAGACGATCCCTCCGTCCTCGAGATGTACCGCCTTAAGCTGGAACTCGACGGGTACCGCGTCAACACCGCCCTGGACGGCGAGGAGGGCCTCAAGAAAGCCGGCGATCTCAAGCCGGACATCATCTTTCTCGACATCCGCTTGCCGAAGATGGATGGCCTCGAGGTGTTGAGGAAATTACGGGCGCAGGAGAAAACGCGCGACATTCCGGTTATCATCCTCTCCAACTACGATGAAGAAGACCTGGTCGCCCGAGGGTTGCGGCTTGGGGCACACGAGTACCTCATCAAGGCGCGCACCACGCCGACCAGCCTCTCAGAGGGCATTGAGGATTGGCTAAAGGAGTAACGCGCCGCGCGCCGAGCGATACGAGCCTTTCCCTCGATAAACCCATCTATACGATCAGCGTCGCCTCGGAGATTCTGCAGACGCACCCGCGCACGCTGATGATGTACGAGCACCTCGGCCTGGTTGTTCCCAAGCGGACCTCCACCAACCGGCGGCGATTCTCGCAGCGGGATATCCGCAAGCTGCAAGCCATCCAGACGCTGACCCGCCAGCACGGTGTCAATCTGAACGGTGCCCGCTATGTGCTGCGGTTGCTGCGCATCCTGGTCGATAACGGGCTGTCCGCCCCGCCGGAGCTCCGCGATCTCGACGTCAGAGAACTAGACGTCTAGAACGCGCCAAAGCGCGGGCCCGCAGAGGCCCTATCCGTTACGCGCGGGCAACATCTTTGCGGCGAATCGATGGACGAAATGTTGTCTTCGATCGGCGCCGATACGGTATGAGCACGCATGAGCTTCCGGCCAGATAGCCCGCTGAATCGACTCGTCATTCTCTGGCCCGGCGTTCCGATTGCCGCCTGTGCCCTTGGATTTGTCCTGGCCGTGATCGAGATCTCGGAAACCCACAGCGGTTCGTTTGCCGCCCTCGCCATCGCGATGGGCTGCGGCCTCGCCTTCAGCCTGGGGCTGCTGTTCCACAGCTTCTTCATCGACTGGACCGAGGTGATCGTGACGCGTGAAGGGATCGCGCTTCGCCCGGTCGGCCATGCCTGGCTCAATCGCCAACCGCGCCTGGTCCCCTGGGATCGCGTCCAGGGGATGAACCAGGTCATCACCCGCAAGGGCGTTCACCTGGAGATCGCCGCCGACAGCCAGGTGCTGAAGCTGGATCGGGCGCTATTCCGCGAAGACACCTTCCAGAACATGGTCGCCGCCCTGTCGCAGCGGACCCGCCAGTGGGGTCCGGCCGGTTACGACGACGAACTGGCCGCCGCCGCCTGAGTCGGCGCCTCGTCAGCTGCGGTAGTAGATCTGCGCCGAGTGGACCGCCTGTCGGTACGCGCCGTAGCGCGCCTGCAGCGTGGTGCGGTCGCCAAACCAGGGGTCATTGATGTAGAGGGTGTGGCCGCTGTGACCGGTGATCACGACGAAGTGCATGCCACCGTTCAGTCGTACCTCCGCCACGACCAACCGGCCCGCGTCGAGCTGCGCTTCAACCAGTGACTGCGGTGGAAGGTCCTCGATGTCCTGGTCATCGGTCCGCAACTGCGAAACCATTCCCGGGACATGGAGCCACTGCCACCGCACCGAGCCCTGGGTGGCGGCGCCGGCCTCGCGCCAAAGCAGCAGGTCATTCTCGATGTAGCCGCCGTGGGCGGTGAGCCAGCGGTTCAGCTGCTGCGGGTTCGCCGAGTAGCCATAGGCCGCCGTCACCATCGCCACCGCGGTCAGAGCGCAACCCGACGAGCCGATCGTGTCCACCGGGTCGCTGCCGAGCGCGTCGCGCGACCATTGGTGTGAGCGTTGGCTGAAGGTTGGGACGGACGGCGCGGCCGCGGCGGAGAGCCCGGCGGCCGACCATACCGCAAGTGCCAGCGAGCTTGCCCCCAGCGCGCGGCGCCACCCCCAATTCACGGGGCCAATCTTAAGGTCGAGGCGCGCTCAAGTCCAGCGGTTGCGGAGCCAGCTTTGCCTTAGCAGCGCGGATTGTTACCAGCTGGTGACAGCGCCGTCAGCGAAGCAGGCCGGCGAGGTCGCCCTCGTAGCCGGCGAGCGCCAGCCGGGCGTCGAGCACGTCATCGGCGATGATCGGCGCTCCCAGCTGATCGACCGGCTCGTCGCGAACCTCGATCACCGGCGCGGCCGTCTCGGCCTCCGTCTCGGCCGCGATCGCCACCGCGATCACCCGGACGTCCTGGCAGTGCGCGCAGGTGACCTTCACCAGGGACTGGTCGTCCTGATGCGTCACCATCTCGAGCTGGCAGTCGGCCAGGCTCTCCCCGCACTTGGGGCACTGAAACCGGCCCGCCTGCCGGCGAAGGATGTCGAGCATGTCCACGGCATTTTCCTACCCGGATTCCCGGGCTGCAAACGAGCAAAGCTGATACCGCCAGGACAGTCTAAGGCACTAATGGCTGAGCCTCAGTTGGTGCCACGTCGATCGCTTGCGGGGGCGCCGACGCGGGACGATACTCGCCACCGGCATGCGCCTTCCCGTCTACCTGGGCGCGGGCGCCATCACTGCCGGGATGCTCCTTCTCGGGGGCCTGGCCGCCACCGAACTGAATCCGCTGCCGGTCGTCAACGTGGATGCCATGGAGCTCGATGGGGCGTCCATCCTGTCGACGCCGCTGCCCGAGGTATCGCCGCGGCCTCACCTCGTTGTCAGGGTGAGCCAGCCGCTGCGGCCGGGTGACTGGCAGCTCTCGATGGACGGCCGGCCGGTCTTCTTCGCCGCCGCGCCGACGGCGACCGAGCTGCGCGTCGCACTACCCGGTCCGCTCGCCCTGGGTAGCCGGCACACCGTCCAGCTGACGGCAGGGGCGATGCATGTGCGAGCGGGGTTCCAGGTCGTCCCGCCATTGGCTGCCCAGTTGTCGATGCACCTCTATCACCTCAAGGCTGACGCGCCAGCCAATATCGCGGCGACCGTCCGATTCTCGCGGCCGGTGGCGGACCGCACCCAGGCCCAGAGCCACATCCGGATGACGGGACATCCCACGGTCACCTGGCGCGATGGGCAGACCGTCGACCTCGTTTCCACCGGCTTCGGGTTGTCTGACCACGCCGTCCTTTCGGTTGACGCCGGCATCGAGGCGGCGGACGGGACCTGGAGCCGCAAGGACGAGAGCAGCGAACTCTCCGTCCCATCGACCTTGACGCGCGTGCTGCCGGGCCGGATGGTCCAGATGTATTACGTGAACACCGATGACGGCCGCGCTGCCTTCTTCGCCCACGCGCATCAGATCGATGTGCTGAGCCCCGGATGGTATGACGCGAATGCCGACGGGAGCATCACGGGGTACGCGCGCCGCGACATCATCGATGCGGCGCACGCCGCCGGCGTCGCGATCATTCCGCTGGTGGTCAACAAGGATGTTGATCCCGACGTCGGCCATGCAATCCTGGCGGATCCGGCTCGGCGCGCCGCCCTCGCCCGCAACCTGGTCAACGAGGCGAAGACCTACGGCTACGCCGGGTTCCAGCTGGACTTCGAGCAGATTCCCTGGACCGACCGCGATCTCTTGACCGCGCTGGTACAGGACTGCGCCGACGCCTTCCGGCCGGCCGGCCTCAACCTATCGGTTGCGGTCATTCCGCGGCTGCCGGGCGACGATGGCGCGAGCGGGACGCTCCTCGATTATTTCCGCCAGTGGTCCGGCGCCTACGATTTCGCCGCGCTCGCGAAAGCCGCCGACTTCCTGTCCTTCATGACCTACGACGAGCACAACGGCGTCACGCCGCCCGGGGCGGTCTCTGGCACGCCCTGGATCCGTCAGGCACTCGAGTTCTCACTGCAGGGCGTTCCGCCCGAGAAGGCGACGCTCGGGTTACCGACCTACTACCACGATTGGACGGGCGTCGGGCGGTTGACCTCGAGCTCATACGCCGACGCGATGATCCTCGCCCAGGCGCACGGGGCGACGCCGGCGTTCGATCCTACCGAGGAGGAGATGCACTTCGGCTACAGCGCCTGGGGTGTGCACCACGAGTTGTGGATCCAGAGCACGGATACGTTGCGGCTGAAGCTGGCGCTTATGTACGAGTACGGGTTGAAAGGGATCAGTGTTTGGCGGCTGGGCTTCGAAGATCCTTCTTTCTGGAACCTGATCCCCGCGCGGCGATAGGGGCGGCATGCTCGGGCTGGCCGAGCGGCGGAAACAGCAGCTCATAGAGGCGTTGCTGACGCCGTCGCGCGCCCTCGTAGCGCGCATGCACGCTGGCGCGCGGCCGGAAGCTGCGGCCGCGTCCCGGCCGGGTCGACCACAATTTCGGAAGTTTGCCTAGAGCGTGGAGGACGAGCAAGGCGGCCCCGCGGCTCGAGGCTTCCGGCTCCGGCGAGGTCATCACCGGGAGATCCAACGTGTCGGCGAGCAGCTGGGTCCACGCCGGGGAGTGGATCAACTGTCCGCCGGTGGCGATCACCGATTGCGGACGAGGCACGACCCTTCGCATCGCCGCGGCGACCGCCACCAATTGGTAGGTGATCGCCTCCATCGCCGCGCGCAACATTTGCGTTGGCTGGGTGCCCAGCGAGATCCCGGCGATCACCGCTCGCGCATCGCCTCGCCAGTTCGGACTGCGCTCACCCGCCCAGAAGGGAAGGACGGTCAGCCCATGGCTGTCGGGAGGGAGCGCACCGGCCGCGCGCTCGAATTTTTTCTTGGGCTTGAGGCCGAGGGCCTCGGTGAACCAGCGGACCACGTTGCCGCCCTCGCTCAGCGCGCCGCCGAGCACGTAGCGGTGCCGGTCGACCCGGTAGACGAAAACGCCCCAGGGGACGGCGACGCGCTTGCGATCGAGCAGCACGCGCAGGGCGCTCGAGGTTCCAATCGTGGCGCACGCCCAGCGGGGACTGACGCAGCCCGCGCCGATGTTTGCCAGCCCACCGTCGCCCAGCGGTAGGTACCAGGGCACATCACCCAGCTCGGGCCAGCGTTTGGTCAAGCTCGGCCGCAACGAGCGAGCCGGCTGATCCCAATCGCTCAGCGGCGAGAGATGGTCAGCCGTGATCCCCGCCAGTCGCAGCGCGTCCTCGTCCCACTGGCAACGATTGACGTCGAGCAGTCCGGTGCCCGACGCAATCGAGTGGCTGACGCGGACGTCGGCATGGAATTCCTGGTAGAGGTATTCGCCCAGCGAGATCCAGCGCGCGGTGCGACCGACCGTCGCGCGGCGGGTGGCGCGCAACCAGCGGAGCTTGGCCGGCCAGTAACTGGCGTGAAAGAAGCACCCGGTCCGTGCGTGGTAGGCGCGCTCATCGAAGTGCGTGCGCATGCCCCGGGTTTCTTGCGCGCTGCGCGTATCGGCCCAGGTGAGGAGTTCGGTGGTCGGTCGACCTGCGCGATCGACCCCCATCAAGCTGTGCCAGTAACAGGAGACACCAACGGCGAGGATGGTGGCCTTGTCTTTGCGCGCCGCCTTCAACGCGCCGTCGATGCTCTTGGTGATGAGCTTGACCAGCGCGACCGGGTCAGAGGAAACCTCGCCCGCCCCGGACGTACGGACCTTGTACGGCAGGTCCGACATCGTCCCGTCGACCATCGCACCGCGGGCGTCGTAGACGACCGCACGGACCGAGGACGTGCCGAGGTCGAGCGCGAGAACGCCGTCGGTGGAATGGGCCTTGGGCATAGCTGAATTCTGAACGACCCTCTGCTAGACTGTCCCAGCCTAAGCCGACCGCTGGGGCGTGGCCAAGTGGTAAGGCGCCTGACTCTGGATCAGGTAAACCTAGGTTCGAATCCTAGCGCCCCAGCCATCGCCTTCAGCAGGGGTGAGTAGCGGAATGCTGTTTCGGCTTGGTATCCAGGGACGTCCCGGACGTGGCCAGTGCTGCGCGCGACGTCACCCTGAAGTTCGCCATAGTTCGCAAAGTTCGCGGCGGTTGCCGTCACCGAGGCAGTGATCCCGTCCTTCAACCTACGGGATAGTGAGTCGCGATCCGTCCAGGAACCCAGGCGCTCCCGAGCAACCTGTCAGGATGAGATAGAAGCGCCCGGGGAGCTGCGAGGCTGGTTCGCGGGCCAGTGCCTGACACATGTAAACAAACGTGCCCTGCGGGCCATATCGGTCCTGGCTCTGAATGGTCACCTGGATCCGCTCCCTCGAGGCAATGTCGACGGCATAGGTCACCGGATCTCCCTCGGTGGTGTAGTTGACCATGATCGCGTCGGCTGCAGCGCCGCGCGAGTACGCTTGCCATAAGCAGTCTGGTGGGTGCGAATCGTAGTTGAGACCCAGGTTCACCGCTTGTCCACAGGATGGGTGGCCTGGCAGCCGACTCGCTGGTCGTTGGCCGCGAACCATCCAGACCGCACCAACGATGACCAGAATGACCAGGGCGCCCGCTGCTATCGCCCAGACAGGACGACGTTTTGCTAGAGCGATAACCGCACCCAGCCGGGCCCATCCCGAAGGCGGGCTCATACTCCTTTTAACGCATGGCGATCAAGAAAGTTCCCCGTCCGATGCCTTCAATGAATGGGATCCCATTGGAGTCCACGGTCCTGGATCGGGCGGTCCGCCTGACGAATACGACTGTCTGCTGGTTATGGCTGGGAAGCTGCGCCAAGAAGCATCACCCGCTCAGCTTGAAGAGTTCCTTCCTGAGGAGCTTAGAGAGCATTTTGGGCTCGATCCCAAGTACGCCGATCCGGGGAAGTTCGCAGAGCCTCGCCGCCCGCGAAAGCAAACTCGAGCCGCCAACCGCGGACGGGCCAGCTCACAAACCAAGCCGCCGCCGCAAGTCTCCCGTCCCGACCCCGACCACGTGGACTCAAGCGACCAGGATCCGCTGCCGTCGCCAAGGTCCTGGGGTCGCAGCCACCCAAAGTCGAGCCTCCTGCGGGCTCTAGGGGCACGTTTTTCCGTACCCCGTCTGTTTAGCGGTCGGTGGAGATGATACGCGGAACCTATCCGGCGGGCGGGTTGTACCTTGAGATAGGAGAATCAAATGTCCCTCTCTCGACTCACGCTCACGTCGCTCGCCCTTGCCACCGCACTGGCCCTGGTAGGCACCGCGTTTATGCTGCGACAGGGAGGAAGCCAGGCACAGTCGGAGCAGCCTCCCTGCGGTCAATACCCGTCCGCGCGGCCGCTCGAAAGCGCAATTCCTACTCCGCTCGTCGCATCTCCCGGTACTGCAACGGGCCTGCCTGTACAGGCGGTGGCTGTCGTTGGCGCGTGGTCGACCTGCTTCCGGCCATCGACCGTGACCATCCACACCGGCACCGTCGTGCAGTGGCAGGCGGAGACCACCTTACCGGTTACTGTGATCCTCGACAGTGGCTCTCAGCTTGGACCGATCAAGCACATATTAGAGGTGAGGTTCAACCGCCCAGGCCGGTACCCATACCGTGGCCGTCCTGGATCGATGTCTGGGGTTGTCGTGGTGCAAGGGGATCCCGCGCCAGGCCCAGCGTGGACCACGTCAGGCGGTAGCGGCTAGGGTCGGCAGCGGCGCAGCCAAAAGGTGCCGAGTTCATGTGCTGGGTTGGCGCGAGCAGCCCGACCGGGACCGGAGTGTCCACTGCCGATCAACCGGTAAGCGGGAGATGATTCGTCGGAATAACTCCAACGGGAGCATGGTTCGGCGGAACGCGGACTCGATTCGTCGGGGGAGTCATGTTTTCGATGGTGGGCTTGGCCATCCCGATAACGTCTCTATCCAGCCTCGGGGACGGACCGGCACTAATCGGATAGAAGCTGCCGCTTCATGGAGTCTTCGAGCCAGATACGGAAACGACTTGGCGTCCATCCCCGCCGAAGGACGAGGTGGCCATAGAGACCGGGATCGTTGAGTACCCAAAGGAGGTCCGCAGCAGCCGCCGCGTCCAGGTGACGGCGCAGGCGGGCTCCCTTTGCCAGCAGGTCCGAAACCACGTTGGCGGCTCCCTGTCGGCGCTGGGCAAGGTGCGCCTCCCACAGGCTGCGCGCGTCGGCGTCTGCCCCTGCCGCTCCCCTCACGGCTTCCGCGATTGGAGCGAGGCGGCCGCCCATCTCGGTGACGAGCTCGGCATAGAGGGAGAGGTACTTGCGAGGGTCTGGTTCCGCCCGAATAAGACGCGACCGCGGCCGATTGGTCAGCGAAACCGCCTCATCATCGCCCACAATGGCGACGTCGAACGCGGTCTTTAGCAAGACCGGCTTGCCCCCGACTGAGGTGAAGACCGTCGCTCGGCTCACGCCGGCGGCCCTGGCGATTTCCTCGATTGAGGTTGCCGCATAGCCCCGCTCGGCAAAGAGCTGCCCCGCGGAGTCGATGACGGCCGTACGGGTAGTCGTGGCCTGGCCTTCGCGCAAGGGCGACTGATATTGGCGCTTGACAGCCTTCCCGGTTTTCACCATACTGTACGTCTAACCATTAGATCGATAGTCTAATCCTTCGGATGGGGAGTTGCAATGACAGCGCGCACATTATCAGCCGCCGATCTCATCGACCGCCTGGTCGACGCCACCAACCGACATGACCTCGACGGGCTCGCGGACTGCTTTATCCCTGAGTTCGTGAACGAGACGCCGGTTCACCCCGCACGCTCGTTCACGGGGCGGGAACAGGTGCGTCGCAACTGGGCACAGATCTTCGCGGGAGTTCCCGACCTGGAGACCACCATCCTTCGCCGGTTGATTGACGAGGAGACGGTGTGGACCGAGTGGGAGATGAGAGGAACGCGGCTAGACGGGTCGGCCCACCTGATGCGTGGCGTCGGCATCTTCGGCGTTAGCGATGGCCGCTTCGGCTGGATCCGGTTCTATCTGGAACCGGTGGATCAAAGTACGGTTGGCATCGACCAGGCAGTCCGCGAGCATCTCCAGCAATGATCCTCGTCGCCGGTGGCACGGGTCACCTCGGAACGGAGCTGATTCCCCTCCTCGTGAGGCAGGGTCTTCGGGTTCGGGTCTTGACTCGCGATCCCGCGCGGGCCCGCCAGTTTCTCGGCGAGGCAGCCGAGTTGGCACACGGCGACGTCAGCGATTTGCACGCATTAGAGGACGCGATGACAGGCGTCGATGCGGTGGTCTCCGCGGTGACGGGGTTTGGACCCGGTGCCGCCGGGCCTCGGCTCGTTGACCATCGAGGAAACGTCAACCTGATCCGGGCGGCCCAGGCGGCTAAGGTCGGACACTTTGTCTTGCTTTCAATGCACGGCGCAGCTGCGGATCATCCGATGGAGTTGTTGCGAATGAAGCACCGCGCCGAGGAGGCACTACGTGCCAGCGGGCTGCTCTGGACGATCCTCCGGCCGACCGTCTTCATGGAGCTCTGGGCGGGCATTGTCGGTGATCCAATCATCAAGACCGGAAAGACCACCGTCTTTGGCCGGGGCGACAACCCGATCAACCTGGTCTCCTCCAGAGACCTCGCTCGCTTCACGGAGCTGGCTTTGCAGGACCCCCGTTTACGGTGCCAGGCGATCGACATCGGGGGGCCGGAGAACGTGACGCTCAACCAAGTCGTTCGGGCGGTCGAAACGGCATCAGAGCGCAAGGCCGCGGTGAGGCACGTCCCGGTGCCGCTGATGCGCTTGTCCTCGTTGCTCATGCGGCCGTGGAAGCCCGACCTGGCGGCGATGATCGGCGCTGGCGTCGTCATGGACACGACAGATATGACCTTTGACGCCGCCGAGCTACGGCGGCGATATCCCGGGATCGCTCTGACGCACATGGACGACGTTGTCCGTCGGAAGTTTGGCGCGAGGCAGCAAACCGCTGACCGATAGAAGCCGCTCGAGAGTAACCGCGACCCTAGTGGGAAAGTGTGCCAGCGCAGTTGCCAGTCCTGACCAATTGACCCAGCCATTGTCCAACGTCCTGCCTGGCCCCGCCGGCTGTCTTCTCAGGAGTCCATGCGGGAATTAAAAACCCTGACGCCGCGTCAAGGTCAAGGCGGCTAACGCCCCCTGTCATCGCACCTGCGCCGGGTGGTGCGGGGGTCGATTGCGGCGACGCGCTGTGTCTGAAGATTGGTCAATAGGAGACGATTACACGCCGGTGCGCCAGCCGTCGCCTTCACTAGCAGCGCAACCTGGTCCCTTAGCCGCTCATCCCTCCTCGACTGCGAAGATTGGCCAAGGATGCGCGACCCCCTTGAGTGGGTGAGTGCCGCGATCTGTGAACGAGATGCCAGAGCCCAGAACGAGGGGAGGAATGGCACCTGAAACCAGAATCTCATCCGCACCCGCCAGCGCCATGACTCGCGCAGCGATGTGCACCGCGATTCCACCGATGTCGTCGGTGCCCTTCAACTCCACCTCGCCTGTGTGGAGACCGGTTCTGATCTTGAGACCCTCAAGGGCGAGAGCGTCGCGCATTGCGCGCGCGCACTGAATGGCGCGCGCGGGCCCGTCGAAAGTCGCCAGAACCCCATCCCCTGTTGACCGGATTACGCGGCCGCGGAAGCTCGCGACGTGTCGAGCGACGATGTCGTCATGCCTGGCGAGCAGCACTGACCAGCGCTGGTCACCGATTTCCTCGGCAAGCTGAGTGGAGCCGACAATGTCGGTGAAGAGCACGGTCGAGAGCACGCGGTTCGAGGTTGCACCAGCGCGCACCCCGGTAAGGAACGACTGCATGTGGTCGATCACCACGTCGGCGTCCTCCGTGTACCAGATATAGTCGGTGCCCGGCAGCTCGATCAGCTGGGCGTGGGCGATCTGGTCGGCTAGATATTTCGCGTGGCCGCTGCGGATGAGTCCATCGCCACTGCGCCTGAGCAACAGGGTGGGAGCCTGAATGCTGGAGAGCACAGCCCGGACGTCTGTATTCACGAAGATCGAATAAGTTGACGCCGCACTGCCTGGACCAGCTCCCAACCGCTCGCAACGCGCCCACCAGCGGCGGAAGCCGGCGTCATCTTGCCGGCTCGGCGCCAGGACTTCGATGAGTCGACCGGTGCCAACCAGCTGACGATATTGGTCGACCATCCGATCGAGCGTATGCTGCGGTACTCCCCACGGGTAATCGGGCGCACGGGCGTACTTCGCGTACGGGCTCCAAAGCACCAGGGCCCGGACGCGCTCCGGATGGGTTGCCGCAAACAGCATCACAGGCAAGCAGGCCTGGCCGCCCGCGGCGAAGAAGGTAGCCTGCTCGCTGCCGGCTGCGTCAAGGACGGCTCCTAGGTCGTCCATCCATGCCTGCATGGCCGGTACGCCGCTCCACGGCACGGCATCCGAGCTTCCCCAGCCTCGTAAGTCGCAGCTGATCAGGCGACTGAACGAGGCGATCCGGCGAATCGCCGACGCCAGCACCGGCTCGTCCCACATCAGGTCGATAGGCAGGTACCCCTCGGGGACGTGAAGTACGTCGAACGGCCCGGCGCCGAGCACCTGGTAAGCGAGATGGACCGTGCCGTTACTGGCATAGACCGTCTCCGGCACTGTGGCCATCACGACCATGATGAGCCAAGTAAATGCCACAGACTAGAAGGAGCTCCGCGCCGGGCCAACGCGCTTGCGACTACATCATCGCGCTGGGCCAGCAATGTTGCCAAGCCTGACCATTGACAGCCATCGCCTTCGGCTCACCGAGCTCGGCATCAAGCTGGATTACGCCTAATCCCACGGTTCCTTGTCGATTTGCTGCCCGCTGTCGAGGTCGTACGTCTCTTCGACCGCGAATTCGACTCGGCGCTTTCCTTCCCACGACCATACGCGAATGAATTCTTTGCCGATCAGGTCCGGCCTCGTGGCCAATCTGAGGTACCCAAACCGCTCCTCGCGGCGAATACGGCCCTGTTGAATCTCCGACAGGTCGAGGTGCTGGACCTTCCAGGAAGAGTCGTCGCCCCAGAGGCACCCCCAGACAAATCCAAAGTCGCCACGACTCGGCCATTCATGATCTGCGTTCCAATGCATTGAACCGGGCAGCGTTCTCCCCTCGTGGACATCCCACCAGTCAGGAACGTAGAAGCCGACTGGGCAGAACCCAGCAGGGCCTGGCTCTTCCGCCGCAATGATTTGCCCCGTCTGCAGGTCGAGCACCGAGCTCGCCGTGTAGTCAGGCGCGACCATGGCAAAGACCCGATCGCCCTGACGAAACGGTTCAAAAGTCTGGAGCATCCGGTAGTTGCGATCGTAGGCAGCCACGACCTTATCGCCATCCAGCACCTCCACGTGCACGGTTTCCCAGTGGCCAGGTTTATTGGGACGCTCGACCCGTGTTGTAAAACGCTCACGCGGAGCTGGACGGTCGGGAATTTCGAAGAGGCCGGTGGTGTCGATCGCCTCGATCCACCAGCGATCAACTTCGCCTCCAACGGCTGCCACACGGGCGCGGCTCTCGTTGAGCTGCTCTTCAGCTTCGTCGCGCGTGCGCCGGGCGCCGTAGGAAATCACTTTCCCGTCGGAGCGCCCCTCGCCGCGTACCTCAAAGATCGTTCCCACAGACGTTAGTCTGGCAGCTTCAAGCAGGCGGATTCGCCAAGAAACCTTTGCGCTCTGCCCGTCAGCGAGCGGACGAAATCAACTAGGAGAGTTGACCCAGGGACTCCCGCAAACGCGCCATCGTTCATCGAAGTATTGGTTGTAATCGACTAGCTCAAGGCCCAGAGCCCGCGCGCTCGCCTGCAGGAGGTCACCGCCGCCCGCCATTAGAGATCCTTAGGCGAGTTGGCCCCCGTTTGACGACGGCATATTTGAGGCTTACTATCAAGCGTGGCCTAAAGCGCGGAGGCTGCTCGGGAAGCGGCGATCCACTAGGTAGGGAGGAAGCTTTTATGAAGAGCGCCAGGTTGGGGCGTGTACTTTCGGTCGCAGTCCTTGCTTCGTTGCTGGCGGCGTGCGGGTCGTCGACGACGACCTCGAGCAAGCCACTCGCTGGCAAGAAAGTCGAGGTGGCCGCCGTCTGGTCGAAGGACGAGCAAAAGAACTTCGAGGCGGTCCTGAAAAAGTTCTCTGACAACACCGGCGCGACCGCCACCTTCACCTCGACGGGCGATCAGATCGGCACGGTGCTCGGCTCGCGGATCGCGTCCAACAGCCCGCCGGACGTCGCCGTTCTGCCGCAGCCAGGACTGCTGCACGACCTGGCCGTCAAGGGATCGCTGAAAGAACTCGACAGCGCTACCGCGGACCTGGTCGCCGCGAACTACGCCCCGGTCTGGAAAGACCTCGGCACGGTAAACGGCAAGTTCTATGGCGTCTGGTACAAGGCGTCGAACAAGTCGACCGTCTGGTACAACGTCAGCGCCTTCAAGAACGCGGGCGTCAGCGCGCCCAAGACGCTGACTGACTGGACCCAGGTCATCAACACCCTCTCCGCGTCGGGCGTCAAGCCGCTCTCCGTAGGCGGCGCCGACGGCTGGACCTTGACCGACTGGTTCGAGAACGCGTACCTCAACCTCGCCGGTCATGACAACTATGTGAAGCTCACGACCCACTCCATCAAGTGGACCGACCAGACCGTCAAGGACACGCTCAAGGCGCTGGCGCAGGTCCTGCAGGACAAATACATCTTCGGTGGGCTGTCAGGCGCGCTCCAGACGGACTTCCCGACGTCGGTGTCGAACATCGCCGGCAATCCGCCCAAGGCCGCCATCGTTTACGAGGGTGACTTCGTCGAGGGGACGTTGGTCAGCACCTCACACCTGACCCCGGGGACCGATTTCAACTACTTCGCCTGGCCGGGAACGACCGGTCCCTCGACCTCCGTTATGGGTGGCGGCGACGTGGCGGTCCGGCTGACCGACAATCCCGCGGGCATCGAGCTGATGAAATACCTGGCCAGCCCCGAAGCCTTCCAGATCTGGGGCGCCAAGGGTGGCATCGCGTCGGCCAACAAGAAGGTAGACCCCTCGATTTATCCCGATCCTGTCGCGAAGGCCACCGCCTCGGCCCTGGCCAATGCGCAGACCTTTGTGTTCGATATGTCAGACCAGGCACCAGCGGCGTTCGGGTCCACCAAGGGCTCGGGCGAGTGGGCCGACCTGCAGGCGTGGTTGAAAAATCCCACCGCCATCGATGCCGCCTGCGCTCAACTCGAGAAGGACGCAGCGGCCGCGTACGGTAGTTAGCGAGTCGATTGAGTCGTGAGTACGATCGTCCCGGCGGTCGCACCACCGGTCGTTGAGGCGGAGCGCCCGAGCATCCCGGCTCGGGCGCCCGCTCCGCGCTGGAATCGCGCGGCCATCGGCTTCCTCGCGCCGGCCGCGATCTTCGTCGGGATCTTTATCGTCTACCCGGTCATCGCCACCATCATCCGCAGTGGCTTCAACCGCACTGGTGAGACCTTCGTCGGTTTCGACAACTATGTGAAGGTCTTCACCGACAGCCGGACGCTGCATGCGATCCAGAACAACATCATCTGGCTGCTCGTCTTCCCGGTCGCCGTGACCGGATTCGGCGTGATGTTTGCCGTGTTGCTCGAACGCGTTCCCTACCGGCTCGTGGTCCGGACCATTCTGTTCACCCCGATGGCGGTTTCGCTGCTGGCGAGCGGCGTGATCTGGCGGATCATGTACCAGCAGACTCCGGAGACCGGCGCGATGAATGCCGTGATCGCCTCGGTGGCCAACGCCATCACCCATCCTGGGCACTACCAGGGGGCGCGGCCGTCGCAGCCCGACCTCATCCAGGCGGCGGGTGACGGCTACCAGATGTCGCAAACCCTATCCCCCGGCGACGTGGCCCATCTGGGGTTCATCGGGTTTCCGGTCGCGGAGATTCCCGCTAACGCACAGGACGCCAGGGACCCATCCGGCCAGGCGGGCCGGATCGTGGGCGTCGTCTGGCGCGATTTCATCCCCGGCGGTGGAGGCCAGGTCGGCCAGGTCGAGCCGGGGAAGAAAGGGCTCCCTGACATGACGGTGCAGCTGGTGGACAGCAAGGGCTCCGTTGCGGCCCAGACGCAGAGCGATAGCGCCGGCGACTTCTCCTTCGCCAGCAGCGGGAGCGGTCCGTACCGCGTGGTGGTCCCGGCGCAAAACTTCCATCCACCCTTCGGCGGCGTCCAGTGGCTCGGCTCCAGCCTGGTCACGCCGGCGATCATCCTCGCTGCCATCTGGGTCTGGGTTGGGTTCGCCACCGTAACCATCGGCGCGGGTCTGGCCACCATGTCACGCGACCTGTTGGAGGCGGCCCGCGTAGACGGTGCCACCGAATGGCAGGTGTTCCGTCGAGTCACGGTGCCACTGCTCTCGCCGCTCCTGGTCGTGGTCTTCATCACGCTCGTCATCAACGTGCTTAAGATCTTCGACCTCGTGTATACGATCGCGCCCGGATCGGTGATTCCCGATGCGAACGTGATCGCGCTGCAGCTCTACCTGGTGGCGTTCACCGGTCTCGGTGACTTCGGCATTGGCAGCGCTATCGCCGTCTTCCTCTTCCTGCTCGTGATTCCGATCATGGCCGCCAACATCCGCCGATTCCAGGGCGAGGGCTGACCGTGGCCACCGGAGCCCTCCAGATCGCCGGCGCGCGCCGTCCCGCCTGGCGCAAGGCCCTGGACCGCGTCCCTCTCCATGTCTTCTTCATCGTCGCCGGCGTGCTCTGGGCGCTGCCGGCGATCGGATTGCTGCTGACGTCGCTCCGGCCCGTCGATCTCTTCACAGTGTCCGGCTGGTGGACGGCGTTGAGCCATCCGGCGCAGCTGAGCATCGATAACTATCGGCACCTCTTCGACTCGTCGCTGATCGCCACGAGTTTCCTGAACTCCATCCTGATCGCCGTACCGGCGACGGTCATCCCCGTCCTCTGCGCAACGCTGGCCGCCTATGCCTTTACCTGGCTCCGCTTCCCCGGCCGGACGGCGCTGCTGCTGGTGCTGATCGCCCTGATGGTGGTGCCCTTGCAGATGGCCCTGATCCCGGTCGCGGGGATCTACGGCTTCATCTCCCCGCCGGGCATCGTCAGGGTCTTCTTGTTCCACGCGGCCTTCGCGCTGCCCTACGCGACCTTCCTCTTCCGCAACTTCTTCATCGGGATTCCGCACGAGCTGCTCGAGAGCGCTCGCATGGACGGTGCCACTGACGCGCGCATCTTCAGTCGCATCATCCTGCCGCTCGCCTATCCCGCGATCGCCTCCTTCGCGGTCTTCCAGTTTCTCTGGGTGTGGAACGATCTGCTGGTCGGGCTGGTCTTCGCCGGCGGCACGCCGCCCGTGACCGTCGCGATCCTGCAGCAGATGCGCAACTTCGGCAGTAGCGTGGACGTCATCTCGGCCGCCTCCTTCCTCTCGTTGATTCCTCCGCTGATCCTCTTCTTCGCCTTCCAGCGCTATTTCGTGCAGGGGCTTCTCGCCGGCTCGGTCAAGGGCTAGTCGATGACGCGTTTCCGCCCGCGAGCGCTGCTCGTCCTCGAGGCGGCCATCGTCCTGCAGGTCGGCCACCAGGTCGAGCACATCGCGCAGATGGTCCAGATGCACGTCGATCAGCAGCCCCCCGCCTTCGCCCACGGCCTAGTGGGCCGGCTCGATCTCGAGTGGGTACACTTCGGCCTGACGGTGACGATCGCGCTCGTCGCCCTCATCGCGCTGGCGCGATGGCCGCGCAACCCGGTCGCCTGGCTGTTGATGCCGTTGGCGCTCTGGCACCTCGCCGAACACACCACGATCCTGATCACCTACCTGCGCACCGGCATCACCGGAACGCCCGGCATCCTGGCACACGGCGGACTTCTCAATGGACCGCTGGCCCGGCCGGACCTGCACTTCCTCTACAACGCCGCCATCCTGCTGCTGCTCGTCGGCGTCTGGGCGTGGGAGCGGTGGCAACCGCGGCGGCTTCGCGCGGTCCCCGTCCGTGCATGGAGCGCGCGGCTCGTCGCCGCCGGCGCGACGGCGGCTGTGGCCGCGTCGCTCAGCTTGCTCGTGATCCCCGGTGCGCAGGCGCGTTGGCTCGATCATGGCGTCTCAGTGCAGGCGGCGCTCAATGCCGCGCCGCCGGGATCGGTGTTGCATCTCCAGCCCGGCCTCTATGCGGGGCCGCTCGTGATCCGCCGTCCCGTGACGCTGATCGGCCCGGCCACGATCGTGGGCGGCACTGACCTGCCGGCCATCACCATCAAGGCCAGCAAGGTCAACCTGGCGGACATCAGCGTGATGGGCGGCGAGACCGGGATCTTCGTCACCCGCGCGGTGAGTGTGCGGCTCGAAAACGTGCGCGTGACGGGGGCCTTCCGGCGCGGCATCGACATCTCGCAGTCGTCCGTGCAACTCCATCGCTGCCAGGTCACCCAACTCGGCAGCTCGTTTGCCTGGGGCATTGGCGTCGTGAACTCCATGGGATGGGCCCCTACCACGATCGAGGGTTGCGCGGTCACCGGCGGACAGGAAGGCATCGTGTCGCACGCCAGTACCGTATTCATCAGGGACAACGAGGTGCACTCGACCACGCTGCGGGCGATCTCGGTGACGGAGATGTCGCAAGGCGACGTGGACCAGAATCGGATCGAGCAGGTGGTGGGGACCGGGCTCTACTGCGGCGACCACTCGGTCTGCAACGTGCGCGACAACCGGGTCCGGGGAGCGGTGGCCCAGCCGGATACGCCGGTCGCCTGGAATGCCGGCTATGCGGCCATCGTGCTCTATGGCTCGGACGCGTATTTCAAGGGCAATGATTTCCAGCGTGTCGCGATGGCCGGCATCGGGGTCTTCGTCGATTCGGCAGTCAGCACGAGGCCGCTGACGATGTCGATGGATTAACGCCGCGTTAGCACCGTCGCCAGCAGCGTCATGACGAGCAGGGCGGGGATGCCCAGCAGGAAGATCGTGACCAGGAGGAAGAGGCTCTGCGTGTCCGACGGCGCCCTGGTGTCCGCGACGTCCGCGGGCTTCAGGGTGGGCGCGATCGCCACCGCCTCAGCTGAGCCCTCCTCCGGCGGCGCGGCCGCGGGCACGGTGCCGGGGATCGGGGCAACGGCGACGGGTGGTGATGTGGGAGCGCTTCCTGGTGGCGCCGTCGGCGCCGGAGAGGCGGTCGCGGCCGAAGTCGGCTGCGGCGTCGGTGCAGGCGTGGGGGGTGGAGTCGGGGGTGGCGTCGGTGACGGTGTAGGAGTTGGAGTCGGTGGCGGCGTCGGTTTCGGCGTCGGGGTCGGGTGGGGAGTCGGCGTTGGCCGGGGGGTCGGCGTCGGCCGGGGGGTCGGCGTCGGCCGTGGCCGGGTGGGTTGGGAGTCGGAATCGGACGGGAGGGGGGCCGGTAGATACGGGGGCGACGCCGGACTCGAGGCCCATGCCGGGCCGGCGACCATGGCTAAGGCTCCAAGTGCGGCCGCAGCCACGACGAACCCGACGGCGAGCACGAGGCCACGCTGGCGCAGGTCCATTCCTTCCTTCCCTTCTGCCGGGACTGCCCAGCCAACAGGATACCCAGCGTGACGGCAAAAGAACAGTCCGTGACCTCGCGGCCACCCGCCTACCATTGACGGATGGCAGCATCCGAGCGCATTGCGGTCGTCACCGGCGCCAGCTCGGGTATCGGCGAGGCGACGGCGCGGGGCCTCCACCAGGCCGGGTTCGCGGTCGTGCTCGGCGCCCGGCGTGAGGATCGGCTGATGGCGGTCGCCCGCGAGATTGGCGGCCGCGGCCTGCCGCTCGACGTCCGCGACCCGGCCAGCATCGCCTCGTTCGTCGACGCGATCGCGGCCGAATACGGCCAGGTCGAGGTCCTGATCAACAACGCGGGGCTGGCGGCCGGCCTACAGCCGCTCGCCGAGGGCAACGACGACGACTGGGTGCAGATGATGGAGACCAACGTGCTCGGCCTGCTGCGGGTGACCAAGGCGATGCTGCCCTTGCTCCGGCGGGCGCCCCGCGCGCACATCGTCAACCTGGGTTCGGTGGCGGGCTTCGAGATCTACGCCGGCGGGGTGGGGTATACCGGGAGCAAGCATGCGGTCCGGGCCATCACCAAGACGCTCCGACTCGAACTCATGGGCGAGCCCATCCGCGTGACCGAGATCGAGCCCGGGATGGTCGACACCGAATTCAGCCTGGTGCGATTCAAGGGCGACCGCGAGCGGGCGTCGAACGTCTACAAGGGGATGCAACCCCTCACCGGCGCGGACATCGCCGATTGCATCGTCTGGGTGGTGACCCGGCCGCCGAACGTGAACATCGACGAGATGGTCGTCAGGCCGATCGCCCAGGCCACTGTGCGCGACGTCGCCCGCAATAGCTGAGCTCGCTAGCGGACGGGCTTATTCACAGGCCTTCCACAGAATTCACATCCGCAATTTCGCGTAGCGACACCGACGGGCCAGGAAGCGTGGTTCTCGCAATTATTGACGGCCGCGCAGACAACTGTTATGATAGCCACGGTATCAGTTAACTCATCAAGGTACCAGGGAGGTTAATTCATGGCAGTCGTTCACGAGCACGACGACGGCGACGGCGGCTCCAACGCGGCGGTGGTGGCGATCTTCCTGATCGCCCTGATCGTCATCCTGGCCATTCTTTTCTACGGTTTTGCCTACGCCCACTGGTTCGGCGTTGGCGGCAGCACGACCATCATCAACAACCCGGCATCGAACGCACCCTCGATCGCAGCCTCGGTCTCTCCGTCCAAGTAATTCCAGGCCAGCAAATAAAGACCGGCCAGTGCCGGTCTTTTTTCATGCCTACGAGGGCGATCTGCGCACTAGTCGGTGAAGTCCGCCACCATGGTGACGGTCGAGCCGCTGACGACGACGCCAATCCCGATGTGCCGGTAGCGCGTGTTGAGGAGGTTGGCGCGGTGCGGGGGGTCGTTCATCCACCATGTATTGAAAGGGCCAGGGACCGACTCCGGCGGCCCGGATCCACGCATGATGTTCTCGCCGTACCAGATGAAGGGCACGCGGTAGGCGCGCAGCAACTCGAGCACGGCAAAGGTGGTGTGACCCGGGCGGTAATGGCCGAAGTAGCCATTTGTGACCATGTCCTGCGCGCGGTCATTGGCGATCCGATCCAACGCAGCGGTCTCGACGAGCGCCGGCAGACCCGCCGCTTTGCGGTCGGCGTTGATCAGCGCCACCTCCTGCGCAACCGGACTGCGAAACGCGCCCGCGGTGGTGGTCGAGACGCCGCTCGGCAGCGGCATGGCCTGCACCGGCGTCGCACCCACAGTCAATCCGGCGGCCACCAGCAGGCCGACGGTGACGGGGCCCAGGCGTGAAGCGAAGCGCGACATGCCAATCCCTCCCATGAAGATGCTGAACGTACAACCGTCGCCGTGGGAGCGGGTTGCGCCGCCGAAAGGTTGGGGCCTGGATTGCGACACGGGCCTCGACCCGCCGCTCTGTGGTGTAACGGGCGAGACATCGCCGCATCGCGTATTCGACACGGTCCTGTAACAAATGGCGAAAGGTCACTCCCTCAGAATCCGGTGCATGCATTTCGCTGAACTCATTCGGCGTTTGACCGACAACGAGCAGGGCCAATCCATGATCGAATACGCGCTCATCCTGGTCCTGATCGCGGTGGTCGTGGTCGTGATTCTGATCATCCTGGGCAACCAGGTGCAGAACGTGTTCTGCAACATCAGCGGCGCTCTCGGCCAGTAGCCAGCGCGTAGGCTCTTGCCTATGCGCGGCGGCTGCAGTCTCGTGATCCTGGCCGGCGGCCTCAGCCGCCGCATGGGTCGGGACAAGGCCAGCCTGCCGGCGGGCGATGGGACGCTGATCGAGCATCTCGCTCGCCGGCTGGCACCGGTCGTTGACGAGACGATCGTCGCCGGCGGATCAGGCCGCCCCATACCTTCCGGCGTGCGGATGGTCGAGGACCGTTACCCGGGACTTGGTCCGCTGGCCGGGATGCACGCGGGACTGGCGGCGGCCCGCTACCCGCACGTCTGGGTGGTCGGCTGTGACCTGCCCGATGCCGAGCCGGCGCTCGCCGACCTGTTTTTCGGACTGGCGGCCGGCTACGACGCCGTCGTTCCACGAATTGACTCGGAACCTCAGGGCGTCTGCGCGCTCTACGATCGTGCGTTGGTCTCCCGCATCGACGGCTTGCTCGCGGCCGGCGAGCGTCGGGTCAAGGCCCTTCTCGCCGCGAGCAACGTTCGCTACGTAACGTCGGAGGAGCTGCGCGCCGTGGATCCGGAGCTGCGTTCCTTTCGCAACATCAATACCCCCGCCGATTACGATGCCTGGCTCACGACGCAACCGGCCATCCCGTAGTAGGAGCCTGCTCAGCCCGAGCTCCGTTCCGGCCTGCCCATTAGCCGGGCATCCAGCTGACGCCGCAGCTCGGTGGCATCGGTGGTGGGTGCCTGGCAGACGAACCCTTCGCAGAGATAGGCGGTCGCCTTTCCGTCGAGGGCGCGCCGGTCGGCGAGCAGCGGAATGACCAGGCCGTTGCCGGGAGGGGCTACGGCGACCAGGCGGTTGGGAA
>DATEHI010000064.1:0-17038 GCA_035279665.1 Candidatus Dormiibacterota bacterium | reverse complement strand
CGTCTCGTCCGAGAGGCTCGCCAGCTCCGCGGCCCGTACAAGGCGATCCATCGTGATTCCCGGCGCCGGAACGAACTCGGTCGCCTGCCGGTTGCCGTAGGTGATGGTGCCGGTCTTGTCGAGGAGCAGCGTGTCGACGTCCCCCGCCGCCTCGACGGCGCGGCCGGAGAGTGCGATCACATTGCGCTGCAGCAGCCGGTCGATGCCCGCGATGCCGATCGCCGACAGCAAGGCGCCGATTGTGGTCGGGATCAGGCAGACCAGCAGCGCGATCAGGACCGTGATCGTGACGGACGTTCCCGCGTAGATCGCGAAGGGCTGGAGCGTCACGACCGCGATCATGAAGATGATCGTCAGTGCGGCCAGCAGGATGTTGAGGGCGATCTCGTTGGGCGTCTTGCGCCGCGAGGCGCTCTCGACCAGGTGGATCATGCGGTCGAGGAACGTCTCTCCGGGGTTGGCGGTGACCTCGACCACGATCCGGTCGGAAAGGACTTTCGTCCCGCCGGTGACGGCGCTGCGGTCGCCGCCCGCCTCACGGATGACCGGGGCCGACTCGCCCGTGATCGCGGACTCGTCGACCGAGGCGATGCCCTCGATGATCGTGCCGTCGCTCGGGATCAGGTCGCCCGCCTCGATGACGACCGTATCGCCCTTCCGGAGCTGGGAGGATGGCACGCGCTCCTCCTTACCGCCGACCAGGCGGCGCGCGATAGTTTCGGTGCGAGCGCGCCGCAGTGTGGCGGCCTGCGCTTTCCCGCGACCCTCCGCCAGCGCCTCGGCGAAGTTGGCGAAGACCAGCGTGAACCAGAGCCAGAGCGTGATCTGCCCGACAAAGAGGCTGTCGGAGGCGCCGCGGAACAGCCCGGCGATGAAGATGACGGTGGTGATGACCGAGCCGACCTCGACGACGAACATGACGGGGTTGCGGGCCTGCCAACGCGGATCGAGCTTGGTGACGCTCTCGATCAGGGCCGGCACCATGATCTCGCGGTCGAGCAGGCTCGACCGCCGCCGGCGCCGGTAGCTTTCGGAGCGGTTCTTTTCTTCCATATCAGTGAGCCAGGTGATTGGCGGCCAGCTGGAAGTGTTCGAGCAACGGCCCCAATGAGAGCGCGGGGAAGAAGGTCAGCGCGCCGACTATCAGCACGACTCCGACCAGCAGACCCGCAAAGAGCGGACGATCGGTCGCCAGCGTGCCGGCCCCAGCCGGGACGACTTTCTTGCCGGCGAGCGCGCCCGCGAGCGCCAGGATCGGGATGACCTCGAAGAAGCGCCCGAGCCACATCGCGGTGCCGCCCAGGGTGTTCCAGAAGACCGTGTTGCCGGAGAGGCCGGCAAAAGCGCTGCCGTTGTTGCCGACCTGCGAGGAGAAGGAGTAGAGGATCTCGCTGAAGCCGTGTGCGCCAGGATTGAGCGGACCACCGCCGTTCGCCGTTGCCGCCGGCGCGAGCACCGCGATCGCCGTGAAGCCCAGGATGATGAGCACGTCGATCAGGACGGCCAGCGACGCCAGGCGTACCTCCTTGGATTCGATCTTCTTGCCGAGGTACTCGGGCGTTCGTCCGACCATCAGGCCGGCGATGAAAACTGACAGGATCGCGAAGACCAGCATGAAGTAGAGGCCGGCTCCGATCCCCCCAGGCGCGACCTCGCCGATCTGGATGAGGACCATCGTGACCATGCCGCCGATCGGCGTGAAGCTGTCGTGGCTCGAGTCGACCGATCCGGTGCTCGTGCCGGTGGTCGAGGCGGCGAAGTTCGCCGAATACACCGGGCCAAACCGAACGGCCTTGCCCTCCAAATTTCCCCCGGGCTGCGTCGACGTCCGCGACTGGTCGGTACCCACCGCGGTCAGGGCCGGGTTGCCGGCTTGCTCGGCGCCGATCGCGATCCCGGTCGCGACCACGAAGATCGCGACCATCGCCCCGCCGATGGCGAGGCCCTGTTTGATGTTGCCGACCATCCTGCCGAAGGTCACCACCAGCGCGAAGGGGATGAGCAGCTCGAGGAAGATCTCGAACTGGTTCGTGAAGCCATTGGGGTTCTCGAAGGGATGCGCCGAGTTGGCATTGAAGGGACCACCACCGTTGTTACCCAGGTTCTTGATCGCCTCCTGCGAGCCGAAGGGGCCGACGGCGATCGTCTGGGTTGAGCCCTGGACGGTGTGTGCGGTCGCGTACGGGTCCAAGCTCTGGATAACGCCCTGCGAGATGAGAATGAACGCGGCGATCACCGAGATCGGGATCAGGATGTAGAGGATGGCGCGGGTGGCGTCGACGTAGAAGTTGCCGAGCGTCTTCAGCTTGCGGGCAGACATGCCGCGAATCAAGGCGACCGCCATGGCAATGCCAGTCGCCGCCGAGAGGAAATTATGGATGACGAGTCCGAGCATCTGGGAGAGGTACGACATCGTCTGCTCGCCGGTGTAGTTCTGCCAGTTGGTGTTGGTGACGAAGCTCACCGTGGTGTTCCAGGCCAGGTCCGGTGCGACCCCGCTGAAGCCCATCGGGTTGAGCGGCAGGTGATCCTGCAGCCGCAGGATCAGATAGGTGAGGACGAAGCTGACGACCTGCACGGCCAGCATGGCGACCGTGTAGAGGATCCAGCCTTGCTCGTGGTCCTCCTTGATGCCGGAGAGCCGGTAAAAGCCGACTTCCACCGGCCGCAGAACGGGGTGCAGAAACGTCCGTCCCCCGGTGAACACCGTGACCATGAAGTTGCCAAGGAACCAGGCGCCGATGGCGACGGCGACAAAGGTGATCGCGATGCCGATCAGCTCGAGCACCATGGCCTAGAAGCGCTCCGGAAACAGCAGGGCGACAAAGAGATAGAGCGTCACGGCAAATGCCACCACGCCGGACACGATGTAGCCAGCCATCAGGGGAGCCTCTTTAGTCCGAACACGTAAGCGAAGCTTCCGATAGTAAGCACTACGAGCAAGCCGATCAGCCAAACATCGAGAGGCATCAACCGAGCCTACGCTCGGCTGTGTCAACGGCGCATAAACAAGCAAACCGCCGACCCGCGGACGTTTATGGGCTGTTGACGAGAGCAGGAATATCGTGGTCGCATGAGATTTTCAGCTCGTGACCGGACGATGGAGACGGCGACCGGATCGATGCTGCTGGCGGTGGAGGCTGTCCCTGAGTCCCAGGCTGTGATCGCGGAGGCGGCGAGGCTTGCCCGGCGATCAGCTGCCGCCGTGCTGGTGCTGTCTGTGCGCGAGCGCGACTACGTTCGTGGCTTCGCATGGGACGTGCACCAACCGGGCGAAATCGCGGCGACGATCAGCGAGGCCCTGTATGAGCTCCAACGCGTGGGCGTGCCGGCACGAGGTGTCATCCGGACCGCTCGGTCCGGGTGCGTCGCCGACGAGATTGTTTATGCGGCTCACAAGTATCACGTCAGCCAGATCGTGATCGGTGCCTCGAGGAGATCGTGGCTGGGTCGGCTGCTTTATGGGAGCGCGTCTCCGCGGCTGCTGCGCCTCTCCGATCTACCGGTCCTTATCGTTCGCGGGCCGGACCGAAACGATAGCCGCGGCCCGGTACCGTCTCGATCACCTCGGGGTGCGCGGGGTCATGCTCGAGCTTGAGCCGCAATCGCTGGATGAAGACGCGCAGGTAGTGGCGCTCGTCGCCGTAGGCAGGCCCCCACACCTGGTGGAGCAGCGTGCGATAGTCCATGACCTCGTGGGCGTGCCGGGCGAGCTCGGCAACCAGCAGGTACTCGGTCGGCGATAGCCGCGCTTCCTGGTCGCCTTTCAAGACGGAATGGCGGCTGAGATCCACCGAAACGTCGCCCCACCGCACCACAAGAGGCACCTGGGCGGGCGGCTGTGCTCGCCGAAGGACGGCGCGGATCCGGGCGAGCAACTCCTCGGAGCCGAAGGGCTTGGCAAGGTAGTCGTCCGCGCCCATGTCGAGGGCGCGGACCTTGTCAACCTGGTCGCCCCGTGCGCTGATCACGATCACCGAGGGGAGCCGGCGGCCTTCGAGCGTGGCGAGCACATGCCAGCCATCCACAAAGGGCAACCCGATGTCGAGCAGCACGATGTCGAAGGCCTTCGCCTTGAGCGCCTGAACGCCAGCGGAGCCATCGGCGGCAAACCCCACCTCGTACCCGCCCGATTGCAGCGCGGAGACCAGCACCTGGCGTAGCGCCCGGTCATCCTCCACAACCAGGATACGGGACCTCATGGCGGACTACTTGCCGGCCACTACGTAAAAGCTCGGCGAGTCGACGATCTCGGCATCCGGTCGAGCGAACAGCCGGCGCAGTTTCAACCCGGCCACGGTCGCGAGCCAGTTCTCGACCTCTTCGGGCCAGATCAGCGGAATCTCGGCCTGTTGCGTGATGGTGCGGCCGTCGGGAAGCGTGTAATCGACTTCGAAGCGCGCTCCGTTGCCGTCGAACGACTGGACTCGCACGCCGCTGCTTGCGCCGGCCCGCAACCAGTAGGGATTGGTCAGCTCGAAGGCAAGTGACCCATCGGCAGCCACGTGGTTGCCGGCAGCGCGAAGGCGGTCCACGAAACACAGGATGTTCGACGGGACAACGACGAGATCGAACTGCCGACCCAGGTGGAGGTCTTCGATCCTTGATTGGATGAGCTCCGTGCTGGGAAGGCGCGGTCGTAACCGCCCGAGCATCCCCGGGTGGCTGTCGACGCCGATCAGGTCGATGCCGGCCGCGTGCAACGGGACCGCCAGCCGTCCGGTACCGATGCCCAGGTAGAGGACGGGCGGCGCGGCTGCCCGCGCCAGCTCAAGCCAGGGCCAGAGGTCGGTGGCGTCAGGTAGCTGCGCATAGAGCTGCGCAAATCCTTCGTCGGGGATCGACGGGTCGTCGCGAACGATCGTCATGGAACCCTCGAAAGGGTCGAGGTTATGCGACGGCCTGGTCCGCGATGTCGAGCGCCTTATCGATGATGGCGAATCCCTCGGCCAGCTCTGCCTCGTTGATGCACAACGGCGGGTTCGTCATGATCGTGTGCCAGCGGGTAAAGGTGTAAAGGCCCTGCTCGCGGAGGGACTTCGCCACCGCCTTCATCGGCTCGGATGTTCCGTTGAAGGGCGCGAGCGGCTCCATCGTCTTACGATCCTTGACCAGCTCCAGGATGCCAAAGAGACCGATCGAGCGCGTGAGACCGACCGAACGATGCTTTCGTTTGAGCTCCCGGTGGTGGCGTTTCATCACGTCGCCCATGCGGCGGGCATTTCCGATCATGTCGTCCTCCTCGTAGGCCTGAATCGTGCCCAGCGCGGCGGCGCAGGCCAGCGGGTGACTGTTGTAGGTCAGTCCGCCATAGAAGACGTTCTTTTCGAAGTAGTCCGCGACTTTCGGGCGTATCCCGACCGCACCGAGCGGGACGTAGCTGCTGGTCAGTCCTTTCGCCATGGTGATGATGTCGGGGACGACATTCCAATGGTTGACGGCAAACCACTCGCCGGTCCGACCAAAACCGGACATGACCTCGTCGCAGATCATCAAGATGTCGTAGCGGTCGCACAGTTCGCGCACGCCTTGCAGGTATCCATCCGGAGGGATCAGGATCCCGTTCGTCCCGGTGACCGGTTCCAGGATGAAGCCGGCAATGGTACCTGGCCCCTCGAGCTGAATCGTCTCCTCCAGGTAGCGCAGCGCCTCCGCTGCGGTGTCGACCTCTCGCTGCGGACCGTGATAGGGATCGAGGACGTGCACCACGCCTGAATCTCCGATGTCGTTGGCCCAGCGGCGCGGATCTCCGGTCAGGGCGATGGCCCCCGCAGTTGCCCCATGGTAGGAGCGATATCGCGAAACGATCTTGTGGCGGCCGGTCACCCAGCGCGCCATCTTGATGGCGTATTCGTTTGCCTCAGCACCGCCAAGGGTGAAGAACACCTTGTTGATGTCGCCGGGAAGCAACTCCGCCAGCTTCTTACCCAACCTCGCCCTGGGCTCATGGGCCATGAACGGATTGATGAAGGCCAATTTCTCGGCTTGCCGCTTGATCGCCTCGACGATGCGTGGGTCGCTGTGCCCGGCGTTGACGCTCATGAACTGGCTGTTGAAGTCGATGATGCGTTTGCCGTCCGGCGTGTAGAAATAGACGCCTTTTGCGTGATCGACGGCAATCGGGTCGACAGCAGACTGGGCGGTCCAGTCGTAGAGCGTGTACTGTCGGCAGAGGGCGACGATCTCCTCACCGCTCAGGACGTGCGGCCGCGCGCTCGTCTCTAGAGCCACCGCGTCGTGATCACCTTGTGCCGGGTGTAGAAGCGGATGCTGTCCTGGCCGGTGGCGTGCAGATCTCCGAAGAAGGAGTTCTTCCAGCCGGTGAAGGGAAGGAATGCCATAGGCGCGGCGACGCCGATGTTCACACCCAGCATCCCAGCCTGCGCTCGGCGCTTGAACTCGCGCGCGTTCTTACCCGAGGTGGTGAAGATCGAGGCCATGTTGCCGTAGGTGCTCGCGTTGAGCAGCTTCAACGCCTCATCGATGTCGCTGGCGCGCATCACCGCCAGCACTGGCCCGAACAGTTCGTCCTTCCAGATTTTCATGTTGGGCGTGACGCGGTCGAAAATCGTCGGCCCGAGGAAAAAGCCGTCCTTCTGATCCACCTGGCGACCGTCGGAGACGAGTTGCGCCCCCTCCGACTGGGCGCCGTCGATGTACTCGATCAGCTTCTTCTTGCGCTCGCCGCGGATCACTGGCCCCAGGGTCGACTTGGGATCGGTACCCGGACCCACCTTCAGCTTCGCCGCGTCACTGGCCAGCTCGCGTACCAGGGCGTCGCCGATCTTGCCGACGCCAACCGCGACACTGCCCGCGAGGCAACGCTGGCCGGCGTTGCCGAAGGCCGAGGAGATGACGTGGGGCGCCGAGAGTTCGAGGTCGGCATCGTCCATCACCAGGATGTGGTTCTTGGCGCCGCCGAGCGCCTGCACCCGCTTGCCGTTGGCCGCCGCCGTGGCGTAAATGTAGGCGGCAACGGTCGCCGAGCCGACGAACGAGATCGCGGAGACATCCGGATGGGTGAGCAGCTGATTGACCGCGTCGTTCGCCCCGTGCACGACGTTGAAGACGCCCTCCGGCAGACCGGCTTCCTCGAGCAGCTCGGCGATTCGCATCGCCGAGAGGGGCGTGAGCTGCGACGGCTTGAGGACGAAGGTGTTCCCCGTCACGATCGCCACCGGGATCATCCACATCGGCACCATGTTGGGAAAGTTGAAGGGCGTGATCCCGGCGACGACGCCGACCGGAAAGCGGGTCAACTCCTCGTCGATGCCTTTGGCGATCTGATCGAGGTTCTGGCCCATCATCAGCGTAGGGGCGCCGCAGGCGAAATCGATCACCTCGATGGCGCGCTTCACCTCACCTTTCGACTCGTCGAGCGTCTTGCCGTTTTCCTGCGTCACGATCGCGGAGAGCTCATCGATGTGCTTGTCGAAGAGCGCCTTGAAGCGGAATATCACCTGGGCCCGCTCGGGCACCGGGGTTTCGCTCCAGGCGGGGAACGCCTTCTTGGCCGCAGCGACCGCCTCGTTGATCTCCTCGCGGGTCGAATGCGGAAGACTGGCGATCGTCTCGCCGGTCGCGGGGTTGGGAATCGGATCCGTCTTTTCCGACCGCGAATCGCGGAATTTGCCGCCGATGAAGCTCTGGACGTTCTTGGTGGCGATCATGATCTGGCTCCTACCGGGCTTGGCTCACTGGCCGGCGCCCCATGGAATGCCGAACGCCGAAGGAACTGGCCAGCACCCTTGACGCCCAGGAATTTTCCGTCCCGAACCAGCACATTCCCGCGCTGCATCACGATCTCCGGCAGGCCCCTGACCGTCATTCCTTCGTAGCAACTGTAGTCCACGTTCATGTGATGGGTTTTCGCCGAAAGCGTCCGATCCACCCTGGGATTGAAGATCACAATGTCGGCGTCGCTCCCCGGCGCGATTGTCCCTTTGCGTGGGAAGAGACCGAACATCTTGGCGGGCGCCGTTGCCACCAGCTCGACGAAGCGGTTGAGCGTGATCCGCCCCGAATTCACGCCGCCGTGGAAGATCAGGGAAAAGCGGTCTTCGACACCCGGCAGGCCGTTGGGGATCTTGGAGAAGTCGCCCCGCCCCATCTCCTTCTGCCCTTTGAAATGGAAGGGACAATGGTCGGTCGCGACCAGCTGCAGGTCGTCCTGCAGCAGGCCCTTCCACAGCTCATCGTGATGCGAGGCCGGTCGTAATGGCGGTGAGCAGACGTACTTCGCACCTTCGAAGCCGGGTCGGCCCAGGTCGTCCAGGCTCAAGTAGAGGTACTGGGGGCAGGTCTCGGCAAACGTGGGGGCACCGTCATCGCGTGCCTCGCGCACGGCGTCGAGCGCCTCTTTGGAGCTGAGGTGCACGATATAGACGGCGACCTCCGCCAGCCGGGCGAGCGCGATCGCGCGTCCGGTGGCCTCCCCCTCCATGCTCGCCGGCCGGGTAAGCCCGTGATTGATGGGATCGCCCTTGCCTTCCGCCAGGTAGCGCTGCACCAGCACGTCGATCGCGCCGCCGTTCTCGGCGTGCATCATGATCAGGCCGCCGTTTGCCGCCGTGCGACTCATGGCCCGGAAGATCGCTGCATCGTCGAGCATGAAGACTCCGGGGTAGGCCATGAAGAGCTTGAAGGACGGGATGCCCTCGTTGACCAGCGCGTCCATCTCTTTGAGGATCGAGTCGTTGATCTCACGCACGATCATGTGAAAGCCGTAATCGATGTGCGCTTTTCCTTCGGCCTTCTTGTGCCACTGATCGAGCCCCTGGCGGAGCGTCTGGCCAAAGCTCTGCACCGCGAAGTCGACAATCGTCGTCGTGCCGCCCCAGGCAGCCGCCGCCGTCCCGGTCGCGAAGTCATCAGACGCGAAGGTGCCGCCAAACGGCAACTCCATGTGCGTGTGGACATCGATCGCACCCGGCATCACGTAGCGGTTTTCCGCGTCGATCACCTGGTCGGCACTGGCCGAAAGCCCGGTCCCAATCGCGGCGACCTTCTCACCGTCGATCAACACGTCGGTCTTGTTGGTATCGCTTGCCGTGACGACGGTGCCGTTCTTGATCAGCGTCCTCATGGCAGCTCCCGGACGAGGTCTTCGTAACTCTCGGGCCGGCGGTCGCGGAGGAACTGCCAGGTGTTGCGGACGTCCCGATTCATGTCGAGGTCGAGGTCGCACACCAGCACCTCATCCTCGGTCTCCGACGCCTTCCCGATGATGCGGCCGCGCGGATCGCAGAAGTAGCTCGAGCCATAGAACTGCGCGTCGTTGAGCGGCTTCTCCACCCCGACACGGTTGATGGCGCCGATCCAGTAACCGTTGGCAACGGCGTGGGCCGGCTGCTCGAGCTCCCAGAGATAGCGCGAAAGCGATTTGACCGTGGCCGACGGATTGAAGACGAGCTCGGCGCCCTTGAGCCCCAGCGCGCGAGCGGGCTCCGGAAAGTGCCTGTCATAGCAGATCAAGATGCCGACCCGGCCGACCGAGGTATCCCACACCGGGTAGCCGAGGTTGCCGGGCTTGAAATAGAACTTTTCCCAAAAACAGGGGCCGACGTGAGGGATGTGCGTCTTGCGGTACTTGCCCAGCATCGTGCCGTCGTTCTCGATCAGCACTGCAGTGTTGTAGTAGACGCCGGTCTGGGCCTCCTCGTAGAAAGGCACGACCAGCGCCATCTTGTGCTTCTTCGCCAGCGCCTGCATCCGTTTGACGGTCGGGCCGTCGTCCCGCTCGGCGGTGTCGTACCACTTGACGTCCTGCTCGGCGCAGAAGTAGGGGCCGAAGAAGATCTCCTGAAGGCAGGTGATCTGCGCACCTTTGGCCGCCGCCTCGGCGATCAGGCCCTCGTGCTTGACGATCGCTTCCTCTTTGGGCATGTTCGCGTGCGCCTGAATGAGCGCCGCCCGCACCTTTGCCATGTCTGTGTCGCCTCCTCCTAGCTAAACGCCGGAATAATAGCCTCGCCGTATTTTTTGATGACGGCTTCGGGTTTCTCCACCATAAGGTAGAGGTTGAACTGGTCGACGCCGACGTCGATCAGCTCCTGGATCCGTTTCCGGCTCTGCTCCACCGTGCCGATGACGCAGAAGCGGTCGATCACCTCGTCGGGGACAAAGTCGGCGTGAGCTGCGCCGCGCTGGGCGTGCTCCGAGTAGTCGTAGTGGTCGCGGGCCTTGATGTAATCGGTCAGCGCCTTCGGAAGGTCTTGCGCGTCGTAACGCTTCAGCAGGTCGACGACGTGGTTGGAGACCAGCGCCGGGAACCAGCGCACCTGCTCGCGCGCCGCGTCGATGTCATCGGTGATGAAGGCCGGGGCGGCGGCCTGGATCTGGATGTCGTCGAAAGACCGGCCGGCCTCCTCGGCGCCCTCCCGCACGAACTGCAGGCACCACTTGATGATGGCCGGGTCGGCCAGCTGAATGATGACCCCGTCGGCCACTCGCCCGGCAGCGCGGAGCACCTTCGGACCATAGCCCGCCACCCAGATGGGAAGTTCGTGCTCGGCCCACTTCAGCCGGATCTTGACGCCGTCGTAGGCGACTTCCCGGCCCGCGGCCAGGTCGCGGATCAGACGGCAGTCCGCCTCCAGCCGCTCCACCGATACCGGCTTCTGGCCGAGGACGCGGCGGGCGCTATCGCCGCGGCCGATGCCCATCACCATCCGGCCGCCGGAGATCTCATTCAGGGTGGCCAGCGAGCTGGCCGTCACAGTTGCATCGCGCGTGCCCGGGTTGGTAACGCAGGGACCGATCTTGATGGTCCGCGTGTTGGCGGCCATCAGCGTGAAGATCGGGTAGACCTCCTGCCAGAGCACGTGTGAGTCGAAGAGCCACGCGTATTCGAAACCCTGGGCCTCGGCAAGCTTGGTCAGATCCACCCACCGGCTCGGGGGCGGATCGGGAGCAAAGCAGACGCCGAAGCTGATCCGTGCCATTTCCTTCCAAAAGGCTGGAGCCCCCGCCGCGAGGAAGGGGCTCCAGCGCGATCGATCTACGAGTTTAGGTCGCCGGAGCAGCTTGCGTGCGCCGAGCGGCCGCCGCGGGAAAGAGCGCCGAGAGTGCCAGGTAGCAGACGAACGCCGCTACCAGGCCGACCACCCAGCTGTAGTCATAGACGTGGAACGGGAACCAGCTGTACAAGGGGCCGATGATCCCACCCTGCGGAAATGGTCCATTGCCTGGTGTGGAGTAGGCGCCGCCTACGGCCAGGACCCCACCGACCAGCAAGCTGACCAGGCCTCGCCAGTTGAAGCCGGCGGAGTATCGATACTGGCTGTCGACGCGATAAAGGTCAGCCAGCTTAAGGCTGGTGTTGCGCATGAACCAGTAGTCGGCGATCAGGACGCCGGCAATGGCCCCGAGTGCGCCGCCATAGAAGCCGAGCCAGGTGAAGATGTAGACGTTCGGGTTCGCCAGCAGATTCCACGGCTGGATCACGATGCCGAGGACGCCGGTGATCAGCCCGCCGGTGCGGAAGCTGATCAGCTTCGGAATCACGTTCGAGAAGTCATACGAAGGGCTCACGATATTGGCGGCCACGTTGACCGACAGTGTGGCGACGGCCAGCGTGAAGAGCGCGAAGATAACCACCAGTGGGTTGTCGAATTTGGCGGTCAGCGCGACTGGGTCCCAGATCGGGGCGCCGTAAACCTTTTGCGTGGCCGCCGTGATCAGCACCGCCACCAGCGGAAAGAGCGTCATGGTGGTGGGTAGCCCTAGGATCTGACCGAGCGCCTGCGCCCGCTGGCTCTTGCCGAAACGGGTGAAGTCCGGCATGTTCAACGACAGCGTCGACCAGAACGCGATCATCCCCATCAGCGCGGGCGGGAAGAGCACGAACCAGAAGTTGCTGCCCCAGCCGATCTTGCCGGGCTCACTGAGGATGGGCCCGAAGCCGCCAGCCTGGCCGACCATCCAGGCCAGCAGGCCGAGCGCCACGACCAGCACGAAAGGCGCCGCCCAGTTTTCGAACCGCCGCACAGCGTCCATGCCGCGCATGATGATGAAGATGTTGATCGCCCAGAAGACCGCAAAGCTCAGCCAGAGGGTCCAGTGCTGGCCTGCGACTATTGACGAATTCGTCCAGCCGGATCCAAAAAGCTTTCCGGACAGCGCGTAGAGCGCGCCGCCGCCAATCCAGGTCTGGATCCCAAACCAGCCGCACGCCACACCCGCCCGCAGAAGGGCGGCGACGTTCGCGCCAAAGACGCCAAACGATGCCCGGGCGAAAACCGGGTACGGGATACCGTACTTGGTGCCCGCGTGGCTGTTCGCCAGCATCGGAATCAGGACGATGATGTTCGCGAGCGCGATCGTCAGGATCGCCTGGTACCAGGCCATGCCCAGCGCAACGAGCCCGGAGGCCAGTAAGTAGGTAGGGATGTTGTGCGCCATTCCGATCCACAGCGCCATATAGTTGTAGGTCGTCCAGGTGCGCCGTTTGATCGGTACCGGCGCCAGGTCCTGGTTGTAGAGCGGGCTGTTACGGATCGCCGAGTCGTCGGCCAGCTCGTGCCGGCCGTCGGGATAGACGAGCTCTTCCCCTATTCGCTGCGCCGGAGGCGTTAAGGTCGCGACTCCCATATTTCCCCTCCTGTGAGTTGCGGATCGCCGATTTTGGCGAGCTAAATGTACGTTCGGCGACCGCCTAAGTCAATGGCCTCCAGGCCCAATAAGGGAGGGCGCGGTAGCCGGAAAGCGGCCGGCAGCTACCGGTGCCAAGGCTTCCCTAGAGGTCTCGCTTCGCGAAGCTCACGTTCGCGAGGGCCAGCAGGCCGCCGAGCCAGGCGACAACCCAGGCGACATAGATCACCGGCGGTGGCTGGTCGGCGAAGAACGGATTTGCGGCCCGCGCCCGGCCACCGAGGCGGGCGGCGGCAAGGAAATCTGATGGCTCCAGGTAGAAGATCGCCCCATGCCAGAGCCCGTCGGTCGGGATCAGCAGCCGGCTGCCGACGCCGATGTTGATGATGGTGTCGTTGTTGAATCCCTGGCCGATCGCCAGCGCGATCCCGCCGATCCAGGCCACGAAGAAGAGGACCAGTGCGATCACACCACCTGTCATCGGCGCCAGGCGCGTGCTGAGCAGGAGGGCGAGTGTCATCAACACGATCCCCTCCGCGGCGACGAAGGTCAGCGCGGCCACCGGATTGGGGGGTGTATAGCCCGTCGCGAGCCAGATCCCGAGCATTTCGAGCAGCCCGCTGCCCGCCGCGTAAAGCGTGACTAACAGCGCGAGCCCGAGCCACTTGCCCATGAGGAGCTGGCTGCGTCGAATCGGCCGCGGGAGGATGGCGAGTGCGATCCCCGACTCGATATCGCTGGCAATGCTCGGCGCCGCCACCAGGGTCGACCCGAGCGCGAGCACGCCGCTGAACATGAAGGCAACCAGAATCGTCAGCTGCGACGATGCCAGCCGAACCTCCGCCGGCGTCACGCCGCTCATCGCCGGCAGCCGGCTGAAGCCCCAGCTGGTGAGCACGATGACGACTACGGTCAGCACGCCGAGCGCGAGCAGCAGCTTGCGGCGTGATGCCTCCAGGATCGTGAGCCGGGCGATCGTGAGAACCTGCCTCATCGGTCCTGCTCCTTGAGCAGCTGAAGGAAGCGGTCTTCGAGCGTCTCGTGGCGCGGCTCGACGGCGTAGACGCGGCCGCCCTGGCGGACGATCTCACTGACGAGCTCCGGTACTCGATCCGGAGAGAGGCCGCGGAACGTCAGCCACTCGCCCTCGTCCTCCAGGTTCCCGAACGTGCTAAGCCCGGCGCGCCCGGCAGCGGGTAGTCCCGTCACGCGAACCCGTACTGCCCCGTCCTGTCCCAGGATTTGCGCCATCGTCCCTGTGGCGATCACCCGGCCGTGGTCCACGACGGCCAGCCGGTCACAGATCTGCTCGACCTCGCTCAGCAGATGCGAGTTGAGAAAGACGGCCGTGCCGCGCGCCTTCAAGGTGCGGATGATCTCCCGGACGTCGTGGCGCCCGACGGGGTCGAGCGCAGAAGTGGGCTCGTCGAGCAAGACCAACTCGGGCCGGCCGAGCAGGGCGACACCCAGGCCCAGCCGTTGCTGCATGCCCTTCGAAAAGCCCTCGACCTTATCGTCCGCCCTATCCGAAAGACCAACAAGCTCGAGCGCGCTGTCGATCTCGGCTCTCCAGGTGGAGGGCGCCATGCCGGACAGCTCGCAGTGCAGACCCAGCACCTCACGCGCTTTCATCCAGCCCTGGTAGCGAAACAGCTCAGGCAGGTAGCCGAGGCGGCGCCGCGTTTTCAGGTCGCCGATCGGCGCGCCCAGGACCCATCCCTGGCCCGCGGTGGGCAGCGCCAGCCCGACCAGAAGTTTCACGGCGGTCGTTTTTCCGGCGCCGTTCGGTCCCAGGAACCCGAAGACCTCGGCGCGCCGCACGCTCATCGTCAACCCGCTCAAGGCGACAGTCTTGCCATAGCGCTTGGCAAGGTCCTGTGTATGAACGGCTAGGGAGGCGGCATCGGCCGCCTCCATCGGATTCAGATCGATGCGATCAGTGGAGGGACGTTGCAATGGCGAGCACCTGGTCGGGGGTTAATTGACCTCCGACGGCGTAGATTACGCCATTCTTCACCCAGACCACGCCTGCCCCGAGGACCGCCTTGATCAGCGTTGCGGGCGTTCCATTGACCTGCGTGGACTCCGTCGTCGCCAGGCCCTTGGGGATCGGGATCGGAAGCGTCGTGCTGGGATCTTTGATCGCCCTGACCTGTGCCGCGAACTCCGGCGGCATCCCGGGCTGCGACAGCAGGTAGTCCTCGAGTTGGGCGGTGGTTGCGCCATTCGAGTCGACCGTTGGGATTCGGGTCTGCGCGATCACGAGCGTCGGTACGCCGGCGATTCCCGTCCCACCATCCATGCCCCACACCTCGATGAGGGCCGGTCCGGCGTTGACCACCAGGGTACTGCCATCGATGGTTGACGGCATCGGGCTGACGCGCACACCCGCCTTCAGAGCGGATGCCTGCAGCCGGGCGGCGCCGAAGGTCAGTGACCCGGTCGCGTGCGAGAGGACGCCGTAGCTCACCGGGCCCGAAACCCCGTTCGGCAGGGACGCCGGCATCAGCACCGGAAGTCCGGACTGGGTTTGCGCCGCCGCGGCATCGCGGAGCTGTTGCACCCTGGGGGCCTCCGGTAGCCACTTCACCTGCCCGTAGTCGAGCAGAGCCCTGCTTTGGGCGAAGTCAGAAGGCGAGACCGTCACCGCCTGGAACTGCTGAGGCTCGAAGATCCGGACCATGCTCTGTGCAACCCCCGAAACTGCCAGTCCCGTGAGGAGCGCGGCCGCCAGCAGGATGGCGATCGCCGGCGTGGCCATCGGTTGCCACCGAGGCGAGGTCCGACCCAGCCAGCGCTCGTACCAGCGCGGCGGCCGGGCCGTTTCCTCGCGCTTGATGCGGGCCCGCACACCGACAAGGGCGACAGGGGCCTGCGGCTCGAATGCGGGAAGCCGCAGCAGTCCCGTCGTAGCCCGGGCATCGTTCGCGATCGCATGGAAGCGCGGTTTGCACTCCGCGCACTCGTCGAAGTGCGCCTGATCCGCCGCCGTCAGCGCCAGCGGCTCGTCATAGATCCGTCGAAGCGTTCCGTCACTCAGGTGTCGCACGATTGACCTCCTTGCGCAGGGCCTCTTCCGCCCGGCGCAGCAGCGTTCCCACGTTTCCAACCTTGATGCCGAGGGCCGTCGCCACCTCGGCATAGCTCAGTCCACTGTGTCGGAGCATCAGGACGGCCGCCGTCCGCTGCGGCAACCGGCTCAGCGCACGCCGCACCTCCCGCCGTTGCTCCGCTTCCTCGACTAAGCGCTCCGGGCTGGCGATCGTCGGCCTCGCCGGGTCGAGCGCGTGGGCGGTCTCCCGCAGCGCCCGTCGCCGCTCCCCCCGAATCACGTTCAGCGCCGAATGGACGGCGGCGGCATGGAGCCACCCGGAGGCGCGCTCGGAGTCGGGGGAGTAACTCCGGTGGAACTTGAGGAAGACCTCCTGCGCGACATCCTCCGCCGCCGGCCGATCGGCGAGCACCCGGTAGGCGATGGCCACCACCTTCGGATACTCCTGAAGGAAAAGCCGTTCGAATGGATCCGGCACGCGGTGGTTAATCGCGCCCAAGACCGCCTGCGTTACGGTCGGCCGCCACGCCTCCATCTGCAGCATCTACCAGAGAAGCACCACCGTCCGCAGGAATGTGACACGGCGCCCGGTCGCCGCAGGCTGAACCGTATATATAAGGTATCCGTGGCGGCACCGAGACGAAGTTATTCGCCCTTCCAGGTCGGCTTGCGCTTCTCGGCGAAAGCGGCGAGTCCCTCCTTGGCGTCGGCGGTCTCGAAGAGGCGGAAGATACCGCCCCGCTCCAGCGCCAGCGCACTCTCGAGCGACATCTCGAGGCCTTGCTTCGCGACCAGCTTGATCTCGCCGATGGCGACGGTCGGCCCGCCCGCCAGGGTTGCGGCGAACGCGATCGCATCCGGCAGCAGCCGGTCCGGCGCGACCAGTCGATCGACGATCCCGACGCCCGCCGCCGACGCCGGGTCCAGTGGCTTGCCGGTGAGGAGTAATTCCATCGCTTTCTGCCGGCCGATCAGGCGAGGGAGGCGTTGGGTGCCTCCGTTACCCGGCAACAGGCCGAGCGTGACTTCCGGGACGCCGAGCCGGTATTCGCCCTCCGCCGCAAATCGGAAATCGGTGGCGAGCGCGATCTCCAGGCCGCCTCCCAGGCAATGACCGCCGATGGCGGCGATGAACACTTTTGGCGTGTGCTCCATCTTCAGCAGGACTTCGTGCATGTGCAGGATCGTCATCGCCCGCGCCTTGGGCGTGACGGTGCGGAACATCCCGATGTCGGCGCCGGCGCTGAAGAACTTGGGCAGGTCCGACATCAGCACGGCCGCGCCGATCGCTTCATCGAAGCGGATCTGATCGATGGCGGCATTCAGGTCGTCGATGAACTGCCGGTCATAGGAATTCGCCGGCGGGCGATTGAGGTGAATGAGCGCCACGCCGCC
>DATEHI010000063.1:0-26648 GCA_035279665.1 Candidatus Dormiibacterota bacterium | reverse complement strand
TGCGGAAACTTGGGTGCGCCGCCGAAGCCGCCATGGACCCCGTCGAAGTCGCGCGCGAGTCCCGCGGCGGCCTCGTCCAGCAGCGCCGGCGTGAGCGCGCCCACTGCGAGTGGCACCGAGGGGCGGTTGAGAAAATCACGGACCTGGGCGGCCGTCTCCTCGACGTCGGCGGGTCGTTTCGTAAAGGCGTCAGCGACCGCGGCCAGCACGCGTGGGAACGATGGCATCCCGAAACGATCGCTCGGCGGAAAGTACGTTCCCGCAAAAAATGGCGTACCGTCCGGCAGCAGGAACACCGTCATCGGCCACCCGCCCGAACCGGTCATGCCCTGCACCGCGCGCATGTAGACCTGGTCGAGGTCTGGCCGCTCCTCGCGGTCGACCTTGATGGCGACGAAGTCCCGGTTCATCAACGCGGCGGTCTGCGGATCTTCGAAGGACTCGCGGGCCATGACATGGCACCAGTGGCAGGCGCTGTAGCCGATGCTCAGAAGGATCGGCTTGTGTTCGGTCCGCGCTCGCGCCAGCGCCTCCGGGCCCCACGGATACCAGTCGACCGGGTTGTCGGCATGCTCGAGGAGGTAGGGACTGGTCTCCTGGGCGAGCCGATTCGCCATCGGATCATGCTAACGGCCCTCCTCCGAATGGCTGCCGTAATGGGCCAGATGGACTACCGAGTCGAAACACATGGTCCTTAGGATGCATGGCATGTCGGGGTTTACCGGCGTCGCCGGCCATCGGGCGCTCTCGATGGGCACCCTGCTGATCGTCGGCGCGGCGCTGGCCCTCTACCAGATGACGTCACTGGTGTTGGGTCCCGGCGGCAGCCGCCAGCTGCATCTCTCGCTGATGCTCCCGGCCGCGGACGCTGCGGAACGGACCGAATCGTGGGCCTCCAGCGGGAAGCTGGCGCTCGGCATGCTCGTGGCCCCGGCACCCGCCGGGCCGGCATGGACACGTTCGGTGCTGGCGCATCGAGCCTCGAGCACTCCTGCCGGGTACGTCGCCCCCGCGCCCGTCGTAGCGCCAGTGCCGTTCGCTACGCCGGTGCCGGTGACGTCACCCCTGCCCGCGCCACACCCCTCAGGGCCACCCGCGCCGCACCCCTCCGGCCCGCCATCGCCGCACCCCTCCGGCCCGCCCTCGCCGCCGATTGTTCGCGGGGGCCCCGATCCCCAGCCTGGCACGCGACAGCCTGACGAAAGCGACTGACTATCATGACCCCGATGAGCGGGGCCCTGGACTGGCTTGCCGTAGGTGACGTGGCGGAAGAACGCGCGGCGGCAGGGGGCCTGGGCATCCTGGGCGGCGGGGCGGCGCGACTCACGGCGCATGCGGCGGCGCTGCGCGCGCGGACCGCGCTGGTCGGCAAAGTGGGTGCCGACGAGGCGGGACGCCGGGTGCGCGATTCGCTCGAGCGGCTACGGGTTGATCTGCGCTGGCTCCGCGAGGCGCCTGGGCTGCGGACCACCATCTGGCATCAGCCCGACGGTGAGCCCCAGCTGCGGCGGGTCGAGCGCGGTGCCGACCTCGCGCTGCGGCTCGACGAGCTACCGCCGGCGTCGGTGATGGCCGCGCTCACCGTGGTCTCCGGTTACAGCCTCTCGGTCGAGCCCGCCCGTTCGGCGGCGCTGGGTGCCATCACCGGCGCTCGGGCGCGCGGCGGTCGCTCCGCGCTGCTCCTCGAAGCCGACCTGCTCTGGTGGACGAACGCCCGCATGACTCGCCGCGTGCTGGAGCCGGCGCTGGCGGCCGTCGAGTGCGTGGCCTTGCAAGCGTCCGACGCGCGCGTACTGTTCGGCGCGGCAGATGGCCGTGAGGCATTGCGGCTGCTCGCCGAGTCGGGACCTCGCCTGGTCTACCTTGCGGAACAGGACGGCGGCGTGCTGCTGCGTGAGGGGGGCAGGGTCCACTGGTGTCCCCCGCAGGCGGACGAGGATGCGCCTCGCGATCGCTACGCCGGACCGGCCGCGTTCTGGGTCGCGCTCGCGCACCGCGCGGCGCCGCGCAAGGCCGCGGCCGACTCCGTCCGCTACGCGCAGTCGGTGCGCCGGGCGGGCGCGCCCCGACAGCCAGCGCCAGCCTGAGATCGCGGCTCGATGCCACCGGCGCGCCGCGCCCGCACATGTAACACCGGAATGGCGCGGGTGGAGCAGCCCGGCGACGGCGGGTTGGTGCCGCCTACCCGGTCCGTTGCTCTTCCGTGGGGGCGTCCTGGCGCCGCTGGCTGATCGCCGCCATCGTGTGCGCGGTGCTGCTGCCATCGACGGCCGCGCTTCCCTCCCGTCCCCGTCCCGCGCTCAGCGTCTCCTTTTTCGTGGAACCCGCCGCGGTCGACGCCTCGCCTACCCCTTCGCCAGCGCCGAAAGGTGCGGCTGGATCCGCGACCACGCGATAGGGTGGGTCGGGATCCCAGCCTGGCTCAAATAGCGGTCGCGCAGGCCGCTCGCGTCCGGGTAGCCATGGACGTAGTAGATGGCGTGAATGCCGGCGCTGATCAGCAGTTTCGTGCACTCGATGCACGGAAAGTTTGTGCAGAAGATGTCGGCGCCCGCGGTCGATGAGCCGCGGTACGCACTCTGCGCCAGCGCGTTGGCCTCGGCGTGCGCGCAGTACTTGAGCGACAGGTCCGCGCCGCTGACGCCGCCGACGCAGGGACAGGGGCGCGGAAACTCTTCCGGGTGCCAGGTGCCCTTGGGGGTCCCGTTGTAGCCGGTCGCAATCACCTGGCCGTCGCGGACGATGACGCAACCGACTTTTCGGCTGAGGCAGGTCGAGCGCAGCGCCGCCGCGAAGGCGAGGATCATCGCATAGGAGGCCTTGTCGGGTCGACCCTGCTCTTTGACGCTGTGCGATTCGACGGCGTCGGGGTTGGGAGCGGCCCGGCGGGCACGGCGCGCTGCTGGCCGGGAGGGCCGGGAGGTCACGGGTCGATGTTACCGCGACGCATTTCCCTTCCCGCCTGGGGAAGGGTCACGCAGCCGGCGCTTGCTAGCTCGCCTTGAGGATCCGCGTGATCGTGGTCCCGCAGTGCGCGCAGGTGCCGATCCGCGCCCAGTGTCCGGAGCGCAGCGCCGTCGTGGTCGCGCTGAGGTCGACGGCACAGTGGCACTGGTAGCAGAAGGTCAGCTGGGCTGGGGTGCGGTAGGCATGCGGGACCGCCGGTGAGCCGAAACGGAGCGAGAGGATATTTCCTGACTCGTGCATCTCTCTAATCCTCGTAACGTCCAGTATTCATCGGCTTGTTCGCGGTTGGCGGCCACGATTCCGTAACGCTTTCTCATCTCGCCTCCACGATTACGGCGGGCCTTTCAACTTAACCGGGCGGGTGCGTCGTCCCCCTGACGGGTTGGCAGTTAGACGGAGACTTAACCGCGCCGATTGCGCCGTCCAGCCGCCCGCGGCGCACTCGCGCTTAAGAACTTGCGCTCGTGTGCTCGCACGGGCGGCATACGGCGCCGGCGCTTACGGCCGAAAGGCCGGCTCGGCCTGCGGCCTCGCAGTTCCCGCTAGGCGCGGGTGGGCGTTGCGGCAGAACGGGCGACCCGGGTTTCCTGGGGGCCTCCCGCTTTTTCCCAGATCTGGTCGACCTTGTCGATCAGGTCGAGGAACTTCTGCGCCTCGGCCAGGTCCACCGAGGCCTTCACCTTCGAACCCTGCGAAACGGCAGCCTTGAGCGCGTCCTTCAGCTCGGGGAACTTGGCATCGTGCTTCTCCGGCTTGTACCAATCGCTCCAGAGGACGTCGATGTGATGCTTGGCCAGCTCCGCTCGCTCCTCTTTGATGACGATCGCGCGCTGCCGGTAGACCTCGTCCTTCGAGTCGTTGTATTTCTTGATGATGTTGTAGACGGACTCCGCCTCGATGCGGGCCTGCTCGGGGTCGTAGATCCCGCACGGAAGATCGCAATGGGCCTCGACCGTCCGGCTGGGTGCAATCCACTCCATCAAATTCATGGTGCCAACTCCTCCTATACGATGAACGACTGACTCTAAAACCAGTCTACCCGCTGCGCGTGAGTGGTGAGAGCATGGCACCACGATTACCACCGGGCGCACTGGTCGTCGCCCGTCCCATCGATGGCACGACGACGTTGCGTGTCGGTGACGTGGTCGTGGCCCGCCGGCCCGATCGACCCGAGCTCGAAATCATCAAACGCATCACGGCGATCGAGGCGGGCGGCGCGATCTTCCTGGCGGGAGACAATCCCGCCTCCAGCACCGACTCGCGGCAGTTTGGTGCGGTCTCGCGCGATGCGATCCTGGCGCGGGTCCGCTGGCGCTACTGGCCGCTCCCGCCGGCTCGTCTCTAGCGAGGCGCCGGCTCGGGGAGCGTGCGCGCGGCGCGTTCCAGCCGGGCCACGACCGTGTCCTTGCCAAGCCGGCTGATCGACTCGATCAGCGGCGGCGTCACGGTGCGGCCGGTGACGGCGACCCGCAACGCCATGAACACGTCGCGCGACGACCAGCCCAGTCGCTCGGCGAGCGCGCGCAGCGCCGCCTCGATGGATTCCGGGGTCCAATCCGTCAGCGCGCGCACGGTGGTAGCCGCCTCGATAAGGACGGTCGCGGTGGCGGCGGCGTCGCGCCCTTTGGGGATCAACTGCTCCGGCCGGTAGGTGTCGGGTTCTTCGAAGAAAAAGCGCAGCATGTCGGGAGCCTCGTTCAAGCTGCGCAGCCGCTCCTGCACGAGGGGAATCAGTGGCGTGAGGCCCTCGACCGGCACCGCAGGCATGAGCGGCGAAAGGCGCGCGGCGAGCTCGGAGGGCGGCAAGCGGCGGATGAACTGGCCGTTGAGCCAGTCGAGCCGCTCGAGGTTCGCGACCGCAGGGCTCGCCTGGATCTTGCTGAGGTCGAAGGCCTGGATCAGCTGGTCCATGGTGAAGATGTCTTGGTCCGTGCCCGGTGACCATCCGAGGAAGGCGATGAAGTTGTCGACGGCCTCGGGCAGATAGCCGGCTTCTCGGTACTCGAGGACGTCTTTGGCACCGTGGCGCTTCGCCAGCGGCTTCTTGTCCGGCCCCAATACGAGCGGCAGATGGGCGAACGCCGGCGGCAGCCAGTTGAACGCCTGGAAGAGCAACAGGTGCTTGGGCGCAGAAGGTAGCCAGCCGTCGCCACGGATGATGTGGCTGATGCGCATCGCGTGGTCGTCGACGGCGAAGGCGAGGTGATAGGTGGGGAAGCCGTCCGACTTGAGGAGGACATGGTCGTCGAGCGTGTCGTTGCGAAAGGTGACGGTACCCATCACGAGGTCCTGCAGCGTCGTCGCTCCCTCCGTGGGCATCGCCTGGCGCACGACGAAGCGCTCGCCGGCGGCGGCGCGGCGCTCGGATTCGTCCCTGACGATCGAGCGGCAGCGGCGATCGTACCGTTCGGGCTGGTGGCGGGCGCGCTGCTCGGCCCGCATCTGCTCGAGCCGTTCCGGGGTGCAAAAGCAGCGATAGGCTGCACCCGATTCGAGCAGGGCGGCGGCGGCCTGCTGGTAGATCGCCTTGCGCTCCGACTGGATCAGCGGCGTCGCATCCCAGCGCATGCCGAGCCAGCGAAGGCCTTCTTCGATCTGTTGCTGGCTGCCCGGAATCGAGCGGGCCCGGTCGGTGTCTTCGATCCGCAGCAGGAACTCCCCGCCTTTCTGTCGCGCGAACAGGTAGTTGAATAGCGCCGTGCGGGCGCCGCCGAGGTGCAGGGCACCCGTCGGGCTGGGCGCGTAGCGGACACGGACCGGTTCGTTCACCTCGGCCATCCGACCATCGTACTCAGCAGAAAAGCACGCCTCTTTCGTCACACCCTTGATGCCTCGCTACGCGCTCGGCTGCATCAAGGACCCCTACGACCATCGCGACTTCACGATGGCGGCCTTCCTGAAAGCGGCCCCGCTTGCCGAGGAGGTGGATCACTCGCCGGCGCTGCCGCCGGTTTTCGACCAGGGCCCGGCGGGCACGTGCGTCGCCTGCGCCACGGCCTACTACGACAAGACCTTCCAGAAAGGACTCGAGCATCACTGGACGCTCGACGATCCGCAGCACCAGTTCTCGCCCCTGTACATCTATAGCCAGCGGCGCAACCAGCCGGAGGATGACGGGATGACGATCCGTGAGGCGATGAAGATCATCCAGGACCAGGGTGTCTGCAGTCTTGCCTGCATGCCCTATCTCGTGCAGCGCATCAACGTCCCGCCCACCACGGAGCAGCGCCACGCGGCCGAGCCATACCGTGCGAAAAGCTACGCGCGGCTCAACAGCATCGTCGAGATGGAGGCCTACCTGATGACGAACTGCTTCATCGCCGGAGTGATGGTGCACGAGCCCTTCATGGATGCGCCGGGCGGCATCGTCCCGATGCCGCAGCCCGGATCCGAATTCCTGGGCGGCCATGCGATCTGCATCGTCGGCTTCGACCGTCGAAACCGCATGTTCAAGTTCGCCAACAGCTGGGGAAGCCAGTGGGGCGACCACGGCTTCGGGCACATTGGTTACGCGACGCTGCAGGCCCTCATGATGGATGCCTGGGGCATGGTCAACGCGCCCGACGGCAACTGAGGCCTCGCGTTCGCGCGCCCCACCGCGCTAGGGATCGTGATAGACGCCGATGATCCCGGCCCGTCCCACCAGCGCGTACACGAGATCGGTAGTCGGGTCAACGGCCACGCTCTTCGCGATCGGGCCGGTTCCCACAACGCCGAGCGGCTTGAGCGACACCGCGTCGATCACCGACAGGTTCTTACTCCCGCCATTCGCGGCGTAGACATGGTGGTTGTGTTTGTTGAACGCGAGCTGATCGGTTCCAAATCCGATGTCCACCACGCCGAGGCAGCGGTCGAGCAGGGTGTCGATCACGTTGAGCTCGCGGTTGTTTCCAGGTCGACTCGCGACATAGAGTCGCTGCTGATCGGGATCGTAGGCGACGCCGGTCGGGATCTGAATGTCGCAGCCTTTGAAGGTGGTGGTGATCTGCCGCGCCTTGACGTCGATGATGATGACTTCGTCCTTGCTGTTGATGGCCAGGAACGCCCGCCCCCCGGTCGGGTCGAGGTCCATCAACTCCGGGCTTCCCGGCAGCGCGATGGTAGCAACCACCGTGTAGGTGTGAGGGTCGATCAGCTTGACGGTGTTCGTCGACGCGAGGGCGACGACCACGAGGTCGTTTGTGGGGTCGTATCCGATCGCGTCCGGCTGCGGCCCGGTGTCGACGTACTTCAAGACCTTCCGCTGCGCGACGTCGACGGCGGCGACCATCCCATCGGCGGGATCGGAGGTGAACACGATGTTGGGATCGGACGTCAGCGCGACCGCGTGGATCTTCCTGAGCCCGGAAACACTGCCCACCACCTTGTTGGCTTTGATGTCGACGATGTCCATCGCATCCATGCTCGAGTGCGCGACGTAGAGGTGCCCGACGCGCGAGTCGAGCGTCAGGAGGTCGAAGGATGGAAGGGTCGTGTCCTTGGGCAGCTGGATGTTACTCAGCGAGGTCAGGGGCACGTGCGGGACGAGCGCACCGGGTCCACAAGCGGCGAGCAACAGTCCCGCGGCAAGGGCCAGGACCAGGCGATGGGTGCGGATGCCGCTATCTTAGCGAGGAGAGGTCCCCGTTCAAAAGACGACGGACCCGCTATCAGCTTTATGTAGCTACCTGTTGACAGTACCCGAACTCTGGGCGTACATTCATCTAAACGGGTCTTTACCCCACCGTTACCGACATTTAACGCTTAGTCCGCGGGGGAGAAAAGGTCGCTGGAGGGAAACACAACGTGACCGACACATCCATCGCTATTGGCGCGCCCACTTCTGACGACGGCGAAGCTCTCATATCCCGGTCTAGCTGGTCACTACGGCTTTCGGGGCTCTTGTTCGCGGGCCTGCTGGTCGTCGGTCGAGCTGCGAGCGGCGGCCAGATTGTCTGGCTTCCCGCGTTCCACGCCAATCCGACACCGCTGATCGTCATCATCAACCAGCCGAAGCCGGGGGCGCCGCCCGCCCTCCCCAAGACGGTACCGGGCGACCCAGCGGCCGCCATCAGCAAGAAGAGCGCCGCCTCTGAAGTCATCACCTTCTCCCCGGGAAAGAACAGCGGGACCGGTGACGGGCTCGCCTTGCCCGACGCAACGGATTCAGGCAATACGGCCACCGGCTCGGTCGCTAATGAAACTGGCACCTCGGACCACGGTACGGGCGGGAGCGTCGGGACGGCCGGCGCCGAAACCGGCCAATCTGATGTACAGGGCTCGAGTGGGACGCAGGGCACGGGCGCGCACGAAAGCGGCAACTCCGACGTCCAGGGCTCGAGCGGGACCCAGGGCACCGCCGGCGATGAATCCGGCATTTCGGACCATCAGGGATCCGGTGGTAGCCAGGGCACGGCCGCCGGTGAGACGGGTCAGTCTGACATTCCGGGCTCGGCGGGCAGCCAGGGCACGATAGGCAACGAGACCGGTCAATCGGATATTCAGGGATCGACTGGCAGTCAGGGGACCGCCGGCCAGGAGAGCGGACAGTCGGACGTCCAGGGATCGACTGGAAGCCAGGGCACGGCCGGCGCCGAGACAGGTGCTTCGGACAACCAGGGGTCGACCGGAAGTGTCGGAACGGCCGGTGCCGAAACCGGAACATCTGATGTCCAGGGCTCTGGTGGCAGCACGGGTACGGCCGGCGCGGAGACCGGGATTTCGGACAACCAGGGATCAGCGGGTAGCCAGGGGACCGGTGGTGCCGAAACCGGACACTCAGACGTGCAGGGCTCGACGGGAAGCCAGGGCACGGCCGGGAACGAGAGTGGAATTTCGGATGTCCAGGGCTCGACGGGGAGCGAGGGTACCGCCGGTAACGAATCCGGCGGGTCGGATGTGCAGGGCTCCACTGGAAGCCAGGGCACGGCCGCTAACGAGACCGGAGCTTCGGATGTCCCAGGCTCGACCGGCAGTGTTGGAACAGCCGGTCACGAGAGCGGAATCTCGGACGTCCAGGGTTCGACTGGAAGCCAGGGCACGGCTGGCGCCGAGACCGGCATCTCGGACAACCAGGGCTCGAGCGGAAGCCAGGGCACGGCTGGCGCCGAGACTGGAATCTCTGACAACCAGGGATCGTCCGGTAGCCAGGGCACGGTAGGGAACGAAACCGGAACGTCCGACGTCCAGGGTTCGGGCGGAAGCCAGGGAACCGCGGGCGCCGAGACGGGCATCTCCGACAACCAAGGGTCCGCCGGCAGCCAGGGCACCGCCGGTGCGGAAACCGGATCTTCTGATGTGCAGGGTTCGGGTGGCAGCACGGGCACGGTCGGGAATGAGACCGGAATTTCTGACGTCCAGGGCTCGAGTGGAAGCCAGGGCACGGTCGGCAACGAGACCGGCATTTCTGATGTCCAGGGATCGTCCGGCAGCACCGGAACCGCGGGAGCGGAAACGGGAACGTCTGATGTCCAGGGTTCTGGTGGCAGCACGGGTACGGCCGGGGCGGAGACCGGGATTTCGGACAACCAGGGATCAGCGGGTAGCCAGGGCACGGCGGGCGCGGAAACCGGAAGTTCTGACGTGCAGGGCTCCTCGGGTAGCGTCGGCACGGTCGGCAACGAGACCGGCATTTCTGACGTCCAGGGATCGAGCGGAAGCCAGGGCACGGTTGGCAACGAGACCGGCATTTCTGATGTCCAGGGCTCGGGCGGCAGCACCGGAACCGCCGGTGCGGAAACCGGAACGTCTGATGTCCAGGGCTCAGCTGGAAGTCTGGGCACCGCCGGAGCCGAGACCGGAATTTCGGACAACCAGGGATCAGCGGGTAGCCAGGGTACTGCCGGCGCGGAAACGGGCAGTTCTGACGTGCAGGGCTCCTCGGGTAGCGTCGGCACGGTGGGGAACGAAACCGGCATTTCTGACGTCCAGGGATCGAGCGGCAGTCAGGGTACGGTCGGCAACGAAACCGGCATTTCTGACGTCCAGGGATCGAGCGGAAGCCAGGGCACCGTTGGTAACGAGACCGGCAGTTCTGATGTCCAGGGGTCGAGCGGCAGCCAGGGCACTGCAGCTGGTGAGACGGGCGGCTCCGACGTGCAGGGCTCCACGGGAAGTGTTGGCACTGGCGGCAACGAGTCGGGCGGATCTGACGTCCAGGGCTCGCACGGCAGTGAGGGAACGGTCGCCGGTGAGACCGGACAATCGGATGTCCAGGGATCCAGCGGCAGCACGGGTACGGCGGGCGCTGAGACGGGTATTTCGGATGTCCAGGGCTCGAGCGGTAGCACGGGAACGGCAGGAGCAGAAACGGGCATCTCGGATGTCCAGGGCTCGAGTGGCAGCACGGGCACGGCGGGCGCTGAGACCGGTGGATCCGATGTCCAGGGTTCGAGCGGCAGCGTCGGCACCGTCGGCAACGAGACCGGAATCTCCGACGTCCAGGGCTCGAGTGGAAGCCAGGGCACGGTCGGCAACGAGACCGGAATCTCGGACGTCCAGGGCTCGAGCGGCAGCACTGGAACGGCCGGTGCGGAGACCGGAACGTCTGATATCCAGGGTTCTGGTGGCAGCACCGGTACGGCCGGGGCGGAGACCGGGATTTCGGACAACCAGGGATCAGCGGGTAGCCAGGGCACCGCGGGCGCCGAAACGGGTGGATCCGATGTCCAGGGTTCGAGCGGCAGCGCCGGCACCGTCGGTAACGAGACCGGCATCTCGGATGTCCAGGGATCGTCGGGCAGCCAGGGGACCGTCGGCAATGAGACCGGCATTTCGGATGTGCAGGGCAGTAGCGGGTCGACTGGAACGGTCGGCAACGAAACCGGACAATCTGACGTCCAGGGTTCGGCGGGCAGCACCGGCACGGCTGGCGCTGAGACGGGTATCTCGGATGTGCAGGGCTCGAGCGGCAGCACTGGCACGGCGGGTGCCGAGACGGGCAGCTCGGACGTTCAAGGCTCCGGCGGCAGCACGGGTACGGCGGGCGCTGAGACCGGAATCTCGGATGTGCAGGGCAGCAGTGGCTCGACTGGAACGGTCGGCAATGAGACTGGCATCTCGGACGTCCAGGGCAGCGGCGGGTCGACCGGAACGGTAGGCAATGAAACTGGCATCTCGGACGTGCAAGGTTCGAGTGGAAGCCAGGGTACGGTCGGCAACGAGACTGGCGTCTCCGATGTCCAGGGTTCCTCCGGAAGTCAGGGCACCGTCGCAGGCGAAACCGGACAATCGGATGTCCAGGGCTCGAGCGGGAGCGAGGGCACGGCGGGCGCTGAGACGGGAATCTCGGATGTCCAGGGATCTAGCGGCAGCACAGGTACGGCGGGTGCTGAGACCGGACAATCGGATGTCCAGGGATCCAGCGGCAGCACGGGCACGGCAGGCGCCGAGACGAGTATCTCGGATGTCCAGGGCTCGAGCGGCAGCACGGGCACGGCGGGTGCCGAGACCGGCATGTCCGATGTCCAGGGTTCAGGCGGCAGCACGGGCACCGCGGGCGCTGAAACGGGTATCTCGGACGTGCAGGGCAGCAGTGGCTCGACTGGGACGGTCGGCAATGAGACGGGCATATCGGACGTGCAGGGCTCCGGCGGTAGCACTGGTACGGCGGGCGCAGAGACCGGAATCTCGGATGTTCAGGGCTCGGGCGGAAGCACGGGTACCGCTGGCGCGGAGACCGGCATTTCGGATGTCCAGGGCAGCAGCGGCTCGACCGGAACGGTCGGCAACGAAACCGGCATCTCGGACGTACAAGGCACCGGCGGTTCCACGGGAACGGTCGGCAATGAGACGGGAATCTCGGACGTGCAGGGCACCGGCGGTAGCATGGGCACGGTCGGCAACGAGACGGGAATCTCGGACGTGCAGGGTACCGGTGGCAGCATGGGCACGGTCGGCAACGAGACCGGAATCTCCGACGTACAGGGCACCGGCGGCAGCCAGGGGACCGTGGGCGTCGAGACCGGCATTTCGGATGTGCAGGGCACCGGCGGCAGCCAGGGCACCGTGGGCGTCGAGACCGGAATCTCGGACGTCCAGGGGTCGGGCGGCTCGCAGGGCACTGCTGGCGCTGAGACCGGCACTTCGGATACCACTGGCGGCGGCGGCGCCGGAGCCGGAGCCGGGGCCGGCAATGGGACGCTTGCTAACACCGGTGGCGGTCCGGCCACCGGCGCTGAGGGTCTTCTCGGAGCCCTCCTGGCGATGCTTGGAGTCGCGCTCTTGCGGCCCAAGGAGATTCTGCGGCGATTCATCCGGTAGCGACAGCGGCGAGGCTAAGACCGCCGGGCGAAAGCTCGGCGGTTTTCTTTTTCCGTGGGCCGGCCGCGGAAACAACCCATAATGGCTATCAGCTTATGTATACGAGATATTGACAGGACTTTCCGAACGGTCTAGTGTGACAAGCAAGCGGGAACTCGACAAGAACGCACCGATGTTTCACAATCGGTGAACAAAAGCGGAGCCAATTCTGGGTGTTGGGAGGGAAACAACATTGACTTCTTCCGTAATTTCGCCTCGGAGCGCGGCATATCTAAGCGATGACTCGGAGGTCCTCATCTCGAAGTCGACCTGGACCCTGAAACTCTCCGGGCTGTTATTCGCAGGTCTACTGGTAGTCGGGCGGTCGGCAAGCTACGGCAACCTGACATGGACGCCAACGTTTCACGCAGCCGACTCGCCGTTAGTCGTGCAGCTCGCGGCATCGAAAAAGCCGGCACCAGCGATGCCCAATTTGGGTACGGCTACGCCCGCGGTCATGACTAAGGCAGCGGCTGCCGAGGAAGTTGTTGCGTTCCATCCGGGCAACAGCGACGGTGGAGATGGTAATGGCGACAACAGCGGCGACAAGAATAGTCATAAGGACAGCCACGATCACGACAGCGACGCCCAGGGTTCGGGACACACTGCGGCCGGTAGCGGCCACGGTTCGGGGGCAGCCTCGGCGGCGCAGGCCAGTAGCGCCAGCGCTGCAGCCCAGGGCAGCGGACACGGCTCCGGTGCCGCCTCGGCAGGCAATGCGAGCAATACCAGCGCAGCCCAAGGCAGCGGACACGGCTCCGGTGCCGCCTCGGCAGGCAATGCGAGCAACAGCAGCGCAGCCCAGGGCAGCGGACACGGCTCGGGTGCCGCCTCGGCAGGCAATGCGAGCAATACCAGCGCAGCTCAAGGCAGCGGACACGGCTCGGGTGCCGCGTCGGCGGGCAACGCGAGCAACAGCAGCGCAGCTCAAGGCAGCGGACACGGCTCGGGTGCCGCCTCGGCGGGCAACGCGAGCAACACCAGCGCGGCGCAGGGGAGCGGCAATGGATCTGGTGCAGCGTCGGCGGGCAACGCCAGCAACACGAGCGCGGCGCAGGGGAGCGGCAACGGCTCGGGCGCAGGCTCGGCGGGCAACGCGAGCAACACCAGCGTGGCGCAGGGGAGCGGCAACGGCTCTGGTGCAGGCTCGGCGGGTAACGCCAGCAATACCAGCGTCGCGCAGGGCAGTGGGAACGGCAGTACCAACGGTGCCACGGCGAACGAGACGTCGACCTCCGAGGGGGCCGGCAGTGGCAACGGCAGCACCAATGGCCAGGCGACCGTAACCGAGACATCGACATCAGCGGGTGGTGGTGCCGGCGGCACGGCTACCGAGACCACCGGAACCGCAGGCGGTGTCACCGTGACGGAGACGACGACCGAGGCGGGTGGCGGTGCGGGCGCAACCGTTACCGAGACCACCACGACCGCGGGTCTGGCGGGCGCCACGGCCATCGAGACAAGCACCGTCGCCGGCGGCGGAGCTACAAGCGGAGCGGGAGCCGGCGCGCAAGCGGGCACGTTGGCGAACACAGGCGCGGGCGTGCACCAGGCCGCGGGTGGCCCGGCTCCGGCTGCGGCCGGCGGAGTCCTCGCCGGGCTGATCGCTCTCCTCACGGCAGCGTGGTTAAAGCGGAGGGAGCTCTTCGGTCGGTCGGCGCGATAGGAGGGAGCGAGGTGCCGCCGAGCTGACGTCAGCCGGCGGCACTCCGTCAACCGAGCCACGCGCCGCATGCCGTAAGCTCAAAAGGGTCGTTAATGCCCGTTACCTACTCCTCAATCAAGGCGGCTTCAGAACCGGAAGCCATCGCCGAGTTGCTGGCCACTCGCGTGATTGGTCCGGTCATGCCCTCGGTGGTGGTCAAGAAAGTTCGACCCAAGTCGGGACGGCGATACGAAGCCCCCAGGGTCTTGTGGAATGTCTACGAGGCCGAGTTAGAGTTCGCCGGCGGGATTTCGGCGACGAGCCTGATCTGGACCAAGGCGTTCTTCACCGACGAGGGCACCGAAGAATACCAACATCGCCTTAGAAAGCTGCTGTCCAGTCAGAATGGAAATCCCCTCGATCCCGGAGGGCATGTTCAGTTCTTTTCCGACCTGAACCTCTTTCTGTTTTTCTTTCCAACCGACCCGGTTTTTCCGAAGATGGCCAGCGTTTTTGATCCACAACACATGGCACCGATGCTGGCCAAGCACTTCGAGGATCTGCGCCCGGGCACGAGAGTCGCATCGCTCAGCGCGACCCGCGTCAAGTACCTTCCGGAAATTTCCTGCATCGTCCGCTACGACGCCGACATCGGTGAGGAGCAGCCCCTTACGATTTACGGAAAACTGCAACACAGCAAGCGAGGCGAGATGACCTATGACGTCATGCGTGCGTTGTGGGATCTCCCCGCCCGCCAGGCGGGAGACCTGGTCGTCGCTGAGCCGCTCGCCTACCACGCGGGTCACTCACTGCTGTTGCAGTCGGCACTCCCCGGCGACGAGATCAAAAGCGACCGGCACTCCGAGATCTTTATGGCTCAATGCGAGGCTGCCGGCCGCGCCATCGGCCACATTCACAACTCGGGGATCAAGGCTGGCACGCCCCACACTGCCGAGGTCGAAATCGAACGGCTCCAGTCGCGTCTCGAGCAGTTCAAGATGTCGGCGCCGAAGACCTTCTTCTTGTTGCGTGACCTTCTCAAGCACATCGCGGTGAAGGCCGAAAAAACCACACCGGAGTCGCCGGTCGCTTCGCACGGCGACTACAAATACAACCAATTCCTCTACGACGGCGAGCGCTTCGGCATGATCGACGTCGAATACTTCGTCCAGGCAGAGCCGAGCTTTGACCTGGGCAAATACTGCGGCCACCTCGTGCCCTCGAACCCCAAGGATTGGTCGGACAGCGCTCGTGCAGAGGAATGTCGTCGCGTCTTCCTGGACGCGTATCTCAGCGTCAGGCCGGGGTACAAAGGTGCCCGCTTTAGTCTCTATGAAGCGCTCTCGCTAGCGACCCGGTCCCTGGTGGTCGCGTGGTCGCAGCCGCGAAACTGGGAACACACCGCGGAGACACTGGTCGCGATGGGATTCGAGCGTCTCAAGACGCCCTGGGGCGAGTAGGCACCAACCTGTTCGCGGTCGCGTTGCCCTTGCTAGCATGAACGTCCATCGCGCCCCCATCGTCTAGCGGCTAGGACGTGGCCCTTTCAAGGCCAAAACGGCGGTTCGATTCCGCCTGGGGGTACATCACCACATCCTCGGTAGGAGGTGCTTGTTGGGCGGTTAGCATCTGCATCAGTCAGGCAGCCTCGACGTGAGAAGGAAGGAGGTCTAGGAATGTACGGGACCATCATGCGAGCGAAGATCAAAGCAGGTCAGCAAGACGCTTTTCGCCGATATAGCCAGGAGCAGGGAGGGCCCGATCCCGCGTCCGGGTGGGTCTCGAGCGAGTTCGCGGTCGAAGACAAGGATCCCGACCGGATCGTTGGGATCATCCGGTTCAAGGACAGGGAGAGCTATGTCAAGAATGCGAATGCTCCCCAAACCAACGATAACTACAACCAGATGGTGAAGTTCTTCGAAGCGCCTCCGGAGTGGATCGACGTCACGTACGTTGCCTTTCAGGGCGAGCCGCTCAAGGAATACATGACTGCCGGAGCAACGCCTACGAGCTGACTCTCGCCACGGCTCTTCGAGAAGATCGCGGACTCAGGGCGAGCGCACGCTTTGGGCATGTGCTCCTCCTCCTAATCAAGGCGTCCACTGAAGCCCCTTGTCGATACTGTTAGCCATCACCACCACGGACTGGTCTACTCCGGGATGACAGACCTCGAACTCGCCTTCACGCCGGCGGTCGACCAGGCGCGCATGATCGCCGCGCGCACCGTCTCGCCGGTCGAGGTGGTTTCCAATGCCCTGTCCCGCATCGACGATGTCAACCCGAGACTGAACTGCTTCTGCTTCGTCTGGCATGACGAGGCCCTGGTCGCCGCGCAGACGGCCGCCGAAGCGGTGGCTCGCGGCGGGGCATTAGGCCCGCTCCATGGCGTGCCCGTGGCGCTGAAAGACACGACGCCGACCGCCGGTCACCGGACAACGCTCGGCTCCTACACGCATGAGAACTGGATCCCGGATCGCGACGCCTATATCGTCGGGGCGCTGCGCCGGGCCGGCGCGATCATCGTTGGCAAGACCACCACGCCGGAGTTCGCGCATACGCTGGTGACCGACAGCCCACTCTGGGGCGTCACGAGAAATCCGTGGAACCTCGAGCGCACGCCCGGTGGCTCATCTGGAGGGAGCGCCGCGGCGGTCGCGGCCGGTTGCGTCCCGCTGGCGGAAGGCACCGACATGGGAGGGTCGGTGCGTATCCCGGCCGCCTGGTGCGGAATCGTGGGGCTGAAGCCCGGACTCGGTCGCATCCCGATGGATTCGCTGCCTGGCCTCTTCGACCTGGTCTCGCATCATGGCCCGCTGGCTCGGACCATCGACGACGTGCGCCTCTTCTTGCAAGCAACCCAGGGTCCGGACGATGCCGACATCCTCTCCGTTCCGTGCCCGCTCGACCTGGCGTCGCCCGTTCCGGCGTCCGTCGAGGGTCTGCGCCTCGCGTTGTCGATCGACCTTGGACTCTGGGCCGTCGACCCGGCAATCGAGTCCGCCGTGCGTGCCGCGGCGTCAGCCTTGCGTGCGGCGGGCACTGTCGTCGACGAGGTCGAGGTCGGGGTCACGCGGAAGGATCAGGACGTCTGGGTAGATCTGTGGAGCGTCTTCATGGCCACCTACTACGGCCATCTGGTTGAGCGGTACGCGGCGAAGATGGATCGCGAGGTCCTGCGTCTGATCGAGCGCGGTAACACACTGAGCGCGGTGCAGCTCAAACGGCTCGAATTGGCGCGGACCGATCTCTGGCGCCGGCTGGCCGCGGTCTTTGCGTCCCATGACGCCCTCCTTTGCCCGACCATGGCGACCGGGCCCAGTCCTGCCGCCAAGGCCGACCGGCCATCGCATCCTCCAGCGGACGGTCGCTATCATGCCGCCGACATGACGGGTGTCTTCAACCTGGTCGCGCCATGCCCGGCGCTCTCGGTCCCCTGCGGCTTTGACCCTGAAGGCCTGCCGATCGGGTTGCAGGCGGTCGGCCGGCGGTGGCGCGAGGATACGGTGCTTCGGATCGGACGCGCGGTCGAGCTGGCCATCCCCGACGCCGTTCGCCGGCCGCCGATCTAGGGATGCACCGATGATGGGACAGGATCGACGGTTTAGGCGTCGGCCCAAGCTGGTACACTTGTTCGTGACCTCCCAAATTCTGAGGTCGCCCGCTCTCGGTTCTCCTCCCCGTTGCCAAACGGTGTCCTGAAGATCGGCCAACACAAAGATAGGTAGAGGGGACCGAGGAGTACCCTCTTGACAACGACGTTTGCCGACCTGGGCGTAAATGCCCACCTACTGACCGCCCTCGCGAAAAACTCGATCGACAGCCCGGTGACTGTCCAGGTCGAAGCCATCCCGCCCCTGCTACGGGGACGCGATGTCGTCATCCAGGCCCCCACGGGGTCCGGGAAGACGCTCGCCTTCATCCTGCCGATCGTCGAACGGCTGATCGCCGTCAAAGGCCCCGGGCCTCGGGCGCTGGTCGTCACGCCCACCCGTGAACTCGCCATACAGGTCGACCGGGTATTCCAATCCCTGGCCACCGGCCTCAAATCGGCCCTTGTCTACGGCGGCGTCGGCTACGCCACCCAGGAACGCGATCTCAAGGCCGGCGTCGATCTCGTGGTCGGGACGCCCGGTCGCATCCTCGACATGGTTTCGCGCCGGCGCCTGTCGTTGAATCGAGTCCAGTTCCTCGTGCTCGACGAAGGCGACGAGATGCTCGACGCCGGCTTCGCGCCGGACGTGGAGCGCATCATCGAGTTGACCTACCAGCCCCAGATGGCCCTGGCGTCCGCGACGATGCCCGATTGGGTCAGCCGCATGATCGAGCGTCACCTCGACGACCCGGTCCGCATCGTGGTCGCCGCGCCGGCCGAGGATGCCCTCGAGCACGGCCTTCTTCGCGTCAGCCGTCCGGAAAAACTGCGCACGCTCAGCAAGCTGCTGCAGCGTCACCGCGGCTCCGCCATCGTGTTCGGTCGCACCAAGCACGGGGTTCGCAAGCTCAGCCGCGACCTGCGCAACCTCGGCCACGACAGTGCCGACCTCCAGGGCAACCTCTCGCAGAACGTCCGCGACCGTACCATGGATGCCTTCCGGGGGCTCCGGACCAACGTCCTGGTGGCCACCAACGTGGCGGCCCGCGGTCTCGATATCAGCCACGTCGACCTCGTGATCAACTACGACCTCCCGGATTCGCCGCAGTGGCTCACCCATCGCGTCGGCCGCACGGCCCGCATGGGGGTCAAGGGCCGCGCCCTGACCTTCGTCACGCCGGAGGATGAGGCCGCCTGGCGGACCCTGCGCCGCCAGGGCGCACCCGCCCTGCCCGAGCTGGACGTTCGCAGCCTGCTGGCCGAGGGCGATTGGCGCTACGTCGCGGCCTCGCTCGTCGAGCCGGAACCGAGGGTGCGCAGCGCGCGCGTCACGCCCGGGCCGTCCGGCGCCGCCCGTCCTGCCCAATCGTGGAATCGGCGGCGTCGCCGCCCTCGAGGGCGCGGGCCGTATCGATCCGACCAGCGGCCGGCCTCGGCTGGCGCTTAATCTAACCAAGAGGGGCGTCAATAACTACAGCGGGGTGAGCTGATGGCAAAGAGCTCGGTCAGCGAGGTCCACGCGACCCAGGGCCTCGATTTCATCCGGGAACTCGGGCAGCAGTTGCGAGTCGACAGCATCCGGTCCAGCACCGCCGCTGGTTCCGGCCACCCCACCTCATCGATGTCGGCCGCCGACCTGATGGCCGTGCTCATCACCCGCTATTTCCGCTACGACTGGAACGACCCCAGGCAACCCAACAATGACCACCTGATCTTCTCCAAGGGCCATGCCTCGCCCTTGCTCTACGCCATCTACAAAGCGGTCGGCGTGGTCAGCGATGATGAGCTGCTCACCTTCCGCAAGTTCGGATCGCGGCTCGAGGGGCATCCCACCCCGATCCTGCCCTGGGTCGACGTCGCCACCGGCTCACTCGGCCAGGGCTTGCCGATCGCCGTCGGCGTCGCGCTCGCGGGTCGCAAGCTCGACCAGCTGCCCTACCACGTCTGGACGCTCACCGGCGATAGCGAGCTGGCTGAGGGATCGATCTGGGAGGGGCTGGACAAGGCGAGTTATCACGGACTCTCGAACTTCACCGCCATCTTCGACATCAATCGCCTCGGCCAGCGCGGCCCCACCGAATACGAGTGGCAAACCGATGTCTACCGCGACCGGGTCCAGGCCTTCGGTGGTCGCGCCATCGTCATCGACGGTCACGACCTGGACCAGATCGATCAGGCCCTGCAGCAGGCTCGCCAGGCCACGGCCAAGCCGACGGTCGTGATCGCGCGCACCGTCAAGGGCAAAGGCTTCAGCGAGATCGAAAACAAAGATGGCTGGCACGGCAAGGCCTTGCCCGCCGATATGGCGGAGCGCGCCATCACCGAGCTAGGCGGCGTGCGCCACCTCCGCGTCGACGGCATGAAGCCCGAGCCGGGTGAGCCCGCCATCAAGGATGCGAAGGTCGAGATCACACTCCCCACCTATCAGAAGGGAGACAAGGTCGCGACCCGGAAGGCGTACGGGGATACGCTGAAGGCGCTGGGGGCGCGGCCGACCGTGGTCGCGATGGACGGCGAGGTCAGCAACTCCACCTTTGCCGAAGAGTTCGCCAAGGCCTACCCGGAGCGCTACTTCGAGATCTTCATCGCTGAGCAGCAGCTCGTCGCCGCGGCGATCGGGATGAGCGTGCGCCACTACATCCCGTTCGCCTCGACCTTCGCCGCCTTCTTCAGCCGCGCCTACGACTTCATCCGCATGGGGGCGATCTCGCAAGCGAATATCCGGCTCGCCGGGTCGCATGCCGGCGTCGAGATAGGGGAGGATGGGCCGTCGCAAATGGCGCTCGAGGACCTGGCGATGATGCGGGCGATCCACGGCTCGACCGTCCTTTATCCGTCGGATGCCACCTCGACCGCCCAGCTGGTCAGTGCGATGGCCGACCAACCGGGGATCAGCTATCTCCGCACCACCCGGGGCGCGTATCCCGTGCTCTATGACCAGGGGACGAAGTTCCCCATCGGCGGCTCGAAGCTGGTCCGCAGCGATCCGAACGACCGGGTGACGCTGGTGGGGGCGGGTGTGACCCTGCACAACTGCCTGGCCGCGGCCGACGAGCTCGAACGTGAGGGCATCAAGACGCGCGTCATCGACCTGTACAGTGTCAAGCCGGTCGACAAGGTGACGCTGCAAGAGGCGGCGGCTCAGACGCGGGGCCGCCTGGTGGTCGTCGAGGACCACTACCCCGAGGGGGGCCTGGGCGCCGCCGTGATGGAAGCCCTGGCCTCGGACATGAGCCCGCCGCGGATCGTGCACCTCGCGGTGCGCGGGCTGCCGGGTTCAGGAAAGCCGGTGGAGCTGATGGAGAAAGCGGAGATCTCGGCGCGTCACATCGTGGCGGCCGCGAAGCGACTCTACGGAATATAGGAGGGAGCAATGGCCGTTCTGAAAATCCTGGAGCTGGTGGGGACCTCGAAGCAGAGTTGGAGCGACGCCGCGCGCGAGGCCGTCAACGAGGCGGCCAAGACGCTGCGCGGCATCGAGACGGTGGAGGTGGTGTCCTCGAAGGCGGTCGTCCAGAACAATCGCCTCACGGAGTACCAGGTGCAGGTCAGGATCGGCTTCCGCATCGAGCGCGCCGCCGCCAGCACCTCGAAGAAAAAGGCCTAGGGCACCCGCCGGCCATGCTGCGAAGCCTCTTCGGCTCAAAGGCTCAGGCGCGCGTCTTCATGCCTCCCGGCCTGACCCTATCGGCGAACGCGGCCCAGGCCCACCAGCGCCGGCATCCGGCGGCGCTGGGCCAGGCCAAGGCAGGGCAAACGCAAAATTTCATTGTCTTCTCTGATGGAACCACGGATGGCGATGCCGCGGCGCAAGCGATGCTCGACAGCGCCGAGCGCGACTACGCGGCCACCCAGGTGTGGTTCGGCGGGCTCACGCCACCGAGCCTGCCCTTTTACGTCTACGCGGATCCCAACGCCGGCGGTGCCTATCACATGACCTGCGCCGGCACCGATGTCCACGTGCTCTCGGACCCGGTGCGGGCGCCGGGCTTCCTGACGGCGGAGATCGTCGAGGTTTTCGAGGCGGCCATCAACAATGGCTGGGACTGCGCGGTGACCAACGGCGAATCCCTCTCGCGCGTGCTGGCGTTCGAGCGCCATCCGGAGATCGCAGCGGAGTTCAATCCGACCGAGCAGGACTGGTGGGCGCAGGGACACCGGGACTACGTCAACGACAACTCCGCCGGCGACACCGACCAGATCGCGGCCGGGTGCGGTGACCTCTTCCTTTATTACCTGCACACCCAGCTGACGTTCGATTGGACGACGGTCTGCGGAGCGGGAGGCGCGACACTGGGCGCGACCTACCAGTCGCTGGCCGGCTACGACCCGCAGCAGGGGTTCAACGACTTCATCGCGGCGCTCACGAAAATCGACCAGGGCGGAACGCTCGTGCTGCCGCCGTCCGGCAACCCATTCCCCATCAAAACCTAGTGTGCTTTTCCTCCCCCGCGTGCGGGGGAGGGTAGGGTGGGGGCCTCAGTACGGTAGCTCGTCTTCGGCCATACCGAAGTGGTGCCCGACCTCGTGCCGCATCGTCTCGCGCACCTCTTCCGCCAGCTCCCGGTCATTGGCGACGACGTTCTCGTGGTTTCGCTGGTAGAGCACAATCCGCTCCGGCAGACCGTGTTCGAGCACGGTTGCGCCCTCGTAGAGGCCGAGTAGGTCCGGATCCTCTCCCTCGCGGACGGCGTCGATGTCGGGCAGGTCATCGACCACGATCATGGTGTTGGACATCTGCGCCTGGAAGGTTTGCGGGATGCCGGCGAGCGCCTTCTCGGCGAGACGTGCAAAATGGTCGCGCGAGACGCGATGCGGAATCCCGTAATGTTGCGGCCGCAACGCCGCCGCACGCGCAAAGGCCGTGATGGCGTCGCCAGCATCGAGCCAGACCCGGATCCGCCCCAGCAGGTTCCAGGTCGCGGCGTCCTCCTCGCGCGCGAGCGCCTGCTGCGCGAAATCCGCCGCCAGCGGCATGTCGCCGGCGCGGTAGGCCAGCCGGGCGGCGAGCCGCAGCCAGCCCGCGTCCACCCCCTCCCGCAGGGCGCGAAGCTCCTCGAGCGCCTCGGAAAACCTTTCGGCAATTGTTTCGATCGCGCCATCCGCGTCACCGTCGCGAGCCTGTTGTAGACCCTTCACCACCCGGTCTCGCAGGCTCGGCGCGCCGCCGCGGAACCAGCGGCTAAGCGGCATCTTCGTTACGGAGCGGAGCCTGCAAGCCTACCTCCGGGACCCCGTTACATCGGCAATGGGCCAGCAGACGACGATGAACGCCCACGACTTCGAGAACCACGTGCTCAAGCGCTTGACGGCGCTGCGCCCGGGTTGGACCGTCAAGAAAGGGCCCGAGCCTTTTCAGCTGACGATTCGCCGCGTCCGCGAAGGCGACCTGCGCTTCAACCTCGACAGCTTTTACCAGCAGTACCGCGAGCAACCGGGCGCGCTGGATCGGCTTTTCGCGGCGCGCCTTCGCCGGCTTGACCAGGAGTGCGACAGCGAGGCGCTCTTCGGTGCCCCGCTCATCCTGCCGGTGCTGCGGCCCGCCAGTTTTCTCGAGTCGGCGGGCGGCCCGGTCGTCTACCGACGGATGCTCAACGACATGGTCGTCACCTATGCCGCCCACTACGCCCAGGGCATGCGCTACCTGTTGCCCCAGGACCTGGCGGCCTGGAACGTCGGCCGGGACCATGTGGAACTCATCGCGCTGGGCAACCTGGCGCTGATGTTTCGCAACGGCATGAAGTTCACCGGCCTGGAAACCGACAAAGAGGGCCGTTCGAAGATGCTGATGTTGAGTTATGTCGACCCTCGGCCCTACGGGGCGGCGCTGATGCTCCTCCCCGAGGTCTGGGCCTGGCTGGAGGAGATGCTGGAGGACGTGCCGGTTGTCGGTGTGCCGGAGCGCGGCTCCCTCATCGCCGCTGGCCAGCAGGCGCAGCTGATGGGACGGCTCCGCCACGACGTCCAGGAACGTCACCGTGAGGCCGCCTTCCCGGTGTCGGACCACCTGTTCTGCGTCGAGAGCGGCCGCATCCGGCAGTACGCCCGCTAGCGCGCCTGCGCCGCGTCCGCCGCCGCTACACGTACCCAGGAAAGCCCGGGTGGGGGTCCGGATGTTCACGCGGCCGCAGCAGGACAGCCAGGATCAGTCCGCTGGCGAAACCACCGATATGGGCGAAGTACGCCACGCCACCGCCGGTGACGCCCAGGCCCAGGAAGGCGTCGAACAATTGCAGCCCGATCCAGTACCCGATGACCAGATAGGCGGAAATCGTAATGAAGAAGAAGGGAACGATGAAGGTCAGCACGCGCGCCCGCGGGAAGTAGAGGACGTAGGCCGCCAGGATGCCGGAGATCGCGCCGCTCGCACCCAGCATCGGCACGGTTGACGTGGGGGTGATGTAGACCTGCAGCAAGCTGCCGGCGATCCCCGCGGCGAAATAGATGACCAGGAACTTGATCTCGCCCAGCTTGTCCTCGACGTTGTTGCCGAAGATCCAGAGGAACAGCATGTTGCCGCCAACATGCAGGAGGCTGGCATGCAGAAACATCGACGTGATGAGCGTGCCGAGGTGCCGCCCGGCAGTGATGTCAGCCGGGGTGACAGCATACTGTGCAATCGCGTTCTCATTCATCACCGGGTTTTGGGCAAGGTAGAAGTAGACGGCGAAATTGATCAGGATCAGGCCCCAGGTCAGGAGGGACGGCCGGCGGGTCGGGTTGTAATCGCGCAGGGGGATCACGAGGCGAGCGCCCGCGGCATGAGTTTGGCGTCCTCCAGCAGGCGCCGGAGGGCAGGAAGCTCCGTCGCCGGGAGCGGAGGCAGCGGCGCGCGCGGGTCGCCGTGGTCATATCCCAGCAGGCGCAGTGCGGCCTTGAGCCCGGGGACGCCGTAGCCGCCGCTGAGAGCCTCGCCCAGCGGAGCGATAGTGCGCTGCAGCTGGCGCGCCTGGTCGAGATGGTGCTCCCGCCACGCCTTGCGTATGCCGGCGGAGGCCCGCGGGGCCAGGTTGGCGAGCGCGGCGATGGCGCCGTCGGCCCCCGCCTCGAGCGCGTCGAGCAACTTCTCGCCCGCGCCGGCCAGCAGGATGAAATCGGTCCCGAGCTGCTCGCGCAACCGGGGCAGCCGCGCGATGTCACCGGACGAGTCCTTGATCCCCGCAATATTGGCGTGTCCGGCCAGCCGCACGATCCAATCCGCGCCGAGGTCGTAGCCCATGTGGACCGGAACGTTGTAGATCAGGATCGGGATCGGGCTCGCCTCGGCCACCGCGTGGTAGTGGGCGCGCAGCGCCTCCACCGTGAGCTGGCGCCGGAAGTAGCTGGGGGCAATCACGAGCGCGGCTTCCGCCCCTTCCGCGGCGGCCGCCCGCGTCCGTTCGATGGTCGCCCACGTCGATTCCGCGCCCGTCCCGGCGATCAGTCGCAGCGGCGGCGGCAGGGTGCTGCGCACGTTTCCGATCGCCTGCAGCCGTTCGGCCTCGGTCAACTGCGCCGCCTCCCCGTTCGATCCGAGCGCGACCACGCCATCCAGGCCGCCGTCGCCGAGGAACTCGAGAAACCCGGCCGGCGGCGGCCGCAGCGCGCCGTCCGGCGCGAAGGCCGTGGCGATCGGTGGGAAGATCCCGGCAAGCCAGCGAGCGTCCATCTGGCGATTCTATGGACTGCAGGGGCCCAACCGTGGACGGCCGCTTGTTACCCGGCCGCGACGGCATTGTCGCTACGCGCCGACCCGTCCCGACAGGCCCGTTAACAAACCGCTGATAGCCTCACGACAACGTGTTCGACACGCATGCCCTGGCGTCGCGCCGCTTCACCCGCCGTTCATTCCTTGACCGCGGGCTCCGCGTCGGCCTTGGCGTGACGGGTGGCATCACGCTGGCGTCGCTGCTCGACGCCTGCGGGACGGGACCCGGGAGTACGGCCCCCACGCCGCCGCCTGGCGCGACGGTCATCCGCGCCCTGCTCTTCGACCAGGTCGGCTACGACACGACCGTGCTGCAATCGCTGGCGAACAAGTTCCGGACCCTCCACGACAACAAGGTGTTCGTCTCCATCGAGACGGCGCATTACCGCGAGCTCTACGAGAGCATCCTGGCGGCCGGCTTGTCGAAGCCGGCACCCTATGACGTCGTCGGTCTCGACCAGGTCTGGGTGCCGGAGTTTGCGAACCGCAATCAACTCCTCAGCCTGAAGGACCAGATCCCGGATGACGCCCGCTCCGACATCATGCCGAGCCTGCTCGACGCCTTCTCCTTCAAGGGTGCCAACTGGGCGATGCCACACGTGCTCAACATCCAGAGCCTCTACTACAACAAGGGCCAGCTGCGCGCCGCGGGGTTCAATGATCCGCCCAAAACCCTGGAGGACTGGTACACCCAAATGACAGCGTTGCGCCACCGCGTGGTGCCCTACACGGACTCCTGGGCCCAGGACGAGGGCCTCGTCTCGGACTTCGTCCGGATCACCGCGGAGTTTGGCGGCGATCTCTTCGATGCCGGCGGAAAGCCGTTGCTGCTCCAGCAACCGGCGCAACGCGCCGCGGCCTTCATGCGGCAACTGATCGACGAGCACCTGGTGCGCACCGACGTCGCCGCCAGCAACGAACCGGACGCGATGCGAGCCTTCCTCTCTGGTGGGGTCGCCTTTACGACGAATTGGAACTTCGTGTGGGGGGCGATGAACGATCCGCTCTACTCGCAGATCATCGGGCAGGGATCGGTCGCGCCCATCCCCGCCGCCGCCTCGACGGGACAGGCTGCGGCGTCGGTGAGCGGCTTCCTCGGCCTATCGGTCCTCGCCGGCAGCGCCCATCCCGACCTGGCGGTCGCGTGGCTTCGCTACCTGACCAGCCCCGAAGTCCAGGCCCAGCAAACGGCCGAGCTCCCCATCTGGACGTCGTTGCAGAATTCCGCCGACCTGCGGAAAGCCAATCCGCAAATCGGTGTCTTCCTCACCAACCTGGCCAATGCCCGCCCGCGGCCGAAGCTGGGGCACTACGTCGAGGCGTCCTCGGTCCTGCAGCGGCATCTCCACGACCTGGTGCTCGGCAGCGCCAGCCCGACAACGGCGATGGCCCAGGCTCAGGCCGAACTGCTCGCCCTGCAGGCGCGATTCTCCAGCTAAGCCACTCGCATCGGGCTACGATGGAAACGGCATGCCGCA
>DATEHI010000062.1:0-2588 GCA_035279665.1 Candidatus Dormiibacterota bacterium | reverse complement strand
GCGCCGCCGACGCCGCGGCTTCGGGCCGCGTCCGGTGACACCGAGCGCCGCCGTCGCCGGCAACGGCGTGGCGGCACCGGAGGGCGGAGCATCACCGACGGAGAATGGAGCGGCCCCGCCCAGGAAGTTTCGGCGCCGCCGCGGGCGACGGCGGGGCTCTGTCGCACCGGCCAACGGGACCGCGACGAGCGAAAGCCAGGGCGCACCAAGGGCCGATGGCAGCGCGCCGTCGCCCGCCTCGAGCCCCGCGCCCGAGCGTGAACCGGCTGCGCAAGCCGTCGAGCAGAGCGGCTGACGACTATTTCAGGCTAGAAAACACTGGCGGAGCGCGGGCCCCAACACTACATCGACCTGGCGGACTGGCGCCGGCGTGTCGGCGACCTTTACCGCCTGAAAGGGCCTGATGCGCTGCAACGATTTCGGCAGGGTCGCGATCGGCTGTTTCGTACGCACCCGCAGTCGCCGCTCTCGCCCGCGGCCCAGGCGGCCTTCAAGGGCCTGTCCTACTTCGAGCATGATCCAAGCTATCGCCTGACGATCCGCCTCGAGCCCGCCGCCGCCGGTGAGCCGCTCGTGGTCGACACCGGCGGTGATGATGGCGTCATCACCTACCGCCGCGCCGGGTGGTTAAACTTTCGCCTCGGCCGTCAGGATTGCCGGCTCACCGTCTTCAGCCTGGTCGGCTACGGCGGAGGCCTGTTTCTCCCCTTTCGTGATGGCACCTCCGGCAAGGAGACCTACGGTGGTGGGCGCTACCTCTTCGACACGGTGAAGAACACCGACGGCCTGGTCCTCGAAATGACCGCCGGTTCGCCCGACATGACGATCGATTTCAACTTCGCCTACAACCCCTCGTGCGCCTACGACGCGCGTTGGGCCTGCCCGCTCGCGCCCCGCGAGAACTGGCTGCCGGTCCCGGTGCGCGCGGGTGAGAAAGTATTCGCTTGAGTAAGACCGCGCTGATCACCGGCGCCTCCGGTGGGATCGGCTATGAGCTGGCGCTGCTGTTTGCCCGCGACGGCTACGACTGCATCCTGGTCGCCCGCAGCCAGGACAAGCTCAAACTGCTGGCCCAGCGCCTGGAGAGCGAGGACCGCGTCAGGACGCTGGTGCTCGCCAAGGATCTTTCCAAACCGAGCGCCGTAGATGAGATCTTTGAAGAGGTCACCGCCGCATCGATGCAGGTCAACGTGCTGGTGAACAATGCCGGCTTCCCGGTGTTCGGTCTCTTTAACCAGACGGACCTGCAGGTCGAGCTCGAAATGCTCCAGGTCAATGTCGTCGCCCTCACCGCGCTCACCAAGCTGTTTCTCAGGGGGATGGTCGAACGTCGAGCCGGCCGCATCTTGAATCTCGCATCGACGGCGGCATTCCTGCCAGGTCCGCTGATGGCCGTCTACTACGCGAGCAAGGCATACGTGCTGTCGTTCTCTCAGGCGCTGTCGAACGAGCTGCGTGGCACCGGCGTCACGGTCACGGCGCTCAGTCCCGGGCCGACGCGAACCGGCTTCCAGAAGCGCGGCGTGATGGAGGACTCGCGCCTGGTGCAGGGTCAGATCGCCGATGCGGCCTCGGTCGCCCTCGCCGGCTACCGCGGGCTGATGGCCGGCAAGACGATCGTGATTCCGGGCTTCAGCAACAAGTTGATCCCCTGGGTCGTTCGGCTTTCACCGCGGGGTCTTGTGACACGAGTCGTACACCGGATGCAGGACCGCGCCCCGCAGCATTAGTCCGAGCGGTGGAAGCTCCCCGTGAGGTGCCGAATTGCCGTAGCCCCCTCCAACCCCATCTTCAACTCGTAACGCAGGGTCTCGCCCTCCATCCAGAACGACCGGCTGATCGCGGTGACCGGCTTGGCGGTCGGCGTGCGCCCGACGCTGGCGCACTCGACGTCGACTCGCCGGCCGTCGACCCGGCCGAGCGAGATCTCCGCGTAGCCGATCGGCTGGGCGATGACGAACTCAACGCGGCCCTCGCCGACGAGCCGCATGTAGCCCGCCTCGGCATGCATGGGCTGGCCGGTCTCGAGCGACTCGGTGCGCTGGCTGTAGATCAGGAACGGCTTGCCGTTATGGGTGAAGCGAATCTCCTCGCGATAACGGAAGGGCGTGATGCTCGGGTACTGTCCCTCCCCTTCTCCACGCCAGGTTCCGAGCAGGAAGCTCACTGGCGTCAGTGCCGGATGCAGCTCCGTCGCGATCATGGCTCCATGTTAGAGGCTGAAACTGCCCTCGGCAGGACTCGAACCTGCGACGCCCTCCTTAGGACGGAGGCGCTCTGATCCCCTGAGCTACGAGGGCATGCTCCGGCGGCGCGCCAGAGAGAGGTTATCATTGACATTCGCCAATCGGGGCGTAGCTCAGCCAGGTTAGAGCGCTCGGTTCGGGACCGAGAGGCCGAAAGTTCAAATCTTTTCGCCCCGACCACGATTTCATCACCCAAGCCCATGTCGTAGATCAGTGATTCTGTCCGGCTAACGGCTCCACGATTTTGTCCGATTTCGCTGTCGTTTGCTGAACGCGGTTCGCCAGGGATGGCTGGGCGCGGGCGCCGGGTGCCCATTGGCCGCAACGGCGGGGAGTGCCGGG
>DATEHI010000061.1:0-13143 GCA_035279665.1 Candidatus Dormiibacterota bacterium | reverse complement strand
CTTCCGTTGCTTCCCTTGGTGATGTCGTGAAAGCCCGGCGACTTGGCGAGCGCGTACAACTGCGGATTGAGGAATCCGATCGGGCGCTTGTGTTGCTGATTTATCAGGGCGACGAGGCCTGCCCACAATGGCGCCACCGCGCTCGTGCCACCTACCACCGACTCCTGGCCATCGACCTCGATGCGATATCCAGTTGCCGGATCGGCGTCGCCGGCTACGTCGGGAACGCCGCGCTTGGACTTTCCGGGCGGCGTCGTAATGCCCGCTTGCCAGGTGGGGAGGCCGAAGACATCACTGAACCCACCGCCTGTGGCCCCGCCGTTCGGATCGCTCCAGACCGTCTCCTGTTGAATCGTCCCGCCCGCGCCTTCCAGGTGGGTGCCACCGCAGGCGAGAACGTTCGGGCTAGAAGCCGGAAAGTCGACGTGATTCTGTCCGTCCTTGACGCCATCGCTCGATCCGTTGTCGCCGGATGCGACGCAGACCGTGATCCCAAGGGCCGCCGCCTCCTGGAAGGCCTGATCGATGGCCTGCATGGTCTGACTCGTCCAGGTCGACTCGGGGCCGCCCCAGCTGATCGAAATGACCGACGGCTTGTGCAACTTGTCGTGAATTGACTTGGTCACGGCGTCGATGAAGCCGCGGTCCGTGTTCGGAGCGAAATAGACAGCCTGGCCGGCTCCGGGAGCGACCGCGCCGGCCACCTCGATGTCGAGCATCACCTCCATGTCGGCGCCGTTGGGCGTGCTGGGCCGATTGTGGGCTCCGTCAATCGAGACGGCAACGACTTTCGGTGCCGTGATGCCGAGAAAGTTGAAGTACGTCTTGATGTCCCTGGGCCTGAAGCCACCGCCGAACTCAAGGATGCCGATCTGCTGTCCGCTGCCGTCGAGCCCCTTCGGGAAGTCGTAGAGCGCCGCTACTTGCGGCGGCGTGTAGGAGGGCGTCGCGGCATTTCGCGTGGTTCCAGCGCGGCCCCGAAAGTGCGGCTGCAGCTGGGGGCGGTCATCGAGACCGAAGACCCCCTGCACGATGGGAGCAAGGTCCGTTGGGATACTGACCGGCCCAGTCCGCCCTCGGTATTGACCGCCCGGGTGCTGGTAGCGATCAAGCTGGACGTCAAAGGCCTTGCTCAAGTCCGCGACGGTCCCGGAGAGCTCGACCGTGCGGCGTCCGGGATCGATCTCGCCGACCGCCAGGTTGTGCTCCTGGGCAAAGGCCTGGACGCGCGCAATGTCTTGCGGATCCGCGCCATGAGCGGCCTCGAGCTCCTCATGGGTGAGGCGCGCTCCGGCCTTGAGATCTAGCTTTGGCCGAAGAAGGACGGTGACCTCAATTTGCTCGGAGGGATCGGCCGGCCCGATGCGCGTGGCCCCCTCGAGCGGCTCTCGGTCACTCCCGGTGATAGGGAGGTGGGTTTTCGGTTGCTGTGGCATCTTGCCCTCCTGGCTGCTAAGCCAATGGCCGAGCGTGATGGGCGCGCTCGGTGATGGACCCTGCTGGATGCCCCCACCCGGCCCACGCGTATAACGGTGCTTGATCGGTCACTTCTGCGGTGACGGGGTCTCGCCCGATGGCTGGCTGCTGGCGATGCTCTTCCGAAAGGCGTCGGTCTCGGTCTGCAGGTAGTCGAACAGCAAGGCCGGGGTCAAGCCGAAGAGCGCCGCGGCCAGAAAGCCGATTGGGTTCGACCCGAGGCTGAAGATCTGGTGAAGGGTTGGCAGGCTCGCTCCCGGCGGCGGCGCAGGGCCAAGGCTGATGGAACCGATGGAAATGTGGGCCAGGCCGACCAGCAATACGCCGAACACTGCAGCCAGCCCGGCATAAAGTGGCGCCGCGGCCAGGCGGGCGGTCGACAGCCCGAAATCCTCAATGGCTTTGTCGGTCTTGGTTTCATCTCGAATTCGCGCAAGGAGCCCGACGAGGGCGCCAAACGCGAAGAACGCGGTGGCGCCGATGAGGACGGCGGCATCCAGGCCGCGGAGCAGCACCAGGACGAGCAGGAAAAACGCGCCGGCGCCGGTGACGAAGATCGTCTTGAGGAACTCGTTGCGGGCGCGGACGAGACCGCCCCAGAGGTCGTCACGAAATTCATTGACGATCCGTCGGATCTTCCGGAGCACCTGTCGAGCCGCCATCGGGTCTGTCCCATTCAGGTCCGACGCGGCCAGGTCATCCTTTCCGCCGAGGTAAAGGTTCCTCGCGGTCGCGTCGAGGACGCTGACGGCGTGGCGCAGCTTGGTCAACAGTTCGCCAGCGTGCGCGATGTCGGACCCGTCGAGTCGGGCCTCGTCGTAAACGCTTTGGCTGACCAGCGCATCAACCCGTTCGGCGACAAACATCGCCTCCTCCGCCCGGTGGAGAATGGCCCAGGCGTTGATGTAGCCGACAGCCAGGACCCAGCGCAACCCGGCGGTGGAGAGGTCAGCCTCGAGCAACGCGATCAGGTCGCCGGCCTCCTGGAGCCCGCCCTGCCGGGCGACCGAATCCGCCTGCAACAGCGATGGCGGAGGGGCTTCCTGCAGACGGGTTTTCATCTGCTGAACCCGCATGCGGAGCTGGCCATATTCCTCGGGATTGGCCAGGGCGGCGCTGGCAAACCGGCGGGCGCTCAAGGCGACGGCCAGCCAGATGACGACGGTGGCCAGGCTTCCGGCCAGGATCGCGGTCACCGCTGCCGACATGCCACTCCAGGCGCCGGGGATATTGGCCGCGTAGGAACTAATCGTTCCGGCCGCGGCGAGCATCGGGATCGCCGGCGCCAGCGACGCGAGCATGGCTGGCGTCGAACCCACATCACCTGTCGGCTGCAGACGGGTGTTGGCCGGCTGGGCCACTGGAGGCGTCGGGGCGGGCGTTTCTCCGGTGACCGGTGGCGGCGTGGGGGCGGGGGGCGGTCCGTCTGACGGCGGTCCGTTAGGCGACGGTGCTGCCGTCGTGATCGCGGTGCTTCGACCGATCCCTGCGGCCGGCGGGGCCGTGGTCGAGACGACGGCAACCGTCCTGGTCGTGGCGCCGGAACCGGGCGGCCCGTTTGACGATGGAGGAGGAGGCGCCGCGACCTCGGGCGATTCTCCCGGAATGATGCAGTCGTGGTCCGTATGCGACCAGTACGACTGCACCCGCACCCCGTCGACGACACCCGTCCTCGAGCAGACGTCGCCGATCTCGCACCATCCGTCCTGGGCGCACGTCCCAGGGAGACCCTGGATCGCCGTCCCTTCCGGGTCGGTGCAGGCTTCGACCAGCTCGTGCGAAAACACCGTGGTCACCGAGTCCAGGGTGCCGTCGTTGCTGACCCAACCGTAGTGGGCATTGGCAAGGTCGAAGTCCGGAGGCAGCCGTGGATCGGTGAGATCGAGATACATGAAGAAGCTGTGTTCGCCGATGACGCTGGCGTTGACGAAGGCGACATCGGGCGGAAGCATCACGACATAGAGCGCCTGCCGATCGTCGCCGGGTTCGACCAGGTCGCCGGACTCGATCAGCCGGTGGAGCAGCCCGACGATGTCGGCGTCGCGGAAGGGGTTAGGGGGATCCGAGGAGGTGACCACCATTCGCCCGCCGAGACGCCCCTGTCCGATCTTTCCGTACTGCGCGAGCCCCGCCACGTACGGGCTCGCGAGGATCGTCTCGATCGCACCAGTCACGTCCGCGGCGGTTGGCGTCGGCGCCTCGGACCATGCACTACCCCAGAAGACCAGGTAGACGTGGACCTCCGAGAGCACCAGCCCCCCACGGTTGACGAACAGGATCTCCCCCGGTGAGGACGCGGACGGTCCGGCCGCCACCGTCCCGGCGGAAGGCGCCAACCTCGGGGTCGAGAGGCGTCGGGGACGGGAGCCGTGGGCGCGCTCCGGCGCCTCAGCCTGGACCGGCGGACCCGGCTTCGGGACCATTGCCCCCTGCGAACTGGCCTAGCGAGGAGGCAGGATTTCGGCCGTGGTCAGCAGCCACGCAGCGATAGCGCCGAAGAGGATCAGAAAGCGGTTCATGGCTTACCCCTTTTCCCGAATGAACAACGCTGTCTAGGTGCCCGAAAGCTAACACCCGGTTAGATTCGTGTCAATATAGTGGTTGCCTCAAGAATAGTTTCGCTACACACAAGGAGGGGAGATGAACTCAGTGGGCGATCGCCTGCGCCAGGCCCGCATCGCTCGAGGCCTCACCCAAGCCCAATTGGCGCGCGGGGTGGCCACCAAAGGCTTGATCAGCCAGATCGAATGCAATCGAACGACGCCGTCACTGCCGAGACTGAGGTTGCTCGCCGACCGGCTCGGCTTGCCGGTCTCGTACTTCCTCGAGCAGTCCCCAGCTGACGAGCAAAGCTACCTGCCGAAGGCCGCCGATCTTGCCATCCGCGCCGGCGAGCCGGATCGCGCCCTGGCCCTGATCGACGAGGCCGAGCGCCTCTCGGACGCCGAACCCGGCTCGGCGCGCCCGGCCGACTTGCGCCGCCTCCGGGGGATGGCGCTTTCGGCGTTCGGCCGCAAGTCGGATGCCATGGCCGCCCTCCAGGAAGCCGCCGCGCTGGCGCCGGCTGATGAACCCAACCTGAATGCCGCGATATCGGTCGAGATCGGGAAAATCCACGGCGAGCAGGAGCGGTTCAACGCCTCGATCGAGGCCAACCTGCGAGCGCTTCGGTGGCTCGAATTCGCGCGCCGTCCGGATCTCGATCTTCAGGCCCGGGTGCTCACAAACGTAGCGAGCGACTACTACATGCTCGGCGAGGTCGAACAGGCCAGGCGCTATTACGAGCAAGCGCTCTCGGTTGCGACCGACGCCGAGAGCCTGGTTCGGATGGCGAACGCTCATATGGCGCTCGGCGTCACCGCAAGGGCGGCCGGGGACTACGCCGGCGCGGTCAGTCACTGCGAGGCGGCGCTGGCGATCCACCAGCGGCTGGGCCAGCACCGGCTCGCCAACCAGATCCTCAACAACCTCGGCGACGTCTACTTCGCCCAGGACAAGGTCGGCGAGGCGCGGGCCCTGCAGGAACGCTGCCTGGATCGCGGGCGGGAGCTGCGCGACAACGTGGCGGTGGCGGCTGCCCTGTGCGAGCTGGCGCGCTACGCGCTTCACGAGGGAGCGGCCGAGGAGGCGATCCGGCTCGCGCGCGAAGGCGCCGGGGCGGCGGAGGCCGACGGACATCAGGCGGGCGTGGCGGAGTGTCTAAGCCTCGAAGCCCTGGCCCATCAGCGTCGCGGACAGATCGACGATTCTGATGCGTGCTTTCGCCGCTCGCTGGAGCTTCTCGCCAGCCTGGATGCGCGCGGCAAACTCGCGAAGGTCGCCGCCGCCTATAGCGACGCGCTGAGCGAGCGCGGCCAGGCGGAGCGGGCGCTGCGGTTCATGCGGATGGCGTTTACCGGTGACTTCGACCGACTGAACGATGTCTTGAGCGCGACCTGAACGACAGCGGGCTGGCCCGTGCCCTCGGGCCGGTTCCGGCGCAAGAATGGCAGGGCTCGGCGATCGGAGGAGGGTTCGGTTGGCGGGGCGGGGCGATCTCGACTCGAGAGGGTCTGTCCAGATCTGCCTGCTTGGCGGTTTCCGTTTGGAAAAGGCCGGGCACTCGCTCCACCTGCGGCCGGGTGGAAAGGCCGAGGCGCTGTTGATCGACCTAGCGATCCGGCAGAGTCAGCCCGTCGCGCGCGATCTCTTGCTGGAGCGCCTATGGCCGCGGGCCACGCTGGTGCTGGCCGGCAAGTCGCTGAACAGCTTGATCTACAGCCTCCACAAGCTCCTCGGTGACGCGATCGCGGGCGCGGCTCCCATCCTCTTTCGGGACGGCGGCTATCGGCTCAACGCCGACGCGGGTGTCTCCGTCGACATCCAGGTCTTCGAGGCGCTCGTCGACGCTGGCGATCGCGCCCGCGAATTGGGCGAGCCTACGCGCAGCAGCGAGTACTACGAGCGGGCGCTTCGTCTCTATCGCGGCGACCTGGCGGCGAGCGAAGACACCTACGCGGTGGTCGAGCGCGAGCGTCTGCGCAGCCGCTACCTGACATTGCTGGCGCGCATGGCGGACCGCGCTTTCGCCGCCCGCGACTACAACGGCTGCCTGAAGGCGGCGCTGCAACTGCTGCAAAGCGACCCTGGTCGCGAGGATGCCCACCGGCTGGTGATGCGCTGTCACGTCCGCCTCGGCGAGCGGGCCCAGGCGCTCCGGCAGTATCGAGTGTGCGAGCACATTCTCCGGACCGAGTTCGACGTCGCGCCCGAACCCGGCACCGTTGCCCTGGACGAACAGGTTCGGCGCGACCCGAGCAGCGTCTAACCCTCACTCCACATTGATCGGACCTTGATTCCTTCCTGACCCGAAGGGGCGTCGCCAGGTGAGGCATCCGTCAGGGGCTGGGCGTAGAAGTGGTGGGCCGGGGCGGCCCGGTCGAGGGATGCGACGGTAAGCGCCACAGCCACAGCCGGGGAAGAGAACCTTGCACAGAGTACCTATGTGACCGTCGTCCTTCGCGTCGTGGTCGACCAGCGCAAAGGATTGATTCACGGCGACCTTGTCGATCTCGAGGGGGCGCCGCTCCGTCACTTCGTCGGCTGGCGTGGGCTGGTGCGAACGGTGCGCGGCTGGCTCGACCGCCAGATCGTGGGGACGGACACGAACGAGGCGAGCAGTGTCTGACTTCGTCGATCAGCTGATGGTCAAGTACAGCGACCCGGCCAACCTCAAGGCCCTCTTCTCGCCGCCGGCCGATGCGACGTATGCGCGGCTGAAGACGCTGTTCGCGGCGCTCTACGACCTCCCCTTCGCGACGCTCCAGGACGTGAAGTCGGTCGACGTTCTCAAAACGGAGTTCCAGAGGCCGTTCTTTCCAGCGAAACGGACGACCGGGACCTGGACGCAGACCATTCCCAACCATACCCGCACCGATGTGCTCTACGAGGGGTCGGATGGATTGGCGCCGGAGTGGATCGACCTCTCCGCGTTGCTCTCCACCACCGTCGTCCTGCAGGTGGACGCCGGGGGCATCCAGTCGGCCCGGGTCGGGGAAATCGGTGCTTTCACCACGCTGGCCGAGTTTCAGGCCAAGTTCCGCTATTTCGACCTCCAGGCCTTCATGGCCGAGCACGGCATCACCACGGTCGATCAGCTGAAAGCCGCCTACCAGTACATGCTGGCCGAGATCACGTTCAAGGCCCCACCGCCCTTCAACCCGCTCGACCCGGCCAACACGCGGCGGTTCGAGGTCCAGCTGGCGATGCTGATCCGCGACACACTCGATCTCGGCGCGGCGCTGCGCGGCGCCAAGCTGGCCCGCACGGCGATCGATCAATCGGTCGCCTATCAGCGTACCGATCAGGAAGCCGAGGTGCGGACGGCCTACGCGCCGATCGTGATCTTTCCACAAGCCGCCGTCGCCGGACCGTACACCGTCGACGGGCTGACCAAGTTCTTCGCGACCGAAAACGTCCTCGCGCTATTCGTCACCCCATAGGGGCACAAGGAGGGAGCAATGGCGGACGACACGGGAACCAAGCCGAAAGCAGACGGCGACAAAGGGAGGGCCGCGCCGGCGGCGGAAGACACCGGCAAGGAGGAAGCTTCAAAGCCCAAGGTCCTCACCCGAATCGAGTTAGACGACTATCGCGAGAGCCTTCGCCGCCGGTTTCACAGCGTCTAGTGGGCCCGGCAGGCCCGAAGGAGAAGTAGCCCAATGGCCGTCAGATACGTCCGATTGAACGCCGTCGCGGACCTGGCCGCACCCTTGATCCGGGGCACCGGGAATATCGCGATCGTCGGTGCGTCCACCACGGGGACCGCGAACGTGCCCGTGGCGGTGGGATCGCCCAGTGACGCTCCGGGCCTGTTCGGCGCCGCGGCCGGTTCTGCGCTCACCGCCGCCATCCAGCTGGCCTTCGGGCAGACGCCCGGACCGAGCCAGGTCTGGGGTGTCCCCGGCACCGGCGACTTCACCGCGGCCCTGACGGCCGTGGAAGCGCTCGACGTGCAGTTCGTCGTGATCGCCAATCAGGGTCTGGATGCAATGCCGGGCGGTGGTGGCGCCGCCAGTGCCGCGCGCACCGCGATCACGAATCTTGCGAACCATGTCGTCAACGTGTCGCAGTACGGAAGCGACGGCAAGGAGCGGATGGGCGTGGCCATGCTGGCAAAGGGCCTTACCGACCCAACCGTTCTGAGCGGCACGCTGGCCAACGAGCGGATGGTCTACGTCGCGCACAAGAGCGATCAAGACGTGGGCGCTGCCGTCACCGGCGCGATCGCGGGATGGCCGCCCAACACCTCCATGCTTCTCAAGAAGGTCGCCATCGACAACACGCCGTTCACCTACACCGAAATCGACGCCATCAATGGCACCGAGACCTTCCAGAGTGGGCCCGCCGGGAAAGGCATCAACTGGCTCGTCCACCCGGCACTGATCCCTGGTAGCGGCGTCTACCTCGGCGAGGGCTATACGGGGGACCCGGCCGGAAAGAAGTACATCGACATCGTCCGCACCATCGACGACATCTCGTTCAAGCTGAAGGCCCGCTTGATCCGGTACATCGGCGTCGCGCAAATCAGCCGGAGCGGCTTGCGGGCCTTGGTCTTGCAGATGGAGGCCGAGCTCGACCCGCAGGTCGCAGCTGGCGTCATCAACTCGTACTCGATCGTCGTCCCCATTCTCAACCTGCTCGATATGGCGCCGGCATCACTCACCGATCAGCAGCTCCAGGCGATCCACGATGCCGAGGCGCAGCGCGTGATTCAAGTTTTGATCACGGTCGAGTACGCCGCGGCCATCCATCGCCTCGCCATCACCCTGAAGTTCGAGTAGGAGGGAGCCATGCCCGATTGGAATACACGCCTCGAGGTTCGAGTGGCCGGCAAGACGGTCGCCCCGATTTCGCAGTTCACGCCGACGTTCAATGCGCCGCACACCGTCATCCACAGCATCGAGTCCGACAACGTCGGCTACGTCCGGCAGCCGCAAACCTTCACCTTCACGATGACCGTCCAGGCGATCGGCACCGCGGTGGCGGACCTCACCGACCTGGCGGTCAACGGCAAGGAGTTCGAGGTGAGCGTCGCCGAGAAGAAGGGGACAGACTGGGCGTTCAAGTCGTTGAAGTTTTCGCGCTGCATGATCACCTCGGCCAATCCGAGCAACGTGGTGATCGACGGTGCGCCGTCGGCAAGCTTCACCTGCACCTCGCTCCAGACAGGGATCGAAGCCTGAGATGCGGGACGACGACCTGTTCGACGACGACACCGAGGAGGCGTTTCTCGAGGTGCCAAGCTTCGAGGGCGGCGGCCGGGTCGAGCGGACCGAGCTCGCACTCGTTCACGAGGGCGAGTACATCGGCTATGCCCCACCCGGACACGAGCATGCGATGAGCATGCACTTCCCGGTCGAGATCGAGGTCATCGGGGAGTTGACCGATTCCCACAAGCAGGCTGTCGCGGACTACCTCTACGAGCAGCTCGAGAGCGTGTTGCGTAGTCGTGCCTGAATGACAAACGGACCGGAGTGGGAGGCCGTACCCCCGACTCCTTCCTGCACGGTCCCGCTAAAAATCCGGCTCATTGGCCGGCCGAGCGATAGCGACCTTTCGCGCCTGGAAAACGTCGTTGCCAGCGCGGTGAGTCGACGCCTCACCACCGCTCGGCGCACCCTCAGCTCGATTCATGATCGACCTCGAGCGGTATTGGGCCGGCGACCACCTGACAAAAGAAAGAAGAAACGCGTGCCGATCCGCCGTCCGCCGCACCATGCTCCGCCGCACGCAACAAAAGTGGATCCCCGGGACCTTGCCGAATTCGAGCTTTTCAAGTTTGACCCAACGAGCGGGAAGCACCTAAAGAGGCCGACTGTGGCCCCTGGGACAGTGGGGGCCTACCTTAAGCTGCGGCGGCGCACTTTCAAGGATGACCCTGCTCATCCGGATGACGCCTATTGGGCCTTTGCCAAAGAGTCCGATGCCGAGCTCGCGGCTCATCCGGCATTACGGGGTCTCCTTGAGTACCACAGTCGGCCAAAGTCCCAAGCGGTCTTCTATCGCTGGGTGCGCAAGGCGTACGTCGACTGGGTCTACCGCGAGCACCTGGACCCTGGAATCGCCGAGGATATTCCTGGCGTCATCCTGCGCGCGGACGCCCGTGCGAGCCGGCTAAGAGAGCTGGTCAGGCGAGAAGGAATCGCCGCATACCCAGCGACGTGGGCCGCGATGGGTCTTTCGATACAGGGCTTTAATCCGCGACCGGAGAAGGGCGGAGGTCGTTTCATCCTGGGAACGTTGAGTCAACACGCGTTCGGCGCGGCGGTCGACATCGATCCAGACCATAACCCGCAGCTGTCCATGGGGCAGTGGCGGTGGATCGAAAAGGTGGCCGGTCGACATGTCGATCGCCGCCCCGAGCGCTGGCGCGACACGCCAAAGGACCTTTGGCAGGACATCAAGGACCTGAACGACGATTTCGTTAAGGGGATTGCTCGGCGAATCGGCGAGGAAGAGGCGCGCCGACGAGTCGCGACGGGAATATCTTGGTTCCTCAGGATCGTCGGACTTCCCGAAGGGTCACACCACCCAGCTACCAGTGGACGACGGCGGCCGGTGCTGCCGGCGGTCGACGTGGTCTTCGCCGATCACCCGGAGCTTAAACAGTACCGGGGCGGATTTTTTCGCCTGGGTTGGGAGCTGGTTGAGCGACTGCATGACCAAAAGCTGTTTTGGGGTGCGGCCTTTAAGCCGCCAAGCCGAGTTGACTTGCACCACTTCGAGCTGCCTTCAGCGATGGCGACGATCGAGGCGGAGGAGGCCTTCCGCGCCCGGCTAGCAAGGGCACTTCGGCTACGTCTCATCGAGCCAGAGACGCTCAGGCCACGCTCAAAGCCTCCGATTCACGTCATCGATCCCTTGCGGCTCGACCCGAGTGTCTTGCCGCCCGAGGTGCCAAAGTGAGACAGTCCGGCTCGACGGCCGAGGCCGAGGAACGGAGCCAGACCATCCAATGGCGCGGCGCGCTCAGCGCCGAAGAAAAGCATCGCGTCGAACAGGCAGTACGACGTGGCATCAATCGCGGCACGGCGGCGTCGCGGCCGCTTGGCGACCAGCGTGGCGATGCCGCGTCGTCCGGTCTGAGCGGCGCGCCGCCGGTGTATGACCCTCTGACGTCGACGATTAAGGTGCCAAGCTTCCGAGATGGGGGCGCACCCGTTCAGGTGGCAGTGCCTCGTCAGCGGGAGCCGGTGCCCGCGGATGAGGCTGAGGAGCTCAAGGGTCCATACACCCTCGGCGATGTCGCCCGGATAATCCGGGCCAGCTTTCCTGAAAGCGACGGCAGGCCGGGCCCAGGATTCTATTACGGGGTATACGTCAGCCTAGTCGGCGTTGGCCGCCCATACCTTTACTACCTCAGAGTTGACGAGGCGCAGCACGAGGTCGTCGAAGCGATCCGTCTCGACGTTCTGCTAAAGGGGCAGCGCGGTGCCCTGCGACTGGAGCCTGGTTACTACACCGTGACATTCGAACCGCATGGTAGGGGGACGCTTGATGACCTGACCCGACGTGCCAGGTCTCGGATGGGTAATCCGGATGACATGGATCTTCGGGTGTCGTTTGTTGTGGACTCGCAGGGCGGGGCCCCGGTAGCCCCCGACAAGCCTCGATATCGGTTCTATCCACGGGTGCATCTCCTCCGCCTCAACGAGGAAACGCCCATCGCAACGGGTTCGGAGAGCGTCTATGCGGCGGTCGTCGACATGTGGCGAGTCGACGAGCACTGGAGGCCGACGAAAATCAGCTTCATCGCCTTCATCGGCACCTTCCCCGACTTCCGCTGGGAAGTACGCCGCCTAACCAAGCCGCAGGACCCGCACGATGAAGGCGAGCTGGTCCGGGTCGAGGACGGAAAGGACGATTACCTCCGCCACACCTGGGACACGGAGGGCGAGTACCGCATTACCTGCCAGGTCAAGGTGGACCATCCCGACACATCCCCGGCGCCGGTGCACGATCAGGTTCATGAACGGGTCATCCTGCTGGAAAAAAAGATGGCGACGCTGCTCGCCCTCTACGAGATCGAGGAAGCAAAGCCGGACCAGAAGCGCATCTGGTATCGATCGATCGACGATCGCATCACGGAGCTGACCGATCAGCTGAAGGCGGAAAAGGCCAAGGCCACGCCGAACCAGGCCCTGATCGATGCGCTCCAGGGTGCGATCGACAAGATCAACAAAGAGTTAGCGCCCTGGGTCGGCCTGCCGAGGCAGCCGTTCCCGATCCACGCCGTCTTCACGGACCAGAAGACGTCGAGAACCCAGCCCGTACACCTTTTCCTCTCGTTCGGCCTTCGTGCCGAGCTGACGACATCCTGGGTCTGCCACCTGATCGATCTCACCTACGAACCGTTCTACCGAACTTACGAAGGTCTCGGGTTGACGCCCCACGAGGCGATGCGGGCGGCCTTCGAGACCTCGCGGAAGACGTTGAAACGGAACTATCCGCCCGGTCATATCTGGGCGCGCGTGAGCAAGGATGATCTCGAGCGGCAAGGGCTTGCCGTTGTCCCCGGCTTCCACGAGTGGGAGTTCATGACCGAGACCGAAAGCTGGGAAAAAGAAGCCTACGAGTGGATCAACCTGGCCGTCCAGGTGGTCGGTGTCACGGCGCTGCTGGTCTCGTTCGTCTTCCCACCGTCGCTGGTCATCACGGGGGCGCTGGTGGTGACGGGGCTGGTTGGTGCGGCGGTCAGCATTGCCAACATTGTTGAGAGGGTCGAGAGCAACGACTTCGGTTGGGACCTCGAGACCTTCTCGGACATCGCCAACATCGCGGCGGCCATGGTTGGGCTGGGCGCCGCCGCCGCCGAGGTGCGGGCCGGCGCCCTGGCGCGGACGCTGGCCAGCGCCGAAGAAGCATCGGGTCAGGCGATGGCGAAGCTGGCGGGCGCCGCCGAAAAGGCGGGGGCGAAGGCCGCGGGCGGGATCGCGAGCGAGGCCGAGACGCTGACCCTCACGAAACTCGCCAGCCTGGCGAAGCTGCAACGCGTCATGGTGCTCACGGGCTTGGGCATGGACGTGGCGAACCTTTTGATCCTCGGATACGGCACTTATAGCGAGCTGAAGATGATCGATGCCTACGCCGACGAGGAGCGCCAGGACCTCATCCGTCAATACGGGG
>DATEHI010000060.1:0-6473 GCA_035279665.1 Candidatus Dormiibacterota bacterium | reverse complement strand
TCTGCTCGCCTTGCCACGAATACGGGTTGGCTACAAAGGGGACCTTGTAAGGCAGCTCACCAGCATGGGGAGCGATCTTCCCTTCCGGCGAGGGGCGGACTTCTCCGGGGTATCCGCGGCTGTCGGCGATTTCTGGATATCCCGGGTGATCCATAACACACGCCTCGACATTGATGAGGCGGGCACCACGGCTGCCGCCGTCACATCAATCGAGTTTTCCCTCGGTGCCGAGCTACCTGACGATCTGAGAAGCAAACCATTCGAGATGATCGTGAACCGACCATTCCTGATAGTCCTGAGGGATAAAGCGACCGAGGCGGTTCTTTTCCTGGGAGTGATCGGCGACCCCGGGGTGCGAGGTTAACGTCAAACGCCATCGGCACTTGCCCGCTATGCGTCAGGGGAGACGATATTCGCCTGTGGCACCCACCGATTAGGCATGGCAGCGCCGGCCCCGCCGCCGAGGTCCGGTGAAGTTGACTCCCGAATACCACGCGCCAAACGCAGCAGGCAGGTGGAGTGCGGCAGGCGGCTTCGCCTGGCTAGAGGGGCGTCCTGGTGCAGCGCTATCGAAATCTCACCCCTCCGGGCGCCCCTCGCTTAGTTCCGCCGGCAGCTTGAAATCATAATTTGTACCGTTGGGGACATCAACCTCTCAAACGCTCGTCAGTCACCCATTTGGATACGAAACGCATGAGTGAGGTCTTCGTACCGCTGCGAATCGAAGTGATGACGCTGGGCGAGGCGTGGATAGCGATCGCGGCGGCGATCCTGACAGGTGGTGTCGTTGGCAGCTGGGTCGGACTGCCGATCGTCGAGGTCTTCCGCGCGACGCTCGACGTGCATTCACCGAGCGTGGACGACCCGATCATCGCTCGGCACGGCGATCCCGAACGCTTGGCCTGGATGCACGCGAACTTTACCGACCACTCCCAGGTGGCAGAGGTCGGTGACGCCGACAGCTATGCGACGCGCCTGTACGACTACGCGCACGCGGGCCGCGACCAGATCCGCTGGGTGATCGACCGACTAGCCGCCAATCCATGGACGCGCGACGCGACCGTCACGACGTTCCAGCCACTAACCGACACCAGCTACATCCCATGTGTAAGTCTGCTCGACTTCTGGCTGGTCAAGGGCGAGCTGCAGCTCGCCGTCTACGCTCACGCCATCGATTTCGGTACGAAGGGCTATGCCAATCTCGTCGAGCTCGCAGCGCTACAGACTCGCGTAGCTGGCGACCTCGGCGTCGGGGTCGGCACACTGACGATGACGGTGAAATCGGCCCACATCTATCAGACCGAGCTTGGCCAGATGCGACGCATTATCGCGGCGACACAGGGTTAACGAACTGAGGGGCTCGCGACCAGGACCTTTTGCCCGCCACAGGACGGACACGCATGCACGGTCACGACTGTGGCGCCCACCAGGCTGACGGCGTGCTCGGTCAGCGGCCGGACCATTTCCTGGCACCCCTCGCAGAGGACCAGATCAGTTTCGCGCTTTTCCTCAGTCACCCGGAACCCTCAAAGAGAGCGTAGATCAGTGTCGCAGAGGCGTCAAGGCGGCTCAACTGTCCAGCACCGAACCGGGAGCCGGCCGCCGGCCGTTGTAACGCGGGGCGGTTCATAATTTGAGTGGACGGCGGTTGAGCGGTTAGAGGAAGGAGGCATACGTTGGGGACATCCTTTTCGCGACGGCTTTTCAAGATCCTCGTCGCCGGCATCCTGGTCGCGGCGACCTCCACTGCAGGGGCTTCGGCGACGCTAGCCGAAGATCAGCATGGCCCGACGCAGCCTGACTTTGGACCCAACGTCTTCGTCTTCGGCCCCAGCACGCCACAGACCGAGATCCAGGCGAAGGTCGATGCCGTCGCCAGCCAGCAGGTCTCCAACCAGTTCGGAACACAACGTTACGCGCTGCTGTTCAAGCCCGGCACCTACGGATCAAAGGCCAATCCCCTCAGTTTCCAACTCGGCTACTACACCGCGGTGGCCGGCCTTGGTCTCTCGCCCAACGACGTCGTCATCAACGGCTCGATCGATGTCTACAACCAGTGCGTCGGCACCTTCTGCACCGCGCTCAACAACTTCTGGCGCTCGCTGTCCAACCTCACGATCACCGTGACCAAGCCGGCCGGCTGCCGAGAGCGCGAATTCTGGGCGGTCTCGCAGGCGGCCCCGATGCGGCGGGTCCAGGTCAATGGCCAGTCGACACTGATGGACTATTGCACCGGTCCGTCCTACGCCAGTGGAGGCTTCATCGCCGATTCGGGGTTCAGCGGCCTGGTGGTCAACGGTTCGCAACAGCAGTGGATCACGAGAAACAGCACGCTGGGCGGCCCCTGGACCAACGCGGTCTGGAACCAGGTCTTCTCGGGCGTCGTCGGCGCGCCGGCCCAGAGCTTCCCGAATCCGACCTACACCACGCTGCCGGCCAGCCCGGTGACCCGCGAGGCCCCCTTCCTCTACGTGGACTCGAGCGGCAACTACAACGTGTTCGTGCCGGCGGTGCGGCACAACTCGGTGGGCACGACCTGGGGCAGTGGCCCTGCAGCCGGTTCGTCCATTCCGCTAGCGCGCTTTTTCGTCGCTCACCCCAGCGACTCGGCCCGCACCATCAACCGGCAGCTGGCCAGAGGCAACAACTTGCTCCTCACCCCCGGGATCTATCACCTGGACCGGAGCATCCAGGTCGGGCGCGAGGGCGCCGTCGTCCTCGGTCTTGGTTTCCCCACCCTGATTCCTGAGGACGGGAGCGTTTCGATGAAGGTCGCCAACGGCGTGGTCCTCTCCGGGATGATCTTCGACGCAGGTCCGGAGAACTCTCCTATGTTGCTGCAAGTGGGGACTCAAAATGACCAGCATCGAGGGGACAGCGCGTCGCGATCGGTTCGGTCGGATAAGGGGGATGGCGACCGACCTGGCGGTCCCACCTCGCTCCACGACATCTTCTTCCGCATTGGCGGTGCGACACCCGGTAGAGCGACGACCAGCCTGGTGGTAAACAGCGACAACACGATCCTCGACGACATCTGGGCCTGGCGAGCCGACCATGGCAACGGCGTTGGCTGGACCAGCAACACGGCCGACACTGGTGTCGTCGTCAACGGTGACAACGTGATCGCCTACGGCCTATTTGTCGAGCACTACCAGAAGTACGAGGTGATCTGGAACGGGGATCGCGGCACCGACATCTTCTTTCAGAACGAGATGCCCTACGATCCACCGAGCCAGGCGGCGTGGATGGAGGCGCCTGCTGTCGACGGCTGGGCGGCATTCAAAGTTGCCGGCGACGTCGATCGCTTCGCCGGCTATGGGATGGGAAGCTACAGCTTCTTCAACAAGGGCGTCAACGTTTACGCGGCGCATGCGTTCGAGGTTCCGACAACCCTCCCGGCGTCCAGTCTCCGCGATCTGCTGACGATCTTCCTGGATGCCACGAATGGCTCCGGCGGGATCCTGCACGTGGTGAACGACGCCGGCGGCTCGTCGACGAAGACCAATCCGGACGTCCCGGTTACCGTGGTCGCCTATCCCTGACGATTCACGACAGCCGAGCGATAGCCGGTTTAGGAGCGCTTGCGGTCGGGCCCCGACTGGGTCTTCGAGCGTGACACAACCGACAACACGAAGATGATGGCGGCCGCGCCCAGGATGGCTGTGAGGACTGGCACACCGCCGGCGGTCATGTCGCCCGGGATCTTCCAGCGGAACATCTCGACCAGGAGCCAGGAGCCGATCAGGGCCCCAAAGATCGCGCCTACCAGACCGTAGGGCAGTCGACCCTGGGTCATCCGCTCGGCGACGAAACCGCAGACCGCGGCGATAAGGACCAGCACGACCAGGTTCTCAAGGTTCATTCAATAGCCTCCACTGCGAGTAACCGCAGGGCGCAAGGCCTCCTGTTGCCGGCGGCCATCTTCCACGAAGTTGTGGCGGCGCCGCGACGGGCTCGTCACGGGCGAGCGTTTTGCCTTATCGTTGGCCACTGTGCGAAACGGGGCACGCTGCGTGCGACTAGCACTTGTCGCGATCTTCTTGACCGCGTGCGGTCAGACCTCCGCAACGACCAGCACGACGGCGAGCGCGCGCGCCTCGCAGCCCGCCTCGCCATCACCTAGCCCGCTGTTCGCCTTTCCAGTGGCGAGCGGGGTCGCCTGTCCGGACCTGGCGTCGTTGGGCCTGGAACGGGCGTTGCTGAATGCCGCCGATCAAAACCATCCCGATCGTCGCGATGTGATCCTGTGCGATGCACGAGATAGGGCGCATCCTCGGACTCTCCAGGCCCTCCAGGGGTCGGGCAATCACCGCTTTCTCAGCCGAGATCTGATCGGTTTTGTCGCCATGAAGGGGGGCGGACCGTCATCGACACCCGACCAGTTCACGTCGGTGGTGACGACCCTCAACCTGACGACCGGCCAGACCGTGGAGCTCGCCAGCACCCAGGGAGTGGCGTTAGCCGCCGGCTGGAGCGCTGACAGCTCGATGGTTGCCTATTTCACCGACACCGGAGGTACGCATCACTACTGGTTGAAACGTGGCGGGGCCGCCCCCGTTGCCTTCAGCACGCCTGCCCCAGTCGGAGGACGGGGCGGATCACCAGACGACATGCTCCTGGTCGCGTTCTCCCCCGATGGCCAGTACGTTCTCGTGGTCGACACCTTTGTCTATCGTCTGCAGCTCTTTCGGACGGCGGACGGTAGCCTGGTGTACGCGGCGCCGTCAGGCGGCGCCGGCGGCTTTCGCACTGCGGCCGTGTGGGCCCATAGCGGCGACCGCTTCTACTTCCGCAACAACAGTGGTGTCTACCAATGGGACTCGGCCTCGGGCATCGCGAGCCTCATCCCGGGGCTGAAATGGAGTACGCCATCGCTTACTACCGATGACCAGTTGGTCGCCTACGCGCTCGGGACCGACAGCACGCCTCACGTTGAAACACGCGTCATGAGCTCCGGCGCCACCACGGCGTTTGCGCCCTGGCGAGACTCACCCGTGTTCGTCGCCGCGACGACGCTCCTCGTGCGCGAAGAGGCCGCCTGTCAGTGCATGGGAGGGTACACGTGGACGGGGAAGACGCTGGTGGTTCACACCGATACCCGTGCGGAATCAGACCTTGGCATCCTCGGGTGGCAGGTCGGCGCCTTCTGGCCGAGCGACTAAACACTCCGCAAGTCGGCGCATGGCCGCGCCGCTGATGGCGATAATCAGGAGATGCCTCAACTTGGAGAAAAGGCACGTGCCCAGCTACCAGACAGCGCCTTCGCCTACATCGATTCCCGCGGAGTCCGGCGGCTTCCGATCAACGATGAGGCTCACGTTCGCAACGCGCTCGCGCGCTTTAACCAGGTCCGCTTCGAGAACGAAGCAGCGAGAGATCGGGCGCGGACGAGGCTGCTGAAAGCCGCCAAGAAGTACGGCATCGTGCCGGTCGGCTTCATGACCGGCCAGTTGCGCACGCAGAGCCTGCAGGCGGCGGCGGGGAAGGCGGTCATCGAACTCGGCGGCCTCGGAACGCCGCAGCAGCTGGAAGCGCGGCTGCGCACCGTGCTCGGCGATCCGACGCTTGCGGTCCTCTACTGGTCCGATTCGGTCGCCGCCTACCTCGACGGTGAAGGACAGGCGGTGGCGCTTCCGGGCGAGGGTGCCGATCGCGCCGTGACGCTGCTCCAGCGTCAGGGCAAGCCGATGACCGCCCTGGTCCACGAGCGCTCCGTTCTCAACGATCCGGACCTGGCCCGAACGGTCACAGCCGCCGTGACGCTTGCCATCGAAAACCAATGGATGAACAGCGAGATCCAGGCTCGCGCTACCGAAGTGCGCACGCTGCCGACCGGCGTCGTGACCTTTCTGTTCACCGACATCGAGGACTCCACCGGGCTCGTTCGACGCCTTGGCGACCGGTATGAGCGGTTCCTTGCCGAAGTGCGACGCCTCCTGCGCGCGGCGATCCGCGAGAGCAATGGCCGCGAGGTCGAAACCCGCGCCGATGAGATGTTCGCCGTCTTCGAGCGCGCAGTGTCCGGCCTCGAAGCGGCAATCACCATCCAGCGCCAGGTTCGCGACCGAGCCTGGCCGGACGGCCTTCCCGTCCGAATTCGGATCGGCCTGCACACCGGTCGTCCAACCCTGACCGATACGGGCTACATCGGCCTGGCCGTCCACACCGCGTCGCGGATCTGCTTCGCGAGCCACGGCGGCCAGATCCTGCTCTCAGGCGCGGTTCGGGAGGCGGTGCAAGGCTCGGAGCCGATTGGCATCGGCTTCAAAGACCTGGGCCAGCATCAGTTCCATGGCCTGGCGGAGCCGGAGGCACTGTTCCAGGCGGAGGCTGCGGACCTGCCGCGCGCCTTCCCTCCGCCGAGGACACTCGCCGCTGCGCCGAGAAGGAAAACCTAAACCGGCTCAGAAGCGAGCGGGGTGATCGGTACCGGCCGCATCGCCACGATGCGCATCCACGTATCGCGCGATATC